>DATLXR010000001.1:0-23513 GCA_035575595.1 Sphingomicrobium sp.
GCGCCGGGCGCCGCGATCCTTCCCGACGAACGCCTGGCGAAGCTTCCACGCGTCGCTCCCGCCAAGATCGTCGGGGTCGGTCGCATCATAGACCGCCGAATAAAGATCAACCATCGCGTCCGACGATAATACGCCGAGCGCGGCCGCGGTCCGCGCCGCGTCCATCCTCTGCGCGGCGGAGAACATCGGTGCCCGCGCGAGCCATGCGCGAACCTGCGGATCGGCCCGCTCGATCAGGCGCTCCGGCGGCATCATCCCGGTCGCGGTGGAGAGGCCATAGCTCCAGCTGTTGAGCTTGCTCACCGGCTCCCACTCGACCGTCACCGCGCGCGCGGTATCCGCGCCCGCGCCGACCACCTTGTCGGCCAGCGCGAGGTCGATCGCCCCGATCCGGCCGCGCCGCCGCGCCTGGTCTATATCGGCGGCGGCGCGCTCCGCCTCGCCCGCCAGCGAAGCACAGATCGCGGCCACCAGGGGCGCCATCCGCCGCTCGACATCCGATAATGCGGTCTCGATCGCGCACAGCCCCGACGGGTCGCTGGTTGCAAGCGCGACCTGTGCCGCGACCTGCACCAGCTTGGGGGTGAAGCGGTCGGTGTCGATGCCCGCGACCAGCAGCCGCGCAGCATCGGCCTCGCCCATCCGCAGCAGCAGCCAGGCGCGCTCGGCAACCCAGTCGGCGGGATGGACCAGCCCGGGCGCGACGGTCCGCGCGAGCAACATGTTGCGCAGCCCGATATGCGCCCAACGCGACGCCAGTGGAGTATCGGTCCGGCGCAGCAGCACCGACAGGAATTTCCCGCTCGACGACCCCCACGGCCGCGCATCGATCCCGAAATCTCCGGGCGAGATCGCACCAACCAGCGCGGGATCGCGGCGGCGGTCGTCGGGATATTCGACCGGCGGTGGTGGCGGCTCAAGATCTTCCTCGCTCACCAGTTCCTCGCCGATGATGTCCTCCAGCCGCGACAGATCGGGGGCGCGCGGACGCTCGCCGGCGGTGCTGGGCGATGGGGCCGTGGTCGGCGCGGGGGTCACCGTGGGCGGCGGCGGCGGCGCGGGTTCGCCGAAGCCCGGTGGCAGGATCGATTCGGGCTGGCTCTGCGCCAGCGCCGCTCCCGCCGCCCCCGCGGCGAGCGCGCTCAGCAGTGCGATCCGGGGGTTAGCGCGGCGCGGCATTGGGTGTCACGTCGACTTCGATCGTCCGGCTCGGCTGCTCCTCGACACTGCGCGACAAGAGGATCGCCCCGCCGAGGATGAGCAGCAATAGCAGAATCAGGATTACCAACGGGCCTCGCATTCCACTCCGCTCGATATGGGACAATGATCGGCGCGCTTTTGCCCGACCCACGCCCCTTATGTATAGCCCAGCTGGTGGAAAAGCTGATTGCCCTTCTCGACCGCCCGATCGTCCTCGTCGGCCTGATGGGCGTGGGCAAGTCGACCGTCGGCCGCCGCCTCGCGGCCCGGCTCGATCTGCCATTCGTCGACAGCGACAGCGCGATCGAGGATGCCGCCGGAGGCGTTACCGCCGCCGAAGTGTTCGAACGCTATGGGGCGAGGACGATTTTCGCGATGGCGAGCGGCGGCTGGTCGCGCGGCTGATCGACGGCGAATTGCGCGTCATCGCTACCGGCGGCGGGGCGTTCGTCGACCCGCAGACCCGTAAATTGCTCAAACAGCGCGCGATCACCGTCTGGCTCGATGCCCCGGTCGCAATCCTTGCCGAACGCACCGGGCGCCGCAACACCCTTCGCAACGCCGATCGCGGCGACGTGCTCGCGCGGCTCGATGCCGAGCGCCGCCCTCCGGTTCCGCTGCGCTCCACTACGTCCGACACTGGCGATAGAGGCGACAATGCACTAACAATCAATCCGGACCACTCGCTGGGGGCCGGCCACTACGACGAGCAAGAGACTCGAGCAGTGGTTCAGCGCACCGAGCCATAGCCCATGCGGCGCGCGGCGATTTAGCGTTCTGGTCTGATGATTGACACCCGCGGGCCTAACCTGGGTTCTGGCCTGCTTATTATCATTCGAAATCTTCACTTTGTTGCTCCATGTTTGAGTAGCGTCGCGACGCGACATGGAGCAATTTACAACTCTCGTTTTGGCGGCATTCTGAGTCGAACCGACCTGTTCCCCGGGGACCATGTGCGGAGCTCGGTTAGGGGAACCTTGGTTCGGGTGCATCTATAAAAGATTATCGGGGTCGTTAAATGTTTTGTGGCGATCAGGATCGCCATTGCGCTCGTATCCTCCATAATCATTCCTGCCCGCGTAAGGAGTTGCCGCACGAAATCCGCGAAATTTTCCTCCATGCACGCCCCTGGGTGCACACAGTCGACAAGCTTCACGCGAAGCCGCAGCTTTGCGGTAACGGCAGATCGGACTGGCTTTGCTGTTCGAACCGAGCATAGGTCGTCGGCGTGCCCGCACCGAGTCGGGCGCATGCCCCAGATCCAAGATCAACGGGGCTTCAGGTCGTGCGAACGCGCATCCAGCGCCATTCGCAGTGGAGACCTGCAATGACCGACATCCTCACTGAAGAAAAAACTGCCACGCCGGCTGCGACCATCGCCAACCGCCCAACGCTGACCAAGGCGGCGACCGTTTCCAAACTCCTGTCCCGCAATCGCGGCGCCACGCTTGCTGAGGTCATGACCGCGACCAGTTGGCAGCCGCACAGCGCGCGCGCATTCCTCTCCGGCCTGCGGAAAAAGGGGAAAATGCTGATCAAGGAAGCGCGGAAAGATGGCGAGACCTCCTACCGCATGGAAGCCTGATCGTGATTGCGAAGGATCTGCTGGCTGGGTTGGCGACGATGTCGCCAGCCCAGCTTCGAGCCGAGTGGCGGGGTCTGAATCGGGGGCGCCCCCTGCCGGAGGGTCTGAGCGCCGACCTTGTGGCGCGCGCAGTCGCTTGGCGCATACAGGAGCGCAATCATGGCGGCCTTCCGTCGGCGCGGGTGCGCGAGCTTGCCCGCCTCGCAAAGCAGATGCGCGACGGAGGCGATCTCGACCTCGAACGCGAGTTGAGGTTGAAGTCGGGCACGTGTCTGGTCCGCCGGTGGCACGATCGAACCTATCGCGTGCTCGTGCTCGATCACGGTTTCCAATATGAAGATCGGCACTATCGGTCGCTGACACCGATCGCGCGCGAGATCACGGGGGCTGCCTGGTCAGGCCCACTGTTCTTCGGCCTGAAGCGACGGACCGGTACTAAGGTCACCCCGGGGGGTTGGCGATGAAGCGTAGGAACGAACCCGCGGCTACTGGTGACCAGCGCTGTGCGATTTACACGCGCAAATCGACCGAGGAGGGGCTGGAGCAGGCGTTCAACAGCCTCGATGCGCAGCGCGAAGCATGCGCGGCTTATATCGTCAGTCAGCGGCACGAGGGATGGTTGCCGTCGCCGGAGATTTATGACGACGGCGGGTTCTCCGGCGGTAACATGGATCGGCCAGCGCTCAGGCGCCTACTGTTAGATGTGCGTGCAGGCAGGATAAACGTCATCGTCGTCTATAAGGTTGATCGCCTGACCCGCAGCCTTGCTGACTTTGCCAAAATTGTCGAGGTGCTGGACGCAGCCGGTGCCTCGTTCGTCAGCGTGACGCAGGCTTTCAATACGACGACCAGCATGGGGCGGCTGACTTTGAATGTCCTCCTGTCGTTCGCGCAGTTCGAGCGCGAGGTTACGGGCGAACGCATCCGCGACAAGATTGCGGCGTCTAAGGCCCGAGGCATGTGGATGGGTGGCAATGTGCCGCTTGGCTATGAGGTTCGGGAGCGCAAGCTCATTGTCCACGGCGACGACGCGGCGACCGTGCGCATGATCTTTGAACGCTATCTGGCACTTGGTTCGGTCCTGGCGTTGCAGGCTGAGCTCGCCGCCAAGGGTCTGCGCACAAAGGCGCGCATCAGTCGTGTCGGGCGAGCTTACGGCGCTGCTCCGTTTAGCCGCGGCGCACTGTATCTGATGCTGAAGAACCGCACCTACGTCGGAGAGGTCAGCCACAAGGGTAAGGCATATCCCGGCGAGCACGCGGGGATCATTGACCCGGCTTTGTTCAACAAGGTGGCGACGATGATGGAGCAGCACCGCCTCGACCACGACTATGGCACCAACTCGACCGACCCCAGCCTGTTGGCTGGCATCATCTGGGATGCCGAAGGCAGACGGATGACGCCGAACCACGCTACAAAAGGCAGTCGTCGTTATCGATATTATGTCAGCCGGCTCGATCCGACGGCACTGCCCCGTGCTGCATCGCGAGTGCCCGCAGGAGATCTTGAGGCCGTCATCGTGACGCGGCTGCTTACATTGCTGAACGCGCCATTGAATGTCGAGCCCGATGACACCTCGACTAAACGGGCCACGAAGTCGCAGATCCTGGCATCAGGAGCGCCGAGCGAACAGCGGGCAGTCCTACTCGAGTGTATCGATCGCATTACGGTCGAGGAGTATCGCATCCGGCTCCAGCTCAGCTCTACCGAATTTGCCGGTGCGGACTTGCCCAACTCGATCGAGGCTAGCCTGGTCCGGCGAGGGAAAGAGGTGCGGCTTGCGCTCGCGCCGGATGCTGGTGGTGACCGTCTTCAGGACTCATCGCTGATCAAACTGATCGCCAAGGCAAATGCCGCTCGAGTGGCGCTCGACCGCGCAGACCATGAAACGCTCGCCGAACTTGCAGCAGAGCAGGGTTACACCCGCGACTATTTTGCTGTGCTGCTCCGACTCAGCTATCTTGCGCCAGACATTACGGGAGCCATCCTGGATGGCCGGCAGCCGGTGCAACTCAATCGCCAGCGCCTTGCCCGCGCGGCCAACCTGCCACTTGAATGGCAGGCGCAGCGCGAGATGCTTGGGTTCGCCTGAGCTAGCCGCCTGAAAGGTGCATCATGATGCGCATCGCATCCGCCGACGCTCGAAATGGCCACTAGATAAAATCATCCGCGTTGGTCCGCTGCGCCCGTGGCGCATTGGTCTCCCGGCACGGAGGCCGATGCTCGGCGCTCGCGAAACGGCGCAGAACTGCGCCACTTCCGGGCAGTACGTCCAACAAGCTCGCTAGCGACTTCGATAGTTAGTAAAAAGTGGTGCCCAGGGACGGGATCGAACCGCCGACACTGCGATTTTCAGTCGCATGCTCTACCAACTGAGCTACCTGGGCGCACTACGGGCTCGGTCCGGTAGAGCGAAGCGGTCCCTAACTGTCGTCCTCGTCGCTGTCCAGCCCGCCAAGGCGCGTAGGACAACCAGGGATACGATAGCCTTCGCCGAGCCATTTGAGCAGATCGCGATCCTTGCATCCCTGGCTGCAAAATGGGGCGTAAGGCGCGGCTGGCGATTCGCCGCAATAGGGACAGGGCTTAGGCAGGTTCGGCATAGCCTGCGGCCATGCCAAGCGCCGGGTCCGCGCGCAAGCTGACAGCGCCGCCGACCTGCAGTGACACCTGCGCGATCCACTCAGGGCGAGCGCTGAGTACCGCGATCACTGCCGGATTAGCCGCCAAGCGGATCGCTCCGACTTCGCGCGCCGCCCCGCGGAGCAGAGCGCGGGCCTCGAACGCTGCACGTTCAGCGGCGAGCTCGAACATGGACGCGAAACGGCGCGGGCGGACGATCTGGAGAAAGCCGAAGCCATTCACGGCGGTCCGTTCGTATGGCAGCGGAAGGATAGCGTCTACCGCTTCAGCAACCGTCTGACGAATCGCCTTGCCGCCAATCGTTGGGAAATCGATCCCAATCGAGCCGCCGACCGCGTGTCGCTGGATCGCCGCTGCTGCCGCGGCGGCGCCCGCAAGCGCGAGCTCAACCGGGGCAGAAGTGCCGTCAACGTCGATCAACGTCATTGCCGGAGTTAGCGACACGCGAAGCTCGCCGCCCGGAAATGCTATGATCCCGCTGCGCGCCTCATCGAGCAGATCGGCCCAGCCGGCCCGGCCGAGCTCGTCACCGGGACCGGGGAATGTCAGATCGCGTCCATCGATTTCCGGTGCGGCACTCGGCGCTTCATCGCTAAGGCGCGCAAGCGGGCGTTTCCAAGGCTCGGATCCGTCAAACGCTTCGCGGGTGATCTCGATGGCCAGCTTCGCGCCTTCGGTCGCGCCCGCGGCGCCTTTGGGAAGCAAATACTTAACGCCATCGGCTACCGCGACCGCGTTGCGCCCGGCCGTGACCAGCTTCGCCGCAACTATGCTTCCCGCTGGCACGACCCCTTCGCGCAGGACCCGCGCCTCTACAATACGGCCCTCGTCAATCAGCGCGGTGCGAACCTCGCCGATTCCGCGCTCAATCAGCCACTCAGGCAAGCGGGAAGCCCGCGCTTTTGAGCAGTACGCGGGTTTCAGCGAGCGGCAGGCCAACAACGTTGGAATAGCTTCCGGCGATGTGGCGAACATAGACTTCGCCATAGCCCTGAAGCGCATATCCGCCGGCCTTGCCGCGCCATTCGCCGTGGGCAGCGTAAAAGTCGATTTCCCCAGGGCTCAACCGCTTCATGGCGATCATCGTTTCGACCAAGCGGCTGCGTGTCTCACCGCCGGGAAGCACGAGCGCGACTCCGGTCAAGACGCGGTGACGACGCCCCGACAGCAGTGCCATGCAGCGACGAAGCACCACCTCATCTTCGACCTTGGGCAAGATGCGCCGCCCCACCGTGACGACCGTGTCGGCGGCAAGCACCAGAGCATCGGGATGGCGAAGTGCGACCGCGGACGCTTTCTGAGCCGCGAGCCGCATCGCATGGACGCGCGGCAATTCTCCCGAGGGAATGCTTTCGTCGACGTCGGCGGGGTCGATTGCGTCAGGAACAATCCCAATCCGCGCCAACAGATCGAGACGTCGCGGGCTCGCCGAGGCGAGGATCAGCCGCATCAGGCGCCGGGCGTCGGGCCCCCGCGACCGGGCATGAAGCGGTAGGTGATGCGCCCCTTGGTCAGGTCGTAGGGCGTCAGCTCGACGAGGACCTCGTCGCCGGTCAGCACGCGGATGCGGTTTTTGCGCATCTTGCCCGCGGTATGACCAAGGATCTCATGGCCATTCTCCAGCTCGACGCGGAACATGGCGTTGGGCAGCAACTCCAACACCCGCCCGCGCATCTCGAGAAGTTCTTCCTTGGCCATTCAAATCCTTGCAACGCTCGTGAAAAAGACGCGGCCCCTTTAGCGACGAAGCCCGGCGAGCGGAAGTCCCCCTCCCGAGCGCCTCGCTTTACCAGGGGATCAGACCCCGCCGTGAGCCAGTGCGGCAAGCAGCAGCAATGCGACGATGTTGGTGATCTTGATCATCGGGTTGACCGCTGGGCCGGCGGTGTCCTTGTACGGATCGCCGACCGTATCACCAGTGACCGCCGCCTTATGCGCCTCGCTGCCCTTGCCGCCGTGATTGCCGTCTTCGATATATTTCTTGGCATTGTCCCAAGCGCCACCGCCTGAGGTCATCGAGATGGCGACGAACAGCCCGCCAACGATTACGCCAAGAAGCAGAGCGCCGAGTGCAGCAAAACCTTCGGCCTGGCCGGCGACAGCGGTGATCACGAAATAGACCAGGATCGGGGCGAGCACCGGAAGCAGCGACGGAAGGATCATTTCCTTGATCGCCGCCTTGGTCACCAGATCGACCGTTCGCGCATAATCGGGGCGCGAAGTGCCATCCATGATCCCAGGATTAGTGCGGAACTGTTCGCGCACGTCCTTGACCACGTCGCCCGCGGCGCGTCCAACCGCGGTCATCCCCATCGCCCCGAACAGATAGGGCAAAAGCGCGCCGAGCAGCAGGCCGACGATGACATAGGGGTTCTCGAGGCTGAAATCGATTTCGAGGTTGGGGAAGAACTCGCGCAGATCGGTAGTGTAGGCCGCGAACAGCACCAGCGCGGCAAGCCCCGCCGATCCGATCGCATAGCCCTTGGTGACGGCCTTGGTCGTGTTGCCAACCGCGTCGAGCGCATCGGTCTTTTCGCGAACGCTGTCGTCGAGCCCGGCCATTTCGGCGATTCCCCCGGCATTGTCGGTAACCGGCCCATAAGCGTCGAGCGCGACGACCATGCCGGCAAGCGCAAGCATCGCGGTCGCGGCAAAGGCAATCCCCATCAAGCCCGCAAGCTTGAAGGCTATGACGATCCCGGCGCAGATCACCAGCGTCGGCAAAGCTGTCGATTCAAGGCTGATCGCGAGTCCCTGAATGACATTCGTACCGTGACCGGTTTCGGATGATTTGGCGATCGATCGCACCGGGCGGTAATTGGTCCCGGTGTAATATTCGGTGATCCAGATGATCAGCCCGGTAATGACCAGGCCGAGCAGCATGCACCAGTAAAGGTTCATGCCCGTGAAGCTGGTGTCACCCGCCGAAATGGGCGCGTTCAAATCGCCCAGCGCGAACTGGGTCGCAAAGAAGATGGCGATGGCCGAGAGCACGGCGGTTACGCCGAAGCCCTTGTACATCGCTCCCATGATGCTCGTGCCCTTGCCGAGACGGACGAAATAGGTGCCGATGATCGAGGTAATAATGCACACCCCGCCGATCAGCAGAGGAAGGCTCATCAGCGCGAGCAAACCCTCGCCGGCCCCGCGGACGAGCAATGCGGTCAGCACCATGGTCGCACCGACGGTCACGACATAGGTTTCGAACAAATCGGCGGCCATTCCTGCGCAATCGCCGACATTGTCGCCGACATTGTCGGCGATCACTGCGGGGTTGCGTGGGTCATCCTCGGGGATTCCGGCCTCGACCTTGCCAACGAGGTCGGCGCCGACGTCGGCGGCCTTGGTGAAAATTCCGCCGCCGAGGCGAGCGAAGATCGAGATCAGCGAGGCGCCGAAAGCGAGTGCGACCAAAGCGTCAATGACGATCCGGTCATTGGGAGCATTTCCGGCGATGGCGACGAGGTAATAAAAGAAGCCCGCGATCGCGAGCAGAGCGAGGCCGGCGACGAGCATTCCGGTGATCGCTCCGGCGCGGAACGCCATGGTTAGGCCCTGCTGAAGGCTGCGCGAGGCGGCCTCCGCGGTGCGCACATTGGCGCGGACCGAAATGTTCATGCCCACGAAACCGGTCGCACCCGACAGGACCGCGCCGAGCACGAAGCCGACTGCCGATAGCGGCCCGAGGAAAATCAGCACGATCGCGGCGACGACCACTCCGACGATGGTGATCGCGATATATTGGCGGCGCAGGTAGGCGGAGGCGCCTTCCTGGATCGCTGCCGCGATTTCCACCATTCGCTGGTTGCCGGGCGAGGCGCGGAGCACCTGCTGGCTGGTGAGGATGCCGTAGATCAGCGCAACGACGCCGCAGGCGATCGCGATAAGTACCAGGTCCATGGTGATGAATTTCCCCAATTGACGTGAAGCCGGCGACCGGGCGAACCCGAGCCTCCGTTGGACGAATTTGGGGGACGTGTAACCGGCTTTTAATCGCTGGCCAAGCCGCCTTGGTGAGTCGATCTAATGCAGCAGGACCGCGGCGCTCATTCCCGACGCCAGCCCGAGCAAGGCGATCAGCCATTGGCGAGGCTTCGAACCGCGCAGGCTAGGGGTGGTGATGCTCATAACCAAGGTGCTCCGGCAGCGGCACCTCACCCGCTTTGTCGTACAGTTCGATGCTACACTTTGCTGTGATGGTGCCGATCGAAGCAAATATCGCGCCGGAGGGTAAACAAAGGCTTAAGCCGGAGTCGAGATCGTGCGCGAGTGCGACGAGCAAGGCATAATCATCGCCGCCAGTCGCCGCGAACAGTCGCTCAGCACGCCCGCTGCCGCGCTCGGCGATGAACGCGCGGCTGAGTGGAAGGACATCGAGGTCGATCCTGGCTCCGCAGCCGCTGGCCTTGGTCATTCGTGCAAGATCGAGCAGCAGCCCGTCCGACACGTCCATCATTGCGTGAGCGTGCGGCGCAAGCGCCTGCCCCGCGGCGAGAAGTGGAACCGGGCGACGATAGGCTTCAACCAATATGCCGTCCGAATGCCGGTCGGCCTTGAGCACGGCCAATCCCGCGGCGGCGTCGCCAAGCGTTCCGACGAGCCAAAGCCGATCCCCCGGACGGGCGCCGCTGCGCGACGGAACCACAGTGCCGCCACGCCCGATCGCGGTCAGGCCAAGCACTCGCGGCGCGCCGATCGGCAAGGCGATCGTGTCCCCCCCGACCAATGGCAGCTGATAGGCTTCGCACGCTGCGGCGACCCCGGCGAGAAAAGCTTCCTCCCACCCACCGTCCCCGCTGATGGTCGCGCTCATCAGCGCTGCAAGCGGCTCGGCGCCCTTGGCCGCGAGATCGCTCAAATTGACCGCGACCAGCTTCCACCCGACCGACGCAGGCGGGTCGTCGGGAAGGAAATGCACTCCCTCCGCGATCGAATCGTGGGTCAGCACCAGGTCGCCAAGCACTGCCGCATCGTCGGCAAGCCCGCGCGCCGCGGGATGGGTGGCGAAGGCCCGCAGCGCCTCGATGAAATCGAGTTCGCCGAGCCCCATGTCTAGCCCTGCGTCGGCCGGGCGACCTTGGCGATGGCGTCGAGCAGGCCGTTGGCGAAGCCGGTTTCGCGCTTGTCGTAAAAGGCATGGGCGACATCGACATATTCGGTAATCACGCTTGCGACCGGCACGTCGGCCCTCGCCAGCAATTCATAGGCGCCGACGCGGAGCAGCGCCTTCATCGGCTTGTCGAGCCGGTCGAGAGTCCAGCCGGTCGCGAGCCGGTCGCCGATCAAGGCGTCGATCTCCTCGCGGCGGGCGATCGTGCCATTGACCAGATCGTCGAAAAAACTGTGCTCGGCCTCGACATAGGTAATTTCGCCAATCGTCGCGCCGAGACGATGATGGTGGAATTCATGGATCAGGCGCGCAACCGGGGTGCCTTCCATCTCCTGCTGGTAAAGCGCCTGCACTGCGGCGAGCCGGGCGGCGGAGCGAGAAGCGGAACGAGTCATGGCGCGCCTCTAGCGCCTAGTCCTGCTTCAAGGAAGGGAAGCAAGGCGCCCGCGACCGCATCCGGCGCTTGCCAAGGCGCGAAATGGCCGACGCCCTTTAGCGGCACGACTTCGACGTCGACTCCGACTTCGCCGATATTTTCGAGCTGGACGGGCAATAAAGCCTTGTCGTCGAGCCCCCAGATCACGCGCAACGGGACCGCGATTTTCGGGATTGCCCGAAGCGTCCAGTCGGGGATCGGAACGGTCACGCCGGGCGGGGGCACGATCAGATGCGAGGCACGATACCAGTTGAGCATCGCGGTCAGCGCGCCCGGGCGGCTCCAGTCGGCGATATATTGCGCGCGAGCGCCGGCGCTGATCGTTGCCAGATCGACATGCGCGCCGAAGCTCTTCTCAAAGAAAGTATCGAAGCCCATCCTTGCGATCGCTGCTTCCATTCCCGCTGTGCGGAAAGCGGTGATATATTGCGAGGCGGCGCGCTGGACATGGTCCTCGATCAGCGATTTCTGAAAGAGATAGGGGTGCGGCGAGTTGATGATCGCCAACCGCTCGATCCGCGGGCGTTCTTTTGTGAGAATGGCCCGGATCGCCGCTGCCCAGGCAATCGCCCCGCCCCAATCATGTCCGACCAAAGCGAATCGATCGACCCCGCACGCGTCGGCAAGCGCAAACAGATCGGCGATAAGCGTGTCGGTTTCATAATCGGCAACGTCCCGCGGCCGGTCGCTCTCTCCGAAACCGCGCAAGTCTGGCATGATCAGCCGAAAGCGCTCGCCGATCAGCGGGGCGAGCTTGGCCCAGGTGCGATGCGATTCAGGAAAACCGTGAAGCAGGATCACCGGCGGCGCGTTCCCGCGACCGGCCTCGACGACGTTGAGGCTGATCCCCGTCGATAGCGCCACCCTCATAAATAGCTGACCGTCTTTGGAAAGTCCGGGAGCGGGATATACTCTTCGTCGTCGCCCGGGATCAGCGGGAACTCGCGTGCCTGCCAGTTTTCTTTGGCCTGGTTGATGCGGTCGCGCGACGAGCTGACGAAGTTCCAGTGTACGTGCCGCTTGGTCTTAAGCGCTTCGCCACCGAGCAGCATTGCGCGCGAAGACCTTGTCGCGATCAGCTGCATCGCCTCGCCCGGCGCGAGCACATAGAGTGTGAACAGCTCGAGCATCCGGCCGTCGAGGCTCGCCTCGCCCTCGATCAGCATGATTGCACGTTCATCGGCTTCGGCGTCGATCGGCACGCTCGCGCCTGCATCGAGAAGCACGTCAGCGTAGATCGTCGGGCTATGCTCGGTGATCCCGGCGGTCCTGCCCCATAATGTCCCCATCAAGATGCGTGCCGAAACCCCGTCGCCTTCGACCAGCGGCAAGTCCCCGCCGGTGACATGCTCAAACGCGGGTTCGATTTCTTCCTTGCCGTCGGGAAGCGCCAGCCATGTCTGCATCCCGTAAAATGCCGGACCTGCGGCGCGCGTCGCTTGCGGCGAGCGTTCCGAATGAACAATGCCGTGACCCGCGGTCATCAAATTGATCGCGCCCGGCTCAATCACTTTCCGAGTGCCCAAACTGTCGCGATGCTCGATCGCGCCTTCGAACAAATAGGTGACCGTCGCGAGGTTGATGTGCGGGTGCGGCCGAACGTCCATTCCATGACCCGCGGGAAGCCGCGCCGGGCCGAACTGATCGACGAAGATGAACGGTCCAACCAACGTCCGCTTCCGCGCCGGAAGCGTCCGCCGAACCTTGAAGTCACCAAGATCGTGGGTGACAGGAGTGATGACTTGGATCATCGCCCGGCCGATTCGTCGCCGCTCCACCTAAGCGGGAGGGCGCGAAAGGTGAGGAAGTTCACGGCACGCCGAAGTTCAATTGGGGTTTGCGACGAATGTGCGTGATTTCGCCGAGCGTAATATCCTGAGCGTTCAAAATCCATCACGCCCGACCGTCCCATGGATGCGCCGAGTAGGAAAGACTTTTGTCCAATGCCCGGCATGGCCGAAGCGTCACGCAATTGTAACGGTCATGTCCTAGCGGGCCAATATCATGAAAAAGCCCCAACTGATTATCAGCGCCGCCGTGCTTATTGCGACCGTCCTCGCCAGCCCGGCTCACGCACGCGAGGATCATCAACTCTGGACCGGTGCCGGCGTAAGCGTGAAGCTTAGCGACAAGTGGCGGATCTCGCAGGATTGGATCGCGCGCTTCAGTGACAAGCGGAACGGTCTTTACGAAATCGAGGTCGCGACCCTGGCCGGGTACAAGTTTGGCAAATCGATCACCGTCGCTGCAGGTTATGTCCACAATCCTCAATATTCGGAAGGTGACTTCTCCGTGCTTGAGCGCCGTGCCCGTGAGCAAGTCACCTTCGATAATGTGGCGGCCTTCGCCGGAGGCAAGTTAAGCGCCCGAATCCGCGCAGAGCAAAGGTGGCGCGAGAATGCCGACGGCGTCGGTTGGCGTCTGCGCCCTTATTTGAAATATTCCCTTCCCTTCAATAAGGGTAGCAAGACTTCGTTGACATTGAGCAACGAGACCTTTGTCAATCTCAACACGACTGGCTTCCAGCGGACCGAGGGTTTCGATCGAATGCGGAACCTGATCGCCGTCAACACTTCGCTTGCGAAAAGCCTGAGCGTCGAAGCCGGCTACCTTAATCAATATGGCTTCGTGCGCGACGGCGATGATACAATCGATCATGTCGCCTCACTTGCATTGTCGCTGAGTCTTTGATCCAGAAGCGGCCCGGCCTTACTCGCCCGGCGCAACCGCTTTGATGCTCAGCGCATGGACGCGTTCGACCATCAGGTCGCCGAGCGCCGCGTAAACGGCGCGCTGGCGCTGGACGTGGGTTAGTCCTTCGAAGGCCGCGCTTTCGATGATCAGCGCGAAATGGCTTTCGCCGCGGCCGTCGTGACCGGCATGACCGACATGGGCTCCGCTCTGATCCTCGAGGTCGAGGTGCGTCGGCGCAAGCGCGGTGCGCAATCGTTCGATCATCTGGCTTGCGACAGGGCCGGTGGCGGGCTCACTCATCCTTCCTATATAGGCGGGTTTGGAGCGCGAGGAAGCCGGTGGCGTCGAACCAGGAGAAATGGAAAGGCCGGGTCGAGGGAGCGGCGGAGCGCTGCGCAGTCACCGGCTGCGGGGAACCCGGCGAGTTCCGAGCGCCGCTGATCCCGGGCAATTTCGACGGGCCGGGTAGCTGGCATTTCCTGTGCCTCGACCATGTCCGCATCCACAATGCCCGCTACAATTATTTCGCCGGAATGACCCCCGACGAGATCGAGGCTGCGCAGTCGCCGATCGCCGGATGGGAGCAGTCGAGCCGGGCCTTCGCCACCGGGGGAGCCGACCGCGGCCCGGCGTGGCGCGATTTTGCCGATCCGCTCGAAGCAATCGCCGCGCGCTTCCGCCCCGAGGCGCGCCACCGGCCGGTCGATCGCTTCAGTGCCGCCGAACGCCATGCGCTCGGGGTAATGGGGCTAAACGACGAGATCGACCGCAACGCCCTTCGAAAACGCTATTCGGATTTGGTCCGACGCTTCCATCCCGACCGCAACGGCGGCGACCGCAGCTTCGAGGCCCGGCTGGGCGAAGTGCTAAGCGCCTATCAAACGCTCAAAGGCTCGCTCGCCTTCGCTTGAATGCGCGCGCCGATCACCCCGCCGCTGTTCCTTCGACCGCCGCATCGAGCGCGGCGATGTCGATTTTCCGCATCGTCATCATCGCTTCGAAGGCGCGTTGGGCTCGATCGCCGCCTTCGCTCAAATATTCCATCAGGCGGCGCGGAGTGATTTGCCACGACAGTCCGAATCTATCCTTGCACCAGCCGCATTCGCTTTCCTGTCCGCCGTCAGCGATGATCGCGTTCCAGTAACGGTCGGTCTCGGCCTGGTCTTCGGTCGAAATTTGGAACGAGACGGCCTCGCTAAAGCGGAACTCAGGGCCACCATTGAGGCCGAGGAAGGGCATTCCAAGCACGGTGAATTCGACCGTGAGAACGTCTCCCTTCTTGCCGCTCGGATAATCATCCGGCGCGCATATGACCGCCTTGACGTGGCTGTCGGGGAAGGTCGCTTGATAGAAATTGGCAGCTTCCTCGGCCTGCTTGTCGAACCACAGGCAAGCGGCGATCTTGTTGGTCATGCCGCATTTCCTTCCAATGTGACGACGGGGGTAAAGCCGCCGAAGATCATCCGTTTGCCGTCGAACGGCATCGGCTCCGCCATCATGCGTTCGTCGCTCTGCATCTTGGCCATCGCCTCGTCACGCGTGGCCTTGTCGGGCCATTCGATCCAGGAGAAGATGATGCTCTCGTCGTCCTTGGCCTGGACCGCGCGGTGGAAGTCGGTGACCTCGCCCTTGGGCACATCGTCGCTCCAGCATTCGACGACGCGAAGGGCGCCCATTTCGAGAAAAAATCTGTCCATCCGTTCGGCGTGATCGATGACCTTGGCCTTGTCCGCGGTTGGCGCGGCGATCACGAAACCGTCGATATAGCCCATTTCCTCGCTCCTTCAGGCAGGTTGTTGTTCGAAAGCCGACGCGCCCTGTTCGGCGGCGCTGGCGGCCATCCACATCACTTCCCAATGATGGCCGTCGGGATCCTCGAAACTGCGGCCGTACATCTGCTCGCTTTTCTCCTGTTTCGGCCCGGGGTCGATCTTGCCACCGGCTGCAGCGGCTTGCTCGGCCATCGCGTCGACATCTTCGGGACTGTCTGCCGACAGACACAGCAACATCTGGCTTGAACGATGCGCATCGGCGATCGGCTTGGTGGTGAAGGTCGAATAAAATTGATGGCGTAGCAGCATCACCGCGATCGTGTCCGACATGACCATCATCGCAGCGCTGTCATTGCTGAACTTCGGTTCGACGCGCGCCCCGACCGCTTGGTAAAAAGCGATCGAGCGCGCCAGATCCGTCACTGGCAGGTTTACGAAAATCATCCGCGGCATAGTCGCCTCCTTGTTCGATTTTCAACGCGAGTCGCCTTGCCAATTACCGACTTTGATCATATTTAGCAACTATGCAGTCAGAAAATCTAACTAATAGCGAGTCAAAGAGGCGGTACGACGATGCCTGCGGGACCGCGCATGGCCTGGAGCTGATCGGTGATCGCTGGACGCTTCTGGTGCTGCGCGAGCTGCTGCTCGGCCCCCGGCGCTTTTCACAATTGCGTGCCGATTTGCCGGGTCTAAGCGCCAATGTCCTGACCCAGCGCCTGACCGAACTCGAACATCGCGGCCTCGCGCGCCGCCGTAAACTGCCGCCGCCCGCTTCGGTCCATGTCTACGAGGCCACCGCCTGGGGGCTGGAGGTTGAGCCGGTCATCCAGGCACTCGGCCGCTGGGCGGCGCGCTCGCCGCATCACGATCCGACGCTCCCGATCAGCGGAGTGTCGGTCCTGCTCTCCCTGCGAACGATGATCGACGAGAAGCGGGCGCGCAAGATCGACGCTCGGATCGGGTTTGTGTTTGGAAGCGACCATAATGTCGCGCGGCTGCGCAAGGGGCGGATCAAGATCGCTCAGGGCGACGTCGAAGAATGCGACCTGATCATTTCCTGCCCGCCCGCGACGCTTGCGGCAGTGATCTACGGCGGCGCACCGCTCGACCGCCTCGGCCTGACCGGCGACCGCGACCTTGCAGAGCGCTTCGTCAAATTGTTCGTCCTTCCGCCGAAGGTCGGCGGTTGAGGCGAACGGTGGATGCGCTTAAGGCCAGTGCATGACCGATATTCCCAACATCCTCCCCGAAAGCCGCTCGGACACGATCCTTGCCACGCCTGACAGGATGGTCAGCGCGCGCGAGGCGTTCGGGATCGACAGCGATATGGAGGTCCCGGGCTTCAGCGAGGCCGACGAGCGCGTCCCCGATCTCGACCCTGCTTATGTGTTCGACCCCGATACCACGCTCGCGATCTGCGCGGGTTTCGCCCGCAATCGCCGGGTGATGATCCAGGGCTATCACGGCACCGGCAAGTCGACCCACATCGAACAGGTCGCGGCGCGGCTCAACTGGCCGACGGTGCGGATCAACCTCGACGCGCACATCAGCCGCATCGACCTCGTCGGGCGCGATGCGATCGTGCTCAAGGACGGTCAGCAGGTCACCGAATTCCGCGAAGGCTTATTGCCGTGGGCGCTGCAGCATCCGGTCGCCCTGGTATTCGACGAATATGACGCGGGCCGTCCCGATGTCATGTTCGTCATTCAGCGGGTGCTCGAAACCGACGGCAAATTAACCCTGCTCGACCAGAATCGCGTGATCCGGCCCAATCCATGGTTCCGTTTGTTCGCGACCACCAACACGATCGGCTTGGGCGACACCACCGGCCTCTATCATGGCACGCAGGCGCTCAATCAGGGCCAGCTCGACCGCTGGAACATCGTCGCCACGCTCAATTATCTGCCTGCGGAGACCGAGGCGCAGATCGTCCTCGCCAAGTCCGGAGAGTATGACAATAAGGACGGCAAGGACACGGTGACCAAGATGGTCAAGGTCGCCGAACTGTCGCGGCAGGGCTTCATCAACGGCGATATTTCGACCGTGATGAGCCCGCGCACCGTGATTAGCTGGGCTCAGAACGCGCTGATCTTCGGCGATGTCGGCTTCGCCTTCCGGGTCAGCTTCCTCAACAAATGCGACGATAGCGAGCGCGCCTTGATCGCCGAATATTATCAGCGCGTGTTCGGCACCGACCTTCCCGAAAGCATCGCCAGCCGGGCGTGATCGGATGACCGCGCGCACCTCGCTCGATCGCTTCCGTCATTCGCTGGCCGGCGCCGCGCGGGCGATCGCGCGCGATGCCGATGCCGATGTCATTTTCGGCTCCGATGGTACGGCGGCGAGCGGCAAGACCGCGCGCGTTACCTCGCCCGGCCCGTCGCTCGAGCCGCGGCTGGTCGCCGAGGCACGCGGCGGGGCCGATGCGCTTGCCCTTCGGCTTCGTCACCATGATGCCAGGCTCCATGAGACACGCGCGCCGGATGGCGGTGAAGGGGACGCCCGCGCCGTTTTCGACGCATTGGAAAGCGCGCGGGTCGAGGCGCTTGGCGCGCGCGCCATGGCGGGAGTCCGCTCGAACCTGCGCGAGCTTGCCGAGGCACGGGTGCGGACCGACGCGATCGTCCGTGCGCGAACTGCTGACGAAGTCCCGCTAGCCACCGCGATCGGCCTGATAGTGCGCGAGCGGCTGACCGGTGAGCCACCTCCCGCCGCCGCCCGCGCCGGCCTTGCGCTGGTCGCGCCATGGATCGAGGAGCAGGCCGGTGCCGAACTCGACGCGCTTGGTCTGACGATCGACGACCAGGCCGCGTTCGCGACGCTTTCGCGGCGTCTGCTCGAGGATCTCGACCTTGCCGATGCGGATCAGCCGGCCGACGACCAGCCGGAGGACGGAGGCGACGAGGAGCCGGAGGGAGAAGATGGCTCCGACGAGGCTGAGGATAGCGAAGGCGAGGGCGGCGCGTCGGGCGAGATGGACATGCGCGGCGAGCAGCAGGAGCAGGACGAACGCGGCGACGAGCAAGGCGAGCGCGACAGCGGCGACGAGGACGGCGAGGGCGCAAGCGGTGACGAAGGTGCCGAGCAGGCGCGTTCGAAGCCGTCGCGGCGCAACTGGCCCGAAGCCCCGGCGAGCGATTATCGCGAATATACTCGCCGCTTCGACGAGGTGGTCGAGGCTGGCGAGCTGTGCGACGATGAGGAACTCAACCGCCTGCGCGCCTATCTCGACCAGCAGATGAGTCAGCTCCAGGGTGTCGTCACGCGCCTCGCCAACCGCCTGCAACGACGGCTGATGGCGCAACAGGCGCGCAGCTGGGACTTCGACCAGGAAGAAGGGATGCTCGACGCCGCGCGGCTGGCGCGCGTGATCGTCGCTCCCGCGCACTCCTTGTCGTACAAAATCGAACGCGAGACCGACTTCAAGGATACGGTCGTCAGCCTGCTGATCGACAATAGCGGGTCGATGCGCGGCCGCCCGATCTCGATCGCGGCGACCTGCGCCGATATCATGACCCGGACGCTCGAGCGTTGCGGGGTTGCAACCGAAGTGCTCGGCTTCACCACGCGTGCGTGGAAGGGCGGTCAAAGCCGCGAGGCGTGGCTTGCCGAGGGACGTCCAGCCGAGCCGGGGCGGCTCAACGATCTGCGCCACATCATCTATAAGCGCGCCGACCAGCCCTATCGTCACGCGCGGCGCCACCTCGGGCTGATGATGCGCGAAGGCCTGCTCAAGGAAAATATCGACGGCGAGGCGCTGATCTGGGCGCACAACCGCCTGCTCGCTCGCCCCGAGGAGCGGCGCATCCTTTTGGTCATTTCCGACGGCGCGCCGGTCGACGATTCGACCGCTTCGGCCAATGGCGGTATCTACCTTGAAACGCATTTGCGTCAGGTCATCGGCTGGATCGAGACTCGTTCGAACGTCGAATTGGCGGCGATCGGGATCGGCCATGACGTCAATCGTTATTATCAGCGCGCGGTGACGATCATGGATGCCGAGCAGCTTGGCGGAGCGCTGATCGAGCAGCTCGCATCCTTGTTCGACACCAAGTGAGATTGTCTGAAAAAAAGATGGGCCCGGCATGCTTTCGCGTGCCGGGCCCCCCTCGTTACGCGACGCGAGGGAACTTGTCCGCCGTGGCCGGCGTGCTGGCGAGACAACAGGGGGGATGCCTCGCCGATAGACAGGTTTGTGCACCACTTGCGCTGATGAAAGACTGAACGGAGCGTGCAGCGATCGTTCAGCAATACCTTGCTCATGGGCGGTCTGGGCGTAACCTTGTTCGGACTGACGGGCTGGTTCCGCACGCAACCCAATCGCGCAATACTTGCCGACGCATTGGTCAGCGGAAGGGCCGAGCCGGTCGCCGTTTCGGAGCCGCTCGCCGCTCCGATTGTTGCAGCGCAATTATGGCTGATGGCAGCGGCGGATCCGCGCTTTGGCGGTATATCAGGCCTTGCATCCGACGGAGGCGACCTGATCGCACTGACCGATTCGGGGGTGGTCATCCGGTTCGTTCCGCCGGCTCCCGGTCGCCAGCCTATTCAATTTCAATTCCGCGATTTGCCCGGCGGCCCTGGCCGTGAGTATCGAAAGGCAGGGCGGGACAGTGAATCCTTGCTTCGCGATCCGCGCGGACGCGGCTGGTGGGTGGGCTTTGAGGGCAGGCACTCGATATGGCTATTCGACAAGGATTTCTCGAATGTGATCGACCGCCACGTGATCACGGAGGACTGGCCGCGTAACAGGGGTGCCGAGGCCCTGACGGCGGGGCCAGGCGGCCGCATTTTCGCACTTCCGGAAAACGGTGGACGGGCGTTGGCGCCTGATGGAACGCGCGGCCCGGCAAATCCACGCGGCACGTCGGATGCCACCCGGCTCGCCGATGGCCGGCTGGCCCTGCTTGTCCGCCGGGTCACCGTGACCGGCTTTGTGAGCGAAGTCCGGATTTCCGCGAAAGCGGGCAAACCCAAGCAGCGGCTGCGGCTACCGCTCGGTCCGCTTGCCAATGCGGAGGCGATCGCGGCAGTGCCGGGCACCGGCGGCGGAACGCGGTTGTGGATTGCCACGGACGACAATAACCGGCCGTGGATGCGGACCTATCTGCTCGCCATAGACTTGGCGAAAGGGGCTTAAAGCAACCGTTGGCAAGCCCGCGAGGCGAGCTCCGCGCAGCACCTCTTACGCTGCGGCTTTCGCTTTCTTAGCAATCTCGCGCTTGAGGCGCGCGGCGCGAAGCGACAGCTTGGCCTCACTGGTCTTTCCCAGCCAATTGTCGAGCCCGCCGACATGCTCGACCGAGCGAAGGCCGTGGGTCGAGACGCGCAGCTTGACGCTCTTGTCGAGCGCTTCGGACAGCAGAGTCACATTCTGCAAATTGGGCAGAAAGGTCCGCTTGGTGCGGTTATTGGCGTGGGAAACATTGTTGCCCACCTGCCGGCCCTTGCCGGTCAGCTCGCATACGCGCGACATAGGTCACATCCTGATCTGAGGTGGGCACAGCTGCGCCCGGAATGGGCCGCCCGATAACCGTCGCACTGCGCTGCGTCAACCTTGGTCCCTCGAAAGCGGACCGATAGTCGGCAACTCGACACCCCCTGCCGCGTTGGGCTAGCAAGGACTATATTCTCAAGGAGCTTTCGAAATGCGCGCCATTCTCCTCATTCTGATCGTCGCGGTGGTGGCGCTGATCGCCGCGGTCCAGACCGGTCTGATCGATGTTCGCCAGACTCGCGCGGCGGCGGCCCCCTCGATTCGCGCGGGCGACGGCAAGATCGTCACTCAGGGCGGCCAGGCGCCCGCATTCGACGTCGAAACCGGCTCGATCGGCGTCGGCACGCGCGAAACCCGGGTTCCGGTCCCGGCGATCGAGGTCAAGCGCAGCGAAGGCACGGTGCGGCTGCCGAGTGTCGAGGTGCGCGAGCCCGCGCCAGCGATCGCCACTGAAAACAGCGCCGTCCCCGCGCGCTGATCAGCATAAGCCGATGAGCGGGTTTCCCTTGCCCGCGGCGATGCGGCGGGCGCTGGACCTCGCCGCGGCCGCCTCGCTTGATGGCGAAGTGCCGGTCGGCGCCGTGATTACCCTCGATGGCGAAATCATCGCCGAAGCGCGCAATGCGATGCGCGGCTCACTCGATCCCACCGCCCACGCCGAAATGGTCGCGATCCGCGAGGCTTCGTTGCGGTTGAAACGACCGCGCCTCGACGGCTGCATCCTTTGGGTGAGCCTTGAGCCATGCGCGATGTGCGCCGGTGCCATTTCGCTCGCGCGGCTCGACGCGCTGCGCTTCGCCGCCGAAGATCCCAAGGGTGGCGGAGTAGTCCACGGCGCGCGGCTGTTCGCTCAGCCGACCTGCCACCATCGCCCCGACGTGCTCGGCGGGATCGGAGAGGCCGAAGCCGCCGAGCAGCTAAGGCAATTCTTTCAGCAGCGCCGCTAAGCCCGCGACCTAATAGCCCTGACCCTGCGTAACCGGGACGACCTTGATCTCGACGCGCCGATTCGCGGCGCGGCCGGTCTCGGTATCGTTCGATGCGATCGGTGCGCTTTCGCCATAACCGCGCACTCCGACGCGCGCCGACGCGATCCGCCTCGTCGACAGATAGGAGGCGACGGCCTGCGCGCGATTGACCGAAAGGCGTTGGTTCAGCGCGTCACTTCCGGTCGCATCGGTATGGCCGAGGACGTCGACATAGGTCTGGTCATATTTGCTCAGCGTGCTCGCGACTTCATTGAGCGTCGCCCGGAACTGCGGCTCAATCGCGAAACTGTTGACCGGAAAGGTAATTGCCGAGGGCATGCGCAGGATCAGGTCATTGCCGCTGCGGATCACGTCGACCCCAGTGCCAACGGTCTGACGCCGCAGATCAGCCTCCTGGCGGTCCATATAATTGCCGACCGCAGCGCCCGCGAGCGCACCAATCCCGGCGCCAATGACCTTGGCGTTACGATCGCGGCGCCCGCCGATCACGTCGCCCGCAAGGTATCCGCCGACCAGCCCCCCGACCGTGCCAAGCGCGGTCTTCGAAATGGTGCGCTGGCCGGTATAGGGGTCGGTGGTGCAGCCCGTAGCGATCAGTGCGCCGGCCAATGCGACGGCGGTCATCGTGCGAAAGTGGCGCATTTTAGTCTCCGGATTTATCTAGTGGGGGTCGTTTAGGGAACGGTGGCGCGCGCCGATGGTTCCGCAGGCTTATCGATCCATCCGCCTTGCCGCCCGGCCGCTTTGACGGCATGGGGGTCGGGCAATCATGAGCGGACCCTTGGCGCCCATTCCCTGGTTTGACATCGTCCTGATCCTGGCGCTGATCGCGTTGAACGGCGTGTTCGCGATGAGCGAACTGGCGATCGTCTCGTCGCGTGAGGCGCGCCTGAAGGCGATGGCCAAGTCGGGATCGGCGGGAGCGAAGACCGCGCTCCGGCTGGCGGCCGAGCCCGGGCGTTTCCTGTCGACCGTCCAGATCGGAATTACCCTGATCGGGATTCTCGCGGGCGCTTATTCGGGCTCGACGCTGGGCGGACCGCTCGCCGACCGGCTGCAGCTTTATGCCGGCCTTGCACCCGACACTGCGCAGACCGTCGGTTTCTCGATCGTCATCGTGATCACGACCTTCTTTTCATTGTTGATCGGCGAACTGGTTCCAAAGCAGTTCGCGCTCCGCAATCCCGAAGCGATCGCGGCGCTGATGGCACGTCCGATGACCTTGCTATCGACGGTCACCGCGCCATTCGTCTGGCTGCTCGATCGGACGAGCGCGCTGATTTTCCACATGCTCGGGCTCGACCGCGAGAATAAGAATGTCGTGACCGCGGAGGAACTGCACCTTGTCGTCGCCGAGGCGCAAACCGCAGGCGTGCTCGAGGAAAATGAGCGCGCGATCATTTCAGGGATCGTTCGGCTTGCCGACCGCCCGGTGCGCGAGATCATGACCCCGCGCACCGACATCGACTGGATCGATGTAAGCTCGACCCGCGAGCAGATTCGCGCGGTGCTTGCCGCCACCCCGCACAGCCGCCTGCCGGTCGCTTCGGGTTCGGCGGACAATATCGTCGGGGTGGTTTCGAC
>DATLXR010000002.1:0-1739 GCA_035575595.1 Sphingomicrobium sp.
TCTTGTCGATCTCGTCGATATAGACGATCCCGCGCTGCGCCTTTTCGACGTTATAATCCGACGCCTGGAGCAGTTTGAGGATGATGTTCTCGACATCCTCGCCGACATAACCCGCCTCGGTCAGCGTGGTCGCGTCGGCCATGGTGAATGGCACGTCAAGGATTCGCGCGAGGGTCTGAGCCAGCAAGGTCTTGCCGCAGCCGGTGGGGCCGATGAGCAAGATGTTCGACTTGGCGAGTTCGACCTCATTGCCTGACTTGGCGCCGTGGTTGAGCCGCTTGTAATGATTGTGGACCGCGACCGAAAGCACGCGCTTGGCGCGGTTCTGGCCAATCACATAATCGTCGAGCACCTTGTAGATCTCGCCGGGGGTCGGAACGCCATCCCTCGTTTTGACGAGAGCGGACTTGGTCTCCTCGCGAATGATGTCGTTGCACAGTTCGACGCATTCATCGCAGATGAACACGGTTGGCCCGGCAATGAGTTTCCTCACCTCATGCTGCGATTTGCCGCAGAAGGAGCAGTAAAGCGTGCTCTTGCTGTCGCCACCGCCGGAAAGCTTCGTCATAACATCCCTTGTCTTACCTCAGTCCGCCGAAGCGGCCGGGCGGCCATGCTAGACCGGTTTGTCGCACAATCAAACATGAGGATGCGTTAACGCGCTCCGCAAACCCGATTTTCCTGTTCCGATATGGAGCGGGGCGCCAGTCCCCGCAAGGCCATGTGCCTGATTGTCTTGGCTAAGGCCGGGGTTGCCACGCTGCCGGCTTGATGCATATTCGCCACGGCGGCGGGTGGCGTCGGGCCGCAAAATTGGGGAGAATGGATATGCGACGGATCATCGGCGCTGCGGCGCTGCTTGCGGCGACTTGCTCTTGCTCACAACTCGACCAATCGGCGGCCGCCAATGACGAAGTCGCGCCCGCCGGGACCGAGACGGCGGCGACGGCGACCGGCGGGCCGCCACTGGCTCTCGCGGCAAGCGATGCGGCGGTGAAATGGGGCCCCTGCCCGCCGGTATTTACCAAGCCCGGCTGCGAACTCACCGTCCTTCGTGGCGATCCAGCCAGGCCCGGCGCCGACGTCATGCTGCGCATCCCCGGCGGTTATGCCATTCCGGCGCATCGTCACACCTCGGCCGAGCGGATGATTCTCGTCGGAGGCGACCTCCGCGTGCGCTACCAAGGCCATCCGCAGAAAACACTCGCTGCGGGCCATTATGCTTACGGTCCCGCCGGGCTTGCGCATGAGGGAGCGTGCACATCCACCGGGCCGTGCACCTTGTTCATCGCCTTCGACGGCCCCGTCGACGCCGAAGCGGTGACGGAGCCAATCGCCTAGGCTCAAGCGGGGGTGATGTCCGCCGCTCCGGTGGTGTCGCCCTCGCCCACCTCGGGGCGGCGGCCGAACACTTCGTCGATGATCCCGAATTCCTTTGCCTCCTCAGCCTCGAGGAATTTGTCGCGGTCCATCGCTTTCTCGATCGCCTCGATCGGCTGGCCGGTATATTTGGCGTAGAGCGCGTTTAGCGCCGAGCGCATGCGCAGGATTTCGCGCGCCTGGATCTCGATATCCGCCGCCATGCCCTGCGCCCCGCCCGAAGGCTGGTGGACCATGATCCTGCTATTGGTTAGCGCAACCCGCATCCCCGGCTCGCCCGCTGCAAGAAGGAAGCTGCCCATCGACGCGGCCTGTCCGATGCACACCGTTCCGACCTTGGGGCGGATATATTGCATCGT
>DATLXR010000003.1:0-2128 GCA_035575595.1 Sphingomicrobium sp.
CCTATGATCTGGGCAGCGAAGAAGGCGTTGCGCTGATGTGCCTCGCCGAAGCGCTCCTGCGAGTGCCCGACGCCGCGACCGCCGACGATCTGATAGCCGACAAATTGTCCGGCCCAGACTGGTCCGACAAGCTCGGCGACAGCCGCTCGACCTTCGTCAACGCCGCAACTTTTTCGTTGCTGCTCACTGGCAAGATGCTCGAGGAGGCGAATGACACAGCGGCGGGCTGGCGCGCGGCGCTTGGCCGTGCGGTCGGACGCTTGGGCGAGCCGGTCATCCGCACCGCGGTCGGCCAGGCCATGAAGATCCTCGGGCGCCAGTTCGTTTTCGGCCGGACTATCGACGAGGCGCTCAAACGCGCTGCGCCGGAGCAGGCCAGGGGGATCAGCCACAGCTTCGACATGCTCGGTGAGGCTGCAAAAACTCATGCCGACGCGGCACGCTACGCCCGCTCGTACAGCGACGCGCTCGACACCATCGCGGCAAGTGCTCGCGGAGGTTTCCGCAAGACACCCGGAATTTCGGTCAAATTGTCGGCGCTGCACCCGCGCTACGAATGGAGCCACGCCGCCGAGGCCAAGGCGGCGATCCTTCCGATCGTTCGAAATCTCGCCGCAAAGGCCGCCGCCGCCGACGTCCATTTCACTATCGACGCCGAAGAAGCCGACCGCCTCGAACTCTCGCTAGATATCATCGAGGCTCTGGTCACCGACGATTCGTTGTTCGCGAACGACTGGGGCGGGTTCGGCCTCGCGGTCCAGGCCTATTCGAAGCGAGCGGTCCCACTCATCGACTGGACCGTCGCGCTCGCCCGAAAGCACGGCCGCAAGCTCATGGTCCGTCTGGTCAAGGGCGCCTATTGGGACAGCGAGATCAAGGCTGCGCAAGTCGCCGGCCTGAGCGATTATCCGGTATTCACGCGTAAGGTGGCGACCGACGTCAGCTACCTCGCCTGCGCCAAGGCGATGCTCGCTGCAAACGACTGCATCTATTCGGCTTTCGCGACGCACAATGCCAATACCATCGGCGCAATCAAGGCGCTCGCCGGAAGCACGCCAATCGAGTTCCAGCGCCTCCACGGAATGGGGGAGGGGCTCTACGAGGAACTCGCAAAGCTCGAGGCTGGGATCGGCGAAGCGCCAACCCCCGTACGCATCTATGCGCCCGTCGGCAGCCACAAGGAATTGCTCGCTTATCTCGTCCGCCGCCTGCTGGAAAATGGCGCCAATAGCTCGTTCGTCAATCGCATCGCCGATGACGCGGTCCCGGTCGACGCTTTGATTCGCGACCCTGTGACCGAGCTTGCGACGATTGAGCTCAAGCGCAATCCATCGATCCCTTTGCCCAATGCGATCTTCGGCAAGGGGCGAATCAATAGCGCGGGGCTCGACCTCAGCGATCCGCTCATCCGCGATCCGCTCGTCGATCGCCTCCGCACCCTCAATGCTCGTTCCTGGACAGCCCAACCAACAATAAGCGGTGGGGACAGCGCGATTCCAGTCGTCTCGCCCCATGACCCAGGCCGCACAGTCGGCGCCATGTCCCCAGCAACCGTGCCCGGCATCGATCGCGCGGTCCGCGCCGCATATGCAGCGCAGCACAGCTGGGATCAGCTTGGCGGAGAGGCACGCGCGCAAATGCTCGACCGCGCCGCCGATCTGTTCGAAAAAAATAAGGACGAATTATTTTCCCTGTGCATTCGCGAAGCGGGCAAGACGCTTCCTGACGCGGTGCTCGAAGTCCGCGAAGCCGTCGATTTCCTTCGCTATTACGCAAGCGAGGCACGGCGCCTGTTCACCGCCCCAACCGATCTCGCTGGTCCTACCGGGGAACATAATCAGCTAAGGCTTCAGGGCCGCGGCGTGTTCGTCTGCATCAGCCCGTGGAATTTCCCACTCGCGATTTTCATCGGCCCGGTCGCCGCAGCACTTGCCGCAGGCAATGCCGCTCTTGCCAAACCCGCCGAGCAGACTCCATTGATCGGCGCGCTCGCGATCGATCTGATGCACCGCGCGGGGATCCCGCGCGAGATCGCCCAGCTTGTTCCCGGCGACGGTCGCGTCGGTGCGGCACTGACCGCGCATCCGCTGATCGCCGGAGTTGCCTTCACCGGGTCGACCGACACTGC
>DATLXR010000004.1:0-57940 GCA_035575595.1 Sphingomicrobium sp.
CGGGGTAATCGCGATCGAACTGATCGCCGCCGCTCAGGGGGTCGATTACCATGCCCCACTCAAGACCAGCGCTAGACTTCAGCAGGTCCATGGCCGGGTCCGCACGATCACCCCGCACCTTGGCGCTGACCGCTACTGGGCCGGCGAGATGGCAGCACTTCAGGCGGCAGTGCTTGGTGGCGAGATGAGCGTCGAAGGCCATATTCTTTGACTTCGTCAGGCCCGGCAAATTCATACCGCTTGCGGAACTTTTGAAGCCCAAGCGCTATTTGTCGGCATGGCGAATCCCGATTTAAAAGCGAAAACCGGTGTCGAAGGCCTCGACGATATTCTGGTCGGCGGCCTTCGGCGCGGCCGCGTCTACCTGCTCGAAGGTAGTCCTGGCACCGGCAAGACAACCATTGCCACGCGCTTCCTTCTCGAGGGCGCCGAACATGGCGAACCAGGGCTCTACATCACTCTTTCCGAAACGGAGGAAGAACTGCGCGAGACCGCCGAATCCCACGGCTGGGACTTCGGCCCCCCCAATGCGATCTACGAGCTGGTCCCACCCGAAAGCCTGCTCGACGAGCAACAGCAGCAAAGCCTGCTTTATTCGTCGGACCTCGAACTCGGCGAAACCACAAAGCGCATATTCGAAGCGATCGAGAAACATAATCCCAAGCGCGTTGTCCTCGACAGCCTGTCCGAAATCCGTCTGCTTGCCCAAAGCTCGCTACGCTATCGGCGTCAAGTGCTTGCGCTGAAGCATTATTTTTCGCGCAATGACGCAACCGTGTTGATGCTCGACGATCTCACTACCGAGGCGTTCGATAAGACGGTGCATAGCGTTGCGCATGGCGTTATCCGGCTCGAAGAAACCGCGCCCGATTACGGCCCTGAAAGGCGGCGATTGCGGGTCATAAAATATCGTGGCCAGCCATTTCGCGGCGGTCATCACGATCTGGTGATCGAGACGGGCGGGGTCAAAGTCTTCCCCCGGCTGGTTTCGAACGAACACCGCACCTCGTTCAATCGCGAAACCGTCAAAAGCGATAATTCAGCACTCGACCAGTTGATGGGCGGCGGGATCGAGCGGGGCTCGTCAACCCTCGTCCTGGGGCCCGCCGGAACCGGCAAGTCGCTGCTGACAATGACATTCGCAGTTCAGGCGGTCGAGCGGGGCGAAAAGGCCGCCTTGTTCATTTTCGACGAGGAACTGGGCCTCCTGTTCGAGCGCTCCAAGGGCCTCGGGATCGACCTCAAGGCGCTTCAGGACACCGGCAATCTGTTGATCGAGCAGGTCGACGCCGCCGAAATGAGCCCCGGCGAATTTTCGCAGCGCGTACGATCCTGCGTCCAAAGCATGGGCGCGCGAACCGTCGTGATCGACAGCCTGAACGGCTATCAGCAGGCCATGCCGGACGAAAAGCAACTTGTTCTGCACATGCACGAACTTCTGCAATTCCTGAACCGGCAGGGCGCGACAACTTTTCTGACCGTGGCGCAACATGGTCTGATTGGCGAAATGCAGGCGCCGGTCGATGTGACCTATCTGGCCGATACCGTCGTCCTGCTGCGTTATTTCGAAGCAATTGGTCGTGTCCGGCGCGCGATCTCGATCATCAAGAAGCGGACCAGCGCACACGAGGATACGATTCGAGAATATTGCATCGGATCGAAGGGCATCACGCTGGGCGAGCCGCTAACGAATTTCCAGGGAGTACTTCGCGGCGTTCCCGAATGGATTGGCAATAATTCCCCGACCGGGATTGGGGCAGCATGAGCGAGTCACGTTCCGAACGGGCGCTTATTCTTGCGCCGACAGGACGCGACAGCGCCATTGCGGCCGAGGTGCTCGCCGGGGCCGGGATCGAAAGCTTTGCGTGCCAGTCGGTCGACGCACTGCTCACGGGACTTGCTCTCGGCGCGGGGTTCGTGCTGGTCACCGAGGAAGCCTTGCTTACGACCGATCTCCGCGGGCTGTCGGTGAGGATCAACGAGCAGCCCCAATGGTCCGACTTGCCCTTCGTCCTGCTAACTCACCGCGGCGGCGGGCTCGAGCGCAATCCGGACGCCGGGCGCTTTCTGGAAACGCTCGGCAACGTCACCTTCCTTGAACGCCCTTTTCACCCGACTACGTTGGTCAGCCTTGGGCAATCGGCGCTTCGCGCGCGTCGAAGACAATATGATGCTCGTGGACGGCTCGAAGAACTTCAGCAGGATATTCATGCGCGCAAGGCGATTGAGGAGGACCTCCGCCAAAGCCGGCAGGACCTTCAGCGAGCGAATGAAACGCTTGAGGCCAGGGTCGAGGAACGCACGCGTGAACGACAAAGCGCTTTGGCTAAACTACACGAGGCACAAAAGCTCGAAACCTTGGGCCAGCTTACCGGTGGCGTTGCGCACGACTTCAACAATCTGCTCACGCCCGTAATCGGCAACCTTGACCTGTTGCGCCGCCGGCTTCCCGGAGGCGACAAGAGCCATCGGCTGATCGACGGGGCGTTACAGGCGGCAAGCCGTGCCGGAACGCTCGTTCAGCGGCTGCTCGCTTTCGCGCGCCGCCAGGATCTTCAGCCTCGCGCGGTGGAGATCAGTGGCCTGCTCGACGGGATGACCGATCTGCTTCAGCGATCGATCGGCCCGACGGTAAAGGTCCGATTCGACAGCGAAGCTGGACTTCCCCCGGCCCGGGTCGATCCCAATCAGCTCGAACTAGCGATCCTCAACCTTGCGATTAACGCGCGTGATGCGATGCCGACAGGTGGAACGCTGTGGATCGAGGCCCGCTCCGAGCATGTGACGACCGCCGGAACGCTCCAGCCTGGGGACTATGTCACCATAATCGTCCGGGACACCGGATCGGGAATGACTCCTGAAACGATGGCGCGGGCGATCGAGCCGTTCTTCTCTACCAAGGGCATTGGCCAGGGGACCGGGTTGGGCCTGTCGATGGTCCACGGCCTTGCCGCGCAGCTCGGCGGGATGCTCGGCATCAAAAGCAAGCTCGACAAGGGAACGACGGCAACGATCTGGCTCCCGGTTTCAAGTGAAATGCCGGACGCCGAGGTGGGTGACGAGGCGGCCGTCACCGTGGCGCGGCAGGTCGCGACGATTCTGCTGGTCGACGATGAGGATCTGGTGCGGACCGGGACCGCCGATATGCTTGGTGATCTCGGCTATGAAGTCGTTCAGGCGAGTTCCGGCGCAGAAGCTCTCAGAATGCTTCGATCGGGGGTCGAAGTCGACCTGATGATCACCGACTTCCTGATGCCGGGAATGAACGGGGTCGCGTTGATCGAACATGCCACCGCGCTCGCCAAGGACATGAAAGTTCTGCTGGTGACCGGCTATTCGACCATCGCCGAGGGTCCCGGCGCTCACTTGCCAAGGCTGGGAAAACCCTATCGCCAGGCGGAATTGTCCCGCCGCGTTGCGGATTTGTTGAGCCAGCAAGGGGGCGCGCGCGTGCTCCCGTTCGAGCGGCAGAAGAGCTCCGGCCAACGCGACTGATTAGTGAAAATCGCGCGACTTGGGCATGCATTGCACGTTGCGAGGGTGAATGCCCACCGGCGGCTTCCAGCTTCCGCCGCCGTCCCCCGCGCTTAATGTCGAAGGCATCGCCTCCTCGCTGATAGCGCGCAGCATGTGGGTGTCGTCCTCCAGCCGTTGGGCGATGATATGCACCACCGCCTCGTCGTGCTGGACAAAACCGTGGATGACCATCAGCCGCGCCCCCATCACCACCTTGCGCTGCGCGTAAAAGGCGTCGGGCCATACCACCAGATTGGCGACCCCGGTCTCGTCCTCCAGCGTGATGAAGCACACCCCCTTGGCGCTCCCCGGGCGCTGGCGGATCAGCACTAAGCCAGCGAGGCTCACCCGCCGCCCATATTTGAGGCTTCGCAGACTGTCGGCGGTGACGAACCCCCGGCCCCTATAATGATCGCGCAGGAAATGCATCGGATGCGCCTTGAGGCTTAGCCGAACGCTTTGGTAATCGGCGACGACATGCTCGCCCAGCGGCATTGCGGGCAGGCGTACCACATCGGTCTCCCACCCCTCGTCACGCGCGTCGGCGGCTGCAAACAGCGGCAAATCGGGCGTGCCTTTCAGCGCGCGCGAATCCCATAATGCGGCGCGCCGGTCGAGCTTCATCGAGCGAAACGCATCGGCCCCCGCAAGCCGCTCGATCGCAGCGATGTTAACCCCCGACCTTCGCCGCAAATCCTCGATCGAAGCATAAGGAACATCCCCCCGCGCCGCGATAACCCGCGTCGCGGCATCAAGCCGCAACCCGTCGATCTGGCGCAGGTCAAGGCGCAATGCCCCGTCCTGCAACGTGCAATCCCACCCGCTGTGATTGACATCGACGCCAAGCACCTCGACCCCATGCTCGCGCGCATCGCGGACGATTTGCGCGGGCGCGTAAAACCCCATCGGCTGCGAATTGAGCAAGGCGCAGGCGAACACCGCCGGGTAACGCCATTTGATCCAGCTCGACACATAGACGAGGTGCGCGAAGCTCGCCGCGTGACTTTCGGGAAAGCCATATTCGCCGAACCCCTTGATCTGGTCGAAACAACGCCGCGCAAAGTCGGGGTCGTAACCGCGCTCGATCATCCGCCCGACCATCTTGTCCTGAAGCAATTCGATCGTCCCGCGGGATCGGAACGTCGCCATCGCCTTGCGCAATTGATTGGCCTCGGCCGAGGTAAACTTGGCCGCGTCGAGCGCGATCTTCATCGCCTGCTCCTGGAACACCGGCACCCCCAGCGTCCGCCCCAATATCCGCTCGAGCTCGTCGCCTGGCCCATGATCGGACGAAGGGCAGGGGTAGCAAACCGGTTCCTTGCCCGAACGCCGCTTGAGGAAGGGATGAACCATGTCGCCCTGGATCGGTCCCGGCCGGACGATCGCCACCTCGATCACCAGATCATAAAAGCAGCGCGGCCTTAGTCGCGGAAGCATGTTCATCTGCGCCCGGCTTTCGACCTGGAACACGCCCAGGCTGTCGCCCTTGCACAGCATGTCGTAAACGCCTTCTTCCTCGCGCGGCACGCTCGCCAAATCGAACCGCTCGCCATGATGCGCGGCGATCAGGTCGAACGCCTTGCGCACGCAGGTCAGCATCCCCAGCGCGAGCACATCGATCTTGAGGATTCCAAGCTCCTCGATATCGTCCTTGTCCCATTCGATGAAGGTGCGTTCGTCCATCGCGCCATTGCCGACCGGAACGGTCTCGGTCAGCGGCCGCTCGGTGAGGATGAAGCCGCCGACGTGCTGTGAGAGATGACGCGGCATCCCGATCATCTGCTCGGCCAGCCTGACCACCCGGCGCAGGTGCGGATCAGCCATGTCGAGTCCGGCCTCGGCGACCTTGGAATCGTCGACTTCCTCGCCCCAGCTGCCCCACACCGAGCTTGCGATTGCAGCAGTGACGTCCTCGCTCAGCCCCATCGCCTTGCCGACTTCGCGGATCGCGCTGCGCGGCCGGTAATGGATTACCGTCGCGGCGATCCCGGCGCGCTCGCGGCCATATTTCTGATAAATATGCTGGATCACTTCCTCGCGCCGCTCATGCTCGAAATCGACGTCGATATCGGGCGGCTCCTTGCGCTCCTCCGAAATGAAGCGCTCGAACAGCAAATCGCTTTCCGCCGGGTTCACCGCGGTGATCCCCAGGCAATAACAGACCGCGCTGTTCGCGGCCGACCCGCGCCCCTGGCACAATATCGGCGGATCAAGGCTGCGCGCAAAGGCGACAATGTCGTGGACGGTGAGGAAATAGCGCGCGAAATCGAGCTTCTCGATCAGCGCGAACTCATGTCTGACTTGGGCAACGACCTTTTCGGGCATGCCCCCGGGCCAGTGCCGCGAGGCGCCGATCCAGGTCAGATGCTCCAATTGCTTCTGCGGACTGCGCCCGTTCGGAACGCTTTCGCGCGGATATTCATATTTCAGCTCGTCAAGGCTGAAGTCGATGCTGTCGGCGACTTCGCGCGTCGCCTGGATTGCGTGCGGCCAGCGTTCGAACAGGCGCTCCATCTCGGCGGGCGACTTCAAATATTGTTCGGCATTGGGGTTCAGCAGATAGCCCGCGCTGGCCAGAGTCACCTTTTGCCGGATGCAGCTCATCACGTCCTGCAACGGGCGGCGGCTCGGATCATGATAATGGACATCGTTGGTCGCCAGGATCGATCGCTTATGTGCACGCGCAAGCCGGTCTAGCCGCTCGATCCGGCCGAGATCGTCGCCGCGATACAAATGCGCCGCAGCAAGATGGCGCATTCCCGGCAAGGCTACGCACATCGCCGGGAAAGCCTCCTCGAACGCATCCAGATCGTCCCCCGGAATGGCGATCAGCGCGATCCCCTCGGCACTGGCCGCAACCTCGCTCAGCTTGAGGTCGCACTCGCCCTTGGCGCAGCGCATCTTGCCCATCGAAAGCATTTTCGACAGCCGCCCATAAGCCTCGCGATCGCGCGGATAAGCGAGCAGCGAAGGCGCATCGACCGGGTCGATCCGGCACCCGATCAGCGGCCGCAGCCCCGCGCCCTTGGCCGCACTGTGCATTCGCACCACCCCGGCGAGGCTATTGCGGTCGGCGACCCCAAGCGCGTCCATCCCCAGTTCGAGCGCGGTCAGCACCAGTTCGATCGCATCCGACGCTCCGCGCAGGAATGAGAATGGCGTGGCAACCCCAAGCTCGACGAAGCTCGCGGGCGCGATCGGCGGCGGAGCCATGCCGTCCTCGCGGACCAGCCGCTTGCGCGCGATCGCGGTAATCTCGGGCATCAGCCGAGCGCCTTGAGAGTATCGTTCATCCGAACAGGCCGTGCAAATACCAGACCGGCACTCCGCCGCGCCCGTCGCCGTGCACGCCTTCGCGGAAAATCCAGTAGCGCCGCCCGGTTTGATCCTCGACCCGGTAATAATCGCGCAGCCGCGCACTCCCGCGCTCGCGCCACCATTCGGGCGATATCCGTTCAGGCCCCTCGACCAGCGCGATGTCATGCACCAGCCGCCGCCACACGAACCGCCGCGGCAGCCCCTCGGGGGTGGCATAGATCACCGCAATCGCCTCGGGCGCATCAAGCAGGCGCTGAGGGCGGGGCGGCTTCACCCTCTCCTGCTCTTGCCGGGGAGGGGAGGCCACCTCCGCCACCCCCGCCCGCCATCCACTCGCTCGCTCGGGCACATGGCTGGCGCGGGCTTGCGGCCGCCGCACCTTGCCCGCGCCAAGCTTGACCGACAGCCGGTCGATCAGCAGCGCGACTTCGCGGGTTCCGCTCGGCTCATCGACCAGCGATTCCTGAACTCCGCCCAGCGGCTCGCACCAGCTCGCCTCTAGCGCGAACCCGTCGAAGCCGAAACCGGGGTCGAGCGCAGCGACCCTGTCGGCGAGCAGCCGCGCAAGGTGCTTGGGCTCGCGGCTTGGAAGCGCGGTCGCGACGCTCGCCACTGCAATGCTGCCATCGACCCGATAGCCGCTCAACGCCAGCCGCCGCGCCCCAAGCCGCCGCGCCTCCAATATCCGCACCAGCCCAGGCACAAGCAAATCGAGCGCCTGCGTCCCAACACTCGGCTCCACGACCGGCTCCGCAAGCCGCAACAAAGCGCGCGGTGGCGGCTCAAAGGGCGCGGCGGTGAGCGGCTCGGGCTTGCGTCCAAGCATCCGGTCGAGCGCATCGAGGGGATTGTCGGCCTCGCGAAACCGCCGCGCCAGGCTCCGCCGCGGCACTCCGGCAAGCTGGCCGATGGTCTTCAATCCAAGCCGTTCGAGCGTGCGCGTCGGCCCCGGAGGCAGCCGCAGCGCCGCGACCGGTAGCGGGGCGAGGACGTCAACCAATTTCGCGTCATTCGCTAGGGCAAGAGGAGCCGCAAATCGCGCCAGCGCCCACGCCGCCCCCGCGGTCTCGGCCACCGCCACCCGCACCGTCAGCCCCAGCCCCGCGAACCTCTGCTCGACATCCCGGCACAGCCCCGCCTCACCCCCGAACAGATGCGCCACTCCCGAGACATCGAGCCGCAGCCCATCTTCCCCATCGACTTCGACCAGCGGCGACCAGCGCCCCGCCCATCGCGCCAGCCGCTCGACCAAAGCGGCATCGCCCGCCAGATCGGCGGCGACCGCGATCAGCCCCGGATCGAGCGCGCGCGCATCGGTCAGCCGGGTTCCAGCGCGCACCTGCGCTGCATCGGTCGCGGCATGGATCATCTGGCCATGCTGCGCTTCGACTACCAAAGCGACACGCGCTTCGGCCTCAGCCGCTTCACCCCCCGCCAGCCGCTGCCAGCGCTCGATCGCCAGCCGCGGCCAGCAGATCGACAGGATTCTTCGCGGGGCCATCATCGACCACCCACCGGCCGGGCGCCCATCCCCGCGCGCGAAACAGCTCGGCGTCCCACGCCGCCGTCCCCGGCGCCTTCGGATTGAGCGCGTTTCGAAGCGACGGCGCGCTGATCACCCGCCAGCGCATCCGCGCGCCGCTCAGATTGGAAGTGCCGCCAATCCGCATCAGCCAGGCCGCGACTCCATGCCGCTCGGCCGCAACCGCGAGCCGCCGGGTCGCAGTGAAGTCGAGCGCTGCCGGGTCGCCCCACAATTCGCCGATCACTCCGCCTAGCCCCGAACATCGAAGCCCCTCTTCCATCGCCCACAAGGCGGCGCGTGCATCGCGTGCCTCGACATGGATAAGCTCGACGCGGTCCATACCCGGCGGATGGATTCGCCCCGCTTCGAGGATCGCCATCCGCTCCTGCACCCACAATAAGGGTTTTCCGCGCGGCAGTTGCGCAAGCAGGAAGCCGGTCGCTCCGCCGTCGCGCGCGCTGGCCGCGAACATTTCGCTAAGCGTCGGCTGCGCGGGTGCAGGCAACGACCACTGCCCGCCCCGGGCCTGCCCCGCGGACTGTTCGATCGGCGCACGGTTTCTACCGCCAGCCACCAGGGAAAGGCTTGCTGCCACACGACTCACAACGCTGTTGTTCTACTTTTGTTCTTATACGCCGAGTTAGGATGGCGGAGTCAATGGACTCTGAAATTCTCCACGCATTGCGCGAAAGAATGCTTCCGGATCAGGAAGTCTTCCCGATGAACCGGGCGATTTCGCTCACCACATCGCGCGCCACGCGCCGCGACACGCCAAACGCCATATGGTTGCAATGCATCTCGACCGACTCGTCGCACTCATGCGCAAGCCCACGCGCGGCGCGCGGGGCGATGATCCCGTCGCGCCGCGACCAGATCGCCAGCGTCGGAACCGGCGGCTTGTCACAACAACGCTCGATCGGCGGCGAATCGACGCTATGCCCGGCGACCCGCTCGTACAATCGCCACACATTATTCAGCCGCGGGTGCCCCGAAAAGGGCGACCCCAGCGTCACCACCGCGCGAACCCGCTCGGGGTAGGCCCGCGCCAATTCTCTCGCATAGACCCCGCCAAGGCTCCACCCGATCACTGTCACTGGCCGTGTCGGATCGATCGCGTCGACCCGTGCCTTCAACCGCTCGATCGTGTCGGCCCGCGCGCCAAGGTTCCAGCCGAGCGCCCACGGATGCACCCGCCAGCCGGCGGCAGCGAGCGCGCGGCGCAATTCCATTACCGTGCGGTCGTTGGCGATGAAGCCGGGAATGACCAGCACCGGCTCGCCGTCCACGGGACCGCGCGGGCGAAGGTGGCCAAACCCGCGCCACGCCCGCGATCCCAGCCACGCCGCCTCGCCGAGCCGCTGCCAGCCCGACGGAATGCGTTCGTCGCCGGCGTCAGAGATATTCATCCCCGCCCATCAAATGCCGGATCGCCCGCGGCAAGCGCACCCGCCCATCCTCGGTCTGGTGGTTCTCAAGCAGCGGCACCAGGATTCGCGGGCTCGCGAGCGCGGTATTGTTGAGCGTATGCGCGAACCGCACCTTGCCGCCGCTATCGCGGTACCGAAGGTTCGCGCGCCGCGCCTGCCAGTCATGCAGCGTCGAACAGCTATGCGTCTCACGATATTTTTCGAGGCTCGGCACCCAGCTTTCGATATCGTTCATCCGAAATTTGCCAAGCCCCATGTCGCCGGTCGAAGTCTCGACCACCTGGTACGGAATTTCGAGCAGCCCAAGCAGCTTTTCGGCCAGCCCGAGCAGCTTGGCATGCCAGTCGGCCGACTGGCCCACGTCCGCCTCGCAGATCACATAGGCCTCGACCTTGATGAATTGATGGACCCGCAACAGCCCGCGAACGTCCTTGCCCGCGCTGCCCGCTTCGCGCCGGAAGCAGGGCGAGTAACCCGCGTAAAGGATCGGAAGCGCATCATTCTCGATAATCTCGCCCGAGTGGAGCGAGGTCAGCGCCATCTCGGCGGTTCCGGCAAGCCACAGATCGTCGTTGGGAAGCTGGTAAGTCTCTTCCTCGTGACCGGGGAAATGGCCCTGGTTGTAAAAGGCTTCGGAGCGCGCAAGCGCCGGCACCGTGATGGGGGTGAAGCCGACACCGGCAATCTGCTCGAGCGCCCAGCCCATCAATTTGGTCTCGAGCAGCGCAAGTCGCCCTTTCAGGCAGTAAGTGCGCGAGCCTGAGACTCGGGTAATTCGCGACAGGTCCGCCCAGCCATTCTTCTCGATCAAAGCGACATGGTCGATCGGGTCGAAATCGAACCGTGGCCTTTTGCCCTCGGTGCGGATGACAAGATTCGACTCCTCGTCGGGCCCAATCGGAGCGCCCTCCCAGGGGATTCCGGGCAGCTGGAGCATCATCGCTTTTAGCGCTTCATTCTTGCCGCCCAGCGCGGCTTCCAATTCGCCCGCCCGGGCCCCGGCCGCCTTGGCCTCCGCGCCAAGCACCGCCCGTTCCTCAGGCGAAGCGTCCTTGAACCGCGCGCTGACCGCATTGCGGCTCGCCCGAAGCGCCTCGATCTCGGTTTTCGCCCCGCGCACCTCAGCCTCGAGCGCCAGCAATGCGTCAAGGTCGACCTTGACCCCCTTGTCGCGAATCCCGCGCTCAACCGCCTCGCGGTTCGCCTTGATAAATTCCATGCTCAACATGCTCGGAGCAGTGCGACAGAAGAGGGGTCGGTGGCAAGCGCGTGCTGCAACGCCGCGCCGACGACGCGATTGTATCCCGCTGGGTTCTATGCTGCCTCAAAAACCGATTGAACCATCCGGACGGGGGCGCGTTCAGGGCGGGCATCACAAAGCGTAATTCGACAAAACACAAAGTGGAACATGTCAAACGACAACCCCCAGCCGCCCGTTGACTTGCCAGCGACCAACAAAGCCCTTCAGGACAGCCTGAAGAAGTGCGAGGCCCTTGTAGTCGATCTGCGAGCGAAGCTGTCGGCGGCGCAGGGCAGACTGCCCTACGTTCTTCGCAGGGACCGCGCCCGGCATTATTGAGGCGGTAAAGATAGATTCGGCACGATTGCGAAACTCCCACGCGCGCCATCGCTAAAGCAGCAACCGCCACCCCGCCGGCAAAAAATCGGTCGACATGTAAAAATAGAAATTGCACTGCCGGTTGCGCCCGCCGCTGCCACCCTTGGTGATCCCAAAGGCAATGTCCCCGCTGAACACCGGTCCGCCGCTGTCCCCGCTTCGGCAATCATTGGTTCGGACCGAAATCCAGGTCGGCGCGCACACCCCGCCGCACAACAGCCCCGGCGGAGCAAATTGGGTCAACTCGACCTCGGCGCAGCTATAGCCCGAACTCTCCCCATAATGGCACAGCCACTCGCCCGCGCGCGTGCTCAGCCGCGACCGCGCGCCCGCAAGCGTGCGCAGCGCCCCAACCCGCCGATCGGCATAGAACAAAGGCTGCTGCCCGCCCGGCCCGGCATTGACCTGAACGTCCTGCGTCCGCGCGCCCCATTGGGCGACGAACGGAAGCGGGATCGTTCCACCCGCCGGGTCCTGATACGTCACTTCGTCTGGACAATGCGCCGCGGTCGCAATTCCTGTCCGCATCCCGTCGGTAACCGCAAAGCCGGTCGTGCAGGCATAGCGCCTGCCGTCGAGACTATGCGTCCCCACAATCCGCGCGCCCCCCGCCAGCGCCATATTGCCCACCCGGTCGGCAAGCTCGAAACGCATTTTAACCCCCGCCAGCGCCTCGGCCTTGCGGCGAAGCGCCTCGAGATCGACGCGTGCCGCGTCCGCCGCCGCGATCAGCATCACCAGTTCGCCGCTGCGCTGATCGAGCCCCATCCCGCGCGACCTGCGCAGTAGCGCGACAAGCTCGGGCCCCTGCTGAAGCATCGCGCGGATGACTTCGTCGCCGGTCGCCTTCGCTCCGGTGCGGAACATCACCGGAATAGTCATTCCTTCGACGATGATGCTGCTGTCGGCCACCGCCGCATCACCCGCCAGAAGGACGATAATCCTCAGGCTCGGCTGATGATCGATCGAAATCCCGACCAGCCGCTCGCGATGGTCAAGTCGCAAACGGTCGGTAACCACGGCGCTGGCCTGCAATGCCCGCAGCCGCACCGCCGCCTCTTCTGGTGCAACCCGGTAACGCTGTGCATAGGCAATTGCGTCCTGGGCGTAGGCCTCGGCCCTGCTCTGGATGGGCACTGCCGCAGGGGCCGCCGCCTGCTCTTGTCCAAGCGCGGGCTGAGCAATCAGGGTCAGCACCCAAAAGCTTCCAGCCAGTCTCGCCACGCTCGCCCTTATCGATCGCCTCGCCATAATCGCCCGTCTGTGGCCGCGACGACCTTGACGCAAGCTGACGCGCTGGCAAGGCGCGGCGCGCTTGGCTAGGGATGACCGACTATTAGGGGATTCGCATGCCGTCCGGACTGATCGCACTGCTCGACGATGTCGCGATGATCGCCAAGCTCGCTTCGGCCAGCCTCGATGATATCGGCGCTGCGACGCTCAAGGCGGGCACTAAGTCGGCGGGCGTGGTGATCGACGACACCGCGGTCACCCCGCGCTACGTCCACGGCCTCAGCCCCGAACGCGAACTGCCGATTATCGGCAAGATCGCCCTGGGTTCGATCAAGAACAAGATCCTGTTCCTGCTTCCCGCCGCGATTGGCCTGTCCGCCTTCGCGCCCTTCCTGATTACGCCCTTGCTGATGATCGGCGGCGCCTATCTCGCGTTCGAGGCGACGGAAAAGATCGTCGAGGTGATCACCGGCGACCATCATTCCGAAGCCGAACTCGCCGAAGTCGATACCCCCGCCGAGCTCGAGGCGCGCCAGGTCAAGGGCGCGGTCCGCACCGACTTCATCCTCTCCGCCGAAATCATGGCGATCGCGCTTAACGAGCTTGGCGAGCTCGGCATTGGCGAGCAGGCCGTCGCCCTCGCCCTCGTCGCGCTCGCGGTTACTGCGGGCGTTTACGGAGTGGTCGCGCTGATCGTGAAGCTCGATGACATCGGCCTGCACATGACGGCAGGCGCCAACCGCGGTGCGAAAGCGGTCGGCGGCTTCCTCGTCAAAATGGTCCCGGGGCTGCTCAAGACGCTGGCGACGATCGGCACCGCCGCAATGTTGTGGGTCGGCGGCGGCATATTGCTCCACGGACTCGAAGAAGTCGGCGTCGAAAAATTCCCTCATACGGTCCACGATGTTGCGCAAAACATCGCCGCTCAGTTCGGCCCGATTGAGGGCATCGTCGCCTGGATCGCCAATGCCGTCGCGGCGTCAATCGTCGGTGCGATCATCGGCGGGATCATCGTCGTCATCGTCCGCCAGTTCACCAGCCATCCCGAAAAACTCGTAGTGGATAATCCATGACCGACGACTATTCCCCGCCAAAGGTCTGGACTTGGGAAAAGCCCAGCGGCGGCAAATTCGCCTCGATCAACCGCCCGATTGCCGGCGCTACCCATGACAAGGATTTGCCGCTCGGCAAACATTCGCTCCAGCTTTACTCGCTCGGCACGCCCAATGGGATCAAGGTCACGATCCTGCTGGAGGAATTGCTCGCCGCTGGCCACAGGCAGGCCGAATATGACGCCTGGCTAATCGACATTGGCGAAGGGGATCAGTTTTCGAGCGGGTTCGTCGCCCTCAACCCCAATTCGAAAATTCCCGTTCTGCTCGACCGCTCGGACCCCGCCCGGCCGCGGCGAGTGTTCGAAAGCGGCGCGATCCTGCTCTATCTCGCCGAGAAGTTCGGCGCATTCCTGCCGACCGATCCCGAGGCCCGCACCGCCGCACTCGGCTGGCTGTTCTGGCAAATGGGCTCGGCCCCCTTCCTCGGCGGCGGCTTCGGCCATTTCTACGCTTATGCGCCCACCAAGATCGAATATGCGATCGACCGCTATGCGATGGAGGCGAAGCGCCAATTTGACGTGCTCGACCGCCATCTCGCCGAGCACCGCTTCATGGCGGGCGAGGAATATTCGATCGCCGACATGGCGATTTTCCCTTGGTACGGCGGGGTTGCCGAAGGCGCAGCCTATGACGGCGCCGCGACCTTCCTCGGCCTAGCCGATTACGCGCACTTCAACCGCTGGCGAGAGGAAATCGCCGCTCGCCCCGCGGTCCAGCGCGGCCGCCGCGTCAACCGCAAGCCGACCGAGGACCGCCCCGATCTCATTCCCGAACGCCACTCGGCCAGCGACTTGGACTAAGGCGTCAGTCGCCCTTGTCGCCTTGATTCTTCGGCTTGTCGGTCTTGGCGGAACGTTGCGCGTCCTGGCTCAGCGACTTGGAGACATCATCGCTGTCGGAAAAAGTGCCGTCCTCATTACGACGCTGGAAGCGCTTGTCGCCCTTGTGAGGCTCGATCAATTCGCGTTCGCTCATCTGTCTTCTCCCTCGACAGTATCAACGCCGATCTGCCAGGCACGTTCCTAATAGCCCAGCCCGGCCCTAGCCGCGCACTTCTCCATGCAGACAACACGCGATCAAGCTTCCTCGATTTCGACCGAGGGCCCTCCCAGCAAGAGGTTGGTGAGGGCGATGTCGAACGTGCGCCCGATAAACTTCGTCCAGTCCATCAAAATATAAACTTCACCTTGGTCGTCGATCGCCACGAAAAAGTGTCCGTCGTCGCCCTCGCCGAGCGGATAGAGCCTTCGTCCTATGCTAGGAGAGAACCGGTCGAACTGGTCCGATTCTCCCTCCGCTAAAGATGGGTCGAGGCGCAGAGTAGATCGCGCTGAACCCCTGCCAGGGTCATTTTCGCCGCACTTAAGATTTCCGAATTCCGACAGCACCCGCTCCGCCGCGGGAAATAGCTCGAAGTCGGCTGGCAGTCTCAGGCTCTCTCGGACATCGCGGCCGGGATGCCAGCCAGCCTCGGCTAGCATTTTTACGACTTCAGGCACAAACCGATCGCGTTCACTCATCGGTCACGCTTTTGCTCCACTATGCTTCCTCCCAAGCAGCCGCAACTTTCAGCATGATCAGGTTGGATCGTCGCATACCACCTCGTTGATCCGGCCGAGCAAGCGCCGTCAACCCTCGTCCCCTCCGACGCCTTTCCAACGACGCTTACGCGCCGCCGGAACCTTAGGCGTCGTCGCCCATCCTCAGCGCCGCGATAAACGCCTCCTGCGGGATCGAGACATTGCCATATTCGCGCATCTTGGCCTTGCCCTTCTTCTGCTTGTCGAGAAGCTTGCGCTTGCGCGACGCGTCGCCGCCATAGCATTTTGCGGTGACGTCCTTGCGCATCGCGCTCAGCGTTTCGCGCGCAATGACCTTGCCGCCGATCGCCGCCTGGATCGGGATCTTGAACAAATGCCTCGGGATCAATTCCTTCAGGCGCTCGACCATCCCGCGTCCGCGGGTCTCGGCGGTGCCACGGTGGACGATCATCGACAGTGCGTCGACCGGCTCCTCATTGACGAGGATGCTCATCTTGACGAGGTCGCCCTCGCGATGCCCGATCTGGTGATAATCGAAGCTGGCATAGCCCTTCGACATCGACTTCAGCCGGTCGTAAAAATCGAACACCACTTCGTTGAGCGGTAGCTCGTAAGTGATCTGCGCGCGCCCCCCCACATAGGTCAGATTCTTCTGAATCCCGCGGCGGTCCTGGCACAGCTTTAGGATCGGGCCGAGATATTCGTCGGGGACATAGATCGTCGCTTCGATCCACGGCTCCTCGATGCTTTCGATCCGGTTGGGGTCGGGCATGTCCGCCGGATTGTGCAGTTCGATCGTCTGCGCTGCCTCATTCTTCGAATGCGACAGCACCATTTTGTACACCACCGACGGCGCGGTGGTGATGAGGTCGAGGTCATATTCGCGGGTCAGCCGCTCCTGGATAATCTCGAGGTGCAATAGCCCGAGGAAACCACAGCGAAAGCCGAAGCCCAGGGCCGCGCTGCTCTCGGTTTCGAAGCTGAAACTGGCGTCGTTGAGGCGCAATTTGCTGATGCTTTCGCGGAGCTTCTCGAACTCCGCGGCATCGACCGGAAACAGTCCGCAGAACACCACCGGCTGGACTTCCTTGAACCCCGGCAGCGCTTCGAGGGCAGGGCGCCGCGCATCGGTGATCGTATCGCCGACGCGGGTCTGTGCGACTTCCTTGATCTGCGCGGTGATGATCCCGATCTCGCCCGCGGCAAGCTCGCTCAGCACTTCCAGCTTGGGCCGCATGCAGCCGACGCGGTCGACCAGATGGCGCGTTCCGGCCGCCATGAACATGATTTCCTGGCCCTTGCGCAGCACTCCGTCGATCACGCGGATCAGGATGACGACACCCAGATAAGGGTCGTACCAGCTGTCGACCAGCATCGCTTTTAACGGCGCATCGCGGTCACCCTTAGGCGGCGGAATCCGCTCGATGATCGCGTCGAGCACCGCTTCGATCCCGATCCCGCTCTTGGCGCTGGTCAGAACCGCGTTCGATGCATCGAGACCGATGACCTCCTCGATTTCCGCGCGAACCTTTTCGGGCTCGGCCGCGGGCAAATCGATTTTGTTGATCACCGGCACGATTTCATGGTCATGCTCGATCGACTGATAGACATTGGCCAAAGTCTGCGCCTCGACCCCCTGAGCCGCGTCGACCACCAGCAGCGCGCCTTCGCACGCGGCAAGGCTCCGGCTGACTTCATAAGCGAAGTCGACGTGCCCCGGCGTATCCATCAAATTAAGCTCATAACCCTTCCACTCAAGCCGCACGGTCTGCGCCTTGATCGTGATCCCGCGCTCCTTCTCGATATCCATATTGTCGAGCAGCTGAGGCGTCATTTCGCGCTGGGTCAGTCCGCCGGTTGTCTGGATCAATCGGTCGGCAAGCGTCGACTTGCCATGGTCGATATGGGCTATGATACTGAAATTGCGTATCTTTTCGAGGGACGTGCTCAAGATTTCAAACTTCGCAAATGGGTGACAGGCGGCGCGTAGCAGAGCAGCCCCCCGCTGTCATCGCGCGTGGCGCGGAACCGTTTCGGCTGGCCAACCGTCTCACCCCAAACAGGGGAGAATATCATGGAACGGATCAGGCGCATCGAAACTTGGGCGCGGCTCGGCTATGCGGCGCGCGGACTGGTTTACATATTGCTCGGCTGGATCGCCTTATCGAGCGGCGAGGCGCTTTCGACCGGAGAGACGGTCAAGGCGTTCAACGATCTTCCCGGCGGAACTCCTCTGCTCGCCCTGCTGGCCGTTGGCCTGTTCGGCTATGGGCTTTACAAAATCTACTCCGCGGCCATCGATCTCGACGGGGAGGGAAGCGATGCCAAGGCGCTCGTGGTGCGGGGCGCGCGCCTGATCGGTGGGCTTGGCTATTGGCTGCTTGCATTCATCGCCGCTCGCCAATTGTTCGGTGCGCGTGAAGAGGCCGATTCCGGGTCTGCCTCGGGCTCGGGCGGAGCGCAGGATGCCGCGAGCACGGTCTCCGATACGGCCGGCGGCGACATACTCTTGCTACTCGCCGGGCTTGTGGTGCTTGGCGTCGCCGCAGCGCAATTCGCAATCGCGTGGAAGGCCAAGTTCATGCGCGAAATGCCGGGCGCTCCCGACCTTGTGAAGCCCGCTGGGCAAATCGGCTATGCGGCGCGCGCGATCATCGTCGCCATCGTCGGCTATTTCCTCGTCCGCGCCGGCCTGGACGGTGAACGCGTGCGCGGCTTCGGCGATGCTCTGGCGCTGGTGCGTACCGACCACGAATTGCTGTTCAAGCTCATCGCCGGCGGCCTGATCCTGTTCGGAATCGTCAGCCTGGTCATGGCGCGCTACCGGCGGATCGCCGACGACGACGTCGTCGCGCGGCTTGGCGACAAGATGCCGGGGCACGAGCGGAGCGTTTAAAGCATGCACTGATCGGGAATTAGTGACTAACTAAGCTTGCGTTCGTCCTAGTCTGGGTTAGGCTTGCGCCAAATCCATTCGAGGAATTCCCATGCCTTTTCAATTGCGTCGCCTGACCCTTCTGCTCGCCAGCGCTTCGCTGCTTTCTGCCTGCACCACCGCCGTCGCCCCGCAACTGGCGGTGGCGGATGCGCCGATCGCAACGCCTATTGCTGTCAGCAGTGACCCGGCGCCAATATCCAGCCTGGTGGGTCAGGTCGCGATTCCCCACGACAGCTTCCGCCTCGACAATGGCCTCACCGTCATCGTCCATGAGGATCGCAAGGCGCCGGTGGTCGGGGTCAGCATGTGGTACAATGTCGGGTCGAAGGACGAGCCCGCGGGCAAGACCGGCTTCGCGCATCTGTTCGAGCATCTGATGTTCAACGGGTCGGAAAATCTCGACGGCGACTTCTTCAAATGGCTTCAGCAGATTGGCGCGACCGACACTAACGGCACGACTTCGTCCGATCGCACCAATTATTTCCAGACTGTGCCGAGCGGCGCGATCGACCGCGCTTTGTTCATGGAATCGGACCGCATGGGCTATCTGCTCGGCGCGGTCACTCAGGGCAATCTCGATAATCAGCGCGGCGTGGTCCAGAATGAGAAGCGATCCGGTGATAACCGCCCGGGCGGGCTGGTGTTCGAGCAGGTGCTCAAAAACCTCTTCCCCGCGGGTCACCCCTATCACCACTCGACGATCGGCTCGATGGCTGATCTCGACGCCGCCAGCCTGACCACCGCCGCGGACTGGTTCCGCGACAAATATGGTCCGAACAATGCGGTGCTGGTGCTCGCCGGCGATATTGACGCCGCAACCGCTCGTCCGCTGGTCGAAAAATATTTCGCGGCAATCCCGCGCGGCCCGGTCAACACTCCCGCTCAGGCCGTAATCCCGACGCTTGCGGCCCCAAAGTCATTGGTGATGAAGGACCGCGTCGCAACCACCAGTGTGTCGCGCTACTGGACCGTCCCCGGGTTGCTCGATCGGCAATTGGTCGCACTCGACGTCGGCGGGTCGGTGCTCGGCGGGCTCGCCAGCTCGCGCTTCGACAAGACATTGGTCCGTGACGAACAACTCGCGGTCAATGCGTCGGCCGCAATGTATGCCTTCCAAAGGGTCGGGATCTTTTTCGTCACCGCGACGGTCAAGCCCGGGATCGACCCGGCACGCGTCGAAAAGCGCCTCGATGAACTGGTCGCGCAATATATTGCCGAAGGCCCGACCGAGGCCGAAGTCCAGCGCGCCTCGCTCAGCGAAGTGGGGGGGCGAATCCGCGGGCTTGAGCAGGTTGGCGGCTTCGGCGGCAAGGCGGTCACCCTCGCCGAAGGCCAGGTTCTCGCCGGCGACAGCGACTTTTACAAGAAAACCCTCGCCACTTACGCGAGCATCACCCCGGGCGAAGTTCAGGCGGCGATGCGGCAATGGCTGTCGCGGCCAGCGCTGTCGGTCCGCCTCGAACCAGGCGACCGCCCGCCCTATGTCGAAACCAAATTCGTCCCCGACGGCAAAATTCCCGCAAGCACTACTGCGGCAAAACGCGGCGCGCCACGCATCGTCCCCGCCGTCGGCCAGCTCGCCGCTCTCGACTTTCCCGACATCACCCACACGCGTCTGACCAATGGCATCGCGGTCGATTATGTTCAGCGCAACGCGGTCCCGGTCACTCAGCTCGCGCTGTCGTTCAACGCGGGCGACGCCGCCGACGCAGCAACCGCGCGCGGCATCCAGGGGCTGACCCTCGGGATGCTCGACGAAGGCACTACGACGCTCGACTCGCAGGCCTTTTCCGAAGCCAAGGAACGGCTGGGGGTCGAAATCGCGGCCGCAAGCTCGCTCGACCGCTCGACCGTCACCATGTCGGCGCTTTCGGCCAATCTTGCTCCAAGCCTCGCGCTGGTCGGCGACATGGTCAAGACCCCGGCCTTCGCGCCCGTTGCGCTTGCACGCGTGAAGACCCAAGCACTGACCGCTATTGCGCAACTGCAAAAGGATCCCAACGGCATTGCCGCGCGCGCCTTGCCTTCATTGCTATACGGCGCCGGCCATCCCTATGCGGTGCTTCGCGGTGGCGACAGCGCAGCCCTCACTGCCGCGACACGCGATGATTTGCTCGGCTTCAAGGATCGCTGGATCCGTCCGGACAACCTCAAGATCTTCATCGTGTCGGATCGCCCCCTTGCTGAAATTCTGCCGCTGCTCGATGCCCAGTTCGGCACCTGGCAGGCGCCTGCGGTTGCAAAGGGCGCCAAGGCTTTCAGCGCCGCACTTCCCCGCCCGGCGAAGTCGCGGATCGTGCTGATCGACCGCCCCGGATCGCCGCAATCGGTGATCAGCGGCGGGCAGCTTACCCCGCTCGATCCCAAGAGCGACATTCTCGACGTCGGCAGCGCCAATTTCGTGCTCGGCGGCGATTTCCTCAGCCGGATCAACATGGACCTGCGCGAAGCCAAGGGCTGGTCCTATGGCGTCAACGGGAATTTCGGAATCCGCGAACATGCCGTGCCTTATGTCGTAAGCGCTCCGGTTCAGGCCGACCGCACCGGCGACGCCATCGCCGCGCTCGATTCGCAGATCAGGGACTTCCTCGGCCCCAAGGGAATGACCACCGCCGAACTTACCCGCGCGACGACCAACAGCATCAATGAGCTTCCGGGCGAATTTGAAACATCGGGTGCGGTTCTCTCGGCGATGATGTCGAACGATTTGCTTGGTCGACCGGACAATTATTACGAACTGGTCGCCGACAAATATCGTGCTCAGACGGTCGCCGGAGTCGATCGCGCCATCCGTGGCGCAATAACTCCACGCGGCTTCGTCTGGGTCGTTGTCGGCGACGCCGCCAAGGTCCGTCCGCAACTCGCGAAGCTCGGCCTGCCCGTCGAAGTCATGCAAGCGCGTTAGGGTCGGCGTTAATAAGTCTGATGAAGTGCGGCACCAGCCCGCACCCCCACCCGGCCTCCCACATGGTAAACTGATTGGGAGGCCGGGTGGGGGTGCGGGCCGGAGCGGGCTTACTCAACCCAGACGCGTGACATGCCCCATCTTGCGTCCCGGCCGCGCTTCGCCCTTACCGTAAAGATGCACGTGCGCGCCGGGCTCGGCGATCAGCGCGTCCCAGCGCTCGACATCGGCGCCGATCAGATTGTCCATGCTCGCCGCGCTTCCGACCAGCGCCGTATCCCCAAGCGGAAGTCCACAAATCGCGCGCAAATGCTGCTCGAATTGTGATGTCGCGGCGCCCTCGATCGTCCAATGCCCGCTATTGTGCACGCGCGGAGCGATCTCGTTGACGACCGGCCCGTCGCTACACGCGAAAAATTCGACGGTGATCACCCCCACGTGGCCCAGCGCCTCGGCAATCGCCTCAGACCGGCAAATCGCCTCGCTCGCCAGCTCGTCGATTGGCGAGCCCCCCGGCGTGCTGCTTCGCCGCAAAATCCCGTTTTCATGCTCATTGCGGCTGATCGGAAAAGCACGGGTTTCGCCACCATCGGTCCGCGCCAGGATCACGCTGAACTCGGCGTCGAACGCAACCCGCGCCTCGGCCACTGCAGGCTGCCGCCCAATCGCCTCCCACGCCGCCTCGGCGTCCTCAGCGCGCTCGACCCACGCCTGCCCCTTGCCGTCATAACCAAGCCGCCGCGTCTTGAGCAGTACCGGACCGCCAAGCGAATCGAGCGCGGCGACGATGTCCGCTACCCCGTCAACCGTCCGCCATGGAGCAACGCGTGCGCCCGTCGCTTCGATAAATCGTTTCTCGACCGCCCGATCCTGCGCCACCTCCAGGCTTTTCGTGCCGGGGCGCAGCTTGTCGCCGAGGACGCCCAATGCCGAAACGGGCAGATTCTCGAACTCATAAGTAACGACGTCGCACGCCTCGCCAAACGCCCTTAGCGCGGTCCCATCCGTGAACTTGGCGCTGGTGAATTGCGCGGACACTTCGGCGGCGCATGGCCGGCGGTGCGGATCGAAAATGTGACAGCGATACCCGAGCCGCGCCGCCGCCATCGCCAGCATCCGGCCAAGCTGCCCACCCCCGACGATCCCGATCGTCGATCCCGGAGCCAAAAGCATCAGCCGCTCATCCGCGCAGCATCATTCCGGCCGCTCGGGCACCGCCGCGGTTTGGCGCGCTCGCCAATCGGCCAGCCGCTCGCCCAGCGCCGCATCGCCATTGGCAAGCATCGCCGCCGCCAGCAGCGCCGCATTGATTGCCCCCGGCTTGCCGATCGCCAATGTCCCGACCGGGACACCCGCCGGCATCTGCACGATCGACAGCAAGCTATCCATTCCCCGCAAGGCCTTGCTTTCGACCGGCACGCCGAGCACGGGGAGAGCGGTCATCGCCGCGACCATTCCGGGAAGATGGGCTGCCCCACCGGCGCCGGCGATAATCACCTTGAGTCCACGCTGCTGCGCGCTTCCCGAATAATCGTAAAGCCGCTGCGGGGTTCGGTGCGCGGAAACCACCCGCGTTTCAAATCCGACGCCAAGCGCATCGAGCGTGTCCGCCGCGTGGCGCATCGTGTCCCAGTCGGACGCGCTGCCCATGATGATTCCGACCAGCGGACCGTCCATTATCTCGTCCCCGCTCATGCGCCCCACAGGCATCGCCTCCTAAAGCCGAGGCGGCGGCGGCGCAATCCGGGACAGGGCCAATTCGAGATTCCACATTTGCATCTTTCTCAATTATGCATCGTATCGTCATGGGGGAACGACGATGCCTGATATTGCACCCGAGCGGTTGAAACCGGCCGAATTGCTTGAGGAAATCATGCAATTGCGCGGGCAGATCGCGCGCCTCGAGGCCGAGGTCCGCGAGCTTGACCGCTTGGCCCACCTCGACCCACTGGTGCCCCTGTACAATCGCCGCGGAATGATGCGCGAGCTCGATTTGATCATATCCCGTCATTCACAAAATGGCACTCCCGCCGCGATGCTGTTCGTCGATCTCGACGGGCTCAAGGCACTCAATGACGGTTTCGGCCATGCAGGGGGTGATGCGGCTCTGATCCATGTCGCCGAACAATTGCTCGCCGGTGTGCGCTCGACCGACTGCGTTGCCCGGCTCGGCGGCGACGAATTCTGCATCCTGCTCGACAATGCCGATGAAGCAAGCGCGATCGAAACTGCGCGCCGGCTGGTCAATGCGATTTCAGCCAATGAAATAATGTTCGAGGGAGTGCCGATGCCCCTGTCAGTCGCGATTGGCCTGACCCTCGTCGAACCTGGTGACTCGGCAACGACGATACTCGCTCGCGCCGACCAGGCAATGTACCGGGTTAAAGTCGCGGCGTAGGTCGCGGTGCATTCGTGTCAGCTTCGCTGACGTGGGCCGGTGCGGCACTCCCAAGTAAACCCTCATCGCTCGCTTAGATAATAACGCTCGTTGACCGACAAATTCGCGCCCAACTCATAGACGATCGGCTGGCCAGTTGGAATTTCCAGCCCGACAATGTCCGCATCGGCGATACCCGATAAATGCTTCTCCAGCGCCCGCAGCGAATTGCCGTGCGCGGCGATGATCACCCGCTCCCCACGGCGAAGCCGCGGCGCGATCTCGGCCTCGTAATAAGGCAGCACGCGCTCGATCGTGTCCTTCAGGCTTTCGCTGTGCGGAATGTCGATCCCCGCATAGCGACGGTCATCGCGCACCCGGTAAGGGCTTTCGGGCTCAAGCGGCGGAGGCGGCACGTCGAACGATCGCCGCCAGACCTGGACCTGTTCCTCACCGACCTTGGCGATGGTCTCGGCCTTGTTAAGCCCGGTCAGGCCGCCATAGTGACGCTCGTTGAGCCGCCAATCCTTGGTCACCGGCAGCCACAGCCGCTCCATCTCCTCGAGCACCAGATTAAGCGTCCGGATTGCCCGCGTCTGAAGCGACGTGAAGCAGCAATCGAAATCGTGGCCTTTGGCCTTGAGCAACTCGCCCGCCGCGACCGCTTCGGCAACCCCGCGCTCGGTCAGGTCGACGTCCCACCATCCGGTGAAGCGATTTTCGAGGTTCCATTGCGACTGGCCATGCCGAAGCAGGACGAGCGTCGGCATCAGTGCGCGCCCTCCACGGCTGCGGCCGGCTCGGCTTTCCGCTTGCCGGCGGCAACTCGCTCGGCTGTCGCCTTCTTGAGCTCGCTCAGGATCGCATACAAAGTATCGAGACAGGATCCGGCGAGATATTTGGACCGCTCGGGGCTCCACCCGTAAACATCGTCGGGAAGGTCGAAATTGTCCTTGAACGGCATTTCCAATGTCATCGATATGGCCCCGAAGCGCTCGGCGACCTGGGTCGTCGACATCGACATATTGGCCTGGCCAGGCGCGGGAATCTCATAACCCTGTCGAGTCTGGAAGTCGGGCGACAGCCGCTCCATCGTGTCGGAGAACAGCTTGAACAAGCGCGTCTGGCGCGGAGTCAGCGAGGGAATGCCTTCGAATCCTGCAAGGAAATTGGCCGGAATCGCCTCGTCGCCATGAATGTCCATTGCGAAATCGACCCCGGTCTCGTCCATGCGGTTGCGAACGCACAGCACTTCGGGACTGCGCTCGGCCGAGGGTTCATGCCATTCGCGGTTGAGGTTGATCCCCGCCGCATTGGTCCGAAGGTGGCCGCGCCGCGATCCGTCGGGATTCATGTTGGGGACGATGTGAAACGTGCATTCGTTGCGGAGCACGCGCGCGATCGGATCGTCCGAATCGGTCAATTTCTCGAGCGCGCCTTCCATCCACCATTCGGCCATCGTCTCGCCGGGGTGTTGGCGCGCGTAAAGCCATACGGTCAAATCGCCTTCGCCAATCGTCAGGCAGTCGATGTCCTGGCCATCGAGACTTTTGCCCAAACTCCGATATTCGACCCCCGGAAGCGCAGCAACGGTCGAAACGAGGTCGTGGTGCCGCTCCATCGAATAAGGCGCGAAATAGGCCAGCCACACCAGATCGGTCTCGGGTGTGAAACGGATCGTCAGCACTCCATCGGCATAGGTCGTGCCATCGATGCGCACCCAATCCTCGCGGTCGATCGACAAACAGGCGCGATAATCGGGCCAGCCATCGGGGTAGGCGGACGATGCGCAATTGAGAATGCGCAGGGTCACTTCGCGCCCAGCCCCACCGGCCAGCCGGAAATGGAACCATTGATGGAAATCGCTCAGATGATCCTTGACGATCTCGAGGTCGAGGCAATCGCCGTCCTGGCCGACCAGCTTGATATTGCCGGCGTCGAACGCGCTCGAAATGGAAATGCTCATGCTGCCCCTGGCTGATCTGGTGAATTGGGCGCCCTAATAAGCGGCGAGTGCTCGATCGGCAAACCCCCTGCTTCGACGAGCGTCCGGGCTGGGCCTAGCCTTGGCTCGCAGCATCCGATAGCGATCAGAAGGCTATGACGGCGGCTGCCGTTACTCACGATATCTGACTAAGGCATTTCATGACAATCACCCGATTGCTACTGCTCCCCTTGGCCGCGCTGGTTGGCGGGACGGCGCAACCCGCCCCCGTCCCGGGCGCAACGAACGCCGCCGCCGCGCGCGTCCGTGCCCATGTCGAATTTCTCGCCGACGATCTGCTCGAAGGCCGCGGCACCGGCACGCGCGGGCATGAGATCGCCGCCGCCTATGTCGTCAGCCAGTACCGATCGATGGGCCTTCAGCCGGCGGGCGAAAATGGCGGCTGGTATCAATGGGTGCCGTTCCGCCGGGCGACCCTGGTCCCTGGCAAAACCTCGATCGCGATGAGCGTCGCCGGCCGCACCGCCCCGGTGAGCGAATTTGAGCTTGGCTTGCGCCCGAGCGTTACAGACCGCACGCGCGCAATCGACGCCGGAATGGTCTTCGTCGGCTACGGCCTGTCCGATGCTGCGCTCGGGATCGACGATTATGCCGGCCTCGACACGCGCGGCAAGATTGTGGTCATCTTGCGCGGCACGCCCGAAGGCGTGCCGACTGACATTGCCGCCCATCTCAATTCAACCAAGGACAAGGTCGCGGCCGCGCATGGAGCGGTCGGACTGCTCGAAATTGGCAGGCTCGCACCACGCCCGCCCGCGGCAAACACCCCGCCGGTCAGCCTTTACCCGAGGCGCGCTTCGGTCGATTGGGTCGACAAGACCGGCCAATCGGGTTCGGCAAATGGCCTGAGAATCATCCTCAGCGCCTCCCCGGCATTCACCGAACGCCTGTTCGCGGGCGCTCCAAAGACAGTCGCCGCAGTGCGCGCCGAAGCCGCGGTCAAGGGCGCTCGCCCGCGCGGCTTTGCTCTGCAACCCTCGCTGTCGATCCGCTCGGAATCCTCGTGGGAAGATTTCAAAAGCCCGGAAGTGATCGCAATGCTTCCCGGCGCTGATCCCGCGCTTCGCAATCAATATGTGGCGATGATGGGTCATCTCGATCATCTCGGGTTAAAGGCGGACGCCAAGCCGGGCGAGGACAATGTCTATAATGGCGCGCTCGACAATGCCGCCGGGGTCGCCACCTTGATCGAGGCCGCGCGCGGCTTCATCGACAGCGGCCGTCCGCCCCGCCGCTCGATCCTGTTCATCGCCCACACGGGGGAAGAGCTGGGTCTGCTCGGCGCCGATTATTTCGCTGCGCATCCGACTGTGCCGATCGGCCAGATCGTCGGCGGGGTCGATCTCGACATGCCCGTTCCGCTCTACCAATTCACCGACGTCGTCGCCTTCGGAGGCGACCATTCGACCATCGCCCGAGCAGTGGCGGAGACGGGCAAGGCGATGAATATCTCGGTCTCGCCCGACCCAATGCCGCAGGAAGCGATCTTCACCCGCTCCGACCATTATCGCTTCGTCGAGCGTGGGGTCCCGGCGATCCTGCTGTTCACCGGCTACGGAAATGGCGGAAAAGCCAAGTTCGACGATTTCTTCGCCCGCCATTATCATCGGGTGAGCGACGATCTGAAGCTCCCGATCCTGTGGGATGCGACCGCGCGCTATGCGGAATTCAATTACCGAATCGCGCGTCAGCTCGCCGATGCCGACGCCCGTCCGATGTGGTATCAGGGGAATTATTTCGGCAATCGCTTCGCGCCGACCTCCCCCAGAGCCCCGCGGTAGTGGTTCGACTTTCTTGACTTCGCCGGACGCCCCCTCTAGGGGAGCGCCCGGTTACCAGCCCCATAAATCGATTAAATGAAGGCGCCTCCCGGCCATGAAGATTCGCAATTCCTTGAAGTCGCTGAAATCGCGCCACCGCGACTGCCGGGTGATTCGCCGTCGCGGCCGGACCTATGTCATCAACAAGACCAACCGCCGCTTCAAAGCCAGGCAGGGCTAGGCTCCACCGCGCGCCTGCCGCTCTTTGGCCCGATCCGGTCTTTTTTTAAGCCCCGGTTCACCTAGATTGGGCTAAGGCGAGTGTTGAAGGAGTGTGGACATGAGACGAGCCATCAAAATATTGCTGATTGCGACTGGCTTCGCCGTGGCCTCCACTGCGGCTGCCGCAGCATTCGCTCAGGCTGCCGATCAGAGCACGCCCAAGGACTGGAATTACGAGATCAGGGACGGCAAGCGCGTTCCCAAGGCGCAGCGTCAGGCTGCCGCCGACGGTAGCTGGCGTGAAGAAATCCGCCAGGGCAGCTGCGTCACCGTCAAGGAAAAGACGGCCAGCGGCGAATATAAGGAATCGCGCCGCTGCGACTAAGCCTCGCAGGCGTCGAATAAGCGAAGCGGGTCGGTCAAGCCGGCCCGCTTTTCTTTGTGGCAAGCCCATCGCCGCCCTCGGTTCCCGGCTTGGCTTTGCACGCGGGCAGTCCGACCTTCTCGGTATCGCGGCACAGCCTTACTTGAACGCTGTCGTCAGGGCCGATGAAAATCGCCCAGTCGCGTTCGGGTTCACAGCGCGCGGTCCACATATCCAGATTCTTATATTCGCCGACGAAGCCCGAAGCGGTCAGCCTTTTGCACTTTGATCCCGACGCAATGATCGCCCGCTTGAGCGCGATCGCCCGATTGAAATCGTCGAGTTTCAGCAATTGATCTTGCCCCGCGCTTCGGACACGGATTTCCTTGCGAGGAGCTTCGGGCGTGGATTCGCGTCCGCACGCCGCCATCATCACGCACAAAGCGAGGGCAGTAATCCGACGCATCATCATCTCCTCATTTTTGAGCAATCTAGTCCGCCTGCGCGCGATAATCGATGGTCACGTGCGCAGCGGCGCGCAAGGCCCGCTCGTGCGCTTGCTCGACGCTCGCGTCGCGCGCCAGCGCCACCCCCATCCGCCGCCCCGGCAGGGTCTCCGGCTTGGCAAACAGCCGCAGCTCGACCGAAGCGTCCGCCGCGCCCTCGGCCAGCGCAGCCTCAACCCCGCCAAAACCAAAGTTGGAGCATGCCCGATCGGCCAGAACCACCGCCGAAGCCGATGGCCCAGCCAAGGCAATTTCCGGAATCGGCAACCCCAGGATCGCCCGCAGGTGCAGCTCGAACTCATTGGGCAACTGGCCGATCAGGGTGACCATCCCAGTATCGTGCGGCCGCGGGCTAAGCTCCGAAAATATCGCCCGATCGCCCGCAATGAAGAATTCGACCCCGAACAGTCCATGCCCGCCGAGCGCCGCGACGATCTTCGCGGCCTGCTCCTCGGCCGAAGCGAGCACCTCCGCGGCCATCGCCGCAGGCTGCCAGCTGCTCCGATAGTCGCCACCGTCCTGCTGATGCCCGATCGGCGGACAAAATTGGATTCCGTCGCTGGTCGCTACGGTCAGCAAGGTGATTTCATAATCGAAGTCGACGAACTCCTCGACAATCACCCGCCGCCGGTCGCCGCGCATGTTGGCGACTGCATAATCGAATGCCGTGCCAAGTTCTTCGACCTTCCGCGCAATACTCTGCCCCTTACCGCTCGACGACATCACCGGCTTGACCACCGCAGGCAGGCCCACGTCCGCCGCCACCGCCTCCTCGCGCGTCTCGGCATAGACATAAGGCGAAGTCGTCAGCCCCACCTCCTTCGCCGCGAAATCGCGAATCGCGTCGCGGTTCATGGTCAGCTGGACCGCCTTCGCCGAGGGCACCACGCACCATCCCTCAGCCTCGAGTTGGCCAAGCATCTCCGTGTCGATCGCTTCTATCTCGGGAACGATATAATCGGGCCGATGCTTCTCGACCGCCGCGCGCAACCCCGCCCCGTCGAGCATCGCGAACACTTCGCGTGCATCGCTGACCTGCATCGCGGGCGCATCGTCATATCGGTCGCAAGCAATCACCCGGCAGCCGAGCCGCTTCGCCGCAATCGCGAATTCGCGTCCAAGTTCGCCCGATCCGAGCAGCATCAGTGTGGCAAGATACATGCCGCCCCTCTAGCCGCTCCCGCCGCGCCGCCCAAGGGGCTTGCGTTCATGCCGCGCTGCCGTGAGGGTAGGGCACCTTTTTGTCAGGAGCCGTCGTCATGCGCGCGTTCATCCCACTCACGCTCCTCGCCACCATGGCAAGCGCCCAGACCACTATCACGCCAGCGGCCAAGAAAATGACCCCCAATGAAATCGTCGCCGCCGCCCCGGCCAGCGCGTGGAAACCGATCCCCGCCAAGGACTTGCTGGTGATGACGCTCGCCGGCGGCGGCAAGGTGGTGATCCAGCTCGCTCCCGACTTCGCCCCGGTCCATGTCGCGAACATCCGCCGTCTGGCCATGTCGACCTACTGGCGCGGTTCATCGGTCTATCGCGTGCAGGACAATTATGTCGCGCAATGGGGGATCAACGAGGTCAAGCGCGCGCTTCCGGCCGGGGTGATCGAGCGCCCACCCCACGAATATTGGAAAAGCGCGGCAGGGCTGAGGGTCACTCCGCTCGGATCGCCCGACCCCTATGCGCAAAGCGTCGGCTTCGCAGGCGGCTGGCCGGTCGCACTCTACGCCGACGGCAATGCCAGCCTCACCCATTGCTACGGAACGGTCGGGGTCGGTCGCGAGCTTCATCCCGACACCGGCAGCGGGGTCGAGCTCTACGCCGCAATCGGCCACGCCCCGCGCCAACTCGACCGAAACATCGCCATCGTCGGCCGCGTCGTCTCCGGGATCGATCTGCTCGCATCGCTCCCGCGCGGAACCGAGACGATGGGATTTTACAAGGCCGGCGCGGTCGCCAGGCCAATCATTAGCGTAACCCTCGCTTCCGCCATCCCCGCGGCGCGCCGCCCAGCGTTCGAATATCTCGACGAAACCAGCCCCGCTTTCGCTGCTTACGTCCACAGACGCCAAAACCGCGACGACGATTTTTATCGTCTCGCGGCTGGCGGGGTAGATCTCTGCAACGTCCAGGTGCCGGTCAGACCCAAACCGGCCTGATCGTCACGCCGCGCGGGCGGAGCTGACATCCTGGTTGCGATGACGAATCACCGCCGGGCTATTGTGCGACCGCATGCTCGCCTCGGCGAGCGGAAGCGCGGTCGAACAGAAAGCACATTCGGCCGAAACCCGGCCGATCAGCCAGTGCGTCCGGCCACAGCCGGGGCAGTGGTTGACCTGATGCTCGCGATAGACGGCGTGATATCCGCGACCCGCCGGGTCATGGGTCATGCGCAGGTCGCCTAGGGTTGGCATCGATGCCATATTCAAGTTCCTTTCGAGGGTTCAACCGCCGAAATGAAATAGGGTTGCATCGGCCGGTTTCGCCTTATTTCGCCTAGAGCGCGCGCAGTCCCTCGGCGGGACGAGCATTGAGCGCGGGCAAGGCCGCCGCAAGCGCTGCGCCGATCGCCAGAAATATCGCTCCCGCTGGAATGGCGACCAGCCACGGCCAGTCCGGGCTGAACGAAAAATCGAAGAAGAACGTAACCAAAGCCCAGGCCGCGATCACGCCTAAGACCAGCGCTGCCACCGCAACCATTGCCGACAGCAAGGAAAACTCGACCAATTGGCTTCTCGCCACTTCCCCGCGCGTCGCCCCAACCAGGCGAAGCAGCACGATGTCGCGCCGCCGCTCGCGCCGGGTGGCGACGACCGATCCGGCAAGCACGATCATCCCCATCGCGATTGCAAAGCCGGTCGCGATCCGCACCGCGCCGTCGATTGACCCGAGCAGCGCCTTGGCCTGCTCGACCACTTCGGCGACGCGTACCGCGCTGACCATCGGCAATTCCTCGACCAGCCGCCGCTCGAACCCGGCAGTCGATTTCGCCGCTCCGGGGGCAATTGTAGCCATCAGCGTGTAAGGCGCCGAATCGATCGCACCCGGTGCGAACACCATCGCGAAATTGAACCCCATGCTTCGCCAGTCGATCTGCCGGAACGACGCAATCCGCGCTTCGATCGGGCGACCAAGCACTCCGACGGTCAGCGTGTCGCCGATCTTCAGCCCAAGCGCGGTCGCCGCATCGACGTCGATACTGACCAGGGGCGGCCCGCGATAATCGGCCGGCCACCATTCCCCGGCAACGATCCGGTTGGCGGGCGGAAGCTCGTCGGCAAAGGTCAGCCCGCGGTCGCCGCGCAGGATCCACGCGCCCTCGGGAATATCGCGAATGTCCGCGACGCGGGTGCCGTTGACCGCAATCACCGGACCGCGAAGCGCCGGGACCAGTCGAAGCTCGGACCCCGGAAGCTCGCTCGCCGCCATCCGCTTTACGCGCTTTGCTTCGTCGCGCGGAATGTCGACCAGAAACAGGGCCGGAGCGCGCTTCGGAATCGAGGAATCGATTTCGGCGAGGATCGACGATGCGGTCGCCGCAAGCGCAATCAGCAAAGTCAGGCCCAACCCAAGCGCCACCGCCAGCCGCCCGGTTGCCGCCCCCGGACGGTCGAGCGCCGCAATCCCCAGACGGGTCGTCGGCCCGCCCAAATGCTTTAGGCCACGCGCAATCCGCCGAATCGCTTCGCCGATGGCCGCGAACAGCGCCGCGAGCACCGCGATCACTCCAATTCCGCTTGCTGCAAAACCATGGTTGGTCGCGCTCGCAATCGTCAGCGCCGCAGCGGCGCCAAGCGCCAGCAATGGCCAGATGCGCTGGCGCAGCGCCAAGGGCGCGCTTCCACCAACATCGCCGCGAAGCAACTGCGCCGGGCGGGTCTCGCTTGCGCTGGCAATCGCACCCCAGCTCGCTGCAAAAGTGATCAGCACCCCAAACAGCGCCGCTTCGCCAAGCGCGCCCCATTGCGGGTTGGGGTCGGGCGCGACTGCAAGCAAGGGTGCCGATATGCTCGCGACCAACGCCGGGGTCGCGGCTCCGACCGCCAGGCCGGCAAGGATTGCCAGTCCCGCGACCAGCCCAAGCTCGACCAGCAGCATGGCATTGATCGTCGCTCGCGGCGCTCCGACCAGTTTCAATATGGCGATGCTCTGGCGGCGCGAAGCGGCAAAGGCTGCCGCCGCGCTCGCCATGCCCAGCCCGCCGATCGCCAGCGCCGCCAAGGCGACGAGCAACAGCATCTGCCCCAGCCGGTCGACGAACCGCCGGGTTCCGCTGCCGCCCTCGCTGCGGTCGGTCGCGCGCCAGCCACCCTCGGCAAAGCGCCGCTGAAAGCCGAGACCCGCCGCATTCGGATCCTGCCCGGCAGGAAGCAGGATTTGATACGCGGTCCAGCTCAGACTGCCCGGCTGGATCAGCCCGGTTCGCGCAAGCCCGGCCTCGTCGACCAGCGCCGGGGGCGACATCGCAAAGCCCCCTTCGCGCGGCGAGGATTCAATGATCCCCGCCAAAGTGAATTCGGCTCGCCCAAGCCGAAATTTGTCACCGACCCGAAGCGAAAGCCGCTCGGCTGCGGCGCTTCCGATTGCCACTTCGCCCGAATTGGCCGGCCGCCGCCCGCCCGGCGCAAGTGCCAATTTGCCCGCGAGCGGCCACGCCTCGTCCGCCCCGGTCAGATCGGCGAGCATGCTTTCGCCGCCCGGCGCAACCAGCATTGCCCGCAGTCCAACGCTTTTCGCCGAGCGCCCCAGCGCGCGGATCGCTGCCTGCTCGTCGGCGCTCGCCTCGCGCTGAGCGACCGACAGCAACAAATCGCCACCGATCAAGGTCCGCCCCTGCGCGGCGATCGCGCGATCGACCGAGGAGGCAAGGCTGGTTACTGAGGCCAGTCCGGCAATCGCCACCGCAAGGCACAGCCAAAGCAGCCCGAGCCCGCCAAGCCCGCCCTTCAGATCACGTCGCGCAAGGCGCCAGGCGAGCTTCACTCTTCAAGCTGTCCGTCGGCCATCCTCACCGTCCGCCCGGCGCGCGATGCGACTGCGGGGTCATGGGTAATCACCAGCAATCCCGCTCCCGCCGCGCCCGCGCGTTCGAACAATAGGTCGACAATTCCCGCCCCGGTCGTGCTGTCGAGATTGCCGGTCGGCTCGTCGGCGAGCAGCAGTTTTGGACGCGGGGCGGTGGCGCGGGCGATTGCCACGCGCTGTTGTTCGCCGCCCGACAATTGCGCCGGATAATGCGACAGGCGATGGCCGAGCCCAACGGCTTCCAGCTCGCTCCTCGCCCGCTCACGCGCGTCCGCCACGCCCGCCAATTCCAGCGGCACCGCGACATTCTCGATCGCGGTCATCGTCGGAAGCAAATGAAAGGCCTGCAGGATGATCCCCAGCGACCGCCCGCGCAGCCGCGCCAGCGCATCCTCGCCAAGCGGCGCAAGGTTTTGACCATCGAGCGCGACCCGGCCCTCGTCGGGCCGCTCGAGCCCGGCAATGATCGCCATCAGCGAGCTTTTGCCAGAACCCGATGGTCCGAGCACCGCGACGCTTTCGCCCGCGGCGAGCTGCAGGCTGACGCCTTTCAATATGTGCGTTCGCACTTCGCCCGCCCCAAGGGTCAGGCTGACATTGTCGAGGTCGATCAGTGGAGCGGTCATTGGACCGCACAGCTAGGGAGCTTGAACGCCAATCACAATGGCGCCACATCGGCGACATGCACCGCCTGCTGATCCTGTTCGCAGCCCTGACCCTCGGCGCCGCGCCACCCCGACCGCTGATCCTCGCCTTTGGTGACAGCCTTACCGCAGGCTACGGTCTCGATCAGGGTCTTGGCTTCGCTCCGCAATTGCAGGCGACGCTTCGCCGCAACGGCATCCGCGCCACCGTCGCCGATGCCGGCGTTTCGGGCGACACCAGCCAGGCCGCCGCCGCGCGCCTCGGCTGGACGCTCGACGGCCTCCCGCGCAAACCCGATCTGGTGATCGTCGAAATTGGCGCCAACGACATGTTGCGCGGGCTCGACCCCGCTCTGACCCGCGCCAACATTGACAAAATCCTCACCGAGCTTTCACGCCGCAAGATCAGGTTGCTGGTCGCCGGGATGCGCGCCGCGCCGAACCTCGACGCATCCTACATCGCACGGTTCGAAGCGATTTACCCTGAACTTGCAGCCAAGCACCGCGCCGCGCTCTACCCATTCTTCCTCGAAGGGGTCAGCGCGCAAGGCGGCATGCTGCTGCCCGACGGGATGCACCCGACCTTCGCCGGAGTGAAGCGGATCGTGATCGGAATATTGCCCGCGGTGCAGCGGGCGTTGAAAGCCACTAGCTAATTTCGAGGCCGTCTAGAACAATCGGTTCGGCGAATTCGGCGCCCATCTTGGTTCCGGCGGTCCATTTGACCAACGCATTGGCGCGGTCGCGGCCCGGCAGGATCAGCCACACCCGAGTTCCAACTTCGAACTCACCGTCGGTTTCGGCCATGAAACCCGTTTCGGAAATATTGACCAGCCGCGCCTCGCAGCCCTCATTGCCCAACTCGCGGACACGCGCGTCGATCTCGACCGTCAGGCGCGCGGCGCGCCGGCGATCGGCCGGATCGCTCATTCCTGAAATTCGCGCTTTGATCGTCACTCATATATCTCCAGCGGCGCGACTACCCCCAATTGGTCAGCGAAGGAAATAGCATAGATTGAGGTTCGCCACCCGCCATGGGCCACTTTCCCTGGAATGACCATCGCGCAACTTCCAGCTTATTTGCAACAGTTTAACGCCAGGTTTGCGGCGCACCATCGCTCTGGCAGCCGCCATTCATCCTGTGTATGTCCATACTGCTTCAGACGTGTCGACGCGGACGCCCGTCAATGGAGCGAAGCCGGAGGGAAAGATGAAGCTGCGTATTACTGTTTCGATCGGTTTGATGACGGCCCCGCTTGGCGTGGTCTGGGCGCAACAGGTCGACCCGATGGCTCCGCTACCGCCCGCATCGGCGACCCTCCAGACCGTTCCCCCGGTCGAAGTCGCCCCGGTGCTGCCACCCGCAATTTGGCAAATCCCAGATGCCGAGCAATTGGTCGCCTTCATCCGCACCGTCGGTCGCGAAGGGTTGAGTGCGGTCGATTACGACCCGTCCGGGCTCGAACAGGCGCTCCGCACCGGCGATCCGATGCGCGTCTCGGCCGCCGCAACCGATCGCTTCAACCGCCTGTCCTACGATCTCGCGCTCGGCCACGTCCGCCGCGCCGAGCGAACCGGCTGGCATATTGCTGACAGGGACCTCGACGCCACGCGCCAGCGGCAATTGCTCGATCAGGCACTCGCCAGCCACCGCATCGCGGAAAGCCTGACCGGCCTGCTCCCCACCCATCCGCAATATGGCGCCCTGCGCTACGCCCTCGAAGTCACTCCGAAAACCGAAACCAACAAGCTCAACCGCATCCGCCTCAACATGGACCGCTGGCGCTGGCTGCCGCGCGACCTCGGCGCGAAATATATCATCGTCAACGTCCCCGCCTACCACGCCACTTTGGTCGAAAATGGCGCGACCCGCTGGCGCCATCGCGCGATCGCTGGAGCGCTCAAGACCCCGACGCCGCAGCTCACCGCGACGGCAAGCGGCGTCATTCTCAACCCCTGGTGGGAAGTCCCGGCAAGCATCACACGCGAAGTCGCGGGCAAGAGCGGCTATGTCGCTGTCAAGGGCACCGACGGAAAGGTCCAGCGCTGGCGCCAGCCGCCGGGATCGAACAATGCGCTCGGCCAGCTCAAGTTCGTGATGCCCAACCAATATGCCATTTTCCTCCACGACACCAACGCGCGCAGCCGCTTCAACAGCTCGATCCGAGCGCTCAGCCATGGCTGCATCCGCACCGAGCACATCGTTGACCTCGCGACCGAGCTGCTGAGTGACGATGCCGGCGAATGGACCGCCGACAGGGTCAAGGCCGCGCTCGCTAGCAAGAAGACCGTCCAGGCCAACTTCGTAAAACCGCTGCCCGTCTACATCGTCTATTTCAGTTCTGCAGCCTTGGTCGACGGCACGATCGTCAACTATGACGACGTCTACAAACGCGACGGCAAGGTCATCGCCGCTCTGCTCGACAGCGACGGCGGAACCGCGCCCGCGCAAAAGGTCGCCGCACGCTAGATGTGAAAAAGGCGGCTCCCGGAAGGAAGCCGCCGCCTTGCGCTTGCAGCGATCTCTTATGCAAGCTTGCAGCGCAATCGTCTCCCGGACGATCGCTTATGCAAGCTTGTCCGCATAAATCATCCGGCCGTCGTGAAGGCGGTTCATCACCCGCCACTGGCTCGCGCGGCTGAACGCGAAGCAGCCTTGCGAGCGGCCCAATTTGCCATGCTGCTCGATCACTTCGGGCTCGGCATACCAGGCATTGTGGATCACGATCGCGCGATTTTCGGCATTGTTGTTCGACCAGTCGAGCCCGCGGACCTTCATCGAAGTGCCGTACTTCCCCTGATAGGTGTCGGCGGTGATGTAGGTCCCGTTCGAAGTCGCTTCTGACCCGTGAACGTTCGAAAAATGATCGAGATAGCCCGAATGCGCCTGGTCCGACCCCTTGCCGTGCGCAACGGCATGGCTTTCGACCTGCCCGCTCATCAAGTCGACAAGGTGGAAGCGCGGTTGCGCGCTGCCGACCGAGAAATCGACGATGCCGATCACGTCGCGGTGGCGAATCATCGCGCCGTGGGTGTGCAGCGCGGCCTTGGCGCGGGCGAACAGCGCCGGATCGATCCCGGCGGGAGCAAGCGGAGCGACCACGACCGGCGGAGCAACCGGCGGAAGGATCGGCGGGGCGGTCAACAGCGACGCAGGAATCGGGGTCGAAGTCGCTGCGGCCGACAGCAGGAGCGTCCCGACGCCAGCAGCACCAAAACCAATCATTTCCCGACGATTCAATGACATAATAGACCCTCTGAATGAGCAAGCGTTATACGGGCCCAAAGCTTAATCGAAGACAACTTATCCAGCGTTTTCAGGCGCCCGGTCGCAAAACGCCCACAACTCGTCGTAACTATTGGAACGATGTCGATTCGCGGCGGTCGGACTTCCCGCGCCTTGAAAAGCGCAAGGGCCGCTGCTAAGGGGCCGCCTTCCGTCGCGGGCGCTCGTCCGCGGCCCGCTATCTAATACCATGGCAGCAGACGTCGGCATCTGTCGATTCGCTGCCGGACGGCCGGACCATTGCCGGCTTGCTTTGAAGGGAGTTCGACGACTTTTTATGCAGATCATCGTTCGCGACAATAATGTCGACCAGGCGCTGCGCGCGCTCAAGAAGAAGCTGCAGCGCGAGGGCGTCTATCGCGAGATGAAGCTGCGTCGTCATTACGAAAAGCCGTCGGAAAAGCGGGCGCGCGAACGCGCCGCGGCGATTCGCCGGGCGCGCAAGCTCGAGCGCAAACGGATGGAGCGCGAAGGAACCGCGCGCTAGGCGCGCTTCGTTCCGCACTCCCCGACGTTTTTGCGCTAAGGCTATCCGATGTCGACCACCCAGGTTCCCCTCCGTCCGATCGCGCGCGGCTCTCTCCTCAAGCTGTGGCTGGCGCTCGGCGCGCTCGGCGCCGGAGCGTTCGGACTTGCCCACCTCGGCACGGCATCGCTTCGCGGCGAGACCACGGCGACGGGAATCCTGTTCCGAACGGTCGAGCCGGGGCAGGGTGAGCGAATCAAGGCGATCGACGGCGCGCTGATCGAATATGAAGGCCGCTTGCCCGATGGCACGGTGTTCGATTCGACCGAAGGCCGCGGCCCGGCGCCGATCCTCCCCTCGCAAGTCATCCCCGGCTTCGGCGAAGCGCTGCAAATGATGCAGAAGGGCGGGCGCTATGCGGTCCGGATCCCCTCGAAGCTCGCTTATGGCGACACTCCGCCGCCGGGTGGAGTCATCCCCGCCGGAACCGACCTGTTGTTCGACATCCATGTCGTGCAGGTCGTTCCCAATGCCGCGCTGATGGCTGGTGCAGCTGGCCCAGGCGGCGCTCCTGGGGCTCCTCCGGGGCAATAGCCGCTAAGTCGCCGCTGCTTCCACCTCGTTGTCGGCTTCGCTCCCTTCGCCCGCCGAACGACGCTTCGACCATTCTTCCAAACTGACCTTGATCGTCGCGACCACCGGATCGGCGAGCAGCAGCCCCATGATCCCGAACAGCGCCCCGAACAATAATTGCGCGGCAAGCACCAGCGCGGGCGCAAGGTCGACGGTCTTTTTTGCGACATAGGGAACGATGATGTAACCATCGACCGTCTGAACGAAAAAATAGGTGATGATCGCCCACATCCCGGCATCGGACCCCGCCGAGAAACCGACCGCGACCATCAGCACGCCCGACACGATCGCACCGATGTTGGGAACGAACGCCAGCAGGCCGGTCAGCAGCCCGAGCAGCGCCGCCATCGGCACTCCGCCCCACATCAGCATCAGCCAGGTGCCGACTCCTTCGACCACCATTCCGACGATTCGCCCGAACATCAGCCGACGAAGCGTAAAGCCGACCTTGTTCGACAATTCGTAGAATCCGTCGCGGTGATTGGTCGGAAGCATCCACGCCACCCCGCGATCGTAAAGCCGGGGCTCGATCGCGATGAAGATACCGATGACCAGAATCATCACGGTAGAACTTAGCGCCCCGACCGCGCTGCTGACCGCATTGGTCAATTGCCCGACCCCGCCGAGCATCTGGCGGCCGATGGTCGACAGGCTCCCTTCGGGCATCAGTCCCGATTTGCTCAGCGCCTTGATCAGCTGATCGCCCTGCGCGGTTATGACCGTGCGGAGCGTTTCGGCCTGGGTCGCAAGCGTCGTTCCGGCATAATAAAAGGTCCAGCCGACGAAGCCGAAGCCGGCGAGCGTGACGATCGCAAGGCGCCAGCCGCGCCCGATCGGAAGAATTCGCCCAAGCAGGCGCGTTCCGCCATCGAGGATCACCGCGAATACCAGTCCGCCGACGATCAGCATCAACGGCTGGGCAAGGTAAATCGCTCCGACGACGAGCAGCGCCATTCCGATCCACACCGACGCCCGGCGGACTTCGCGAAGCACGGTCGAATCGTGAATGTCCGACGGCCCCGGCCGGGTATCGTGCTGCGGCGGCGGCAAGTCGTCGCTCATCGTGCCTCTACCTTTTGGCTACGAAGCGAATTGCCCGCGCGCTCGCCGCGGAAGCCCGCGAACCAGCTTCGTGGATTGGTCATTTGGGTCGTGCCGTCGAGGCTGAAGGTGATGAATTCGGCGCGCCCGCCGATATTCTCCCACGGCACCGGCCCGCCGAGCCCATTGTCGGGCACTCCAAGCGCGAACCTGCTGTCCGCCGATCGGTCGCGATTGTCGCCCATCAGGAACAAATGCCCCGCGGGAACCCGCACCGGGCCGAATTCGTCGCCGGGTGAATTGCCAAGCTCGATGGTGTCGTAACGAACCCCATTGGGCAGCGTTTCGCGAACCACCGGCAAGCGGCAAAAGGCGCGGCCGTCAGTGGTCATCACCTGATAGCCCGAAAATTCGATCCCGCACGGGGCGTTGGCATCGACCGGCACCAACGCGGGCGGGCGAACCACTGCCGGAACGCGCTTGCCGTTGATAAACAGGCGCCCGTCCCGAACCGCGATCGTATCGCCCGGAAGGCCGATCACGCGCTTGATATAATCCTCATTCTGCCCCGGCGGAGTGACGATGACGACATCGCCGCGCTCGGGCTGCTTGCCCAACAGGCGTCCTTCGACGAACGGCAAGGTAATCCCCCACGGCTCGGGCTGACCCATTGCCACGCTTCGCCAGATTGCCGCCGGATTGGGGATCGTCGGCGATACGAACGACCAGCCGTAAGCGAATTTGCTGACCACCAGCCGGTCGCCCTTGACCAGGATCGGCATCATCGATTCGGATGGGATGTAAAAGGGCTTGGCGATGAAGCTGTGGAAGCCAAGCACCGCCAGGATCACCAGGCCCAGCCCCTTGATCTCGCGCCACAGCGCGGACCCCCGCTTTTCCCGGACGACCTTGGGCTGGTCGAATTCCACTCCTTGTTCGGCAGGGGCGGTGTTGGTCGGCTCGCTCAATCAATGCTCCATCTTGCGGAGGGTCAGAATCACGAAAGCCTGCGCCCAGGGGTGGTCGTCGGTCATCGTCAAATGAATATCGACCGCGTGCCCCGGCGGCGCAAGCGCGTCAAGCCGCGCGCGCGCACCGCCGCTAAGCTCGATCGTGGGCGCACCCGAAGGGGCATTGACCACGCCAATGTCGCGCATGAACACGCCGCGCTTGAACCCGGTCCCGACCGCCTTCGAAAAGGCCTCCTTGGCGGCAAAGCGCTTGGCCAGCGTTCCCGCTGCCGTGAACGGCCGCCGCGCCGCCTTGGCGCGCTCGATATCGGTGAACACCCGGTTGAGAAAACGATCTCCAAAGCGGTCGATCGACTTTTGGATCCGCTCGATGTTGCACAGGTCCGACCCGATCCCGACGATCACCTTCCCTCTCCCTGTGGGAGAGGGAAATGAGGGCGACTGCCCATCACCTCGCCGCATCCATCAGCGCGCGCATCCGCCCTACGCTCGCTTCAAGGCCGGTAAAAATCGCCTCGCCCACCAGAAAATGGCCGATATTCAACTCGGCCAGCTGTGGAATCGCCGCAATCGGTGCGACATTGTCGAAGGTCAAGCCGTGGCCCGCATGAGGCTCGATGCCATTCTTGGCGGCAAGCGCTGCGGCGTCGGACAAGCGCTTCAACTCGGCCTCGCGCACTTCGCCGATCACATGAGCGAAGCGCCCGGTGTGGAATTCCGCCACCGGAGCGCCTAGCCGTAATGCCGCTTCGACTTGACGCGGGTCGGGTTCGATGAACAGGCTAACCCGCACCCCCGCGCCGGACAGTCGCTCGACGAACGGCTTCAGCAGCGCGAACTGCCCCGCGGCATCAAGCCCCCCTTCGGTCGTCCGCTCCTCGCGCTTTTCGGGAACGATGCATGCCGCATGCGGCCGGTGGTTTAGCGCGATCCCAAGCATTTCATCGGTCGCCGCCATTTCCAGATTGAGCGGCAAATCCACCTCGGCCATCAGCCGAGCGATATCGCGATCGGTGATATGCCGCCGGTCTTCGCGCAGATGGGCGGTGATTCCGTCGGCCCCGGCCGTTGCGGCGGTAAGCGCCGCGCGCACCGGATCGGGATGATCCCCGCCACGCGCATTCCGAATCGTCGCGACATGGTCGATATTGACGCCCAGGCGCAGCGGCCTGCTCACGCCGCAGCGCGGCTGCCAGGCTTGATCGCCGGGATCGCTTCCATCTCGCCCGGCAAATCCTCCGCCGAATAGGTCGGAACGTCGATCCGGATCAGCGCGGTGAACGGCACGCCGAGATCGACGCTCCCGCCCGAGCGGTCGACCAGGCTCGCCGCCGCGACTACCTTGCCCCCGGCCTCCTCGATCGCCGCAATCGCCTCGCGCGACGACACACCGGTGGTGACCACGTCCTCGACCATCAGCACGCGCTCGCCGGGCGCGATCGCAAAGCCGCGCCGCAGGTGAAATTGACCCTCCGGCCGCTCGACGAACATCGCCCGTTTGCCAAGCGCGCGCCCCATTTCATGACCGATGATCACTCCGCCCATCGCCGGCGACACGACCAGGTCGATTGCATCGCGAATCTCGGGCGAAAGCTTGTCCGCCAGCGCCCGCGCCAGCCGTTCGGCGCGCCTGGGGTCCATCAATACGCGCGCGCATTGCAGATAACGCGGGCTTCGCAGCCCCGACGAGAGAATGAAATGCCCTTGGAGCAATGCCTCGGAATCGCGGAATTCCGCCAAAATCTCGTCCTCAGTCATGGCTTCGCTCCCCACGGTACGGGCGCTGAAATAGGCCTCCTTGTCATATCCCGCAACCGCTTCAAACTCCCGCACCACGCAGCGCTTGAGGGACCGGAATGTCGCGCCTATAAGGCCGCCACTTTCGAAGGCCGCCAACCATGGCGGGCACCCCAATGCGATAGGGTCGACGTGACTATGAAATTGATCGGATGGGCAATTGCCCTAGCGGCAGCCGGAATGGCGCCGACGGCATTGAGCGCCCAGACGCCCACCGAAGCCGCGCCGCAAGCCGCGACGACTCCCGCCACAGCGGCGCCGGCTGTTGCTCCGGCTCCAGGTCCAGCGACGGCCGCGGCTACGCCCGCCCCGGCTCCCTCGATCGCTTATGCAGCCCCGACGCCGGGGATCGGTGCCCCCGATGGCCGCAAGGGCATCCAGGATCAGGTCACCGAGATCGGCCGCGGAGCTGCCGCTTTCCATAATGGCCCGCTGCTCATCATGTGCGCGGCAATCAGCATCTTCGTGCTGGGACTTCTCGGTTACACGATGATCAAATATCGCCGCGGAGCGAATCCGACTCCTTCGCGGACAAGTCACAACACGCTGATCGAAGTCATCTGGACGGTCGTCCCGGTGCTGATCCTGGTCGCGATCGCAATCCCCTCGATCCGTTTGATCAGCGCGCAATACAGCCCGCCTCCAGCCGACGTGACGATCAAGGTCGTCGGCAACCAATGGTATTGGACTTACTCCTATCCCGACAATGGCGGGTTCGAGATCGTTTCGAACATGCTCAAGGAAAAGGGCGAAGTCGCCGGCAATGCGCGCTTCCGCACGGACGCCGACGGTCCGCCCTTGCTCGCGGTCGATGAGCGGCTGGTGATCCCGGTCGGCAAGACCGTCAAGTTCATCGTCACCTCGGCCGACGTGATCCACGCCTTCGCTGTCCCCGCTTTCTGGACCAAGATCGACGCGACCCCTGGGCGGCTCAACGAGACCTGGGTCAAGGTCGACCGACCGGGCGTCTATTTCGGACAGTGCAGCGAATTGTGCGGCGCCCGCCACGGCTATATGCCGATCGCGGTCGAAGTCGTACCTGAAGCGACCTTCAATGCATGGGTCGCATCGAAGGGCGGAACGCCCAAGGGCGCGCGGCCAAGCACCGAAGCCACTCCCGCAACTACGACCGGCGCACCCCCGGCTGCCGAGACCAAGCCCGCCGCGGTGCAACAGCCGGCGCTCAACCAGGCCGCCACGGCCCAAAATTGATTAGCGGAAAAGATAGACCATGAGCACCATTCCCGCCGACGCGCTTCCGCTGAAAGCTCATGATGAGCATCACGCGCATCATGATGCCGATCACAAGCCGGGCTTCTTCGCACGCTGGTTCATGTCGACCAACCACAAGGACATCGGCACGCTCTATCTGATCTTCGCGATCATCGCTGGGATCATTGGCGGTGCGATCTCAGGGATTATGCGCGCCGAATTGGCCGAGCCCGGGATCCAGATCCTGACGCAGGGCTGGCCGCTTGGTGCCGGAAGCGCCAATTTCGATGAAGCGCTCCACCACTGGAATGTACTCATCACCGCGCACGGGCTGATCATGGTATTCTTCATGGTCATGCCCGCGATGATCGGCGGCTTTGGAAACTGGTTCGTCCCGATCATGATCGGCGCGCCCGACATGGCCTTTCCGCGGATGAACAATATCAGCTTCTGGCTGCTCGTTCCGGCGTTCCTGCTACTGCTCGGATCGGCGTTCGTATCGGGCGGCACGGGGCTTGGCGCGGGGACGGGGTGGACAGTTTATGCACCGCTTTCGACCAGCGGCTCAGCTGGGCCTGCGGTCGACATGGCGATTTTCTCGCTTCACCTTGCCGGCGCAAGCTCGATCCTTGGTGCAATCAACTTCATCACCACCATCTTTAACATGCGTGCTCCGGGGATGACGCTGCACAAAATGCCACTCTTCGTCTGGTCGATCCTGGTCACCGTCTTCCTGCTGCTGCTCGCGCTTCCTGTTCTCGCGGGCGCGATCACCATGTTACTGACCGACCGCAACTTCGGAACCACCTTCTTCGATGCCGCGGGCGGTGGCGATCCGGTGCTTTACCAGCATCTGTTCTGGTTCTTCGGCCATCCCGAGGTCTACATCATGATCCTCCCCGGCTTCGGTATCGTCAGCCAGGTCATCGCGACCTTCAGCCGCAAGCCGGTGTTCGGCTATCTCGGCATGGCCTACGCTATGGTCGCGATCGGCGTGGTCGGGTTCGTCGTATGGGCGCACCACATGTTCACCATCGGGATGGACGTGAATACCAAAATGTATTTCACCGCCGCAACGATGATCATCGCCGTGCCGACGGGGGTCAAGATCTTCTCGTGGATCGCAACGATGTGGGGCGGGTCAATCAGTTTCGAAACTCCGATGCTTTGGGCGATCGGCTTTATCTTTTTGTTCACCGTGGGTGGAGTGACCGGCGTCGTCCTCGCCAACGGCGGGGTCGATACTTATATGCACGACACCTATTATGTCGTCGCGCACTTCCATTACGTCCTCAGCCTGGGCGCGGTGTTCGGCCTGTTCGCCGGCTTCTATTACTGGTTCGGCAAAATGTCGGGGCGGATGTATAATGAGCTGCTCGGCAAGGCTCACTTCTTCGTGACCTTCATCGGGGTCAACATGATCTTCTTTCCGCAGCATTTCCTCGGTCTCGACGGAATGCCGCGACGGATTCCGGATTATTCTCCAGCACTTGCCTATTGGAATCAGATCTCGTCGTTGGGCTACGCCGTAACCGCGGCGGGCATGATGATCTTCTTCGTCAACATCTTCTGGTCGCTTGCCGCGGGCAAGAAGGCGCCTGACAATTATTGGGGCGAGGGCGCGACCACACTGGAATGGACACTGTCGAGTCCGCCGCCCTTCCACCAATTCGAAACGCTGCCAAAGATCGATTAGGCTCGGCCGTCGGTAGAGCAGGATTTCAGTGAAGTTTGAGGTTCAAGGACGCCCCGGCTCAACCTCCGGGGCGTTTTGGCGTCGGTCTTAAGCGTCATTGACGCCATAGCATTTGTCGCGCGTAGATTCGCCGATGCTCCGGAAAGCTGTTACTTGGCAATCGTTCCAATGGGGAGAAAGAAGATGCATAAGCTTTTCTTCATCGCTGCAATTGCTGCTCTCGCTGCTTGCGACAAGCCAGCCTCACCACCCACAAATGACACGGGCATGGCGGCGGCAAATGACGTCACCGCAACACCCGCCGCGGCCTCCACTCTCAACGAGACAAGTTGGGAGTTCATGGAGGACGGTAAGCCGATGCAGGAATCCATCGACGCTCAAGGCAATTATATTGTGACCTCCGGTTCTGCCCATATTGACCATGGCACAGCGGTGATGAAGGACGGCAAGGCTTGCTTCACCAGCGCAATGACGAAAGAAGGCGAAGAGTGCTGGTCCGATCCGAAACTCGAAATAGGCGCGTCGGGGGAGACCGTGAGCGACAAGGGCGAGAAATTGTCGCTTAAGCGAGTAGCGTACGTCCCGAAGACGATGTAGCGACTCTACAATTGCGAAAGAGGGCCGCGGGCGCGACGGCCGGCTCCCCTCTCGCAATAAGCTTAGCGCCAAAGATGCGACTAGTCAGGCAGAATTCTGAGGAGCGAGTCTCCGACCATCTCCTTGTCGAAGGGCTTCAGCAGTCGCGGAGATTGCTTCCATTCCTCAGGCATCGACCAGTCTGCATATCCTGTAATGATTATGAAGGGGATTTGCCGACGCGCTAATATCTTAAACAGCGAAAATGTTTTGGAACCGCGAATGTTAAGGTCAACTAGCGCCGCATCGAAGGCACCCTGATCGCAAAGCTGCAGGGCTTCGGCCATCGTTCCAGCGGGCCCCACGACCGCACAGCCAAGCTCTAAAAGAATCTCTTCTGTCGTGGCTGCGATAAGCGGGGAGTCTTCCACGACGAGGATCGCTTTATCGGTAAGCCCCATGTCGTCGACCTCTGGTACATCACGCGGCATGTCCGCGCCGCCAATAGGCCGGTACTGTTATCGACTAAGAGACGGAAGGCAATCTAAACGGGTTATAAGCCATGGCATGTAGCGAACGCCGAATGCCTGGTTATTTGAGCCCGGAGGCCTGGATGCAGGCTGCTGAAAAGATGAGACATTGGTTGTGTCCATCGGAATGGGCGCCCAGTGTCCGCCTCGTCGCTAGTTTAGAATCGTTCGTCGCAAATCTGAGTTGCCGCGCTAGCGCCGAGGTTGGAACATCGGTTTAACTTCAGCAACCTTGCGACCGGGGGCGGCAAAGTGGTTTCGAACCAGAGATTTTACTCCAGACGCGCCGCCGAAGAGCGGATGCGTGCGGCGAGGGCGCTTACTCCCGAGGCGAAAGCCTGGCATCAAGGCTTGGCCAACGACTTTGCCCAACGCGCCGTCGAAGGCGAGCTCCGAAGGTCATCGGTAACTCCTGCGTTATCTCCGAATTTGTCGGGTGTTGTGGCGCCCTAGGTGCCCTCTCAGCCGCAACCGTTCGCGAGGATCATCTCGTAACTCGCAACGCTTTGACGATTTTCACCGCCGGCTCAAGCATCTGGCCCTTCATTGAACCTGCGCCTTTCGTAGGTGAAACGGGTGCGGCGAGGATTTTCCCGACAACGTCCATGCCTTCTAAGACGCGGCCGAATACGGCAAAACCCGGGTCGGTAGCGGTGGCGTCAAAGGCCGGGATGTCAGTGGTCAGAATGAAAAAGTCGGATTGGGCGGTGCCGGGGCCCGAGGCTGCCATCGAAATGGCGCCGGCGAGATGCTTCAATCCGGTCCGCGTGGTCGGTTCGTGCGCGATTGGCGGCGCGAGCTTGCGCCCATCGGACATGATTCCGCCTTGGATCAGGCCGCCTTTAGCGTAGGGCATCGCACGATAGAAGGTTTCGCCGTCCAATCTGCCCTTGTCGATATATTGTAAGAAGTTGCGCGTAGTGACCGGGGCCCTGCGCCGGTCCAGCGCAAGGACGATTGCACCGTAAGTCGTCTCGATCCGCACTCGAACGAGATCGTCATTGGGCATCATCGTCGGGGCGGTGGACAAGGCCGGGCGCACGGGCTGCGCCAGAGCAGGAGCGGCAATGAGCAACGCGCTGAGCGCGGCCGACAGGATTGGCTTGGTCATGCGACGGTTATAACGCAATCGGCTGAACAGGCGATGGGCCTTTTCCAAGTTAGCCGAACCGCTTATAGGCGCGGCCGTGACCAGCCTCTCCGTTCCGAACGACTCCGCGCCCACTGCGACCTCGCGCGACTTATTCGCGCTGACCAAGCCGCGCGTGATGAGCCTAGTGGTCTTCACGGGCTTATGTGGTCTCCTTGCAGCGCGGGTTCCGGTCCATCCAGTGCTCGGCTTCACCGCAGTGCTGTGCATCGCGCTTGGAGCCGGTGCGGCGGGAGCGCTTAATCAATGGTATGAGGCCGATCTCGACGCTCGGATGAAGCGTACCGCCAATCGCCCGCTTCCAGCTGGACGGATGGATCGGCAGACGGCGCTTCACTTCGGCGTCGGTCTGAGCATTTTCTCGGTCTTACTGATGGAGGTAGCAGCGAACCATCTCGCTGCGGTGGTTCTCGCCGTTTCAATCCTCTTCTATGTGCTCGTATATACGGTCTGGCTGAAACGTCGCACCGCACAGAACATCGTTATAGGTGGAGCTGCGGGGGCTTTCCCCCCGCTGATCGGCTGGGCCGCCGCGACCGGCGAGGTCACGCTGCTGCCGTTGTTGCTGTTCGGGATCATCTTTTTCTGGACCCCGCCGCATTTCTGGGCGCTGTCGCTGTTCGTAAAGAGTGATTACGCGAATGCCGGTGTACCGATGTTGCCGGTAGTCGCTGGCGTGACCGCGACCCGTCGGCATATTGTCTTCTACACCGTGCCTATGGTGGTCGCCGCGCTTGCCCCGTGGGCGCTCGGCCTGACGGGTTGGGTTTACGGTTTCGCGAGCCTCGCGCTCAATGCACTGTTCGCCGCTCTTGCGCTTGGCGTGCTTGCCAACCGCGCCACCGAGCCCGCCGGAATGAAGCCCGAACGGCGGCTGTTCGCATTCTCGATACTTTATCTGTTCGGACTATTCGGTGCGCTTGTGGCCGACCGCTGGTTGATTGCATGACCCCCGACGAACAAGATCTTATCCGCAAGCGCCAGCGCGACCGCGCCCGGCTCATGGCGTTGCTACTCGGCGGCTTTGTGATCCTGATGTTCGCGATCACCATCGCCAAGATGTCGATCAATCGATGAGCAGCATCGCCGTCCGCAACCGTACCGTGGCCCTTCGCGCTGCCTTGTTTGGGCTGGCAATGCTCGGCCTCGCCTTCGCTTCGGTTCCGCTTTACCGCATTTTGTGTGCCGTAACCGGCTTCGACGGCACGACCATGCGCGCCGATTCCGCACCCGGCGCGGTGGCAGGCCAAGTCGGGGTGCGCTTCGACGCCAATATCTCGCCGGCGCTGCCGTGGCGGTTCGAGCCCGAGCAGGCGACCGTGCGCATCAAGCCGGGTGCGCGCACCACTATCTTTTATCGCGCCACCAACCTGACTGCGCGGCGGACGACAGGCACCGCGAGCTTCAATGTCTCGCCAGCGCAGGCGGGGCAATATTTCAGCAAGATCGAATGTTTTTGTTTTACCGAGCAAGTGCTCAAGGGCGGCGAGAGTGTTAAGATGCCGGTGATATTCTTCGTCGATCCGAAGCTGCGCACCGACCCCGCGACCCGCAACATCGACGAAATCACTTTGAGCTACACATTTTACCCGGTGGAAACTCCGCGCGACGCCCGCTAGAGCGGCACCGCGACACTCAGGAACGAGACTCATGGCCGGCACCAAGAACCACGATTATCACATCCTTCCAGCTGACCCGTGGCCGTTGATCGGGGCTTTCTCCGCGCTCGCTTTGACCGGCGGCGCGGTTATGTGGATGCACGCAAACCCCTATGGCAAGTTCGTTTTCCTCGCGGGCATGGCGGGCGTACTGATCACCATGTTCACTTGGTGGGGCAACGTTATCAAGGAAGGCAAGGCCGGCGACCACACTCCGGTCGTGCAGCTTCACCTGCGCTACGGGATGATCCTGTTCATCGCGTCCGAAGTGATGTTCTTCGTCGCTTGGTTCTGGGCCTTTTTCGGCGCGGCAATGTTCCCCTCAGCGGCCGAAACCGTTGGTGCGACTTGGCCGCCCAAGGGGCTCGAGGTCATCGATCCGTTCGGTTTCCCATTGCTTAATACGCTGATACTATTGTGCTCGGGCACCACCGTCACCTGGGCGCATCATGCGCTTATCCACGGTGATCGGGAGGGGCTGAAGAGGGGCCTGTTGGCAACGATCGCGCTTGGCCTCGTGTTCACGTCGATCCAGGCTTACGAGTATATTCACGCGCCGTTCGCCTTTAAAGGCAACATCTATGGCGCAACCTTTTTCATGGCGACGGGCTTCCACGGTTTTCACGTCCTCGTCGGGACAATTTTCCTGATTATTTGCTACCTTCGGGCCGCGAAGGGCGACTTCACTCCCAAGGCGCACTTCGGATTCGAGGCCGCCGCCTGGTACTGGCACTTCGTTGACGTGGTTTGGCTGTTCCTGTTCGTCTCGGTCTACATCTGGGGCGGTTGGGGCGCGCCGGTTCACGGTTGATGGCGTTGGCGCCGCCAGCCGGCGCCGTGCCCACGCTGGCTTCGGCTAGCGTCAACGGGCTGTGCCCACGCTGCGGCGCAAAGACGCTGTTCGCAGGCATTGCGCGCTTTGCCCCCGACTGCACCTTCTGCGGTCTTGCTTTCTCACGCTCTGACGTGGGCGACGGTCCCGCAGTGTTCCTCATTCTCATCGTCGGCACTATTCTCGCAGTGTCGGCGATCCTCCTCGATCTCGCTTATACACCGAGTTGGTGGTTCCATTTGATTTGGATACCAGTCGGGATTGCGTTGACGATTGGGGGCCTCCGCGTCGGCAAGGCGGCGCTACTCTACCAGATTTATCGCCATCGCGCGGGCGAAGGCAGAATAGCCAAATGATCCGCCGCTGGCCAATCATCCCGACCATCCTTGTGGCGCTAGCAGTAGTGACCATGGCCGGGCTGGGCATTTGGCAGCTGCAGCGCATGCGCGAAAAGGAAGCTTTACTTTCCACCCTCGTCGCGGCCCAGAACCTGCCGCCAATCGGCTGGCCGACCGCTCCGATGGCCGGTCCGCTGCCATTGTTTCGGGCCGCGACGGGCAATTGCCTCGAGGTCATTGGCTTTCGCACCTCGGCCGGGCAAAACAAGGCCGGTGAGCCGGGCTATCTGATCATTGCCGATTGCCGCGTCGGTGCCGAAGGACCCGGAATGGCGGTCGAGCTCGGCTGGTCCAAAAATCCCAATGGCGGTCGCGACTATAAGGGTGGATTGGTCAGCGGCATGATCGCACCCGACCGCCTCACTCGCATGCGCCTTGTCGCCGCCGAGCCGGGCCCTGGTGTAATGGCGAGCGCGGCCCCATCGCCGGCGACGATCCCGAACAATCATTTGAGCTACGCCATCCAATGGTTCCTGTTCGCGGGCATCGCCATGTTGATCTACGTGCTCGCACTTCGGCATCGGCAAATTGGTCCTGCCAAGAATTGATGGTGGAACTGGCGCGCCTTTCTAACGGAGTCACGGTGGCGATCGACCCAATGCCCGGTGCCCAGTCGGCCTCGATCGGGCTTTACGCCGCAGTCGGCTCGCGCTCCGAGCCTGATGGCAAGGGCGGTCTTGCCCATTTGCTCGAGCATATGGTGTTCAAGGGTGCGCGTGGCCGGACGGCGCGCGGGATTGCAGAGGCTATCGAGGATGTCGGCGGCTTCCTCAACGCCTGGACCGCGCGCGACCAAACGGTGTTCCACGCGCGCACGCTCGCGCCGGACGTCGGGCTTGCTCTCGAACTTATCGCAGATCTGGTACGCGCCCCGACGCTCGACGAGGCTGAACTCGAACGCGAAAAGCTCGTCATCCTGTCGGAGCTTGGCGAGTGCCTCGATGCGCCTGACGATCTCATTCACGATCATTTGTTCGAAGCGGCGTTCGGCACCCAGCCACTTGCCCGCCCAGTACTAGGCCGCGAACCCGGAATCCGCGCGATCACCAAGCTGGACTGCCTCGACTGGATGGAGCGACAATATCGCCCCGGGCGTTTGGTCATCGCCGCTGCGGGTAAGATCGACCCTGGCCACGTTCTGCTCCTGGCCGAGGCCTTGTTCGGCGACCTCGAGCACAAGGCACCGCCACCGATCACGCCCGCCCACTTCGAAGGGGGAATGCGCGCCGATCGACGCTCATCGGAGCAAACGCATCTTGCATTCGCCTTCCCTGGCCTTGCGGCAGGCGCCCCCACCGCACCCGCCCTCATACTGTTCGCGCAGGCTGTCGGCGGTGGCATGTCCTCGCGACTCTTCCAGGAACTGCGCGAGGATCGCGGTCTTGCCTATTCGATTTACGCCTGGACGCAGGGCTATGTTGAAACGGGCCTGTTCGCGGTCAATATGTCGACCGACAAGGCGCGGGCCGCGGAAGCCATGGCGCTTGCGCGCGACGTAGTCACGCGCGCGGCGGAGGATCTCAGCGAACCCGAACTCAACCGGGCGCGAGCCCAGGTCGAAGCGGGACTTCTCATGGCGCTCGAAACCCCACAGGGTCGCGCTGATTCGATCGCCCGATCGATCGAAATTTTCGGACGAATTATAACCCTCGACGAAATGCTCGCCGAGCTTCGGGGCGTGGACGCTGCGCGCGCGCGCGCCGCCGGACAAACGATGCTTGCAGGGCCAAGTGCAGTTGCCTCGATCGGCGGCAGGGTTGCACTCGCAGCATGAGGCAATTGCCGTGAATGTGCGCGAACTCAGTACAATCGTCGCCGAGCCGTGGAACGATTGGGGGTTGATCGATTGCGGCCACGGGCAGAAATGGGAACGCTATGGCGCGGTGACGGTCGTACGCCCGGAGCCGCAGGCAATGTGGGCGCCAGCGCTTGCCGACTGGTCGCCTGACGCAACGTTTGTACCGGGCTCCGACGATGAGGGCGGTGGGCGCTGGGTTCAGCACCGACCCGTTCCGTCCAGCTGGCCGCTTTCCCGGGGGGAGGTTCGCTTCAACGCCAGCCTGACCCCGTTTCGCCATCTCGGTTTCTTCCCCGACATGGCGCCGCAATGGGATTTTATGCGCGCCCGCAGTGGGGGTGCAGGGATTCTCAACCTGTTCGGCTATACCGGGGTCGGGACACTGTCCCTGTCTGACGCGGGCGCGAGAATGGTCCATGTCGATGCGTCCAAGAAATCTGTCGAGGGCGGGCGCGCCAATGCGCTCCTTTCAGGTATGGGCGATCGACCAATCCGGTGGATCGTTGATGACGCTGCCAAATTCACTGCGCGCGAAGTTCGTCGCGAACGACGCTATGACGGCATCCTTCTGGATCCCCCCAAATTCGGTCGCGGCCCGACTGGCGAATTGTGGCGGCTGGAGGATCATCTCGGCCCACTCCTAGCCGATTGCCGCCGCTTGCTCGACAGCGAAAGTCGCTTCCTGGTCCTAACGGTTTATGCGGTGCGAATGTCCGCGCTGGCGATTGGCGAGCTCTTTTCCCAGCTAACCACCGACCTCGGCGGCCGCGTCGAGTGCGGCGAAATGGCGGTACGCGAGGAGTCGCGCGCGCTGCTTCTGCCAACCGCAATCTTCGCGCGCTGGTCTCGTGATTAGCTTCGCGCTGCGCGGACCGCCGCGCCAGTCACGAACGGCCCGCCGGCCACCGTCAGCAGCGCAACCGCCGCCTCAAGCTTGAGAGCGGAGCTCTCGCCATCCCTAGTGGCGGCTGCGCCAAAAATCAGCAGCGGCACGGCCAGCGGCATCAGCAGCAGGCCGGCCAACGCCCCGGTGCGCGTAAGTCCCGCAGTCAGCGCCGCCACGGCCACTGAAAGCGACGCCAGCGCCGGGGTTCCGACCGCCAAAGCGGCGAGGCAGCGCACCAGCGCAGCCCAATCAAGCCCCACCAGCACGCTTGCGGGGACCGCTGCAAGCAGCAGCAGCGGTCCGAACGCCAGCCAGTGGCCGAGGATCTTGGCCCCTCCGACCAGCTCCTCGGAAACCCCGGCAATGGCAAGTTGATCGAGGACGCCATCGGCGCGATCCGGATCGACCAGCCGTTCTATAGGCAAAAGCGCCGCGGTCAGTGCTGCGACCCACAGCGCCCCGCCGCCGACTTGGCTCAGCAGCTGGGTGTCAGGCCCAACCGCAAACGGCACTATCGTCGCCACCAGCAGGAAAAATGCTACTGGCAGCCAAGCCGAGCCACGCAATCCGCGCCGGACCTCCCGCACGATTAGCAGCCTAATCACAAGCCAAGTTCTCGCCAGGTCCCTGCAGGAGCAAGGTGACTGGCGGCGATGACGGCGCCGCCCCTTTCGCGATGGTCCGCAATTGCCTGTTCGAGACGCGCCGTGCCGTCCCGATCGAGTGCGTTAAATGGCTCGTCGAGGAGCCACAGCGGCGCTCCGCTAGCGGCCACCCGCGCCAGCGTCGCGCGTTTCAACTGTCCGGTCGACAATAGCCGCACCGGAATATGGGCCAAATGGACAAGACCGAAGCGCGCCAAGGCCTCGCCGCTATCTCTCGCCGTCCAGAAATCAAGCGCACGGCACAATGGCAGTTCGCGGTCCAATGCGGAAAGGTCATCGGCGAGCGCGGCGGGCGATTGCTCGATCGAGCCCTCAACAGGCTGGAGCAAACCGGCTATAAGTCGGAGCAGGCTGGATTTGCCGCTGCCGTTGATGCCGGTTACGTGCACCGCTTCGCCTTCGCGAACCGTGAGGTCTAGCTGATCGATTAGCAACCGACCGCCGCGGACCAGTGCAACGCCCTTAAGGTGGAGCAATCTAGTCACTTGTCCTTCTCAAGGACGTGCATGTCCTCGTCGCTCAATCCGAAATGATGCCCAACTTCGTGTATCAATATATGGCGCACGAGATGTTCGAGACTTTCGCCTTCCTCAACCCATTCGTCGAGGATGGCGCGGCGAAACAGCCGGATACGGTCAGGCAGCGTCCCGCTATGCTCGACGCTGCGCGCGCCCACAGGAAGGCCTTCATATACCCCCGTAAGGTCGAGCGGATGTTCGATGCCAAGTTGACCGAGTATCTCTTCGTCGGCAAGTTCATCGACCGCGAGGACTACTGGCCCCAGATGCGTCGCAAAGGGTTCGGGCAGGCCGTTCATCGCCGCGCGTGCAATCGCTTCGATCTCGGCGGCCGTCGGCGGCTGGTCGAAGCGTCGGATCATGTGCTGTGGCATAGAGTGCGGAAGGGGTTTTGCACAAGCGGCGACGGCAAGCGCCGCGTCAAGGGACGAGCAAGCTTGCCCCCGTCGCGCGCCTTGCCTACAGCGCGGCGTTCCAGGTGATGGATTGATCGCGCAACTGATCGCACTCGAGGATCTGCTCGAGCAAGTAGGATGCGCTGCGGAGCGGTGGCCGAGTGGTCGAAGGCGCTCGCCTGGAAAGTGAGTATGGGTCAAAAACTCATCGAGGGTTCGAATCCCTCCCGCTCCGCCACTACCCATTGAAAAGATTGAGTAAAATCTGCGAAATGCAGGTCGCTCCCATAAACGTTCCCCGATATTCGTTCGACTGTGACGCTTGAGGCGAGATGGCGGCTACGTTCGGAGGTTCGCTACCTTGGCCTTACCGCCGTCCACCCGAAGCGTCCCTTACAACTCCAGCCCTTCTGAGAGTTGAAGAGCGTCGTCTACTTCGACCCCCAAGTAGCGAACCGTGCTCTCCAGTTTGCTGTGACCCAGCAGAAGCTGGCAAGCCCTGAGGTTGCCAGTCTTGCGGTAAAGCAAGCACACCTTTGTCCTGCGCAGGGTGTGCGTGCCGTAGCCAGACGGCGTTAGACCGATGATGGCGACCCACTTTTTGAGCAATCTAGAGTATTGGCGGGTAGAAAGGTGGCGGTCCAAGTCCATCCGGCTGGGGAATAGCCAATCAGAAGGATTGCTCTTCCGGCCGTCTAGCCAAGCGGTGATTGATCGCCCGGCTTGTTCAGTAATCTCAAATTGAACAGGACGACCGGTCTTTTGCTGCATAACGGTCCCACGGTTTCGAGGCGATCCACCCGATAGGACGTCGCCTATCCGCAACGAGACAACGTCACAGCCGCGCAGTTTGCTGTCTAAGGTAATGTCGAACAACGCCAGGTCTCTGACGCTGTTCTGAACCTGAAGACGGATACGGATGCCCCAAACTTCCACCGCGCGGAGAGGCAGTTTTGCACCGCTCCGGAGGGATGCTGCGAGAATGTCTGTCATTGCTGCTCCAATCGCTCAAAGCGACTGAGATAGGCTGGCGGGAGCGTTATGACCGCAATGGGTGGAAAGCGGACCTTTAGACGTCACAATCTGAATGGCAGGTCCTGGCCATCTTCCGACGTTCGGCTATTGATCTCGATAATGGGAAGGCGCTCGTCTTTCTGATACTCGTGGAACTGACTGGATCGCGATCGGCTGCTGACGCAGCGTTCACCAAGACTTTGCGAATAAGGAACTTCGAAGACAATTGATCACAATGTTCCAAGGCGGACACTCGGTCCGCTACAGGATCAAGTTGGGCAATCGGGTTAGACGCTGAGCGAAGTCAGGAGCTCCGTCACAGACCGTACCCGTTGCCTACGACGCAGGAGCATCTGATTTAGAGCGCCATCGAAATTCTGGACCACGCAGGTCGCTCCAATCCCAACCGTCAGTCAGTCGGTATGATCCGAACAGCCGAAAGTTACTTCTGCTCTTCGATGTAAAAGGACAGCAGGCGACCGTCGGCGCTACCGTCCCACGATGGCTTGAACGCCGTGTCGGAACAAAGGGTAAGGATATCACCTCGTGCCAGGTGGCCGAGTGAAACGGTCTCACGCTGATTTTCGGCTGAAAACTCGACACGCGCTAATTCGCCGAACGCGCCGTAAATTGTCACGGTCTGCGGCTTGCCATGCCCGCTTACCGTTAAGCGTAAATTGCGCACGGGTTTGCGAGCCTTCACCTGCCCCGACGGACCGCACCACCGGCCGTTCGGCCCGCTTTCATACCAACCCTGCCCAAAATGCAGCGCTTCGTCCGACCCGCGATCCGGGAATATGCGCTTTAAAGGCGCAGCCGTCTTCGCGCAGATCGCCATGTTCATCGAATCTTCGGTCATTTCGATCCATTGCGTGGCTTTCTGGACGATTTCCTCCTCTAGGGAAAACCAGCCATTCAACTGCCCCATGAATTCCCGCTCTGGCAAACCAACCAAATCGAAAACTCCTTCAATCTGTTGACGCGAATAAGGTCGCTCGAGCGTATCGTATTCACGCATCACGGACATATACTCGTCCTTGATCGGCCCCTTGCGGTTCTCACCTTCAACGACGACGATAAGGCCATCGTCTCTGAGCGCTGCCGCAAGATGAGTGAGGGCGGCGACCGGGTCGACAAAATGGTGGAGACACGATTCCAGGACTATCAAATCGAACGTGCCATGATATTTGGCCGGAAGAGGTTCGGCTTCAATATCGTGCACGGCAAACAGACTGTCGATGTTCGCGGCGGGCAGATCGAGATAACGGTCCTCTCGGAACCGGCGTCTGGCCAGGTCGATGAAGTCTTCGGAAATATCGATGCCCAACGTCTTGCATCCCAGTTTGGCCATGTAGTGGGCAAACCACCCTCCCCCGCATGCCACGTCAAGGACAGTCGTTCCCGCCGAGGGCTTTAACCGCTGGACAAGGTTGACGAAGTTGTAGGCGTAACCGGTGCATTCGGCCAGAGCAAAGTCATCGCCCGGGGCAAGCGGCAGAAATGGTTTCGAAAGGGCGAGGCGCTCGGTGGCGGCGCGTCCATATTTGTCAAAGAAGGACTTAACGTAGCGCTGAGCGCCTGCCTGCCAGTCGATGCGCGGGGGGACCTCACGGTTTATGTCCTTAAGCAATGAAATCTTGCTTTTCATGATTGGCTGGCATTCTTAGCCATTACGTTGATTGCCTTGCCCTGTTCGAACCGTGGATTGATGGTAATTACCGGGCCTGGCCAGAACTCTCCCTGGTCGTACAGGGCGGACACCTGCTGAAAAATCTCGGGCGCCTTAATGGCTGAAAAGGCACCGGCAAATGGTGCGTATCGATCAACCAAGGACCGATCTAAGTGGACAATATTCATATGCACTTCCAAGCAATCATCTGACATTTCTACTATACTCACTTAACAGTGTAAATATGTCAAAGTCGAGCGTAGCACTAATTGCTCGAAGTCCTCGGTACTTGCGCGTCCATCACCTCGACCCGTAATCGTCGAGAGGATGGTGAGCACTTCTACGGTCGATACCAAACGGACGGCCCAAGTACTGTGTCACGCACGCGCGACCATATGGAAAAAACGGTACGGTGGGTTCGATGGTGGTTAAATGCCAAAACAAGGATTTTGCCATAGTTTGGCGATTTATGGCAGATTTCCGCTCCTCATTGTACGTCGAAATCAAGGGATAATCTGTTAATAAACCGGACGCTCACGATTGTCTCAGGTAAACATCGCTACGGCCACACGATGGCAGGCAACAGACGCGACCTCGAAATCGTGTCATGCTGCTCTTGCCTAATATTGGAGTTATTTGGAATGAGCAGGTTGGCAAAGGATTCCCCGGCTCGGGTTAAACTTCTGACTCGAATGAACCGAGGGATCCCTAAG
>DATLXR010000005.1:0-20647 GCA_035575595.1 Sphingomicrobium sp.
ATGCTGTGGCGGATGTTTGCCGGAGTGCTGATGGCGGGCGCGCTGTTCGCCTTCCACCCGCGCTGGCCCGCGAAGAAGGTGATGCGCATCCATCTGTTGCGCGGCGCGCTGACCACCGTCATGGCCATGCTCTTCTTCTGGGGGATCGCGCGGGTCCCGCTGGCGCAGGCGATCGCACTCGCCTTCATCGCTCCGTTGATCGCTTTATTCCTTGCCTCGGCCCTCCTCGGCGAAAGCATCGGCAAGCGCACCATCATGGCCTCGCTGGTCGCTTTTGCCGGAGTGCTCATAATCCTCGTCGGGCAGGCGCGCGCCGAGCTTGGCGAGCAAGCCTTGCTTGGAAGCATCGCGATCCTGCTCTCGGCGATTTGCTATGCGGTCAACATCATCCTGATGCGCAGTCAGGCGCTGGTCGCAAAGCCGGTCGAGATCGCCTTCTTCCAAAATTTGATCGTCGCGGTTCTTCTGATTGCGGCCTGGCCCCTGTTCGGGGGCGCCGAAGTGCCCCCCGCCGATCAGGTGCCGCTGATCCTGCTCGCCTCCTTGCTTGCAACCGCATCGCTGCTGCTCCTGTCCTGGGCCTATGCCCGCGCCGAAGCGAGCTACCTCGCCGCGACCGAATATACGTCCTTCCTCTGGGCGATGCTGCTCGGCTGGCTGGTGTTTGGCGAAATCGTCTCCCCCTTCACACTGGCGGGCGCAGCGCTGATCGTCGGCGGCTGCCTGCTCGCCGCGCGATCGCCCGCCGAACTCAGCCCGGCGCTCGAAGCCGCGGCCTGAGCCTTGCCGGGGCAAGCGCGCTTGTGCACACAGGACGTCATGGCCTGGGTAATGCTCATCATTGGCGGCCTATTCGAAGTCGGTTTCACCACCGCGCTGCGCTTCGTCGATGGCTTCCGCAACATCCCCTGGACGCTCGCCTTCCTCGGCTCGGTTACCGTCAGCATGGGCCTGCTCGAAGTGGCCGCGCGAACCATTCCGATGGGAACCGCTTACGCCGTCTGGGGCGGGATCGGCGCGGTCGGCACCGTAATCGTCGGCATGGCCTTCTTCGACGAGCCCACAACCACCATCCGCCTCCTCCTCATCCTGACCATCATCGCCGCAATCGCCGCACTCAAGCTGACGACTTAGGCCCAGGATTCATTGGGCAACGATTGTCCGCCATCGACCCATTGCGGACATTAGCTAAATATCTGCTTGCAGGTTTCTGGCCCTATCTCAATTCCGCTTCCCTTCAATCCGAAGGGGCCGTAAACTTTGGGTTTCCGGCAAGGGCGTCGCCGTGGACAGATCGGATGAGTTGTCGCGCGAGGATGAAGGTCGGGCACCCCCGGTCTTCGTCAGCTACGCGACGGCCGACCGCAAGCAGGCCCTTTTGGTGTGCAAGGCCTTGGAGCGGCGCGGGACCGAATGCTGGATCGCGAGCAGGGACGTCGCCCCCGGCGAGAATTATCAGGAATCGATCGTCCGTGCGCTGCGCGGTGCGCGGGCGATGGTGCTGGTGTTCTCCGATGCGGCCAACAATTCCGACGAGATAAAAAAGGAGCTATCGCTCGCGAGCCGATACCGCGTCCCGGTAGTGGCTCTCAGGATCGCGGACGTCGAACCGAGCGATGCCTTCGCTTATGAGCTATCGACCCGGCAATGGATCGATGCGTTTGAGGGTTGGGATCGCTCCATCGAATTGCTGGCGCGTCGGATTGGTGACTTGCAGGCGGCTGAAGGTGGAGCCTCGGTCCCGCCGCCCGCAGTCGTTCGGCAACGCGCATCGTTCATGCAGCGCCGCGCGTCCATCTGGGTTGTCGCCGGCGCCATGCTCATGCTGGTGATGGCCGGAGGGTGGTTGTTCCTCCGCCCGTCGGCTGTGGCCGCACAAAGCATGAATGTTCGGTTGACCGCATTTCAACGCCTGTCGCAGGACCTGCCTGCAGCAATGCCCGACACGGTCCGCGACGAAATCGCCGCCGCTTTCAATGAGGCCGGGGTTGTCGGCATCTCAACTGCTCCCGCACCATCGTCGCGATCGGCTCCCGCTTATGCGCTTGCCGGAACTATCCGCCGCGACGGCGACCGCATTCGCGTCATCACGCGTTTCTCAAACGAGCGCTCCGGCGTGACCCTGTGGTCCGGCAGCTTTGCCTTTGATGCCGATCAGCAGTCGCGCGTACCCCGCCAGATCGCCGTCCACGCCGGCAACGTACTCCGCTGCGGCCTGTTCGGCGCCTCGACCTATCCGAAATCGATGCCGGACCCGGTCCTTTCCGAATATCTGAAATTTTGCCACTAATATTGGGTCGAACCGCAGAGTGGTAAGATGCTTCACTCCGCCCGCAGGGCGGTTGCCGCAGCCCCGGCATTCTCGGCGGGCTGGTCGGCAGTTGCCATTGCGGCGGGCATTGCACGCTTTGAGGAGGGTCCAGGTCCACGTCGAGAGGGACTGCGCCGTGAGGGGCGCGAAGCCGCAGCCAAAGCGCTCACGCTCGATCCTTCGAACAGCGAAGCGCTCGCCGCGCAGACCTGGCACATGAGTTCCACCGATTTCACCGGCCAGGAAGCGCTGCTCAAGCGCGCGCTGAAGGCGCGGCCCCTGGATTGCGGCTGCGAGCATTTTCAATACTCCGTGATGCTCCAGAACGTTGGACGTTACACCGACTCAGCCGCTGAAGCTGCCCAGGCCGTCGACATGCTGGCGTTCGATCGGGAGTCCCAATTTTCATTGGCAAGGTCGCTGAATGCCCTTGGCAAGCGAGAAGAAGCTAAGCAGCACCTTGATTCAATGATTGAGCTCGAACCCGACCCAGCTCTCGCGAAGGACTTCATCGCTGCGACAGAAGCAACGGAGACAAGCGATTACACAGCGGGAATCAGCGCTTTGGCAAATTCGAAGCTGCAGCTCCCGGCAGCGCAACGTGCCGCGTTGGTGGCTGCATTTCGGGCGATTGCTTCTGGCAATGCGATGATGAAATCGGAAGCGGTAAGAGCCTTGGTCGCGCTTCCGGATGACCAACAGAATTACGTCGTCGTTAGAACATTGGCCGCGCTTGGCGCATCGCGTGAAGCGCTGCAAACGTTCGTCAAAGGGATCAACTCGCGATATGATTGGCCGTCGCTGCTTTGGCACCCCAGCATGCGCGCTGTGTTGAACGAAGCGGCATTCCCCTCAGTCGCCAAGCGCTTAGGCCTAATGAACTATTGGCGCACTACGAACACGAGGCCGGACGCATGCGCCAGCAATGCCCCAGCTCCCTTCTGTCGCATGATCTAGCGATCGCGCAGTTGTCCGCTTTCCACCCCCAACAGACATCAAGAGTGTATATTCTTTGGCCATCTACCGTCGACACACCTCACTGCTGCCCCCTGACGACACCCGTGTAATTGCACTCGGTGCGGTGTCGATCACGACTCCGGTAGACCCGCATCGGCGAAGCTGGAAGCGGACCTTGCGCCTTCGAAAGTCGAGCGAGACACGGCGAAAAGTTTCAAGCAGATCGGTCCCGAGTAGCAAGGCGGGCTGGTTCGAAAGGCCGAACACATAAAAAGGCGGAACGTCGGCAAAAGCCATTGGCACGTTGCGCAGGGTCACACTGCCAAGGCGAAGTTCTCCGATACGCGCTACCTGCAAATTGATACTCACTCCTGTGACCCCGGTTGCTATCACAGTGATGAACTTATCTCGATTTCTACGAATGAGCTTGTCACGTAGGGCAAGATTGCCGATCGTAATTTCCGAACCGGTATCGACTACCGCCTCGACCGGGAGGCCAGCAGCACGGACCTGCGTCAGTATAAGTTGGCCGCGATGGCGCCGGGCCGTTACCACGATTTCGCCGTCGAGCACTAAAGCCGGCTGTCGCGCGTCTTCGGCTTTAATCAGTCGCTTCTCGAAATCCATCATCAGGCGCTGCCCAACGAGCGCATCGATGCCGACTATTCCTTCGCCGCCCAAGTCCCGCTCAAGCAACGCAGGAAGTTCCAGATTCCTGATCGTGCTCTGGCCGAGCGAAAGCTCATTGACCAGGACGCGGCCTACACGGGCGCTGCCTGTCATACCGTTCAGAACTACGGGCGTGCCCTGCGGAAGTTGTAAGTCACGCGCAATGCGCAGGCCGAGGACCGAACTGTCGGCGCCGCTATCGACCAAGAAGCGGTAGGGCCCTCGACCATTTACAAGCACTTCCACAGTCATGCGTGTATGGATCTTGCGGGCGTTGATGTCTTGTCCGCCGATCGCAAGCGTGTTGTCGATTACCGCTGGCGGAAGTGCCGGCAATCTTGAGGGCGGTACGGGGACTGGCTTCGCAATTTGGTAGGCTGGCTGGGCAATGATTTCATCGCGGAACATTGCCGAGCAAAAAATGGCTGACGCAAAGATCAGGCCGAAGCGGAGCCTATCCAATTACTCTTCCTCTTCAGGGGAACGCTCTTGCTATTCCTAACCGCGGGGGCTTTCAATCACTAGCTGACATCCACTTTCCACCCATCGAGACATTCGCTCAATATCCGCGTTCAACCCATTGTGGCCCGTGCCACTGCATCGGAAAGACGGCGTATGACCAGATTCTATCGGGCAGGCTTCTGGGTAGCACTCGTCTTCGCATTTGTTATGGCCTTACTCCCGCAGCCGCCCCAGCTGCCTGGAGCTCCGTCTGACAAAGTGCAACATGTCGTCGCGTTCGCCACGCTGGCCGCGCTGGGGGCGACTGCTTACCGCTCAACTTCAATGATTCGGTTGCTTTTGGGACTGTCAGTCCTCGGTGCCCTAATCGAGTTCCTTCAGGCGATCCCCGCATTAAACAGGGACAGCGATCCTGTTGATTGGATAGCAGATACTTGTGCGGCGGCGTTGGTCCTAGTCGCCGTGCGGAGGTGGCGGAGCAAGCAAGAAAGTCCCGGCCGCTAGTGTCCGCTTTCGACCCAAAGCGGACATTAGCGAATGCGGGTGATCGGATTTTCCGCTGCACGTTGCAGAATATTGCGCAGCGGCGCCTGCCCGTATGATTTAGGCGCATCGGCTCCAATCGGTTTGCAGATATTGTAGCTGCTGAGCGGCCTGTCGCTATAGTCGCGGGCCGTGGCATCGTCGTAGATGAGGTCAAAAGCTACCGCGATTTGATTGCCCCGAATGGCAGCCATGCTGATCATCCGGTGAAGGAACCTCGCTTTACCGATTGCCTCGCGGAGTGAAGCCACCTCGCCGGGTAAAATCGCACGGCCAGGGCCGACGACACCATAGAGCGTTGTCCACACTTCCAGCTCGCGGATGCCAGTCTCCTGTAGCAGGTTGACGAACTCGTTGAGGCTAACGAAAGCCTCCGTTTCCTCCCTCGGAAAATGCGACGCAGTCTGCGAACTGACAGCGCTATCCCAGACGCCTCGGTTCCACGTCCGAAAAGAGGGCCCGTAAATCTCGCCCAGCGGCGGAATCCGGCCGCTTATCGCGGCAGCCTCGACGATGCCGGCTAGCTCATCCAGACGGCGCTCGACGCAAGGGGCGTATTTGATCCTCTCGTCCGCCTGCCCGACCGTCTCACCCAACTCAAACGCGAGCGCCTCACGGGCACGGCCTACTTCAACCCTCCAGCCGATCTCTGTCGCGATGACACCAAGCCCCAGCGCCACCAGGACACCCAAGACGATCTTGCCCACCTCGTCGAAGAAAGTGCGCCACCCGTTGCGGGGCTTCATCTTTCGAATGTCCATCTGCCCCCCGCCAGAGCCGTTCGGCGCCGGCCGACCATGCCATGCGAGACTTTGCACATTTCGCTGCCCTCGTCACCACGGGGTCTAAAGCCCGTGCTGCACACAGCGCGGCTGTCGAGCGGGAATGTCCGCTTTCCACCCTTAGCGGACATTCGGCTTCCCGATCAGCGGCCCGGACATCCAACCTTCTGAGCGGTCCAGGTAAGATTGTAGATCAGCCACCGGCCCCCGCTTCGAACCATGTCAAAGTGATTGACCCCGCACTGGCTGAAAGCGCCATCGATTTGAAGTTCATACCGGCCCCACACCATCGCGATGTCGCGCTCTATTAACACCTGGGGGTCCTTCATGCGTTCTCTAAAGCGAGCTTGGTGGGCTATGTTTTCCCAATACCGGTTCCAGTGCCAATTCCTGCTGCGTGGTTGTCCCTCTCCGTCAACCCGGACACTTGTCGCCAAGCCATCCGAGACGACGGCAGCAAGGATCCTAGTTTGATCCTTTGCTTCCACGGCTGCAAAGAAGGCGTTGATCGCGGCAAGGATGGAAGCCTCATCGCTGGCAGAGGAATGCTGCGGCGGCGTAGTCGCATGCTCCGGCATCGCTGCGACCGGTGCCCCTGTAGCCAGCAGAAGAGCTATAAGTGCGAGCTTCAACAAGACCTCCGCGAAACCGCTACAATGCCATGCTGAACGTCCGCAGACTAGCGGGCAATCAAAAAGGAGGGGACTACTGGGACCAGTACGAATGTCCGATTCCGACCCAGAGCAGACATTAGCACCACGTCATGTTACGCCTAGGCGCAGCTGACAGGGGGACGCGATGGCAGGCAAGCCAAGCTCGACCGGTTCCGACACGCGTAATGGGGGCGGTCTGCTCCGAATACTCGGCTTAGGCTTTGCTCTGGCAGTCGGGGTGGGAAGCGTCATCGGCGGAGGCATTCTGCGTACCCCGGCCTCCGTGGCTGACTCCGTCGGCAGTGTTCAAATTGCATTGCTTCTTTGGGCAGCGGTTGCGGTCCACTCGCTTATTCAGGCCAACGTGGTTGCAGAGCTCATGGCCGCACTGCCGAAGGCTGGCGGGCTGTTCGTGCCGGCCAAAGAAGCGTTTGGTGAGGGGGGCGGGCTGCTGATCGGTTGGGTCGACTGGCTGAACATGGTTGCGGGAATCGCAGCTCTATCAATCATCACAGCGGAATTTCTGGGTGTCCTGTTACCGCAGATAGCCGCGCATCCAGGTATCTCGGGCGTGGTGATCGCCTGCGCTTTCTACGCCCTTAACTGGATAGGCATCCGCGAGGGCAGCGCAGCACAGATTGTCGGGAGCCTCGCCAAAGTCGCTTTTCTGCTGGGCATCGTTGCCCTGATCTTTTTCATGCCGCCGCAGGGCGCGTCTTGGCCCCTGGATGCATCAACCTCTTCGCCTGTTACGCTTCTCGGTATCGTGGTCGCCTACCAGATCATCATCGGCGCATATGCGGGTTGGGCCAATCCGATCTATTTCGCAGAAGAAGATACGAACCCCGGCCGCAACCTGCCTAGAGCCCTGTTCGGAACCGTTTTGGCGGTAGCGGCGCTTTATCTTCTGGTAAGCACGGCTCTGTCTTATGCCCTCCCGCTCGATGCGCTTCGAAGCTCCAAGCTTGCCGCCGCCGACGCCGTGGGCGGCATTTTTGGCTCATTTGCTCTTCAAATTGTCGCCGCAGGAGCGGTGCTGATTGCAGCGACCTGTCTCAACGCTAATATCATGGCGGCTCCACGAATTCTGTATGGCTTGGCAGAGCAGCGTCTGTTTCCACGTGTCGCTTTGGCCGTGAACGGAGGCGGCACGCCCACCGTAGCACTGGCGTTTACCGCTTTGGCCTCGATTGCTCTCACCTTCACCGGAGAGTTTGAGACGGTCTTCAAGATCATGGCCGCGCTTGGCATGTTCCCGCTTCTGATGGCGGACCTTGCCCTTTTCAAGCTGCGGCGGGATGCGCCTGATCTACTCAGACCGTATCGGGCGAAACTCTACCCATACCTTCCGGCCCTGGCCCTGCTGCTCGACCTGACCGTGCTGTCAGCATTCCTGGCATCCGATTGGATCAATGGACTTTTCATTCTCGCTGCCGTCGCGATCGCATGGCCAATCGGTTCATGGATGCGGCGAAGGCCGACAATCCAAACCGCTTAATCGTCCGCTTTCCACTCCCAGCGAATCCTAACGCAAGGGCTCCAACATCCGCGCCACGCCGGGGCTTTCCTCGATCGATCGCCAGAAGCTGGGTCCCGGAAGCGGCCCGCGCGCTTGTTCATAGGCAAAGCCGAGCCCCAATATCTGCCCGTCGGACCATTTGCGCCCGATGAAGCTCAGCCCCACCGGCAACCCCTTGATCTGCCCCATCGGCAAGGTCAGGTGCGGATAGCCGGCGACGGCGGCGAGGCTGCCCGCGCCCCCGCCCGAAATCTGGTCGCCATGCACCGCGTCGATCTTCCACGCCGCGGGCATCGTCGGCCCGACCAATGCGTCGAGCCGGTTGGCCTTGAGCATCCGGTCGATCCCCTGCGGCCCCGCCGCGTTAAGACTGATCCGCCGCGCCTTGATATAGGCCGGGTCGGACAGCCCCTTGGTCTTCTGCGCGCGCTCGAACAGATCCTGCCCGAACAGCGCCATTTCGGTCGCCGCATTGGCCTTGTTGAAGGCAATCACGTCGGCCAGCGTCCGCGTGCGCACCGTCGCCGGAGTGGTCGCCAGATAGTCGTTTAGCCCCGCCTTGAACTCGCTCATCAGCACCGAAAACTCATTGCTGCCGATGGCCTTGTCGTCGAACTTCTTGATCTCGATCAGCGTCGCGCCCTGTGCCTTGAGCACCGCCAGGGCCGCTTCGAACAAAGGATCGGTGCCGAAACCCGACGCAAAGCGCATCACCCCGATCCGCGTGCCGCGAAGCGATCCGGCATTGAGCGACGCCGCATAATCGCGCCTTCGCTTATCCGCTTCCTTCGTCGCCTTGTCGGCGGGATCGCTCCCGGCGATCGCGGTCAGCACCTCCGCCGCCTGACGCACGGTGCGGGTCATCGGCCCGGGCGTATCCTGGCTCGCGCTGATCGGAACGACATGCGTCCGGCTGACCAGGCCGACGGTCGGCTTGAACCCGACAATCCCGTTGATCGAGGCGGGGCAGGTGATCGACCCGTCGGTCTCCGTCCCGATCGCCAGATCGACGATCCCCGCTGCGACCGCCGCGCCCGATCCCGACGAGGATCCGCACGTATTGCGGTCGAGCGCATAAGGGTTGCGCGTCTGCCCGCCGACCGCGCTCCACCCCGAAATCGACCCGTTCGACCGGATGTTCGCCCATTCGCTCAAATTGGCCTTGCCCAGGATCACCGCTCCGGCCCGGCGCAACCGCGCCACCAGCGGCGCGTCGCGCCCGGTAACATTGTCCTTCAGCGCAAGGCTCCCTGCGGTCGTCGGCAACGGCCCGGCGGTCTCGATATTGTCCTTGATCAATATCGGCCGACCAGCAAGCGGCCCCGCCACCCGGCGCGAATCCACCATCCGCGCCTGGTCGATCGCGGTCGGATCGATGGCGATAATCGAGTGCAGCCGCCCATCCAGCGCCTGTGCGCGATTGATCGCTCCGCGGGTCGCATATTCCGCCGCCGGCTGCTGCGCGGCGAGGGGCGTTGCGGCACTTGCCAGTGCCAGTCCAAGAGCGATTATTCCACCGTTCGTCACTGCCAAACTCCTGTTCGCAGAAAGAGTTATGACTGGTAATGGCAGGTTCAGCCGGGCCCGGCCAGCCGCCCCTTTTCCACTGACCGATGGGGTAATCATGACCGCGCGTATCTATTTGTTGGCGTCCGCTGCGATTCTCGCGCCTCAGCCGCTCTTTGCTCAGGCCTCCGAGCCTGCGGCCGCCGTCCAGCCCGCGCCCGACGCCGCCGAAGATCAGGATTCCGAAGAAGATACCATTGTTGTCACCGGCCAGCGCCCGCGCGGATCGGTGGTCGGCGACATCCCTCCCGAAAAAGTGCTCGACCGGCGCGACATTCGCGCGACCGGCGCGACCAGCATTGCTGAACTGCTCGATGCAGTGTCGGCGCAGACCGGAAGCGCGCGCGGGCGCTCTGGCGGTCGGCCGATCCTGCTCCTCAACGGCCAGCGCATCTCTGGCTTCCGCGAGCTTCGCGACCTCCCCCCCGAAGCAATCGAGCGGATGGAGATTTTGCCCGAGGAGGTCGCGCTCAAATATGGTTTTGCCGCCGACAGCCGCGTGGTCAACATCGTCCTCCGCCGCCGCTTCGATTCGACCAGCGTCGAGGCCCGCGCACGCACTGCGACCGAAGGCGGCTTCTCCGGCGGGCAGGCGGAATCGACCCGCCTTCTGATCCGCGACGGCCAGCGCACCTCGCTCAATCTCCGCCTGGAAGGCAATGGCGCCCTGACCGAAGCCGAGCGCGACATCGCGCTTGCCACTCCGCTCACCCCCGATCCGCGCGAGGCGCGCACGCTGCTCGGCTCGGCCCGCTCGGCGCGCGCGACCGCGACCGTCAACCGCACTGTGTTCGGCGACGTCGCCGCGACCCTAACCGGGGAAGTCGGCCGCTCGCTCGGACAAAGCCGTTTCGGCCTCGATAGCATCGACTTCGAGCCACTCGGCCGCCGCGTTACGACCGACAGCGCATCGCTCGGATCGGTGCTCAACGCACAGCGCGGCTCATGGCGATTATCGTCGACCGGCAATGCCGATCTTTCGCGGACCACAACCCGATCCGACCGCGACTTGGCTCTCGAAGACGACCAGTCGCGATCGAACCGTCGCTCCTTGTCGCTCGATGCGACCGCCACCGGTCCATTGCTCTCGCTTCCCGCCGGCGAAGCCAACGCCACGCTGAAAATCGGCGCGGGCCGCACCGACCTCGACAGCCGAGCGCAACGCGGCGGAATTTTCAGCGATACCGACCTCGGCCGCACCAGCGGCGAGGCTTCTGCCAGCGTCGACCTGCCAGTCCTCAAGCGCGCCTGGGCACTTGGCCGCCTGACCGCCAACGCCAATGCCGGGCTTGTCCGCCTCAGCGACTTCGGCACGCTGACGAGCCTCGGCGGCGGCCTTAACTGGACGCCAGCGCCACGCCTCAGCCTGATCGCCAGTTTCACCCGCGAAGAAGGCCCGCCATCGCTCCATCAGCTCGGCGACCCTGTGCTAGAGACTCCGCGCGGGCGCTTTTTCGACGCGGTACGCGGGACGAGTGTCGAAGTAACCACCCTCACCGGCGGCAACCCGGACCTCAAGGCCGACCGCCGCCGGGTGGTCAAGCTCGGCGGCAATTGGCAGCCAGTCGAGAAATTCGATCTTCGCCTCCGCGCCGATTACGTCCGCTCGGCCATCGATCGTCCGCAAGCCAGCTTCCCCGCTGCAAGCGCCGCGCTCGAAGCCGCCTTCCCCGACCGCTTTACGCGCGATTCCAGCGGAGCGTTGGTCCGGGTCGATTTGCGCCCGGTCAATTTTCTCTCGTCTCGGCGCGACACGCTGCGCTGGGGCTTCGACTTCACCAAGCCGCTAAAATCGACCCCGCCTTCCCCCGCGGCGATCGCTGCATTCCGCCAGCGCTTCGCCCAAAACCGTCCCGCAGCCCCGGCCACAGGCGAGGGTCCGCCGCTAGGCGAGCGGCGCTTCGGTGGTGGCGGCGGCGGCGGCGGTGCACGCTTTGGCGGCGGAGCGAATGGCGGCCGCTTGACGCTGTCGATGACCCACACGCTCAACCTCACCGACCGCGTGACCATCGCCGAAGGCATTGACGATCTCGACTACCTCGACGGCGAGGCGCTCGGCCAGAGCGGCGGTCGCGCCCGGCACGAGGTCAAGGTAGAAGGCGGCTATTTCAACAATGCGCTCGGCGCCCGCATTTCGGCGGACTGGCGCAGTGCAACTCAAGTCGACAGCGGCCCCACCGGGAGTTTGCGCTTCTCGCCATTCGCCAAGGTCGATCTGCGCTTTTTCGCCAATCTCGGTGAGCGGTTCGATCTCGTCGCCAGGCATCCCTGGCTGCGCGGCACCTCAGTGCGTTTCGACGTGGATAATCTGTTCAACCGCCGCCCAAAGGTCCGCGACGGCGCGGGCGCGACGCCGTTCAACTATCAGCCGGGCCTGCTCGATCCGACCGGCCGAACCGTCGGCATCACCCTGCGCAAATTGTTCGTGCCAATACGCTTTTTCCGCGCCGGCGGTGGCGGCCGGCCGGGCGGCTAGCCCTTGGCCTTCTCGGCGAGCGCGATCGAATCCATCACCACCTGCCGCGCCGCCGCCGCGTCGCTCCATTTGCCGACCCGCACCCATTTCTCGGGCTCCAGGTCCTTATAATGGGTGAAGAAATGCTCGATCTGCTGGAGGACGATCGCGGGCAGATCGGTCCCCTCCATTACGTCCGCATAATAGGGACTGGTCGAGGCTTCGGGCACCGCGAGCAATTTCTCGTCGCCACCCGCTTCGTCTTCCAGCTGAAGCACCGCGACCGGCCGCGCGCGGATCACCGAACCCGGAATCAGCGGCCAGCGAGTCATCACCAGGCAATCGAGCGGATCGCCATCGTCGCACAAGGTCTGCGGGATGAACCCGTAATTGGTCGGATAACGCATCGCTGTATGAAGGATCCGATCGACGAAGATCGCCCCCGACGCCTTGTCGAATTCATATTTGACCGGCTCGCCGCCGATCGGGACTTCGATCAGCACGTTGATGCTGTGCGGCGGGTTCGAACCCGCTGGAATAAGGTCGATGTTCATGAGCGCGGGCTTTAAGCTGCGTCACGCGGAGGGCAAGAGGGGTTTTGTGATGAAGTGAGGCACCGAGCCCGCTTTTTTTGTTGATGAAGTGGAGCGGGCTTACGCACAAAAAGCCCCGGGTGGGGGTGAGGGCTGGTGCCGCACTTCATCAACAAAAAGCCCGTGCGGGCTTCACAAAACCTAACGCGCCTTCAGCAGCAGATCCAGCGGACCGTCGCCGCGTCCGGTCTTGACCAGATACGGATATCGCAAACCACCACTGTACGAAATCGGATAGACGCGGACCATATCGTCGCGCTTGATCGTCAGGCGGATCGGCTGTTGCCCGCTTTTCGCAGCGGTAATCGCTTCCTTCAGCACATCCTCGCTATAGGCGCGCTCGCCGACCGCGATGATTTCGTCGCCGGTCCGAAGCGCCGCGTCGAAGGCGGGCGAGCCCCACAGGATGGTGGTCAATTTCTTGTCCTTGTCGATTCCGAAGCCGAGCGAAAAAGTGAAGCCGACGCTGGCCTCGGCCTCCTTCGCGGAGGCCAGGGAAGCAGCGTTGGGCTTATCCTGATAGCGTAGCGCATAACCCGACATGGTCAGCCCGCCGAGCGGCGCGCGCGGAGCGACCAGATCGACGCGCTCACGAAGAAAGCGTGCCCAATCATAGGGATAGACACGACCCAGCGTCGCGATCACTTCCGCGCGATCATAGGGCACAACGCCCCAATCCCCATCGCGAAGCCCGAAGAAGGCGCGCGCGAAATCGTCGAGGCCCTTCCGATTGGCGGTCCCGCGGCGAATGATCGCGTCGGCCTCGAGCCAGATCAGCAGCCCCTCGACATAATAATTTTCGCTGCGCTGATAGCTGCCCCACGGCTGCGGGCGGCGGTTCTGGATGATCGGGTCGTTGGTGGTGTCGATCAGCGGGCGCCAGTCACGGCCCCGAGCATTGTCCTGCCCCGCGGCATAATTGGCGAGCGTGTCGAGGATATGCTGCTTGGAACTCATCCCCGACCGCGCTTCGATCACCACCCCCCAAAATTGCGTCTGGCCCTCATAGACCCACAATAATTCGTTGCGCACGGGCGTTCGGAATTCGCCCACGATCTGCCCGGCCGGACGGCGGAACTTGCCGTCCCAGCTGTGGACGAACTCGTGCGGGAAGACGTTCCGATCGCCGAAATGATTGTCATAATCGATGAACGATCCGGGCGCGGTCGTGATTTCGGTGCTGCGATGATGTTCAAGCCCGATCCCGCCAAGCTTGTTCGAAATCGCGTTGAGGAAATCATAATGGTCGTAATGCCGCGCGCCGAAGGTCTTGACGGTCTGCTCGACCATCCGGCGATGCTTGGCGATCACCGACGCCGGGATCGCCAATTCCTTCGGATCATGCGCGAAGCTGTTGAGCGCCGCGCCATAGCCCAGATCGTCACGGCGATAATGAAGTCCGGCGAAGATCGGCGAATCCTGCAAAGTCTCATAGCTCACTTCGCCAAAGCTGATCCGGTTGACCCCGGCGGGGCTGGGCGCGCCGGTCGGGCGAAGCGCGGTCGCGGCCTTCCATCCGGGGGGCAAAGTGACGCTGGCGACCACCGGGATCCGTCGCGTGTAAAATCCGGCGGGATATAGCGACACCGACTCGAATTTCAGGTTCATCATTTCTGGTGTGACGACCACGCGGCCCTGGCGCGAATTGATCGCCGACAGGAAGGAGAAACGCGCTTCGATCGCGCTTGCACCCGCGGGAACGTCGATATGGTAAGCGGTCAGGTCGACCTGGTCGCGAAGCCAGGCGATCTTCTGGCCGTTGGCGAAGAACTCCAGCCCGGCGATTTTTTCGGGCTCGCCGTCGGGGCCATGATGGCCGGGCAGCCATTTCGGAAGCAGCAGCGTCATTCGCCCCGGCTGGGTGACCGGAATGGTCTCGCGGACCTTGAAGATCGATCGTCCAATGTCGGTCGCATCGACGTCCAGCCGGATTGTTCCGGGAAACGGCACGTCGCGCGCTTCCGGGATCGTATCGACTGGCGCGACCGCGATTGGCGCACTGTTCTGGGCGAGCGCCTGGAAAGGGGCAGCAAGGGCCAGGGTGAGAGGGAAAACGAGCGAGAGTGCGGACGCACGGATTTTGATAGGCATGGCGGCATGGCTAGCGTCGGTCGCATGCTCCCGCTAGTGGCGGCTCGACCAATGGCGAAAATAATTACACCCTTGCCCGTTCGCGGAATGCAGAGCCTGCTCGGCGAGGAAGCCGACCGCTTTCAAGCGGTGATCGCCGCGTTCGACCGAGTCCGCCGCCTCTACGGTTTCAAGCGCGTCGAAATGCCGGTGCTCGAACCGACCGCGGTGTTCGCGCGCACGATGGGTGAAACAACCGACGTCGTGTCGAAGGAAATGTATTCGTTCGAGGACAAAAGCGGCGACCATGTCACGATGCGCCCCGAATTCACCGCCGGGATCGCGCGCGCTTATCTAAGCGAAGGCTGGCAGCAATTTGCGCCGCTCAAGGTCGCAACCCACGGCCCCGCCTTTCGCTACGAACGCCCGCAAAAAGGCCGTTTCCGCCAATTCCACCAGCTCGACGCCGAAATCATCGGCGCGGGGGAACCCCAAGCAGACGTCGAAGCGATCGCCTTCGCCGCGCAACTGCTCGCCGAACTTGGGATTCAAGGCGTGATCCTCAAGCTCAACACGCTTGGCGACGCCGAGACTCGCTCGGCATGGCGGGGGGCGCTTCACGCTCATTTCTCCGCGCGCCGCGCCGATCTGTCGCCCGACAGCCGCGACCGGCTCGACCGCAACCCGCTCAGGATTCTCGACAGCAAGATCCACAGCGACTGGCCGATTGCCGACAGCGCGCCGGCAATCGACGATTTCATCACCCCACAAGCGAGCGACTTCTTCGCTGCGGTCACCTCGGGACTCGACGCCGCCGGAGTCGCGTGGGAGCGCGCCCCGCGACTGGTGCGAGGGATTGATTATTACCGCCACACCGCGTTTGAATTCATTACCGACAGCCTCGGTGCGCAAGGCACCGTCATCGCCGGCGGCCGTTACGACGGGCTGATCGAAACACTCGGCGGTCCTCATACACCCGCAATCGGATGGGCAGCGGGCGTCGAGCGGCTGGCAATGATGATCGACGCGCCCGTCGCCGATGCGATCGACGTCGCAATCGTGGTCGAGGACGACAAGGCGCTTGCCGCTGGCTGGGCAGCCGCATCGCGGCTGCGCAATGCCGGTCTTGGCGTCGAACTCATTGCCAGCGGATCGCCGCGCAAGCGCTTTGATCGCGCGATCAGGAAGGGCGCCCTCGAAATATTGGTGCTTGGGGTCAGTGAGGGTCAAATTACCGGCAGGCTCAAGACCGGCGAGCCGCGCGCGCAGGCCGCGCTCAGCGGATTCGACCTGGCCGGGCTTTCCGCCAAATGACGGCCATCTCGCTTGAGCGGATCGTCTCGATCGAGGCGAAGAAGCATGAATTGTCGGCGGCAATGTCGGCCGGCGATTTGTCGCCCGACGACTTCGTTCGCTTGTCCAAGGAATATGCGCAGATTGAACCCGTCGCCGCAGCGGCGCGCGAGGTTCGACGGCTTCGCGCCGAGCGCACCAGCCTGACCGAGATGACTCGCGATGCCGATGAGGAATTGCGCGCGATCGCTTCGGAGGAATTGCTCGACATCGAGACCCGCCTGCCGCTGGCCGAGCGCGCGCTCGCGCTTCATCTTTTGCCGCGCGACAGCGCCGACGAGCGCGCGGCGATGCTCGAAGTGCGCGCAGGCACTGGCGGCGACGAAGCCGCTCTGTTCGCGGGCGATCTGATGCGGATGTACCAACGCTTCGCCGAGGAACGCGGCTGGAAGTTCGAGTTGATCAACGCTTCGGCCTCCGACGTCGGCGGCTTCAAGGAAGCGGTCGCCTCGATCAACGGCACCGGCGTGTTCGCCCGGCTCAAGTTCGAAAGCGGGGTTCACCGGGTCCAGCGCGTTCCGACCACGGAGAGCGGCGGCCGAATCCATACTTCGGCGGCAACCGTCGCGGTCTTGCCGGAAGCGGCGGAGGTCGACGTCCAGATCAATGACGCCGATCTGCGAATCGACGTCTATCGCTCGTCGGGCCCCGGCGGCCAGTCGGTCAACACCACCGACAGCGCGGTGCGGATCACCCATTTGCCAAGCGGGCTGGTGGTCATCCAGCAGGACGAAAAATCGCAGCATAAGAATAAGGCCAAGGCGCTAAAGGTGCTTCGAACCCGCCTCTACGAACTCGAACGCGAGCGCCTCGCCAACGAACGCGCAGGGACGCGGCGCTCGATGGTCGGCTCGGGCGACCGTTCGGAGCGGATTCGCACCTATAATTTCCCGCAAGGCCGAGTTACCGACCATAGAATCAACCTGACCTTGCACAAATTGGACGCAATTCTCGCAGGCCCCGGCCTCGCCGAGCTGACCGACGCGCTGATCGCCGAGGATGAGGCGCAGCGCCTGTCGGGCCTCGACGACAATTGACGCGAATCGCGCGCGCCCTCGCCCGCGCCACCGAACAACTGTCTTACACCAGCGACACACCTCGGCTCGATGCCGAGCTGCTGATGGCCGAATCGCTCGGCATCAGCCGCGATCGCCTGATCCTCGCACCCCCCGATCTTGTCATAGCCCCCACCTTCTTCGAAATGGTCGACCGCCGCCGCCGCGGTGAGCCGATCGCTTACATCACCGGCCATCGCGCCTTCTGGACAATCGACCTCGAAGTCGGACCCGGAGCACTCATCCCTCGCCCCGACAGCGAGACTCTGATCGCATCCGCAGTCGAACATTTCCAAGACACCCCCGGCCCATCGCGAATCCTCGACCTCGGTACCGGGCCCGGCACCTTACTACTCGCAGCGCTCGACGAATGGCCGCGCGCAACCGGCGTGGGCATCGACTCCTCCCCCGCAACGCTCGCTTATGCCCGGCGCAACGCCGACCGACTTGGCCTCGCCGCCCGCTGCGACTTCCGCCTCGGCGATTGGGCCACCGGCGTTGATGAGCGCTTCGACCTGATCCTATGCAACCCGCCTTATGTCGCGATCGGCGCCGATACCGGGCCAGGGGTAGCAGAGTTCGAGCCAGCGGAAGCCCTTTTTGCAGGCCAGGATGGTTTCGACGAATACCGACGCCTCGCACCTGAAATTAAACGCTTGCTAGCCCCCGGCGGCCTTGCCGCAATCGAAATTGGACACGATCAGGCAGACACCGCGCCGCTTCAGTTCGCCGCGCAGGGCAACAAGGTTTCCCTGGCCCGCGACCTCGCCAATCGGCCCCGCGCGCTGCTTATCCGCCGCTGATTATTGGGACTTGACGAAAAGGCTTGGAATATCCCTACTTGCCCTATACATCGGGACCAGGAACAGGGCCGCTTCTTCAATTTCTGATGTGCCCCTGCCACCGACCCCCGACGACAGCGCCGCGCTCAAGCCAATTTTGGCAACGGCTGGCAAAGGAGGGTCGACTTGCGCAATAGTGTGCAGGCCGACCCGACACGACGGGGCCATTGCTTCCACTAGAAGGAAGAATCTCAAGGTGCGCTCATTTAAGGTAGGCGCCCGGTGCGACAGGGAAATGACTTTTGATCAATAATCGTCAAGGCGGCCGTCGTCGTGGTCGAGGCGGACAGCGTCCCCAAGGAATGACTGGCCGGCCCGATGGCAATCGCCAGGATAATCGCCAGCGTGGCAATGCCGCTCAGTTGCTCGAGAAATACAAAGCGATGGCGCGCGATTCGCAGCTGGCCGGCGATCGGGTGCAGACCGAATATTACCTTCAGTTCGCGGACCATTATTTCCGGGTGCTCGAGGAGGGCCGCTCGCGTTTCGAGGATCAGCAGACCCGTCGTCGCGGAAATGACGATGAGGAAGACGACGGCGACGAAATCAACAATGCCGCGGAGGGCGATTACGACGACGACGGCGAGGATGAGCAGCGTCCAGCGCCACGCCGCGACCGTCCCGACCAGCGTCCTCAACGCGCAGAGCGAAACGATCAAGATCAGCGCCCGCCACGCCAGGATCGCTCGGATCAAGATCCGCGGCCCCAACGCCAGGATCGCACTGACCAAGGCTCCCGTCCTCAGCGCGGACGCAGTGACTCAGATGATCGCCCCGAGCGCGCTGAGCGTCCGTACCGCGAGCGCTCCAACGGCGCCGCAAGCGAGGTCGCCGAAGAACGAATTTCGGTTGGAGTACTCCCGCCGGCAATCGGTGCCGGTAGCGACAAAGACGAGCCTGAGGCTCCGCGCCCGCGTCGCCGCGTTCGCAAATTGCCTCCAGTTGATGGCGGTGACGAGATCGCACCCGCAGCCTGACTGAATGTCAAAGGCGGCGGGCCACGTCCGCCGCCTTTGCTTATGCCTCGCCCGGACCGATTGGGCGCGGTCGCGCCTGCTCGTCGATCGCGACGAACGTAAACAGTCCTTCCGTGACCTTGATCTCGGTTGTGCCACGGTCGCGGCTCGCGACGACTTCTATTTTGACTTTCATAGACGAGCGACCCGTGCTCTCGACCTTCGCGTAGACCGAGATCAGGTCGCGCAGATGGATCGGTGCCAAAAACTCCATCCGATCGATCGCCACCGTAGCGACTTGCCCGTTGGCGCGGCGCGACGCGACGATGCCCGCGGCAATGTCCATCTGGCTAAGCACCCATCCTCCGAAGATATGGCCATTAGCGTTGATATCGCTCGGGCCAGGGACGACCCGCAAAATTGCGCCACGGTGAGGTTCGTTCATTCGCTATCCTTCTTGTGAGTGCGGGCTGCCGCGTCGTCGTGGCCGCTGTTGTTGCTCAGGAACACCAGGCTCATCAGGGCAGTTCCGAGCAGCACAGTCAGCCCGGCCCCGAGTGCGGTCGCGATTAGCATATGAATGCGAAGCGTGTCGCTCCCCCAGGCCACAAGCGCCACTGCGAGCGCGGCGATTGCCAGCGAGAAGCCTGCAGTGATTCGCATGATGCGCGCGAACCGCCGCCGTAATGAGGGCCGCGATGGGTTGGGATCAGGAATTGGAGCGGCCATGCGCTTTCCTTTGACGCTGGATCGTGACACCTTCAACCCATGGTTCACGAGACCTGTCAGGCATGCGGGCCGAGGAGGCTGGAATGACGATCGCGACGATACTCTCCACAAAAGGTAGCGAGGTTGCGACGGTTGCCGCGGGAACGAGCGTCCGCGACGCGGTCGCCTTGCTCCGCGCCCGGGGCATCGGCGCCCTCCCAGTGATCGACGGCGGCGCAATTGTCGGAGTCTTCTCCGAACGTGACCTTGTCGGGTGCATTTGCGCTCACGGCGGTCATGCGCTCGACATGTCAGTCGACCAGGGCATGACATCGCCCGCATTCACCGTACCCGCCGACACACCGATCCTGGCCGCGCTCGCAATCATGACTAAGCAACGCATCCGCCATTTACCTGTTGTGGAATCGGGCGAGATTCGCGGAATCGTCTCGATCGGAGACCTCGTGAAACAGCGAATCGAGCGGATCGAGGCCGAGGCGCAGGCACTTCGGACCTATATCCAAAGTGCGTGACCTTAGGATAAAGTACGAATTTCCAAGGTTTTAGGGATTTGACGCATCGCTCCAGAGCCGATTTGCGAAAATGCCGGTTGACGGCGAAAACCTCGCTCCATATATGACCTCTCACAGCAGCGGTGGCGCGGCCTTCAGGTCGGGCCTCGCTACGTGCCTCTTTTAGTCGGTTAAACGACGCCCGGATCAAAACCGGGAGAGAGAGCGCGTCGGCTCTTTGACATTGTTGGTTAGATGAAGGGACATGTGGGCGGCGGCCCGGTTTCCGAGGGCCTCTGGGCTTCGGACGATCGGTCAAATTTATGCCGTTCCTTAATGTGACTTTCGCTGCGGTTCGCCGGAGCGATGGAAACAAATGTCCTAATACGCAAACAACACCAGTTTGTATATTTGTGCAGGAACGGCTCCCAGAGAACCGGCCTGCCAGGCCTATTCCGCCTGGCTTGTCGGTCATCAACTTGAGAGTTTGATTCTGGCTCAGAACGAACGCTGGCGGCATGCCTAACACATGCAAGTCGAACGAGACCTTCGGGTCTAGTGGCGCACGGGTGCGTAACGCGTGGGAATCTGCCCTTGGGTTCGGGATAACAGTTGGAAACGACTGCTAATACCGGATGATG
>DATLXR010000006.1:0-59159 GCA_035575595.1 Sphingomicrobium sp.
TAGGGGCGGCGCCTCACCAGGGCTGGGGTCGGCGACCACGGTCAATTACGATGTGCGGTCGTGGCGGAACTGGTAGACGCGCAACGTTGAGGTCGTTGTGGGCGAAAGCCCGTGGAAGTTCGAGTCTTCTCGACCGCACCATTTTTATAAAAGCCTGAGATTTCAACGCGCGCCCGCGTGCGAAGTCGTGCCAGACGACTTGGTTAATGCGCTGAGGGTGCGCTTTTCTTCGGTTCAGACGTCACCCTGAGCGCGCCGATCCGAGCGACTGGCTTGTCGCCACTGACCTCGGCGGCTGCGCTGATCGTGGCAGCGAGGCCTGCGGCGGTGGCCGAAGCGGACGTGAGACGGAAGCTATAGCGGCCGTAGGCGACGCGTTCGAACAGGAAGAATCCGTCATAGTCGGTGCGCGCGGTCGCGACGGTGCGGCCCTCGCGATCGACGAGTTCGACATCCAGCCCTTCGAGGCCGCTGCCGTCGTCCTTGACCAATGCGCCTTCAATATCGCCCGCGCCGACCAGTGGAATGTCGATGGTCGCGGTGACCCCCGGGCGCGGGACGATTACTTTTAGCGCGGTGCGCGGACCCAGCGCGGGGTTGCTGAGCGAGCTGGCGTCGATCCCGATTGCCACCGGGCGGTAGGCCGCGAGCCCATTCGCGGCGGCTATGCCGTTGGTTCCACTCGGTTCGAGCGCGAGCGCGGTTCCGGCGGTGAGCATCGCGCCCTGTTCGAGCGGTTCGCCGGGATCGCGACGGCCATTGTCATTATCGTCGCGGAAGATGCGCGCGCGAACCTGCCCGACGCTTGCGAGCGGGTCGCGGACCGGGTGAAAGCCCCGGCGCGACCCGTCGAGCGAGAAATTGAGGTTGAGCCCGACCGCGACCGCGCCGTCGCTCGAAGCCTCGACGCTCGCAGCGGCGGCAAGCGCGTTGAACCGGCGAATATGGCTGATCCGACCGCGCGTTCGGCGGCCGAGCGCCTCGTAACCGACGCCGACTTCCCAATCGGCATTGTCCGAAGCGGACCAATAGGCCGACAATTCGGCGTTTCGGAGCCGCGATTCGGGCGCGATCTCCCAGCGGCTGCTTCCGCGCAGGCGAACCGGCCCCAATCGGCCCGAGGCCAGCGCGGTGAGATCGAATCGGTCGATGGTCGCGGCACCATTGGTCTTTTGACGTTCCCATTTGAGCCCGCCGGTGAGATTTACCCGGCTTAAGTTGGCGCTGACGCGGGCTCCGGCGCGGGTCGTCTGGCGATCGTCGCGATCCAAATAGCGAATATCGCCTTGAAGCAGGATCGGAACCTTACCCGAGGCGAGCGGAGCGTTGATCGACAGCCGGCCGTCGCGCAGGCGCTCCTCGAACCGGCCCTGATAGAAGAAATTTTCGAGTGTCACCGCTTCGGCGGCGAGATTGACCGCACCGATGCGCGCCAAAGCCGAACCGCGCAGCGCTGTGCCTGCTCCGAATTGGCGTGCGGCTGCCACTTCGAGCAGCACTGGACCGACCGACCGTCGTACCGATCCTTCGACGAAGGTCAGTTTTTCGTCGCCGACAAGCATCGTCGCCGCGAGCGCAGCAACCGAGGTTCGCTTGTCGAGGCCATGTTCGAGCGAAATGGCCGCCTGGGCCTTGGGGATTGCGATTCGGTCGAGCGTCGGGTCGCGGTCAAGACCCCGATTCTCGCCGACGAAGCCGAGCAGGTCGCTGCCCGGCTGATTCGCGCCCAACCAGTGATAAGTATCGCCCGGAGGGACGTGGCTCTGGCCGATATTGATCGTCTCGACGCGAGATCTTTGCTGCCCCTGCGGACCGTAAGTGATGATTTCGAAACGATTCTCGCCATAATCGAGCTGAACATCGTCGAACAGGTAACGGCCCGCGCTGCCGCCCTTGGCGAAGGCGAGCAATTGTCCGTTGCGATAGAGTTCGGCTTCCCATCCCGGCGCAAGATCGCCTTCGAAGCGAGTGCGGTCGAAGGCGGCCGCATTGAACAGGGGACGATTGGTAATTTCCGCGCCGCGACCCGCGCCGCCCGCGATCAGCCGGCTGGTCGGTCCGGGGACATCGCCAAGCGCGAAATGGGTAGCGTTGAGCGGCCCGAGCAGGCCGCCTTCGGGATCCGAACGGAACGCCTTGATTCGGACCGCGCCGAGTGCGCCCTTCTGCCCACTGGTGATGCTTGCGTCATAGGATAGATGCGCGATTTCGCCGGCGGCACGGACCGAGGCACGGCGATCGACGCGGAGTCCGCTTCCCGCCTCATAGGTTGCGCCCGCGCTGACGATAAAGTCGAGCGCGGGTGCGCGCCACATGCGGTAGGCGAGCTTGACCTGGGGCAGGCCCTCGAGCGGGAGCGCCGCGGGCTTGAGGTGCTTGGAGCGCATTTCGCGTTCGCGCGACAGCTCGACCGGCAGTTTTTCGGCGGTGTCGAGCGTGACCACCGAGGCGAAGGGCGCGACCTTGACCGAAATGCCGAGCCAGCGGCCGAGCGCCGCGCTGTCGACGCACCAGCCTTCGGGGCTGTCGCGGATCGCCGCCGGGTCGAGTGTTTCGGAGGTCTTGCCGAAGGCCACGGTGCGCGCCGAACGGTCGATGCGGAGGATATTGTCTTCGCGAAAGGCCCAGCCGGTCGCAGTGCGCGCCTTGAGATCGACGGCGATCGGGACGTCGAGCACCGTGACCATGTCGCCGAGGAGGAGGCACGAACCCTGCGGCGTGGAGTAGCCGCGCACGCCGTCGCCCAGGCGGAGTTGGCGGATATTGACGTCAAGCATGTACTGGGCTTCGGCGTCGATCTCGAAGCTTTCAGGCACCGGTGCTGAGGCAAAGGACGTGACTGCGCCAGCGCAGGCAAGCGCTGCAAGCGCCCCGCGCTTGATCCAGTCGCGCCAGCTGCGCATCGGCCTGTTCCGTCAGCTCCCTAGCGAAGCGTCGCGCTGGTCGAGGCGAGGGTGACCAGTCCGGTCGGGGTCCGTTCGACATATTCGACCTTGACCGGGCCTGACGCCATCGCCGCGAAGCGCGCGTCGATCGGGATCGTCACGCTGCGCTTGCTGATTTCGGTGTACATCGCGATCCCGCCGGCAATCGCGATCGGCTCGGCGACGCCGGCGCGAGTCACGCGGACTTCACCAAAGGTCGAGCGGTCGCCGTTGCGATTGAGGTCAAGGGCGATGGCAGGCTTGCCACCCTCGATAACTTTGCGGACGTTGGCGATCCCCGCGGTTGCAGCAAGGTTGCCGAGGCGGACGATCACCGGGATGGTCACGCCATAGACCGGGGTCAATCGGAACGAGACACCCTGAGTCGGCGCGGCGGCGGTCACCGGCTTGGGATCGGGGATTGCGCGAAACAGCAGATGCACGCGATATTCGCCGTCGGCGACGCCCTGCGGGGCACGCGCGTTGATTCGGATCGATTGCGGCTGGTTGGGCGGAAGCGTGACCTTGCGCGGGGCGTAGAGGATCATCGCTTCGGCGGCGCTTTCGCGGGCGTTGGGCACGGTGACCGTTTCGAGCGTGCCGTCAGGCTTCATCCGGCGAAGCTCGACCGAGACGCGATAGGTTGCGACGTCGTCACCAATATTGTTGAGGATGATCTCCGTTCCGCGCCGCCCGTCGAGGATGATCCGGGTCGGAGCGACCAGCAGATCGCCGACCCCGGCGCCTGCCGGAACGGTGGCCAGGCCAGCGAACGGCAAGGCAAGGAATAGCGGAAGCAGACGACGAAAGACGGGCATGGACAGAATCCTCCGGAATGGAGGTAACTGTTTCGTCCAAAATGGTTACTTTATGCCTAACCATCGCCCCGGTATTCGGGACGTTGCGCTCATGACAACGGCCGCGGAAAAATCCGCGGCCTTGGTCAGATCTGCGATCAAATTACTGGTAGTTGGCGGTGACCGTAAGCGTGCCGCTATAGATTCCGCCGACCAAAGTCGGGGAGACCTGGATCGATCCTCCGACATCGAAGTCGGTGCCGGGAAAGCCCGAGTTTACCAGAGTGGTGCTTTGCGGGCCGTCGGCCGTGAATGGGATCGAATCGACTCCATTCGACAAGGTGCCGCCGGAATAGCTGATCAGCACGGTCTGGCGGTTGGTGCCCTGAATATTGAACCGCGCCGTCTTCGTAACGCCACTGCAAACAATGTCGGCGGCGCAAGTCAGCGTTCCGGCGCGGCTGAGCACGATCGTTCTGGTGCCGGCAAAGCTGCCGAAGGCAAGCGTCCCGAGATCGAGATCCTGAAGCTTGGTCAGCGAGACCGGCTTGATCACATTGACCGAGGTTGCGGCGCTGATCTGTGCTGCGGTCGCCGGGGTCGCGAATGCGGTGGCGACAATCAGTGCAGAAACTAGAAGAATCGAGCGGTTCACGCGGCGCACCTTTGAACTGGGTAAGGATGGCATTAACCACCCAAGGTTTGCGAACCGCTGACGATCATGGTTAGCGCGGCGTTAGGGGTTGCGGCGCTGCCCACGCAAAAGGGGCCGCCGATCAAGGCGACCCCTTCAGGCACTTGGTTTGTGAGCAATCAGCTATATTCGACAGTGACGGGGATGCTGGCGCTATAGTCGCCATCAAGGGTACCCGAAGTCACGGTGATCGAACCGCCGACGTCGAACGATCCGGTACCGGTCGAGCTAAGCGTGACCGAAGTATCGGGGTTGGCGGTGAACGAAACCGACTTGGTCGTGTCGACACTGTGAACCAAAGCAATGACGGTGGTGTCTACCTTGATGCTCAGCGCCTGCAGCGCAACGCCGGTCACGTCGAAGGTCGCCGCGGTCTGGGTGCCGGTGCAGGTCAGATTGGTGCCGCAACTTGCGCCGGGACCGTCGGTACGGGCGACAACGACGGTCGAGCTGGTCAGGGTGGTGCCCATGGTGATCGTTCCGAAGTCGAGGGCGCCGGTGTTCTTCAGCGTCAGCGGCTTAACGATCTTTGCCTTGGCGGTGAACGGCGCGGTCTCTTTATTGGCGGCGATTGCCGGGGCGGCGAACAGGCCGGTCGCAATTGTTGCGGCCAGCGCCGCCTTGGTCAGAAACTTGGTCATGGACTTATATCCCCACTGGTTCGTGAATGTGGCGACTGACCGAATTGCCGGCCACCCGTGTCATGTTCATTAACCGCAACCACTTACGGCTTTCCTCAGCATGAAGGTAATCAGGTGTTTTATCTTTAAGCCGAAACGGAGGGGGTTCTGCGATCTGTTAACAGGTTAACCGGGACCATTTCAGAGATATTCGACGATGATGTCGATCGATCCGCGATAAGCGCCGTCGCTGTCGCCGCTGATCCGCAAATCGCCTCCGAATCGGAACGACAGCATCCCGTCATCGCCGATTCGCGGGAAATCGGGCAAGTCGGTGACCAGTCGTTCGATGCGGATCGCTGCGTTTCCCTCGCCCAACAGCTGAACCTGTCGCGGCAGGTCGATCCTCACCATGCGTCCGGGCTCGCCGCGGATGAGCACGCTTCCGGGCATTGCGCGCGCGCCAGTGGCGGCGGTCGCGCCCGACATCGTCGCAGTGCCACTTGGCGAGAGTGCGACCTGCGCATCGCCAATTCCGCCAAATACGATTTTGTCGAACTCGAGCCGGGTCTGAACTTCAAGCCGGAGCGGCGTGGTTTGGCGGAGAGTTTCAGCGGCAACACCCTCGGGGCCGCACAAGCGGCACGGCGCCGAACTGCCTTGTTGCGCATTTAAAGCGCCAGGAATGGCAAGCACCATGAGCAGCATTGGGAACAGGCGACGGACCGACATGGCGCGCAGACTATTGGTCAGGCATTTAAACAGGGTTAACGGTGGTTTCACTTGCCAATACGGAGATAAGGATGACCGATCGCAGCGACGAGCAATGGCGCCAGAAACTCAATCCCGAGCAATATCGCGTGCTGCGCCAAGGCGGGACCGAGCCTGCGGGAAGCGGAGAATTGCTCGATAACAAACAGGCGGGAATGTACGTCTGCGCCGGTTGCGGAGCGGCTTTGTTCGAGAGCCAATCCAAATATGACAGCCGATCGGGCTGGCCGAGCTTTACCGCTCCGGTGGAAACCGAAGCGGTTGAGGAAATCAGCGACCGAAGTCACGGCATGGAGCGCATCGAAGTGCGCTGCGCCAAATGCGAAGGCCATCTTGGCCATGTCTTCCCCGATGGGCCAGGGCCGGAGGGGTTGCGCTATTGCATCAATTCCGCCTCGCTCGGTTTCGACGAGCGGATCGATGGCGACGAACGCGATTAGCGTGCTTGTCGCGGGCGAAGCGAGCCAATAGACATGGTCCGCGAATGGCGAACCCCTCCCCGCAATCCAGGCCGCGCGGCTTGATCGGTTCGATAATCCGCTGGGGGCTGGCGATCGCCGGCGTCTGCCTGCTCGCACTTGCGATCGCAGTCGCGGTCGCGATGGCCTCGCTTCCCGACTATCGCCAGCTCAGCCGGCGCAGCGACCTTGGCCAGATGGTCCGCGTCCGCGCCGCCGATGGAACCCTGCTGGTCTCGCTCGGGCCGAGTTTCGGGCGCTGGGTGAGCTATGAGGAAATTCCCGGGACGATGCGATCGGCGATGATCGCGGTCGAGGACCGGCGATTCCGAATGCATCCAGGGGTGGACCCGATCGGAATGGCGCGGTCGATCAAGGTGCGGATACAAAGCGGGTCGTGGCGCCAGGGCGGATCGACCATCACGCAGCAGCTTGCGCGCAACATCTTCCTGACCAACAGCCGCACCTTTGGGCGCAAGGTCAAGGAGGGCGTGCTTGCGCTCGCGCTTGAAGGCAAGTTCAGCAAGAACCAGATCCTCGAACTCTACCTAAACCGGGTCTATTTTGGCGGCGGTGCCTATGGCATCGATGCCGCCAGCCGCACCTTTTTCGGCCATGGTGCCGAGCAGCTTAGCTTGGGCGAGGCGGCGATCATCGCCGGACTGGTCAAGGCGCCCTCCAATTACTCGCCGACCGCCGATGTCGAAGCGGCGCGCGGCCGCGCCGGAGTAGTTCTCAATTCGATGATCGAGAACGGTTTCCTCAGCAGAACCGCGGCGGCGACCGCCAACCCTGCCGAAATCCGCCTCCAGCCGGCGGCGAAGCAGAACAGCGTTCGCTATTTCACCGATTGGGCGCTGCCCCAGCTCGACACTCTGATCGACGAGACGAGCGACCCGATTGACGTGTGGACCACGCTCGACCCGGGAATGCAGAGTGCAGCCAATCGCGCGATCAACGCCAACACTCCGCGCGGGGCGCAGGGCGCGCTGGTCGCGATCGACCGCGACGGGGCGGTCCGGGCGATGATCGGCGGGCGCGATTATGTCGATTCGATCTACAATCGCGCGACCCAGGCCGAGCGCCAGCCGGGGTCGGCATGGAAATTGTTCGTTTATCTCGCGGCGCTCGAAAGCGGGATGAAGCCGACCGACACGCTGATCGATTCGCCGGTGACGGTCGATGGATGGAGCCCGCGCAACTCGACGCGCACCTTTGCCGGGCCGGTCACGCTTCGGGAGGCATTTGCGCGCTCGATCAACACGATCAGCGCCAAGATCGGCGATCAGCTCGGCTTTGCGACGATTGCCGACATGGCGCGGCGGTTCGGGATCGGCGGCACGATCAGCCGCTATCCGTCGATGGTGCTTGGAACGAGCGAGGTGCGCCTGATCGACATGACCCGCGCCTTCGCCGCTGTGTCCAATCGCGGGGTCGGCGCGCTTCCATACGCCATTCGCAAGGTCGTCACCGCCGAGGGGCGCCTGCTCTATCAGCAGGACCAGCAGGAGGAGCGCGTGCTGGTCGCACCCTATGTCGCCGCCGAGATGACCGATTTGCTTCAGACCGCGGTGCTGTCCGGAACCGGGCGTGCGGCGCAGATCGGGCGGCCGGTCGCGGGCAAGACCGGGACCACAAGTTCGAACAAGGACGGCTGGTTCATCGGCTTTTCGAGTGGCCTCACCGCCGGTGTGTGGATGGGGCGCGATGATGCCAAGCCGATCGGCGGGCTTCAGGGCGGAACCGCCCCGGCGCGCGCGTTCAGCGATTTCATGCGGGTCGCGGTCGCGCGTCGACCGGTGGAGAATTTCCAGCTCGAAGTGCCGATACCCGACTGGCAGCTCGAACCCGATGAGGAAGTGTGGGGAAGTGCGATGGACGAGCCGTCCCTGGTCGATGCCGACGGCAATCCGATCGGCGGCAGCGCCCCCACCGATCCGGCAAGCCCGCCGCCAGCCGATGCCGGTGAGCCCGATCAGCAATGGCTCGATGAGGTGCTCGGCAGGGCACCACCGGCTTCTCCGCCCCCGGCACCACCGCCGGCACCGCGTCCGCAGCCGCGCTTACCCCCGCCCGACCCGCTGGAGCCGCGCCCCGATCCGCCGCAATTCTAAGCGCGCCGCGGCAACATCGCCCCCGTAGAGTTTCCGTTCGAGCGCGTGGAAGGCGGCGCCGTGATTATGGTGGACTCGGTGAGCGACTTCGTGAGCGACGACGAAGCCGCGGACGGCAGCAGGAGCAAGGATCAGCCGCCAATTGTAGCGGATCGCGCCCGTCGCCGAGCAGCTTCCCCAACGGGTGCCGGCATCACCGACGCTGACCGGTCCGTCGGCGATCCCGGCGTCCTCGGCGAGCCGGGAGGTCTCTTCCTGCAACCGCCGCCGCGCCTCCGAGCGGAGCCAGCGGTCGATTCGGGCGGGAAAACGCTCCGGCGGGCCACCGCAGACGAGGGTCCGATCGCTCAAGCGTGGTGAGCGCGGAGCATCTTCCCGCCATTCGATCCGAATCGTGTCTCCGTCGAACGGAATTTCCGCCCCGGGTTCGAACCGCTCGGCGGGTTCCAGCTTCGCAAGCTGGTCCGCGACCCATTCGGACTGGCCGCCGACCCAATCGAGCGCGGCGCGGCGGCTGACGCGGCGCGGAACAGTCAGCCGGAGCAGCCCGCGCGCTTCGTCGATCCGCAGTCGTAGATGGCGTGCGCGCGGATGGGCGTGAAGCTCGACCGGCCACGGCAGGCCGGGGAGACTTAGCGGTTCACAGGTCGCGGTCGACAAGGTGAAATTCGAGCTCGCCGGCATCGACTTCGGAGATCGTCCAGCCGCGCGTCGACTGGCCCGAATCGTGAACTGTCTCGCGGCTGCCCGAGACAAGATAATGCCAGTCGGGCAACGGCCGCCCTTCATGTCGCAGGCGGTAGGCGCAGGTCGAGGGGAGCCATTCGAGTTCGTCGAGTCTGTCGCGGTCAAGTTTTACGCAATCGGACACGAGGCGTTTACGATCAGGGTAATTGGTGCATCGGCCGACCCGCCGGTCGAGCAATTTGCAGGCGACATTGGTCGGGTAAAGCTGCCCGCTATCCTCGTCTTCGAGCTTGTGCAGGCAACAGCGCCCGCAGCCGTCGCACAGCGCTTCCCACTCCCCACGGTCGAGTTGGGTCAGGGGTTTTTCCCAGAAGGCGGTCGCGTCATTCATTGCCCGGCCAGCATTGGTGGGGCATGGCGGCGCAATCAAGGCAATTTGGGGAAGTGCGATGAAGCGGGCAATCAATCGGGCAGCGAAATTGGCGCTTGCTGCGGGCTTAGCGGCAATATTGGCGGCGGGCGCAGCCGCTCAATTCGCCGGTTCGGATGCCGAAGCATTCCTTAATGCGATTCGTGATCAGAACGGCAGTAAGGCGACCGCGATCGAAGCCAAGCAGGGCGGCGGCGTCGTCAATTATCGCGGCTACAGTGGTGATACGCCGCTAACCGTCGCGATGGCCAAGCGCAGCCGCACCTATGTCGGCTTCCTCTTAAGCAAGGGCGCGACACCCGACCTCGCCGACAAGCGCGGCGACACCCCGTTGATCATCGCCGCCCGTAACGGCTTTAACGAGGGGGTCGATCTGATGATTTCTTCCCGCGCGACGATCGACCTCGCCAACAAGCAGGGTGAGACGCCGCTCATCGTCGCGGTCCAGGGCCGCCACCCGACCATTGTCCGCCGACTGCTCGAGGCGGGTGCGAACCCCGACAAGACCGATTTCGCGGCGGGGTATAGCGCGCGCGATTATGCCCGCCGGGACAATCGCAATCGCGATCTGCTGAAAATGATCGAGACGATCAAACGCAAAAAGCCTGCGATGGGCCCTACCCGAAGTTAGTTTCCGAAGCCCAAAGTAGGATCGATTTGTGCCGAAAGCCGGCGCGCAGCGCGGCGAGCGAAGCGCAAGAGCTCGGCCTTGCGGCGCGCGGGCGCGAGCGGACGGTGGACGGCTTCGCGCCAGACCGCAGCGTCGTAGCGGTCCGCGACGAGTAATCCCGCCTCGCCGGGCAGGAATCGCGGATCGTCGAGGATGGCCGCGAGGTGCGATGGCACCGCCCAGTAAAAACGGTCGCAATAATCGAGATAATCGGTCCATTTGCCGTCTCCGACCAGGTCGGCACGGCTGACCTTGATCTCGACGATGGTAAGCTGGCCCTTGGGATCGATCGCCATCATGTCGGCGCGGCGCCCATTGGGAAGCGGTACTTCGCAAATCGCGAACAGATCCTGTCTGCAGAACAACCGCGTGACTCCCCGCGCGACCTCGCCGGCAATTGGCGGCTGGTCGGCGAAGCAGTCGGGAATCGGGGTTGCGGCCATAAGCTGGCCTACCATGTTCGGGCTAGAACAAAAGGGGGTCGCGGCGACCGGGTCGATTAGCGGTAGAAGACGTGATTGCCGAGCGTCGCAACACGGGTCAAGCGCCAGCCCGGCGATACCCGGCGCGCATGGAAGAACAAGGACTTGGCCACCGGGGTCGGCTGCAGCTTACGGTCGACGATGTGGGCGATTGCGACCGCATTCTTCCACTGCATTCCATTGCGGGCAATCGGCGGCATCGAGCGTCCACGAACGAAGCTGAACTGGCTGCGCTGGTAGACCACTCCGCAATAGCTCGACGGGAAGCGGCCCGAGGAAGCGCGGTTGGCGACGACATGGCCGACCGCGAGCTGACCTTTGAGCGATTCGCTCTTGGATTCGAAGTAGATCGCACCGGCGAGGCATTCGAGCTCGCTGCTTCCGGGCTTGGTTGAGCGGAGCGCCGAAACCATCGATTCGAGATCGCCGGTCGGGGTTGCGACTTCGGGTTCGTCGGGCTGCGCCGGAACATCGATCGGCGCGAGTGGGTCCTGGGCGGCGGGAAGTTCAGGATTCACGGTGAGGACGGCCGGTACGACCATCAAGGGCAGCTTATTCGTTCCGGTGGCAAGGATCGGCTCGGGAGTCATGGCCACTTGGCCAACCTGAGCCGGAGCGACCGTTGCCGCGCTGAGCGCCGCGATGATCAGGAGCGCGGAACGAAACGGATGCACCATTGAAAAACCAAATCATGCGGTGAACCGGTCCACGGATGAGCCCCTGCGCGGTCGCAATGGTCGTTCCGGAATGATCCCCCGACTGCGTGGCACTCTTCCGGCCTGATTGCCCCGAAAAGTGCCCCCCGCTCTGTCTGTCACCGCTTTTTCCGATTGGTTCCGCCCGGTCAACCAATTGAGATCGTTTCAGCGATGAATCGTTCCGGTTGCGGGATGTCCAGTTCAATTAACCATGAATCAGCGTCGAATGAACGGCGCTTGGTCCGCCACTCGGACACCTCCGCAGCCGGTGCTCCACTGGCAGGTCCGACTCGCCGCCAGCGATAATCTCCACTGGAATCGAGCGCGCGTTCGAGGCAGGCGAAATGCGCCCCGCTTTCGGCGATGAACAGGATCAGCGCGCCGCGATCGCGATCGCCTTTAGCGAGGACGGTCCCAAAGCCGCCTGAGGATTCGGCGCGGCGCAACAGGCTCGACGCCTCGAGGTGCGCTGGCAAGCGGGCATCGCTCACGGCTGGCGGTAGCCGTCGAGTCCCGACAAGGCGATGTGCGAGCGAAGGAAGGTGCCGGTTCCGCGCGCGCATTCCTCCCCTGACGAATCGACGATCCGCGCCTCGGCGACGAACACCCGGCGGCGGCCCGAAATCCACCGCCCTTCGGCGCGCGCCGCGCCCGCCTTCATCGCCTTGGTGAAATGGAGATTGAACGCGGTGGTCAGCAGGAAACGGTCGCTGACCAGCGCGTTGGCCGCATAGAAAGCGGCGTCGTCGAGCATCTTGAAATACAGCGTTCCATGCGCGGCGCCCGCTGCGTGGAAAGCGGGTTCGGCGACAGTGAAATCAATCTCGCTCCGTCCCGCCTCGGGCAGATGAAGCCGCGATTCGAACGATTGGTTGATCGGTGCCGAAGCGTATAGCGATTCGAGTGCACGCAAATGAGCGTCGAGCCCGCTGGCGGTATCAGGCGGCATCGCGCTCCTCGGCTCCGATCAGCACCGCCGCAAGCGCATCGCGAGTGCGCGCGCCACGCAGTTTCTCGACCGTCGGTGCGTGGCGCACCAGCCGGCTGACAGCGGCGAGCGCTTTCAGATGTTCGGCGCCGGCGCCGGGCGGCGATAGCAGCAGGAAGACAAGATCGACCCGCGCACCGTCGATCGCCTTATAATCGACCGGATTGGAGAGCCGGACGACCAGCGCATAGACCCGGTCGAGCACTTCGAGCTTGCCGTGCGGAATCGCGACTCCGCCGCCAAAGCCGGTCGAGCCGAGGCGCTCGCGCTCGGCGATCGAATCGGCGATCAGTGCGGGATCGAGCGCAAGCCTGCTGCCCGCCATCTGCGCAAGCTGACTGAGCAGATGGCGCTTGCTGCTTGCCGCCAAATCGGTGCGGATCGCGTCAAAGTCGAGAAATTGCGAAAGGATCATCGCCAGCTACTCTTTTACAGGATGCACGGGTGATCCGCGGTCGGAAATAAGGATCATTTGCCGGTCGGCTCGACCCAGCCGATCGTTCCGTCCTCACGGCGATACACCATGTTTAACACCCCGCTGCCCGAATTGCGAAACATCAACGCATTGGTGTTGCGCAGGTCGAGCATCATCACCGCGTCGGACACACTCGCTTCGGGAATGTCCACCCGCGTTTCGGCAACGATAGCCGGCGCTTCGGGGGGAGTCTCCTCGACGTCGGGGCTTGCGAAGACCGTATAGGAGGCATTGTCGGGGATTTCGGACCCGCCGCGCCGTTCGCGCAGGCGGCTCATGTAGCGTTTGAGCTGGCGCTCAATTTTCACTGCGGCGCCATCGAAGGCAAGGTGGGCGTCGTCGGCGCGGTTGCTCGCTTTCAACACCACGCCCTGCGCGACCGGGGCAACGATGTCGCAGGTGAAATGTTCGTGCGGCCCGCGCCCGAAAGTGACGTTGGCGGCCACTGCGCGCGCGAAATATTTGTCGGCCATGCCGCTCATTCGGTCGGAAACATGGGTTCGCAATGCCTTGCCGGTGTCAACTTGATGGCCCGCGACCCTGATTTCCATATCTTGTTCCTTGTCCTGTAATGTTTACGCCGGTCGCAATGCCTCAGGCGGCGCCGCGTTCCGAAGTGGGAGCGGCAAAGCGTTGCCACAAGGGCCGGACGATCCGCGCGATGAATGAACGGTGGCGGTCGAGTTCGGCATTGCTTGCGAAGTGCGGGCGCGGCGCGCGCAGCGGGCGGATAATCGGCGCGGCGAGCGACGATGCGGCCGGTGCAAGTTCGTCCTCGGTGAGGAGGCCAAGCCCGATCTGACGACCGCCGGTGAGCTCGATATAAACCTGCGCCAGCAATTGGGCGTCGAGGAGGGCGCCATGCCGGACCCGCGCCGAGCGATCGACCCCGAAGCGGGTGCACAGGGCATCGAGGCTGTGCTTGGCGCCCGGATGACGCGTTCGCGCCAGGCCGAGTGTGTCGACCATCCGCGTCATGCACACCGGTGGGCGTCCGCAATTGTTGAGCTCATGGTTGAGAAAGCCGAAATCAAACCCGGCATTATGCGCGACGAGCGGCGAATCGCCGATAAACTCGAGCAATTCATCGACCTTTTCGGCGAAGCTCGGCTTGTCGGACAGAAAGGTGTCGCCAAGTCCGTGGACAGCCTCGGCATCGCTCGGCATCGCGCGTCCGGGGTTGAAATAGCAATGGTAATGGCGCCCGGTCTCGACCCGGCCGATCATCTCGATGCAGCCGATCTCCACCATGCGGTCGCCGCCCGCGGGGCTAAGGCCCGTGGTTTCGGTGTCGAAGACGATTTCGCGCATGGCCTGCTTAGACACTCGTGGCGAGGCCAAGACAAGCGAGGATCTTTGCCACCTGGGCGCGGGTCGCCTCGAGGCTGCCCGAAGTATCGATGATGAAATCGGCGCGCTCGCGCTTGAGCGCATCGGGCAATTGCCGGGTGAGGATCAAGTCGAGCTTGGCGTCGGTCATTCCGGGGCGGGCAAGCACGCGCTCACGCTGAAGTTCGGGTGGCGAGGATACGACGATGATGTGATCGAACACCGTCTCGCCGCCGGTTTCGAACAATAAGGGGATGTCGAACAATAAGGCCGGGGCATCGCCATGCTCGACGATGAAACGGGTGCGCTCATGGTGGACCGCGGGGTGGACCATCGCTTCGAGCGCCGCGAGTTCGCTTTTGTCGCCGAGAACCAGGGCACCAAGCGCGTCGCGATCGACCGCACCGTCGCGGGTCGATCCCGGAAAGCGCGCTTCGATTCCCGCGACCAGCCGCCCGCCGGGTCCCTGAAGCTTTCGCACCTCGGCATCGGCGTCGAACAGCGGAATTCCCGCCTCGGCGAACATCGCCGCGACGGTCGATTTGCCCATTCCGATCGATCCGGTCAGCGCGAGCGTCTTCATGGCTTCAGCTTGTGCCACAAATCCTCATCGCGGTCGCGTGGCGCGTCGATTCCGAAGATCAGCTTGAAGCTCGACGCGGCCTGTTCGACGAGCATTTCGAGCCCGGTCACCACTGCCAGTCCGCGCGCTTTGGCGGCAGCGATCAGCAGCGTGCCGGCCGGTGCGCTGACCATGTCGAACACAAACCCCGTTTCGGGCATGAGCGAAACATCGCAATTGAGGCAAGCGTGCCCCGCCATTCCGAGCGGAGTGGCGTTGATCAGCCCGTCGCTGTCGATCGGCGCGATCAGCGCGGCCGGCCCCAGGACAAGTCCGAACTCGACCGCGAGGCTGGATGCTTCGCCAAGGTCTCGCGCCTGAATCCGGACCGCATCGATCCCGAGCAGCCTGAGCGCGACCAGCGCGGCGCGCGCCGCGCCGCCATTGCCGAGCAGGGTTACACTGTTCGCCGCGCGCCCGGCCTTGCGCTGGCGATCGACCAAAGCCGCGATCGCGCCGACGTCGGTATTGGCTGCGAATAATTTGCCGTCGCGCGGGACGAGCAGATTGGCGGCACCCGCGGCGACCGCGCGGTCGTTGGCCTCCTCGGCGAGGCTCAGCGCGTCGAGCTTGAGCGGCATCGTCACGTTTGCGCCGCGCCAGTCGGGATCGGCGCGCCTGGTGGCGAGATAATCGAGGAGGCCGGAGCGCGACACCAATTGGCGGCGGTAGTCACCCGCCATTCCAACGGTTTCGAGCCAGAAATTGTGGATCAAGGGCGACTGGCTTTGTGCGATCGGATCGCCGATCACTTCGGCGTAGGGAGGCGCTGTCATGACGCGATCAAGCCGCGCTCGCGAAGCGCTCCGAGCAGCGGCAATAAGGGCAGTCCGAGGATGGTGAAATGATCGCCCGAAATCCGCTCGAACAGGGTCACGCCGCGCCCCTCGATCCGAAACACTCCCACGCAATAGGCGACCTCGGGCCATTCGGTGTCGAGGTAGGAGTCGATGAAGCTGGAAGAAAGGTCGCGGACGTCGAGCGTGGCGGTGTCCGAATGACTCCACTCGCAGCGGCCGCCTTGCGCAAGCGCGACCGCGCTTTCCAGAACCAGCGTCCGCCCTGAGAAAGCGGCGAGATGTTCGGCCGCTTCGGCGCGGTCGCTCGGCTTGGAGTAGGGTCGGCCATCGACACTGATCGTACTGTCGCTACCGATCACCCAGTCGCCCGCGACCGACTCCGCCTTGGCCTTTGCAAGGGTCAACGCAAGACCGCCGCCGACATGAGCCTGTTTAATCGCGCCTTCGTCCACCGACGGCGCGCGAACTTCATGCGCGACCCCGGCCGAGCTTAGCAATTGGGTGCGGATGATGCTCGAAGAGGCAAGGATCAGTGACACTGGGAAACCTTGTGGAAAAGTCGGGTGTACCGATTAGCCCAAGCCTGGGGATGCTCCAACGCGGCAAATTCGACCGGCGCCCACCTTTTGCGTCCGATCATGTATCCACAGTGGAAAACTGTCATCCACAGACTGTGAGTCCCGGGAGTCCTGACCCGGCGACTCGCCCAAAGCTGGCGATTCGCCAGCGACTCGCAGCCTGTTGGCAAAAGCTGAAGGCACGCCTAAACCCCGCTGCCAACGCCCCTACAATCACTCCATCCTTTGAATCTAATATTATATATAAGGAAGAATAGAGGGTGACCTCGTTCCAGCCCGATCCGCTTGCGCCAAGGCAGAGCAAGCCCTTGCTCGCAGTGCTTCGCGGCGAGCGACGCGATCCGCCGCCATTGTGGCTGATGCGGCAGGCGGGGCGATATCTGCCCGAATATCGAGCGTTGCGCGCGCAGAAGGGCGGGTTTCTCGACCTTGCCTATGACCCTGAAACCGCTGCTGAAATTACGCTGCAGCCGCTCAGGCGCTTTGCTTTCGACGGTGCGATCCTCTTTTCCGACATCCTCATCGTTGCGCACGCGATCGGGCAGGAACTGACATTTGTCGCGGGCGAGGGTCCGCGGCTTGCTCCGCCGCTGGCGGAAGCCTCGCTGGACGGGCTCCAGCCGGTGATGGAGCGGCTCGAGCCGATCTGGGCGACGGTTGCCAGGGTCAAGGCTGCCTTGGCGCCTGAGACAACGTTTCTGGGCTTTGCCGGGAGCCCGTGGACTGTCGCCACTTATATGGTCGCCGGCCAGGGCAGCCGCGACCAGGCCGAAACGCGCGCAATGGCTTATCAGGACCCGGGCAAATTCACCGCGATCATCGAGCGCATCGAAGCGGTTACGCTCGATTATCTGTCGGGTCAGGTCGAGGCCGGGGTCGATGCGGTGCAATTGTTCGACAGCTGGGCGGGAAGCCTTGCGCCGGCAGAGTTCGAACGCTGGGTAATCGCTCCGACGGCGCGCATCGTCGATAAATTTCGCGCGCGCCATCCGGCCACTCCGATCATCGGTTTTCCGAAGGGAGCTGGCAGCAAGTTGCGAAGCTATGCCGCCGAGACCGGGGTCGATGCGATCGGGCTCGACGAGACGGTCGATCCGCACTGGGCGGCGCGCGAACTTCCTCCAGGAATGCCGGTCCAGGGCAATCTCGATCCGCTCGCTCTGATTGCTGGCGGTGAGCGTTTGCAGAGCGCGGTTGCGACAATCCTTGACGCCTTCGCCGGCCGCCCCCACATCTTCAACCTCGGGCACGGCATCCAGCAGACGACTCCGATCGCGCATGTCGAGCAGCTGGTGACCCAGGTAAAAGGGGCGTGAATTTGCTCGGGGATTATGCGGGTTTTCTTGGCGCGGCCTATCTTTGGGTCAAGGCGGCGCATGTCACCTTCGTCATTTTCTGGATCGCCGGGCTGTTCATCGTTCCGCGCTATTATATTCACCATCAGGCGACGACTCCCGGATCGGCCGAGGATCGCGCGTGGATCGAGCGTGAGGACCGCGCGCGGACGATCATCCTCACTCCGGCGATGATCATCACCTGGACGCTTGGGCTGATGCTCGCGGTTCACCTGGGGGTGTTCAAGGAAGGCTGGTTTTCGGCCAAGCTTGCGCTTGTGGTGCTGCTAACCGGCTATCAGGGGTGGGTCGGCGCTTATGGCCGTAAGCTCGCCGCGGGCCGCCGCGAACTTGAGGATCGGCGGCTGCGGATGATGAACGAAGTTCCGGGAATACTCACCGCGCTGATCGTCGTGATGGTTATCGTCAGGCCATTCTGAGGAGTGCCGGGGAATCCGGTCCCTCTGGCCGATTGACTTTGCACCCCTGCGCGACCTAAGCGCTTGTCCAAGACGGCTCATCGGCCCCTCGCCGACCTCCTTCGTCTCTCCGTGGCGTCCTGCCGCGTGTTTTATTCAGTTCGATCGTCGAGACCTTCACATGCACCTCAAAGACCTCAAGAAGAATACGCCCGCAGAACTCGTCTCCATGGCCGAAGAAGCCGGGATCGAGGGCGCGTCGACGATGCGCAAGCAGGATCTGATGTTTTCAATCCTCAAGGTCCGCGCCGAGGCTGGTGCCGAGATCATGGGAATGGGCACGATCGAAGTGCTCAACGACGGCTTCGGATTCCTGCGCAGTCCGGAGGCCAATTATCTTGCCGGGCCCGATGACATTTACGTCGTTCCAAGCCTGGTGCGCCGCTTCGGGCTGCGCACTGGCGACACGATCGAGGGCGAAATCCGCGGCCCCAAGGACGGCGAGCGCTATTTCGCACTCAACCGAATTACCCAGATCAATTTCGACGATCCCGAAGCGGTCCGCCATCGCGTCAATTTTGACAATCTAACGCCGCTTTACCCCGATTCGAAGCTTACGCTCGACAGCGCCGATCCCACCCAGAAGGACAAGAGCGCTCGAGTCATCGACATCGTCTCGCCACAGGGCAAGGGACAGCGCGCGCTGATCGTTGCTCCGCCACGCACCGGCAAGACCGTTTTGCTCCAGAATATTGCGCGCGCGATCACCGATAATCACCCCGAAGTGTTCCTGATCGTGCTGTTGATCGACGAGCGGCCCGAGGAGGTCACCGACATGCAGCGCTCGGTCAAGGGCGAGGTGATTTCCTCGACCTTCGACGAACCCGCCTCGCGTCACGTCCAGGTTGCCGAAATGGTGATCGAAAAGGCCAAACGCCTCGTCGAGCACAAGAAGGATGTCGTGATCCTCCTCGACTCGATCACCCGCCTTGGCCGCGCCTACAATACGGTGGTGCCGTCGTCGGGTAAGGTGCTTACGGGCGGCGTCGACGCCAATGCCTTGCAGCGTCCCAAGCGCTTTTTCGGTGCGGCCCGGAACATCGAGGAGGGCGGCTCCCTCTCGATCATCGCCACCGCGCTGATCGATACCGGATCGAAGATGGACGAAGTCATTTTCGAAGAGTTCAAGGGCACTGGAAACTCCGAAATCGTGCTCGACCGCAAGGTGTCCGACAAGCGCATCTTCCCGAGCCTTGACGTCGGCAAGTCGGGCACGCGCAAGGAAGAATTGTTGGTCGATCCCGCGACCCTGTCGAAGATGTGGGTGCTTCGCCGAATCCTGATGCAGATGGGCACGATCGACGCGATGCAATTCCTGCTCGACAAGATGAAGGACGCCAAGTCGAACGAGGATTTCTTCGCTTCGATGAACCAGTAGGGCGCACTGCCGTTCAATGACGCGGACGAAAATCGGGGAAATGCGCGACCATGTTTGAAGTGATGATGTCGACCGCTGCTGCAGCCGCCGGCGGGCTTGGCTCTCCGGCGGACATGTGGACCGCGATCCTCCACGATTTCGCCAATATCGGGGAGCCGGCGGCGTTCGCTGCCTTCATCCAGGTGTTGATGATCGACCTCGTCCTTGCCGGCGACAATGCGATTGTCGTCGGTGCGCTTGCCGCCGGGCTTCCAGCGGAACAGCGCAAGAAGGTCATTTTGATCGGCGTCATCGCCGCACTGGTGCTTCGGATATTCTTTGCGCTGATCGTTACGCAATTGCTTCAGGTCGTCGGGCTGATCCTGGCCGGTGGCCTGCTGTTGCTGTGGGTGGCGTGGAAGATGTGGCGTGAGCTTCATCACAGCGGCCAGTCTGCCGGATCGCCAGAAGTCAGCGGCGATGAATCGTCGGGCCTGCGCCCGGCCAAGAGCTTTGCAGCCGCCGCATGGGCAGTCGCGATCGCCGATGTCTCGATGAGCCTCGACAATGTCCTCGCGGTCGCCGGCGCTGCGCGCGAACATCCGGGAATCATGATCGTCGGTTTGATCTTTGCGGTCGCGCTGATGGGCATCGCTGCGAACGTCATTGCCAAATATATCGAGCGCTACCGCTGGATCGCTTATGTCGGACTGCTCGTCATCCTCTATGTCGCGGGCAAGATGGTCTGGGAGGGCTGGCACGACATCGCGCCGCTGGTCGCCTGATGTCCGCCGCGGCGGTCGCGGACACGATCGTCGCTTTGTCGAGCGGCCGACTGCCAGCCGCCATCGCAATCATCCGCACCAGCGGTCCTGCCGCTCTTGCGGCGGCGGAGCGCTTAACCGGAGGGCTGACGGCCGACCGTACCGCGCACCTTAAAACGCTTCGCGATCCCCGAGACGGATCGCTGATCGATCGTGCGATCGTCCTCGCCTTTCCAGCGCCCGAGACCTCGACCGGCGAAGATGTCGTGGAATATCAATGTCATGGCGGTAAAGCTGTCGTGGCGGCAGTGATTGCGGCGCTGACCTCGCTTGACCATCTTCGCGAGGCCGAGCCGGGCGAATTTACCCGTCGTGCGCTCGCCAATGGCAAGATCGACCTGACCCAGGCCGAGGGCCTTGCCGAGTTGCTCGAGGCCGAGACCGAGGCGCAGCGCAAGTCGGCACTGGCGCGTTCGCAGGGGGTTCTGCGCGCCCAGATCGAAACATGGCGTGAGGCGGTGCTTGCCCAGTCGGCACAGCTTGAGGTCGCGATCGACTATTCGGACGAGGAGGACGGTGCCGACACTGACTTAAGCCTGCCTCTCCTCCAACTTGCTCGGGAAATGAGCGAATTGCTTGAAGCGCCGCGGGTCGAGAAGCTTCGCGACGGCGTGCGCGTGGTGATTGCGGGCGCGCCCAACAGCGGCAAGTCGAGCCTGTTCAATGCGATCGCCGGGCAGGATCGGGCGATCGTCACTCCCATCGCTGGAACAACCCGCGACCGGATCGAAGCCGCGCTTGCGATCGACGGAGTTGCGGTTGTGCTGGTCGATACGGCGGGCCTGCGTGATACCGACGATCCGGTCGAGGGTATTGGTGTAGAGCTCGCGCAGCGTGAGGCCGTGGAGGCCGACGTCTTGATCTGGCTTGGGCCCGGGGCACCCCCCGCGCATTCCCGGTTGGTGAATGTAACCACAAAGTCCGACCTGGGAGCTGAAGGGGCGGGCCTGACCGTCTCGTCGCTCACCGGAGAAAATATTTCCAAGCTTAAGACCGTGATCGCGGTGAGCGCCACCGGCTTGGTTCCGGGTGAAGCGCAACTCGCGCTCAACGCGCGGGAGGCAACCCTATTGGCCGACTGCCGGGACGCTCTGCTCCGTGCGTCGACGGAAAAAGACCTCCTGTTTGCCGCCGAAGAACTTCGCGCTTCTCGTTACGCTCTCGATATGATCTCTGGGCTCTGGGGCGTCGAGGCACTGCTTGACGCTTTGTTCTCGAGATTTTGTCTTGGGAAGTGACTTGTTTCACGTGAAACAATCGGATTTTGACGTCTTGGGCGCTGCGACCTAAGACGAACCATGTTCGATGTTTTGGTCATTGGTGCCGGTCATGCCGGTGTCGAAGCGGCTTGCGCTGCAGCTCGCCGAGGCGCTCACGTGGCGCTCGCCACGTTTTGCCGCGAGGACGTCGGCACGATGTCGTGCAACCCCTCGATAGGAGGGGTGGGCAAAGGTCATCTGGTTCGCGAGATCGATGCACTTGGCGGAATCATGGCGCGCGCAGGCGACCGTGCTGCGATCCATCGTCGAATGCTCAATGCCAGCAAGGGAAGCGCGGTGCGCGGTCCCCGTGTCCAGGCTGACCGCGTTCGCTTCAAATATGCGGTCTCATCCCTGCTTGCTGAACATGACGTCGAACTGATCGAAGGATCGGCCGAAAAGCTCATTGTTTCGAATGGGCAGTTATGTGGAGCATTGTTCGAAGACGGCACCGAAATCACGGCGCGTGCTGTTGTGGTTGCGACTGGCACCTTCCTTGGTGCGACCCTGTATCGCGGGACCGATCGATGGAAAGGCGGTCGAGTTGGTGGAAGGAGCGCGACTACGCTTGCCCATCAATTCACCGAGCTCGGCCTGGGCGAAGGCGCGCTCAAGACAGGAACGCCGCCACGCCTCGACGGGCGGACGATCGATTGGGCACGTTGCGCGCCGCAGCCGAGCGATCGTGATGCCTGGTCATTGTCGCTTGAGGCTCCACCGCAGTCTCTTCCACAACTGGCCTGCGCGATTACCCGGACCAATCCGCGAACCCACGATCATATTCGCTCAGGACTTGACCAGTCTCCGATTTTCTCTGGCGCGATTGCCGGCAATGGCCCGCGCTACTGCCCGTCGATCGAAGACAAGGTGGTTCGATTTGCGGATCGCGAAGGGCACCAAATTTTCCTCGAGCCGGAGGGTCTGGACACGGCAATTGTCTATCCCAATGGCATTTCGACGTCATTGTCGCTGGAGACCCAAGAGAAATTGATCAGTTCGATCGACGGGCTCGAACGCGCGGAAATCGTCCAGCCAGGATATGCCGTCGAGTATCGATTCGCCGACCCGCAACAACTTGGCTCGACTCTGGGGCATCGCGGCATCGCCGGACTGTTTCTGGCTGGTCAAATCAACGGCACCACTGGCTATGAGGAAGCGGCCGCGCAGGGCTTGGTTGCGGGCGCGAACGCCGCAGCCGCCGCCCTCGCGCTTGAGCCACTCATTCTCGATCGCTCGCAAAGCTATATTGGCGTCATGATTGACGACCTTACCATTCAAGGCGTGAGCGAGCCTTACCGAATGCTTACTGCCCGTTCAGAACACCGGCTTTACCTAAGGGCGGATAATAGTGCCTCACGGCTTGGCCCGACTGCCTTGTCACTCGACCTGCTTGACCAAACGCAGGCCCGCCGCGTTGCGCAAAGGCTAAATGAGGTAGAGGCTGCTCAAACCTTTCTCGACGAAACCGTAGGTGCGGCGGAAATGGAAATCGAGGATGATCAGCGCCGCCCGCGCCGAGACTGGCTAACCCGCGCCAATGTGGCCGAGGGCCAACGCGCGCGGTTCTACGGGAATGCAGCAATGCTCGAAGCAATCGACGATGCGATTTACGCGCCCTATGTCGAGCGCCAGCAAAGCGAAGCCAAAGCGCGAACGCGGGACAAAATGACGATCATCGCTCCTTCATTTAATTTTGACGCAGTTTGCGGGCTTTCCACGGAGATGCGCGAGCGCCTCAATGCTGCCCGCCCAGCAAATCTTGATGAAGCTTCGCGAATTCGGGGGATTACCCCGGCGGCACTTACTGCCGTGCACTTTGCACTGCTCGCCAATGCGGCATGACCGGCCCCGATGTTTCACGTGAAACCGAACACAAGCTCGCTCAGTTCCAACAGTTAGTAGCGGACGCAAGCGAGACCCAAAATCTCGTTTCCTCAGCGAGTTTATCCCAATTTCGAACTCGGCACATTGCCGACGCGCTTCAACTCGTGTCACTCGGCACAGCTGGTTCCACGTGGTGCGACATTGGGTCTGGCGCAGGACTGCCTGGGATGGTCGTTGCGATCGTTACGGACGCTCCGACCACTCTGATCGAGCCGCGCCGCCTCCGCGCCGAGTTCTTGCGCCACGCCGCCGCCGAGCTGGAACTTCGCCACGTCGTCGTCTGCGAGGCCAAGGCAGAGCGTGTCGAAGGGAAATTTGATGTCATAACCGCGAGAGCGGTCGCTGAGCTTGGCAAATTGTTCGAGATGAGTGAGCATCTGGCTCATTCGCGGACATGCTGGATCCTGCCAAAGGGGCGAAGCGCAAAGAAGGAACTGGAAGCCGCGCGGCAGTCGTGGCAGGGTGACTTTCGGCTGATACCAAGCCAGACGAGCGAAGATGCGATGATCGTGGTGGCCGAACGGGTGAAACGGAGAGGCAAGGCATGATCCTGGTTGCGATTGCCAATCAGAAAGGCGGGGTGGGCAAAACCACGACCGCGATCAATCTCGCCACTGCCCTCGCCGCAATTGGATGGCGGGTGTTGCTCGTCGATCTCGACCCCCAAGGCAATGCCTCGACTGGTGTCGGTGTCAGCCAGGCGATGCGCACTTTTTCGAGCTATGATGTGCTGCTCGGCGAGCGAGGGATCGAGGAGGCCGTGGTCGCCACTCGGGTTCCTCGGCTCGATCTGCTTCCCGCGACGGTGGACTTGTCGGGTGCCGAAGTTGAAATGGTCGGGCTTCCTGACCGCACGCACCGGCTCGCCCAGGCGTTTGCCGAAGCGCCAACGGGTCGGTGGGACATCGTCATGATGGACTGCCCGCCATCGCTCGGGCTGCTGACCGTCAACGCGCTGGTCGCAGCGCAGCAATTGCTGGTTCCGCTACAGTGCGAATTTTTCGCCCTCGAGGGCCTCAGCCAATTGCTTCAGACGGTTGAGCGAATTCGGGTTACTTTCAACCCTACCTTGGCAATTCTTGGAGTGGCGCTTACGATGTTCGACCGCCGCAACAATTTGTCGCAGCAAGTGGCCGAAGATGTCCGCGCGTGCCTCGGCAAGGCGGTGTTCGAAACCGCGGTACCTCGCAACGTGCGCCTTAGCGAAGCCCCCAGCCACGGACTGCCGGCGTTGATTTATGACCATAAATGCCCCGGTTCAGAGGCCTATATCCGGCTCGCCAAGGAAATCATCGGTCGCCTGCCGCAGCCGCGCACCGCGGAGGCCGCATGAAGAAGGCGGTCGGTCTCGGCCGGGGACTGTCATCGCTTCTCGATGAGGCAATCCGCGCGCCGCGCCCGGATGATCAGGGTGAAAGTCGGCTTGGCGTTCGCGAAGTCGACGTCGCCAAAATTCGCCCGCACCCGAACCAGCCGCGGCGCCATTTCGACACTGAGGCGCTCGACGAGTTAGCCCGTTCGATCGCTGAAAAAGGCATTCTCCAGCCGATCCTCTTGCGCCCTTCGGGCGATGGCTATGAAATCATTGCCGGCGAGCGCCGCTGGCGCGCGGCCCAACGTGCTCAGCTCCACCAGATTCCGGCGATCATCCGCGATCTTGACGACTCGGCGACCGCCGAAGTTGCGCTGATCGAAAACGTTCAGCGCACCGATCTTAGCGCGATCGAAGAGGCGGAGGGCTATCATCAATTGATCAGCCGCTTTGCCCATAGCCAGGAAGATGTCGCCCAGCTCGTGGGAAAGTCGCGGAGTCACGTGACTAACCTATTGAGACTACTAGAACTTCCCGAGCAAGTGCGAGAAATGCTCTTGCGAGGCGATATCAGTATGGGGCACGCACGCGCCATCGCCACTGTCAGCGATCCGGTCGCGTTCGCTCGCCGGATCATCAGTGAGGATTTGTCGGTTCGGCAGGTCGAGCAGATTGTTCGCGATGCCAAGCCTGCGCGCTCTTCGAATGCCGGTTCTTCGCCGCGCGCGGTTGACGCCGACCTGGCGGCGCTGGAGCGTCAACTTGGTGATCTGCTTGGGCTTCGGGTCAAGGTTGCGCACGGCAAGAGCGGTGGGACGGTCGCGCTTCACTACAGCAGCCTCGACCAGCTAGACTTAATTTGCCAGCGGCTCTCGGGCGAACCGATCTAGTCTCAGCGTCGCGAAGCGGCCCGGGCGACGGTAATCAGTGTCTCGCCTAAATTTGCGTCATCGGGCGCACGGCTCAGGAATAGCTCGCGCTCGAGCCGCGAAACGCGCTCTGCGGCGCTGGCCAGCCGCTCTGCCGACCATGTCGAAAGCATCCGCCTGACCATGTCTTTATCGCGCCAGAACAAGGCCTTACCCATTGACGTCAAGACGGCGTCAACCGATTCCCCTCGCTCGACCCGAGCACGCATAGGCGCAAGCATCAGCAACCTCCGCTGAAGAGCGCGAACAACGCCGATCGCCGCGCTTCCACCCGGCGGCAGCTGTTCCAGCTCAGCGAGCAAAGCGTCCCGCTTGCCGGCCAGCGCCAGGTCGCCAAGCTGGAAACTGTTCGCCTCCCCGGCCTCGGCAACCAGAAGATCGACCGTGTCCGGATCGAGCTCGCGCGGTTGAGCCGGACTCGCACCGAGGTAAAGCGCGAATTTTTCCAGCTCGGACGCGATGATCGCCTGATTATTGTTTCCCGCCGCCGCCACTCTCCGGGCAATTTCCGGCGCGAGGCGCAGGCCCGCCGCACCCGCCAAATCATGCACCAGCGCTTCGACCTCACGCCCGTCGGGAACATAGGAACAGATCGCAAGTGCTCCGGGGTGCGCTTCAGCCAGCTTGACCAGCGCCGAAGTCTTGCGCAACGCACCGGCAAGCGCGACCACTGCGCTCTCGGTTGCCGCCGCATCGAGAAGGGCGGCAACTCCAGCGGCGATTTCGTCGCCCGCCGGTTCGATCCAGATCGCACGCTTTCCGCCCAACAGCGCCATGGCTCCGGCCTCGTCCGCCAGGCTCACCGGATCGGACTTGACCGCGTCTCCGACCACGACGAAGCGCTCGGCACTGCCGAGGCCCGCAAGCAGCCGCATTGCAAGCGCTCGCGATCCGGATTCGTCAGGTCCGTAGAAAAGATAAAAGCGAATCGCCGGATCGGGCTGGGCCAACGCTTTGGCGAGGCCAGCCTTGGCGGCCTTCATTTCGCGATCGTGCGCTTGGTCGCGTAGAGCGCGAGCCGCGCCACCATCTGATCGGCGATCTGCATTGCGAGGCGTTCGAGCGCGGTCTGCTCCGCCGCTACCGTCGCGTAGGGCGAGGAGACCACATCGATGCCCGCATCCGACCCCGCGGTCGCGTCGAGCACAACCTGTCCGGTCGCGACCTCAACCAGCCGGTAGCGTGCGCGCAGCGTTCGGCGCTCGCGAGTGATCGAGCGATCGCCGCGAATGCCGAAACCGGTGATCGCATCGTCGAGCTTGACCTCCAGCCGATGGCTCGCGCCGGGATGCTCTCCGCCAAGACGGTCGACCAGCGCAGCGCGCACCAGCCAACCGCCGCGCTCGGGGATCAGCCCCACCGTGACATTGGTCAGTGACGTCGCCACCGGCCCGCTTGCACCGCCCGCATAAATCGGCCGAAGCCCGCACCCCGACAGAGCGAAGAGCAGCATCAAGGCAAGAGCGGCCGCGCGGGTCATGCGACGATATTGACCAGCCGGTCGGGAACCACAATCACCTTTCGCGGGGGTTGCTCGCCAAGCTGTGACCTCACCTTGGGCAAGGCCAGGGCGAGCGCTTCGGCCTCGTCGCGGCCAAGCCCGCGCGGAGCGGTCAGCGTATCGCGCAGCTTGCCGTTGACCTGTACCGCGATGGTCACCTCATCGTCGACCAGAAGGGCGTGGTCATGGACGGGCCAGCCCGCGTCGGCGATCATCCCCGGCTCACCGCGCCTGCTCCACGCCTGTTCGGCGAGGTGGGGCACCATCGGCGCCGCGAGCAGTAACAGCGTCCGGACTGCTTCGTCGCGGGCCGCCGAGGGCGCGGCCTTCTCGATCGCGCTGGTCAGTTCGTACAGTGCCGCAACCGCTTTGTTGAATTGCAGTCCCTCGATCGCCTCGCCCACCGCGGCGATCGTTCGATGGAGCCTGCGCTGAAGCGGTAAATCCTCGCCAACCGCGCCGGTGGGCAGCATCGCCAGCCGCCACACCCGCTGGACAAAGCGTGCCGCACCCTCAATCCCACCGATCGACCACAAAAGGTCGCGCTCGGGAGGCGAATCGGACAGCATGAACCAGCGCACCGCGTCGGCGCCGTAACGATCGAGGATCGGTTCAGGGTCGATCACATTCTTCTTCGACTTGGACATCTTCTCGATCCGGCCACGGCTTACCCCGCCACCGGTCGACCGCTCGACGACCGCCCCGCCTTCGCCAAGCTCGATCTCGTCGGGCGACAGCCACCGCCCGTCCATGCTCTGGTAGGTCTCGTGAGTGACCATCCCTTGGGTGAACAACCCCTTGAACGGCTCGGCGATTGAAAGCTTGCCGGTCCGCTCGAGCGCGCGGGTCCAGAAGCGCGCGTAGAGCAGGTGAAGGATCGCATGCTCGACCCCGCCGATATATTGCGCGACGGGAAGCCAGGCCTCGGCCTCGGCGCGGTCGAATGGCTGATCACGCGGCTGGCTGGCGAAGCGGATGAAATACCAGGAGGAATTGACGAACGTATCGAGCGTGTCGGTCTCACGCCGCGCCGCCGCACCGCATTTGGGGCAATCCACCTTACCCCAGGCCTTATGCCGGTCGAGCGGATTGCCGGGCACGTCGAATTCGACGTCCTCGGGCAGGACCACCGGCAATTGGTCGCGCGGAACCCCGACCGGGCCGCATTGCGCGCAGTGGATTACCGGGATCGGCGTTCCCCAATAACGCTGGCGCGACACGCCCCAGTCGCGCAGCCGGTACTGAGTCTTGCCCCTGCCCCAACCCGCGGTTTCGGCGCGCTTGATCACTTCGCCAGCGGCGGTCGCGCTGTCGAGACCGTCGAGAAAATCAGAATTTACGGCTATTCCGGAGCCCGTCTCGGCTTCGACCACGGGCGCGTTGCAATCCTCGGCGCTGGCCGCGACCACGCGCCGGATGGGCAGGCCATATTTGGTCGCGAATTCGAAATCGCGCGCGTCATGCGCCGGCACTCCGAACAAGGCGCCGGTGCCATAGTCCATCAGCACGAAATTGGCGATCCACACCGGAAGCTTCAAAGAGGAATCGAGCGGGTGGATCACTTCAAGCCCGGTATCGAACCCGCGCTTTTCGGCGGTCTCGATTTCCGCGGCCGTGGTCCCGCCTTGCTTGCAGGTTGCGATGAAGCTGGCAGCCTCGGGCTGCTCGGCGGCGAGCGCCTCGGCAAGCCGATGGCCGGGCGAAATCGCAACGAAGCTCGCTCCGAAAATGGTGTCGGACCGGGTGGTGAACACGGCGATGTCGGTCGCTCCCCCGGGGACGGTCCCGGCGAGGCGGAAGCCGAACTCGAGGCCCTCGCTTCGCCCGATCCAATTCTCCTGCATCAGCCGGACCTTGTCGGGCCATTGCTCTAGACCCTCGAGACCCGAGCGCAGATCCTCGGCAAAATCGGTGATCTTCAGAAACCACTGACTAAGCTGCTTGCGCTCGACTGGCGCGCCCGACCGCCAGCCCTTGCCGTCGATGACCTGTTCATTCGCCAACACGGTCATGTCGACCGGGTCCCAATTGACCTCGCTTTCCTTCCGGAACACGAGGCCGGCTTCCATCAGGTCAAGGAAAAGGGCCTGTTCGTGGCCGTAATATTCGGGCTCGCAGGTCGAAAGCTCGCGGCTCCAGTCGATCGCGAAGCCGATGCGCTTCAACTGATCGCGCATTGCCGCAATATTGGCTCTGGTCCAAGCGCCGGGATGAACCCGATTCTCGATCGCCGCATTTTCCGCGGGCATTCCAAATGCGTCCCATCCCATCGGGTGGAGCACTTCGAAGCCCTGCATCCGGCGGAACCGCGCCAGGACATCGCCCATCGTATAATTGCGGACGTGGCCCATGTGGATGCGTCCCGATGGATAGGGAAACATCTCGAGCACATAGGCCTTGGGCTTGGGGCTTGCGCTATCGGCGACGAAGCTGTTCGCCTCCGCCCAGCGCGCCTGCCACGCCGGATCGGCAACCGCCGGATCAAAGCGGTCGGTCATGCCAATAAGGGCCTAGCCGCCGACGGTGGTGCGGCGAAGGTCACGAGCCCGGGTAAGGATGATGTCCTCAAGTTTCTGGACGGTTGCTGCGGCGACCGGCGCACCGACCCAGACTCCGTTCTGATTGACCTGGCGAGTCGCAGCGACCCGCAAGGCATCGGCACGAAGTTCCTGGTCGAGGATTGAGACGGTCAGCTTGACCCGCTCGCCGGGGCTGCGCGGCGACGAATACCAGTCGGTAACGATCACTCCGCCATTCGAATCGGCCTGGACCAAGGGCGCGAACGACAAGGTGTCGACCGCGGCCCGCCACAGATAGGAATTGACCCCGATCATCGTCATTCGGGACGGCGCAAGTTGGCTCGGGACGTCGCGGTTGCGGCTGCAAGCGGACAGCGCGAGGGCCGAAAATGCGGCGAAGGCGAGCGTTTGTTGGAAGCGGTTCATTCGTTTTCCTGGCAATTCGAATTTCAATATGCGTTATAGATGCTCTGGAGAGCGCGGCAAGGCCGTTGGCGAAGCCGCTTCGCCGTTCCAATTGTGCTCCGGATGTCACAGCAGCGCTGAAAGACTCTTTAGTCATGGAACTGTCAGCTTCGCGAAGCTATATCCATTGGGTATCGGAGTCGAATGACTATGGCGGGCACACAGGGTCAAGGCGGAAAGGTAGCGGGGGCGCTGATTGCGGCCGCGCTCGTCGCCGTGCCTGCGATCGCGATTGCCGCCGGTTCCAAGTCTCGCCCGCCGGCGATTGCCTTGTCGTTCGACCGAATTGCGTCCTTCACCCCGGCCTCGGCCGATCCGCGCTTGGCGGCGGCGTTCGCGGGGCGCACGCGCGCTCTCGACGATTTCAAATTCACTCCGGCAGCTGCCAAGGGCCGTCCGTCGCAGATTCGCGTTGCGGTCCGTGCCCGTTCGCTAGCTCCGGCGAGCCGCCGTCCGATCGAGGTCGCGACCGCACCGCCGGTTAGCGCTTTCACTCCGGCAAGCTTCAATCTTGGTGCAGCGGTCGGTTGGAAGCGATTTGCCGTTGCGGGCGACGTCGCCAAGATCAGCAGCCCCGATGCCGCGATCGGCAACCAGAAGAGCGCAGTGGTCGGCGTCAGCTACAATCTCAAGAAGTTCACCGGACGGGTCGCACTCGGCGCCGAACGCAACAACGGCCGCATCGCCGCGCTTGCTCAGCCCGACAATGTCTCGGTCGATGTCGGCGCCGCTTATAATATCAGCCGCCGGATCGCGGTCACTGGCGGAGTGCGCTACCGCGTCGACCAGGACGGTGTCGCCGCCCTCGCCGACAAGCGCCGCGACAGCCAGGCGGTCTATGTGGGCACCGCCTTCAAATTCTAGGGCGATCGGGACGCAAATGGCGCCCGACTCTATGACTTTAGCGACGTTATGACTTTAAGCGCCGCCGCAGTCCGTCTCGGAAACGTCCGCGAATCGATCGGACTCGCCGCGCGCCTGGCCCGCCGCGATCCCGCCGGCGTGACGCTGATCGCAGTCTCGAAGCGCCGCACCACCGCCGAGATCGAAGCGCTGATCGAAGCAGGCCAACTCGATTTCGCTGAGAGCCGAGTTCAGGAAGCCGCCGACAAATGGCCCGTGCTGCGAAGCCGCTTTCCCGAAGTGCGGCTGCACATGGTCGGCCAACTCCAGTCGAACAAGGCGGTGGAGGCCGCTTCGCTATTCGATACCATCCACTCGCTCGACCGCCGCTCGCTGCTCGATGCACTCGCCGCCACCGGATGCTCGCCACCAGCCTTCGTCCAGGTCAATATTGGCGAAGAAGAGCAAAAGGGCGGAGTCGCGCTCGGCGATTTGATCGGCTTTCTCGAAGCTGTCCGGGCAAGCCCCGTTTCGCTGGCCGGGTTGATGGCGATCCCGCCGCTTGGGCTCGAGCCCGGCCCCTTTTTTGCGCTGCTTAGTGAATTGGCCCAGCGCCATGGCCTTTCCGGACTGAGCATGGGCATGTCGAGCGACTATCCGGCCGCGGTGATGCTTGGCGCCACGATAGTCCGCGTCGGCACCGCATTGTTCGAGGATTGATCGCTTGCGGTAATTCAGCCGCACGGGAATAGGGGCGCGGTGTCCGACCCGCTCCAACTGCTCCACGACCGCTTTGGTTTTTCCGCTTTCCGCGGAGTGCAGGATCAGGTCGTCGAGCGGACCATGGCCGGGCTTCATACGCTCGCGGTAATGCCGACCGGAGCCGGCAAGTCGCTGACTTACCAGCTGCCCGCTCTGGCTCGCCCCGGAACCGGGATCGTCATTTCCCCGCTGATCGCGCTGATGCACGATCAGGTGCGCTCGGCCGAGGGGTTCGGGATCCGCGCAGCAGCATTGACCAGCGTCAGCGAGGACCCGCGCGCAATCCGCGACGCGCTTCGCGACGGCCAGCTCGATCTGCTCTACGTCGCCCCCGAACGCGCCAGCGGCGAAGGCTTCGCGCAATTGCTTCAGGAAGCCGAAATCGCCTTGTTCGCGATCGACGAGGCGCATTGCGTTAGCGAATGGGGCCACGACTTCCGCCCCGACTACCGCCTGCTCCGCCCCTTGCTTGACCGCTTCCGCGACGTGCCCCGGCTTGCGCTGACTGCAACCGCCGACCGCCGTACCCGTGCCGACATCCTTGCCCAGCTCGGCATCCCCGAAGACGGGCTGATCATCGCTGGCTTCGATCGCCCCAACATCCGTTACCACGTCGTCCCGCGCGACGGACTTCCGGGGCAGTTGAAGGCGCTGCTTAACACCCACGGTGGCCCCGGGATCATCTACGCCACCAGCCGCGCGGCGACCGAGAAGATTGCCGAACAGCTTGGCAAAGGCGGTCGCCCGGCGCGGGCCTATCATGCCGGACTGGATGGCGCGGTGCGTAAGCACAACCAGTCGGCCTTCGTCGCGTCTGAGGACATGGTGATCGCCGCGACGATCGCGTTCGGGATGGGCATCGACAAGCCCGACGTGCGCTTCGTCGCTCACGCCGGCACCCCCAAATCGATCGAAGCTTTTTATCAGGAAACCGGCCGCGCCGGCCGCGACGGCGACCCTGCGGAGGCCTGGTTGTTCTGGGGCGCCGACGACTTCGCCCGCGCGCGCCGCCGCATCGAAACCGAAGTTGAACCCGCGCGGCGGCCGGGCGAGCGTGAGCGATTGAACGCACTCGCCGGATTCGTCGAAGCCGCGACCTGCCGCCGAGCAATATTGCTTCGCCACTTCGGGGAAGACCCCCCTGAAAGCTGCGGCAATTGCGACAATTGCATCGATCCGCCAGCGACGATCGACGTGACCGAAGTCGCGCGCAAAATACTGTCGGCGGCATTCCGCACTGAAATGCGGTTCGGGGTCGCGCATCTCGCCGCGGTGCTTGGCGGCGACGACAATGAAAAGGTTCGCCAATTCAGCCATCACCGGCTTACGGTGTTTGGAATCATGAATGCCGACGAGCTTGCACTGGTTCGCCCCGTTGCACGCTCTTTGCTCGCGCGCGATGCGTTGCGCAGCGACGATTATGGCGGACTGAGCTTTGGACCGGGCGCCAAGTCCATCCTCAAGGGCGAAGAGACTTTGGTGATCGCCATCCCGCCCAAGCGCGTGCGCAAGTCGCGCGACCGCCGGGGCGCGGAACACCCCCAAGACCCCTTGTTCGAGGCATTGCGTGCATGGCGGCGCGAGCGCGCGCGCGAAATGAGCGTCCCGCCCTACGTCATTTTTCATGACTCGACGCTGCGATCGGTCGCGAGCGAAAAGCCGTCTTCGCTCGGCGCGCTATCGCGGATCGAGGGGATCGGCGATACCAAGCTTGAGCGGCACGGCGAATCACTGCTCGCGGCGCTCGGCGAGGCGATGGAGAATGAACATGGCTCGGCAGCTTGACGACAAAACCCTGGTCGACGCTCAGATCGCGCCCGGCGCGGTCGCGGCGCTTAAGGATCTGGGGGTGACGATGATCGTCAACAACCGCCCCGACGGTGAGGACGAAGGCCAGCCGACCAGCGCCGACATCGAGGCCGCCGCGAAGGCTGCCGGCATCGCTTACCGTCATGTTCCGATCGCGCGCGGTATGGGACCCTCGGACGTCGAGGCGATGCGCGCTGCAATGCGGTCCGCAAGCGGGGGCAAACTCTTCGCCTTTTGCCGTTCGGGGAATCGCTCCGCGCTGGCGTGGGCGGTCGCCAAAAGCGAGGACGGTTTTCCTCGTGAGGAAATAGAGCGCTCCGTCGCCGAGGCGGGCTTCAACCTTGGCCCGGTCTCACATCTGTTGCGCGACTAGGCTTAGCCAGTCCCGCCTACGGTGAGCCCGTCGATCAGTAGCGACGGCTGGCCAACCCCCACCGGAAGTGACTGACCCGCTTTGCCGCACACGCCGATGCCCGGGTCGAGTGCCATGTCATTACCAATGCCGGTAACGCGGCGCATTACGGTCGGGCCATCACCGATGAGCGTTGCGCCTTTGATCGGCGCTCCGATTTTGCCATCGAGGATGCGATAGGCTTCAGTGCACGAGAATACGAACTTCCCGCTGGTGATGTCGACCTGCCCTCCGCCGAAGCTCTTGGCGTAAATCCCGTCCTTGACCCGCGTAATCAACTCCGCCGGCTCGTCCTGACCACCGAGCATGAAGGTGTTCGTCATCCGCGGCATCGGCACGTGAGCGAAGCTTTCGCGGCGGCCATTGCCCGTTGGCTGCATCCCCATCAGCCGCGCATTGAGCCGGTCCTGAAGGTAGCCGCGGAGAATTCCATCCTCGATCAGCACGGTTCGGCCGGTCGGAGTCCCCTCGTCGTCGATTGACAGGGAGCCACGGCGATCCTCGATCGCGCCTTCGTCAATCACCGTCACTCCGGGCGCCGCAACCTGACTGCCAAGGCGTCCTGAGAATGCCGAGGTCCCTTTGCGGTTGAAGTCGCCTTCGAGGCCGTGGCCGACCGCCTCATGAAGCAGCACTCCGCACCAGCCGGGTCCAAGCACGACCGGCATCTCCCCAGCGGGTGCGGCGACCGATTCCAGATTGACCAGCGCCTGCGCCAGCGCGGCGTCGATCGCCTCATTCCAAGTCGCCGGATCGAACAGGCGATCATAAAGGTAACGTCCGCCAAGCCCGTGACTTCCGGTCTCGCGGCGGTCGCCTTGCTTCGCCACGATCGATACATTCAGGCGGACCAGCGGACGAATGTCGGTAGCAAGGAAACCGTCTGCGCGGATCACTTCGATCACGCTCCATGACCCGCCGAGCGTTACGCTGACCTGCGCCACCCGGGGGTCGCGTGCCCGCGCCGCGGCGTCGATCGCCTGGCAAAGTTCGACCTTCTTCGCGAAGGGGATCAGCGCCAAGGGGTCGTCGCCCGCATACATCGCGCGGTTCGTGCGCAGCGGCGGTGCGGGGCGGTCGCCGGTGGCGGGATCGAGCAGCTTGAGCGTCTGCGCCGCACGATCGATCGCGGCGGCGCTAATTTCATTGGCGTGGGCGAAGGCGGTAGTTTCGCCGGTTACTCCGCGCAGGCCAAACCCCGAATCCATGTGATAATCGGCTGTCTTGAGGCGCCCGTCATCGAAGCCGAAGGCTTCCGACACGCGATATTGCAAATATAATTCGCCATCGTCGTGCGCGTCGAGATGGCGCCGGGCAAGCTTCTGCGCATGATCGGGGTCAAGCCCACCGCGATAAAGGAGTCCGCGCGGATCGATGCTCATGCTGCCTTGTCGCTGGGTAAATCGGCGGGTCCACCCTCGAGCACGAAGCGGCGGTCGCAATAGCCGCAGTCGATGAAGCCCGTTTCGTCATCGATGTGCAGATAGACTCGCGGATGGCCAAGCGCGGCGTCGATCACCCCCGCGCCGTCGCAGGCGACGCGTTTGGTTGGGATGCGGATTGTTTCGGGTGGCGGGATATTCGACATGGCCTCGCCCTAGCAACGCCCGGACCCTGCTTCAATGACGACGCACCGTCAGAGGTAGTTGGCGGTCAGCGAAAATGTGCCCGTATAGTCGCCCTCTTCCTGATTGCTGCGAACAAACACCTGCCCGCCGACACCGACGAAGAAAACCTGACTGTCGGGGGTCAGCTTCCGCAGAGGTTTGCCGTCCTGATCGAGATCGAGCCTGGTCACTGTCAACAAATTGCCGTCGGCGTTGACGAGGTCAGTCGGTTTCGAAAGCTGAAGCACTACAGACTGATTATTCAGCCCGGAACTCGCAAAGCGGGCGCGAAAGCCAGGGTCGGACAATAACAGCTTCGCGCTTGGCGAAGTGCGAGCACCGGTGTCGGCATTAATCGTCACAAGGTCGCCCGATCCGCTCGGGATGATTGATCCGAAGCTGAGATCGCTCTGCTTGGTCAGGACCAGCGGCTTGAGGATTAGTGCCTTCGAAGTCATCGGGCTGGCGTCAGCGGCCATGACGGGGGTCGCGGCGATCAGCGCCGCGCCTAGCGCGACCATGCTCAACAAAGCATTTCTCATTGATCAACCTCACGAAAAACGATCTGCGGCCATTATGCTACTGCGGGTAAGGTAGGCTTCAATAGACGCGGTAAGCGCGAGATTAACCGAATTTACAAACGGATGCTCGCGCGACGCGCTATTCGTACAGGCTCTCGAAGCACGGTTAACAGGTCAATGACCCGTTTATGCAGGTATCGCCAACGATTCGCGATGCTTTGCGCTTGACCAGCGGCTCGCTATGCCCTGGCGCAATGACCGAAGCCGCCACCGCCATTCGAATCGACTCGCTGTCCAAGACCTATGCCGCCAAGGGTGCCGCGCCCAAGCGCGCCCTTGATGAAATCAGCTTCAATGTGCCGCGCGGCCAGATCTTCGGCCTGCTCGGCCCCAATGGCGCCGGCAAGTCAACGCTGATCAACATTCTCGCCGGCTTAGTCGTCAAGACCAGTGGAAGTGCGACGGTGTGGGGGTTCGACATCGACAAGAACCCGCGCAACGCCAAGCGCTCGATCGGGATCGTCCCGCAGGAATTATTGTTCGACCCCTTCTTTACTCCGCGCGAGGCGCTCGAGCTGCAAGCGGGCCTGTTCGGTGTTCCGAAGGCGGAGCGGATCACCGACGCACTTCTTGCCGCGGTACGCCTGGCGGATAAGGCCGACGCCTATGCCCGAACCTTGTCAGGCGGAATGAAACGCCGCCTGCTGGTTGCAAAGGCAATGGTCCACTCGCCGCCGATCCTGGTCCTCGACGAACCCACCGCAGGGGTCGACATCGAGCTTCGTCAGCAATTGTGGGATTATGTGAGAGGTCTCAACAAACAGGGCGTCACGGTCGTCCTGACGACCCATTACCTAGAGGAAGCCGAGCAATTGTGCGATCGCATCGCGATCATCAACCATGGGCGGCTGATCGCCAATGAGCCGACGCGCGAACTGATCGCCAAAGCGCAGGACAAAGCGGTGGTAGTCGAGCTTGACCGCGATGTAGAGGGTGCCCCCGACGCGCCCTGTTTCGACCGGGTCACCCAATCCGGGCCGCGAACGCTCGAAATTGTCTATCGCAAGGATCGGGTCAACGCCGGCGAAGTGCTCGCCGCGCTTGGTGACGCAGGGCTTGGAATTGTCGATGTTTCGACCCGCGATCCCGATCTGGAGGATGTGTTCCTCGCATTGACGAGGGATGCAGCGGTTTGAGCCGCTTCGACGTACTGATCGTCGGCTCGGGCGCCGCCGGGCTTACCTCCGCGCTGACGCTCGCCACCAAGCTCAAGGTCGGAGTCATCGCAAAGGGCGCGCTTGGAGAAGGCGCGACCGGGTGGGCGCAGGGCGGAATCGCCGCGGTGCTCGAGGAGGGCGACAGTTTCGAAAATCACGTCCGCGACACGATGGCGGCGGGAGCAGGGCTCAACAATCGCGCGATTGTCGAACATGTCGTCGGCGAGGCCCCTACCGTAATCGCCCGGCTCGCCAAACTTGGGGTGCCGTTCAACCCCGATGGCGACGGCTGGCATCTGACGCGTGAAGGCGGGCATAGCCATCGCCGAATCGTTCATGTCGCCGACGCCACCGGCTGGGCAATCCAGCAGGCACTCGAACTCGCCGCTGCGGCACATCCAAACATCACTTTGGTGCCCGACATGGTCGCGATCGACCTCGTCACCGGGCGCCATGCGGAGGAGTTCTCGACCTCGGGCGCGGTCCACGGGCTCTACGCCTTCAACCGCAAATCGGGCCGGGTCGAACCGCTGCTCGCCCGCGCCACCATTCTCGCCACAGGGGGTGCCGGGCGTTCCTATCTCTATTCGACCGCACCGCGCGGAGCGACCGGAGACGGGATTGCCATGGCGTGGCGCGCCGGCTGCCGAGTGTCGAACATGGAATTTATGCAATTCCACCCGACCTGCCTCTACAATCTCACCGTCAAGAATTTCCTGATTACCGAAGCGGTGCGTGGCGAAGGCGGGATTCTGACCAACCCGAAGACCGGCGAGCGGTTCATGCCGCGCTTCGACGAGCGCGCCGAGCTTGCCCCTCGCGACGTCGTCGCGCGCGCCATCGACCATGAGATCAAGCGCGACGGGCTCGATTATGTCCACCTGGACATCAGTCATCGCGATCCCGAGTTCATCAAGGCGCACTTCCCCAACATTCACGAGAAATTGCTCGGGCTTGGAATCGACATTACGCGCGAGCCGATCCCGGTGGTCCCTGCGCAACATTATACCTGCGGCGGCGTGCTGATCGACCGCGACGGCCGCACCGACGCCGCCGGGCTTTACGCGGCGGGCGAGGTTAGCCAATCCGGCCTTCACGGCGCTAACCGCCTAGCGAGCAATTCGCTGCTCGAATGCTTCGTCTTCGGAGAGGCCGCTGCAGCGCATATCCTCGCCAATTGGGCCGATTTGTCCGAGCCGCCCGCGATCCGCGCGTGGGACGAAAGCCGAGTCACCAATAGCGACGAAGAAGTCGTCATCGCCCAGGTCTGGGGAGAAATCCGCCGCTTTATGTGGAATTTCGTCGGAATTGTCCGCACGACCAAGCGGCTGGAGCGCGCCAAGAACCGCATTGATCTGCTTCGTAAGGAAGTGGCCGATTACTACCGCAACTTCCGCGTCACCCCCGACCTGATCGAACTTCGCAACCTCGTCGAGGTTGCCGACCTGATCATCCGCTGCGCCCTTTCGCGGCACGAAAGCCGCGGGCTCCATTACACGCTCGATTATCCGGAAATGGCGGCGGACCCGCTCGATACAATACTCGTTCCCTGACGCCCTAAAATGGCTGCCGATTGAGCAGGCAGCCGGCGGTGTTCATCGAAGCTTCGCGCTGGTCTGATGGATCGCCCTTTACTCGAGCGAGCGAGTTAGGGGCGATGTTGACCGCCGGCCAGTCGCGCCGGCCGCAATCTGACGGATAGCGTCCGCCCGAGCTTTGGACGCGGTTGCCGTACATTTCGACTGGCCCACTCAAAGCATCGATGTTGATCGCGACCATCGCGTTCCTGATGGAATTGCCGGTGACCCTGCCGCCGCTCATCCGCCCCTTGTACCAGGGCGATGCACCGATCATCATTCCATAGCCGCATCGCCGTTGCGCTCCGCAGTCGATGCTGTTGCCGTTCACCACCGTGCCGGTGAAATTCCCGCTGGTGTTGGGCCAGCTATGCAGCATCAGTTCGGCGAAAGACGCCCGCCAGAACGGCCCGCTGTGAACGAAGCGATTATTCTCGATCCGGCAATTACGACAGCCGCCGAAAATCAGCTGGACGTCGGTATTGTCGATGAAGATGTTTTGGCGAACGACCGCCGAATCGCTGTCATGGATCGTAACCCCGTCGCTCCAGGCTTCGCCGGGACGGTGGTCGCCATTCGGGCCGATCAGATTTTGCTCGATCAAGGGTGCGCGCGCTCCTGAAGTTACTTCTACCGCGGTATAACAGGCGAAATCGCGGACGACCGATTTGCGCAGAACGAATTGGGAGGCGGAGACACGAATTCCGCCGCCAAGCGGCCGCCGATTGGGCTGCGCACAGAAACTGCGTTGCCGGGGCGTGCCGCCGACGCCCTTTATGACCAAATGGGACAGGCTGACCCGGTCGGCTGTGACGTGGATCGGCATGGCGTTCAACGGGCCAGCACCCGCCGGGTCAATCAATAAGGTCGCGCAGCTTCCGGCAGGCAGATCGGCGCAACCCGGCGAACCGGGCGCTCGTCCAGCCGTCGAAATTGCAATCGGCCGGCTGATTACAAGCGGCCGCCGCAAAGTATAGACACCGGCGGGGAGTTCAAGGCGAGCGCCCGCTGGAAGTCGACGGATGCAGTCCGCGAAAGCGACCGATGCGTCGGCGGTCGAACCAACAAGCTTCGACAAGGAGGGGCAGGCATCGGCAGGACCCGCCCAGGCACCCGCGAACACCGCCGCAATGACAATCATGAATCTATGCCACATATACGCGACTAACGCAGCTTGCTCACCTTAAGTCCATCGGCCTTGGCCCTGGCCTGCACCGACTCCTCGCTCCGGGTCATCGCCTTCGCAATCCCGCGCAGGCTCATGCCCTTTGCCGCTAGCCGATGGAGCTTCTGGATTTCGTCGGTCGTCCAGGGCTGGCGATGACGTTCAAAGCCCTTGGCGTTATTGTCGGCCATGATCACTCCTCCGATTGGCTAGTCAAAGACTGGCAACATGCGCGCACCCTGCTAGAGCTTTTCGCGCATGGCAGAGCAGCATAATCACCTCTATCTCGTCGACGGGTCGAGCTATATTTTCAGGGCCTATCATCGGCTGCCCCCGCTGACCAACCGTCACGGCGTGCCCGCGGGCGCGGTTTATGGCTACACCGCGATGCTGTGGAAGCTGGCCGACGGCCTTAACAAGGCCGATGGCCCGACGCACATGGCAGTGATCCTCGACGCCAGTTCAACCACCTTTCGCAACGCGATGTACGATCAGTATAAGGCGCACCGCCCCCCGCCTCCCGAAGATCTGATCCCGCAATTTCCGCTGATCCGCGCCGCCACGCGCGCCTTTTCGATCCCGTGCATCGAAACCGAGGGGCTCGAGGCCGACGACATCATCGCCTGCTACGCAAAGGCCGCCCTCGCTGCCGGCTGGTCGACGACGATCGTCAGCTCGGACAAGGATTTGATGCAGTTGATCGAGCCTGGGATCGACATGCTCGATACGATGAACGATCGGCGGATCGACAAGGATTATGTCGTCGCCAAGTTCGGAGTCCCGCCCGAGAAACTCGGCGATGTGCTGGCGCTGATGGGAGACAGTGTCGACAACGTCCCTGGCGTCCCTGGGATCGGTCCAAAAACTGCGTCGCAATTGATCAACGACTTCGGAAGCCTCGAGGCGGTGCTCGGCGGGACCGATCAGATCAAGAAGCCCAAGCTCAAACAGTCGCTTATCGACCATGCCGACAATGCGCGGCTGTCGCGCGAGCTGGTCAGGCTAGTGTGCGACGCGGCGCTTCCCGAACCGCTGGACGAATTATTGCTGAAAGGCATCCCGCCAGAGCCGCTTCGCGAATTTCTGGAGGATCAGGGGTTCAAGGCGCTTCTGACCCGAATGGTCGGAGGCGGCGGAGGCGCGAGCGCGGGCAATATCGCCGCCGTCATGACGCCCTCTGCCAAGGCTGCGGAGCCTGAAAACATCAGCGTCGATCGTAGCCTCTACGAGACCGTCGTCGACGAAGCGGCGCTTGACCGCTGGATCGACGAAGCGCGCGCGCAGGGATTCGTCGGACTCGATACCGAGACCGATTGCATCGACTGCATCGTCGCAAAAATGGTCGGGATCAGCCTCGCCACTGCTCCCAACCGCGCCTGCTACATCCCGATCGGACATGGCGGACGCGACCTTCTGTCCGACGCGCCGAGCCAGATGCCGCGCGAGCTTGTGCTCGCGAAATTAGAGCCACTGCTCGAAGACCCGGCGGTGCTGAAGATTGGCCATAATCTGAAATATGACTGGGTAATGTTCGCCAAGGCGGGGATCACGGTCGCGCCCTATGATGACACGCTGGTGATGAGCTTCGACCTAGATGCGGGGCGATCGGGTCACGGTCTCGACGAACTTGCCAAGCTGCATTTCGAGCATGAGTGCATTGCGTTCAAGACGGTCTGCGGGGTCGGCCGCAACCAGATCACTTTCGACAAGGTTCCGCTCCGCGAAGCGACCGAATATGCGGCCGAGGATGCTGACGTCACGCTGCGCCTGTGGAAGCGGCTCAAACGCCGCATTGGGACCGAGGGCGTTGCGGGTATCTATGAAATGGTCGATCGTCCGCTGGTCGCGACCATCTCGCGGATGGAGCAGCGCGGGATCAAGGTCGATCGCGCCTATCTCGCCAAGCTCAGCGGGACTTTCGCTACCGAAATCGCCAAGCTCGAGGGCCAGGTCTCTGAGGCCGCGCAAGGCCCCTTCACCATCGGCAGTCCTCAGCAACTTGGCGCAGTGCTGTTCGACCGGCTCGGCCTCAAGGGCGGGCGCAAAGGCAAGAATGGCCAATATTCGACCGACGTCACCGAGCTCGAGCGCCTCGCCGCAGAGGGCATTCCGGTCGCTCGGCTGGTGCTTGAATGGCGCCAGTTGACCAAGCTCAAGACGACCTACACCGACGCGCTTCAGGCCCAGATCAATCCCGATACTGGCCGCGTCCACACCAGTTTCAGCCTGTCCGGCGCGCAGACCGGCCGGCTATCGTCGACCGAGCCCAATCTTCAGAACATCCCGATCCGCAGCGAAATCGGGCGCCAGATCCGCGACGCCTTCGTCGCCGCACCCGGACATGTTCTTCTCAGCGCCGATTACAGCCAGATCGAGCTTCGCCTCGCCGCGCACATGGCCGACGTTCCGCAATTGAAGGAAGCCTTTGCCGCGGGTGAGGACATCCACAATATGACCGCCGAGGAATTGTTCGGAAGCGTCGATCGCGAAAGCCGCAACAAGGCCAAGACGATCAACTTCGCAATCCTCTACGGGATTTCGAGCTGGGGCCTCGCCGGCCGCCTCGGGGTTTCGCGCGAAGAAGGCAAGGAGATCATCGACCGCTATTTCCTGCGGTTCCCGGGGATCAGGGCCTATATCAACGACACCCTCGCTTTCGCGCGCGAGCATGGGTTCACGCAAACATTGTTCGGGCGAAAGACGCATTTTCCGAACATCCGAGCATCGCAACAGAATCTTCGCCAGGGCAGCGAGCGCGCGGCAGTCAACGCCCCGATCCAGGGCAGCAGCGCCGACCTTATCAAACGCGCGATGAATCGCATGGACAAGGCGCTCGCCGACGCCAACCTTGCTGACGTCAAAATGCTTCTCCAGGTTCACGATGAGCTCGTCTTCGAAGTGCCACTTGGGCAGGAGGAAGCCGCCGCGGCGGTGGTACGCGATGTGATGGCCCATGCCGCCGAACCCGCGCTGACACTCGACGTGCCGCTCGATGTCGAAGTCGGATGGGGCGCGCATTGGGGCGCCGCGCATTGAGCCTGCCGCCTTCATCCATTGAGCCGCTTCGCCCCTCGGCCGATCTCGCCGCTCTGGCCCGCGGCGGGCGGATCAATTTCATGGGGTTCGTCCTGCGGCTGCTCGCGCGGCTGCCGTTCCTGTTCATCGCGGGACGGATTTATGGCGCCGAAGCGCTCGGCCGCTTTGCTTATGCCGTACTGATCGTCGAATTTGCTGCGCAACTGGCCACGCTCGGTCTTAAGCGCGGGCTCGCCCAGCAACTCTCGAACACCGACCGCGACCATGTCTGCGTGGTTTGGGACGCGCTGCTGGTCGCAGGGATCGGCTCGGCGGCGGCGATGGCACTGCTCGCCTTCCTGCCGCAGATCATGTTCCCGAACAGCGCGATCACCGGGTTAGAATGGATGCTTCCGGTCACTGTCATCGCGCTCGCCTGGTCCGACATTAGCCTGGCCGCATTGGCTTACCGCGGCGATGTCGGATCGACGGTGCGCGCGCGCGCGGTGGTCGAGCCCTGGACGATCTCGATCGCTGCTTTCGCCTGGTCCTTCATTTCGACCCGGGACGGTCTTATCATCGCTTATGCGCTGTCGATGATCGGGGCGCTGATCGCATCGATCATCCCCTTGTTCAAAAGCTATGGTGTGCCTCACAATTGGAGCCCGCACCCGATGGTGCTGTGGCGGATGGCGCGACGCAATCTACCGGTCGCTGCCGCCGATGCGGTCGAATGGGGATCGCGCCGGATCGACATCGCAGTGCTCGGCCTGTTCTTCTCGCCCGCGATCGTCGGCATTTATTATGTCGCGCAACAGGTCGCGTCACTGCCGTCAAAGCTCAAAACCAGCTTCGACCCGATCCTCGGCCCGGTGATCAGCCGCAATCTTGCTGTCGGCGATAAGAAAGCAGTCGCGCGGCAGGTGCGCCAGGTCGGTTTCTGGGTCATCGCGGCACAAGGGGGTGTGGCACTCGCGCTCGGCATTCCGGGCGAGGCTGTGCTCGGAGTGGTCGGGGCGGGTTTCGTCGCCGGGACCGCGGCGCTCGGCTTCCTGCTTGCGGCTGAAGTCATCGCGGCGACCGGAGCGGTAAGCGAGGCGGCGCTGATCTACACTGCGCGCCATCGCAACATGGTGATCAGCCTGGTGATGATCGCGCTTGAGGCCGGGCTCGCGGCGCTTCTGATTATTGGGATGCGGCGGCTGGGGTGGCCGATCATGTGGCAGGCGACCGGACCAGCGGTCGCGCTTGCCCTTGCCCTTGCCTTCGCCGCTGTGGCCAAGACGCGGCTGCTTGCGCATGTGCTCGGCGAAGGTGTTTCCGGCTGGCGCTGGCCGCTAATCTGGGCAGCGGTGGCAGCGTCGGTGGTCGGCGCGGGGGTCGTCCGCCTTCCCGAATGGGCCGAGTTGATCGTTGGCATCCCGGCAATCCTCGCAGCATTTGGAGCCGTGCTTTGGACTCGCGGCTTCGGACCCGCGGACCGCGAATTGTTCAAAATGCGCAAGGCTGAAATAGCGGAATTGGCGGAAGCGAACCCGGTCCAGAGGGATCGGACCGAAGGGTAAGTATCCGATCCGATCAATGCCGAAAATGTCGCATTCCCGTGAACAGCATTGCGATTCCGGCGTCATCGGCCGCAGCGATCACTTCGGCATCGCGCATCGACCCCCCCGGCTGGATGACGGCGGTAGCGCCGGCCTCGACTGCAGTGAGCAGTCCGTCGGCGAAGGGGAAAAACGCGTCGCTTGCTACTGCTGAACCGACAGTTCGCGGTTCTGACCAGCCCATCGTCTCGGCCGCTTCGATCGCCTTGGCCGCAGCAATCCGCGCCGAATCGCGTCGGTTCATCTGACCCGCACCGATACCGACAGTGGCGCCGTCCTTGGCATAAACGATGGCGTTGGACTTGACGTGCTTGGCGACGGTCCATGCGAAGCGGCAGTCGGCCAATTCGCGGTCGGTCGGTGCACGCTTCGTGACGACCTTGAGCATATCGTCGGTCAGCACGCCATTGTCGCGGGTCTGGACGAGCACCCCGCCGCAGATGGCCTGCGCATATTGGCCGCCACGCGATGGATCGGGCAGGCTGCCCGTCAGCAGCAGGCGAAGATTCTTCTTGGCAGCGAACACCGCCTTGGCTTCGTCGGATGCATCGGGGGCGACGACGACCTCGGTGAAAATGCCGGTAATCGCCTCGGCGGTAGCGGCATCGAGCGGGCGATTGCAGGCAACAATTCCTCCGAAAGCCGAAACGCTGTCGCAGGCGAGCGCCGCGGCCCAGGCTTCTGCGAGGGTGTCGCCGCTGGCCACCCCGCACGGATTGGCATGCTTGACGATGACCACTGTAGGCGGGCCATCGCGGAATTCGGCGACGAGCTCGAGAGCCGCACTGGCGTCATTGAGATTATTATAGCTTAATTCCTTGCCCTGAACTTGGGTGGCCTGGGCAATCCCGCGCGCGGCCGGTCCCGCCGACGCATAGACAGCCGCCTGCTGGTGCGGGTTTTCGCCATAGCGCAAGGTCATCAGCAGCGGCGATGACATGGCGCGTCGCTCTGGCCACGTCTGGTCCTGGTCGACGCGCTGGAACCACATGGAAATCGCAACATCATAAGCCGCGGTCGAGGCATAGGCCTTTGCGGCAAGCTTGCGGCGGAAGTCCAGGTAGGTTCCGGAGTGCGTATCAAGCTGATCGATCAGCGCGGCATAGTCGCAAGGATCGGTAACGACCGCGACGAAGGCGTGGTTCTTGGCCCCCGAGCGGATCATCGCAGGTCCGCCAATATCGATATTCTCGATGATGGTGTCGCGATCGGCGCCGCGCGCGACGGTCGTTTCGAACGGATAGAGATTGACCACGATCAGGTCGATCGGACTGATGTCGTGCTCGTCCATCGCCGCGATATGCGCCGCATCGTCGCGAACGCCGAGCAGCCCGCCGTGGACCTTGGGGTGAAGCGTCTTGACCCGCCCATCCATCATCTCGGGAAAGCCGGTCAGCTCGGCGACATCGCGAACTTCGTGACCCATGTCGCGCAGCGCAGCCGCGGTTCCGCCAGTCGAGATCAGCTCGACCGAATGACGCGCCAAGGCGGCGGCGAGTTCATCAAGCCCGCTCTTGTCCGAAAGCGAAAGCAAGGCACGGCGAATTGGCACAGGCGACGTCATGAATATCCTTTAGCTTGAACGGCGAAATTGCCAGGCGATGTCGCCGCCGGTCCCGGACACTTCGCCGATCACGACCATCTGAAGCGTCGGGTGGGGTTCGCCACGAAAATCGACCACCATGCTGTCCTCGATCTCGATCATCGCGCCCCGGCAGCGAAAATTCCACGCCGGAGCTCCGGGTGAACGCAAGATCGCGCCCATTCCGTCGGCAGTGACGGTCGGCTCAACCCCCGGGGCAAGGTGGAAGCGTATTGCGTAGGGCGCGGCTTCGCGGATCTTGCGGCGGCCCTTGGCGATCAGCCGGTCCTCCCCGCGTAATTCCTTGCCGTCATTCCCCAGCGCGAGCCGGCGCTGGTGAACCAGTCCAAACCCTTTGACATAGCCATTGTGGCTCGCTTCCAGCCGCGACGTGTCATTATCCTCTCCGCGATCGGTCACCACTTCGGTGACTCCCTTGCCAAGATTGCCGTCGGCAAGGATCGCGGTCGAATTGCTGTCGTCGAGTATCAATGTCGAATGCGCAGCGGTGGTGCGAAGTGCTGTGACCAAATCGACCGTCAAATCGCTGGAGACTGCGCCCGGCCCGCCGCAATTGACCACCAGCCGTTGTGCGCCGTCGCTAAACTCAATCGCAAGCGTCGAGGCACAGCCGTTCGGCGTCATAGCTGGCGGTGGCGGCGCGGCGGCGTCGAGCACGACGACGGTGCCAAGAGCACTCATCCGCTGATAACCCCATCCGCGCGCCGCACGCAGCGGCCGCGCGCGCAATCCACACCCCGCGACGAGCGCGGCGAGCTGCTGCGGGTCGCCGGGGTTGCCGCCCTGCCAGCTCGACAAAGCGCCGTCGCCCATGGTGACGCCATGAAGCGCAGCCAAAGCGGCGGCGGCAGCATTTTCGAGCGCATCGGAGGGTGTCTGCTTGGATGCAAAATAGGCCGATCGGACCAGCCCGAGGCGATCGACGAGTAACATTTGTTCCTGGGGTGACCGGCTCATCAGCCCGCCGTCTTCGAACTGCGCTGCCGATAAGGCGCGCATCAGCCCTGATTCGCCACGCGTTAGCCGCGGCAGCCCGCCCTGCAGCGTCAGCGCGGCAGTGACGACTCCAGCCCAGGCGGTAATCCGTGGCAGTCCCGGCGGCGCCTTGTCGGCATGTCCGTCGAGATGGCGGGCGCCGCGCGCAAGCGTGTTGAGCAGTGCCGAGCGGTATCCTGCGTCGTTGCTCGACAAAATGTAGGGCGCATAAGAAGTCCAGAACTGGATTCGGCTGCCCCACAGCTCGGGAGCCCAGGCTCCATCAAGGCGGCTGCCGTGAGCAATCAGCCAGCGTCCGACGATCGCCTCGGCGAGACGTGCTCCCTTTTCGCGGCTAGCCGAGGCAGCAAGATCGCGTAGCCACGAAAAGCCCTGCATTTCGCGCGCGAGCGGCCCGGCGGCGAGCGTTGCAAAGTCGATGTCCTTGAGGCCGAGGGTTTCTGTCCCGAAAGTCATCCTCCCGGCGAGCAGTGCATCGCCCCGCGCGCGATTCCCCGCGACATGATCGCGCGGGACCGCAAGCAATCGAAGCGGCTGGCGACCGGCACCAAACAGACGCGACAATAAAGACGGCGTGGCAAGCCTGCTGACGACGTCGCCGCTCATTCGCCTGTCCGCAGCCCCGCGATGTTGGCGGCATATTGATTTGCCCCGCCACGGAACGCCGCGGTTCCGGCAACGAGCACATTCGCTCCTGCCGAGACCACTGATGCGGCGTTCGTCAAATCCACCCCGCCGTCGACCTCGATGTCGAGATCAAGGCCCTTCTTCGAAGCCAAAGTCGCGATCGCCTCGATCTTCCGCAACTGGCTGGCGATGAATTTCTGGCCGCCGAATCCGGGATTGACACTCATCACCAGCACCAGATCGATTTCGTCGATGACATAGTCGAGCATCTTCGCCGGAGTGGCCGGATTGAGCGAAACCCCGGCACGCTTACCGAGCGCCCGGATGCGCTGGATCGTGCGGTGGAGATGCGGCCCGGCCTCGGCGTGGACGGTGATCGTATCCGCGCCGGCCTCGGCGAAGGCATTTAGGAAGTGATCGACCGGGGCGACCATCAGATGGACGTCGAAGGGCTTGGCAGTGTGCGGGCGGAGTGCCTTCACCACCGCCGGGCCGATCGTCAGATTGGGTACGAAATGGCCGTCCATGACATCGATATGGATCCAGTCGGCACCTGCCGCGTCGATCGCGCGGACCTCCTCGCCAAGACGGGCAAAATCGGCGGATAGGATCGAAGGAGCAATGCGGACCATCGGATGGATGTGCCGCTAATCGGCGCTGCGGACAAGGTGCGCCGCGAAGAAGCCGTCGAGTCCGCCCTCGGCCTCGAGCATGCCCGGAAGCACGCGCAACCAGCCGCGCTCATGTGGCGTCACTCCGTCGAGCAGCAGAGGCGCTGGCTCTACTCGGTAATCCGGACGCTCGGCGAGGAAAGAGTCGATCTGCGCCTCACCTTCCTCGGGTTCGAGCGAGCAGACCGCATAGACCAGACTTCCACCCGGCCGTACCCAGTCCGCGGCGCGGAGTAGAAGCTCGGCTTCGAACTCGGCCATCTGAACAATGATTTCGGGGCGGGCACGGTAGAGCACTTCAGGATGGCGGCGAAACGTGCCCGTGGACGAGCAAGGCGCATCGAGCAGCACGGCATCGAACAACGTCTCGGGCTTCCACTCGCGGGCATCGGCGACAATCGTCTCCGCACTAAGCCCGGTGCGCGCCAGATTCTCACTGAGTCGCGCCAGACGACTTTCCGAACGGTCGAGTGCGGTCACCTGATGTCCCGCGGCGGCAAGCTGCATCGTTTTCCCACCCGGCGCTGCGCAGGCATCGAGCACGCGCGTCGCCGATGCCGGGATCAGCCGCGCCGGGAGCGACGCGGCCAAATCCTGTACCCACCAATTTCCAGCGTCGAAATCGGGCAATTTGGCGACCGATCCACTGTCGTCGAGCCGCCGGTGCGACGGCGCCAGCGAACGCCCAAGTGCAAATGCGCTGGCCTGCGTATCGCCGGCAAAGCTAAGATCGAGCGCCGGGCGGCTGACAATCGCCCGCCTCGCCGCTTCGACCATATTCTCCCCCCAAGCGCGTTCCCAGCGTTCCTCGACCCCCGTCGGCAAGCGCGGAATCTCGAAACCCGGCACCCCCTTGCGGAGCAGCGTGCCGAGCACGCCGTGCACCAACCGCCGCGGACCGCCGTCCACCAACGGCAAGGCGGTCGCGACCAGCGCGTGATCTGGAGTGCCGAGCCCGATCTTCTGTGCAAGCGCCAGCCGCAACACCATTCTCGGCTTGGCATCGTCGGCGAGCGGCAGCCGGGTCGCGCTGTCGATCAGCGCATCGAGATCGGGCAAGCGGCGGAGTGTCTCCCCGACGATCGCGCTTGCAAGCGCAGCATCAGCCGGCGGCAGGCTCTTCGCGGCCTGCGCGGCATTGTCCATGGTCTGACCACGGCGAAGCACCGCGTCGAGCATCTTCAGAGCCGCCTGGCGTGCGGGGAGTCCGTCGAGCGTGCGTTCTTCTTGGCTTGGCATGGCGCGCTTTACGCACCATCTCGCAGAAATGAAACGCCCCGAACATTTGAAACCGCCGGCGCATCTGACGCCCTCGCCACCCGTCCCGCGACCGGAAAGCGTGGCCTCGTCACCTCCGGTCGGCGAAGAGGATAAGGCAGACCCGACACGCTATGGCGATTGGGAGAAGAAGGGCGTGGCAGTCGATTTTTGACGGACGTTACTCATGCCGCTCAATGTCCCTCAGGCCGCGGTGGGCGCGCCATCAATTCGTCCACCACCTCGCTTATCTGCGCTTTGCCTTTTAACAATGCGAACACCGCAGCGACGATCGGCATTTCAATGCCTTTGGCCTGGGCCAGACGATGGAGCACCGGTGCAGTGTGCGCGCCCTCGGCTACGGTACGACGATCGGCCATCAGCTCGGTAACATTGCGCCCCTCGCCGATGGCCTTGCCGAGCGAGAAGTTGCGCGAGCTTTCCGAGGAACAGGTCAGCACAAGGTCACCAAGCCCCGACAGACCGGCAAGCGTCTCGCGCCGCGCCCCCATCGCCAGTCCAAACCGCGTCATTTCCGCGAATCCGCGCGCGATCAGAGCGGCACGCGCGTTGAGCCCAAGTCCGCGCCCCTCGACCACGCCGCAAGCAATCGCCAGGACATTCTTGACCGCGCCGCCGATCTCCGCACCGGCGACGTCATCGGACAGATAGATTCGGAAGGCGGGCACGGCGAGGCGATCGCGAAGCGCTTCGCCAAGTTTTATATCCTCGCACGCAAGTGTGACCGCGGTCGGCATTCCTGCCGCGACTTCATGGGCAAAGGTCGGTCCCGAAAGCACCGCGACCGGCGACGTCGGACAAATTTCGCGCGCGACCTGATGGAGCATCTGCCCATTGGCCTCCTCAATTCCCTTGGAGCAAAGGATCAACGGCATGTTGGGACAAGGTGCCCGCGACAACACCGCGCGCATATGCTGCGCCGGAGTCACCACCAGCCATGCATCCGCCGCCGAAAGCTCGGAAAAATTGCTGGTCGCGCGGATCGCGGCGGATAGTGGCTGACCCTTCAGATAGACCGGATTTTGATGAATGCGATTGATCGCGGCGACGACGTCATCCTCGATCGCCCACAGCAAAGTCTCGCGTCCACCCGTTGCCGCGACCTGCGCCAATGCGGTCCCCCACGCCCCACCGCCGATGATCGCCAGCCGCTCGATACTCATGCCTTCACTCCCGCACCCCTGACGGGTTCCGCTTTATCGTCGAGCGGCCAGCGCGCGCGCGCCGCGACGTCAAGTCCGTCGGTCAGCCCGGCGGCGAAACGCTCCGCACCCGCCCAGCCGATCATCGCCGCATTGTCGGTGCACAACCAGGCCGGCGGCACCGCGAAAGCGCGGCCGTGCTCGAACGCCAGTGCCTCAAGTGCCGCGCGAACCGAGGCATTTGCGGCCACTCCTCCGGCCACGACCAAGGTAGGGGCATCGCTCGAATCAAGCGCGAGCCGGGTGCGATCGACGAAACAATCGACGACCGCGGCCTGAAAACTGGCGGCGACGTCGGCAGGACGATGCTCTCCGCTCGCAACCGCGCGCTGCACCGCCCCCTTCAGTCCCGCGAACGAAAAATGGGGTTCCTTGCTCCCGAACAAGGGGCGCGGCAGCGGCACCGCCTTGGCGTCACCGACACTCGCCAGCTCCTCGATCGCCGGCCCCCCGGGGTAGCCAAGCTCGAGCAGCTTGGCCGCCTTGTCGAAGGCTTCGCCAGCAGCATCGTCGATGGTCGTCGCAAGCCGGCGATAGTCGCCAACCCCAAGCACTTCGAGCAATTGGCAATGCCCTCCACTGGCGAGCAGCAGCAAATAGGGAAAGTCGAGCCTTGGATCGACCAACCGTGGGCTTAATGCATGCCCTTCGAGGTGGTTGACCGCGATCAGCGGCTTGCCCGTCGCCAGTGCAAGCCCCTTGCCGGCAAGCAGCCCGACCATCACTCCGCCAATCAGCCCCGGTCCTGCAGTCGCGGCGATCGCGTCGACCTCCCCAACCGCGACATCGGCCTCCTGAAGCACCTGCCGAATCAAGCCGGGGAGGATCTCGACATGAGCCCGCGCGGCGATTTCGGGGACGACTCCGCCGAACGGGCGATGCGCCTCATTCTGGCCGACAACGGCCTGGGCAAGGATCTGGCGGTCACTTGTCACCAGCGCGGCCGCACTGTCGTCGCACGACGATTCAAGGGCGAGGATCAGGGCCATGAGCGATCGCCTTTGCCTCAATGCGACCGTTTGCGCTAGCGCGGGCAAATATGACCAATCCCCCGCTCATACTCGGCACGCGCGGATCGCCGCTCGCCCTTGCGCAGGCCAGTCTTGTCGCCGATGCGCTCGAACAAGCGCATGGCTGGGCGCGCGGGACAGTGCGCATTCTGCCCGTGCGAACGAGTGGTGACCGAATCCAGGACCGCCCGCTTGCCGAAGTCGGTGGCAAGGCGCTGTGGACCAAGGAGCTCGACCTCGCCTTGCTGGCCCGCGACAGCGATTTGTCGGTCCATTCGATGAAGGACGTGGAAAGCGAGCGGCCGCAGTCGCTACTGATTGCCGCGATGCTTCCTCGCGCCGATTTTCGCGATCGCTTGATCGGGGCAGGGTCGATTACCGAACTGGCCGACGGCGCAATTGTCGGCACCAGCTCGCCGCGCCGCGCAGCGCAGCTCCGACGGATTCGCCCCGACCTCAGGCCAGTATCGATCCGTGGCAATGTCGATACGCGGCTCGCCAAGCGGGAGGCAGGCGAAGTCGATGCGACGCTGCTCGCCGCGGCTGGTCTCGACCGGCTCGGGCGCGGCGATGTCGGAGTGGCGATTCCGATCGACCAGATGCTTCCCGCGCCCGCGCAGGGCGCCGTCGGAATCGAATGCCGCGCGGATGATAAGCGGACTGCCGCCTTGCTTCGCTCGATCGACCATTGGGAGACATCCGCAGCAGTCGCCGCCGAACGCGCGTTCACGCTCGCACTTGGCGGGACGTGCCACTCGCCGGTGGCGGCGCTGGCTCTGGTCAAAGAGGGCCGAATAGCCTTTCGCTGCGAAATCCTCAGCGAGGATGGCGCCGACCATCTCTTCGAACAGGCGGTCTTCCCAATCGGCGACCTCGCTGCACCGGCGGCACTCGCCCGCAAAATGCTCGCCGCAGCGCCTGCGTCAATCCGCCGGCTGTTCGATTGCGAATGAGGAAGTTGCTGATCGTCCGTCCCGAGCCGGGAGCAAGTCTCAGCGCCGAGCGGGCGCGAATCCTGGGGCTCGATCCGACGGTGCGCCCATTGTTCGCGATTGAGCCAGTCGAATGGACACCGCCCGATCCAGCGCGGTTCGACGCACTCTTGTTGACCAGTGCCAACGCCGCGCGCCATGCCGGTGCCGGACTTACCAACCTCGCGACCCTGCCGGTCATCGCTGTCGGCGGGGCAAGCGCACAGGCGGCGCGCGAAGCGGGGCTGACCGTTACCGAGGTCGGCACTGGCGATGTTCAATCGGTCCTGAGCACGCTGCCCGCCGATTGGCGATTGCTCCATCTTGGGGGCGAGCATCGCCGCCAAATTGATCGCGAAGGAAGCGACGCAATCATTGTCTATCGTGCAGTCACGATCGCCGACCCTCAACTCCCCAATGTCTCGGATATGGTCGTGGCGGTCCACAGCCCCCGCGCCGGCAAACGGTTTGCCGAACTGATCGTAAATCGAGGGCGAACCAGTATCGCCGCGATCAGCGAAGCCGCCGCCTGCGCCTGTTGTCACGGCTGGCGCGACCTGTCGTGGGCGTCCGTTCCGGGAGATGAGGCGCTGCTGGCCCTCGCCGCCCGCCTGTGCCAGAGTCCAGCATCATGAACGCGACCAATTCCCGCCCGGCCTCGTCATGGGCCGCGCGCATTGCCTGGGGACTACTCCTTTTGTTCGCCGGTGCCGGGCTGGCCGCATGGGGGCTTACCAAGTGGGACGCGGGGGCGCGTTTCCTTGGAATTGCCCCGGCTCCTCGAACCGACTTCCGCGCCCAGCTTGCCACGCCCGCACCGATCGTCGTCGCATCGCCCGCCGACACGCAGAGGGTCGCGGCGCTCGAAGAGCGGCTGGCATTGCTCGAACGCCAAACCCAAAGCGCGCGCGGCTCCGCTGGACGCGCCGATGCATTGGTGGTCGCTTTCGCCGCGCGGCGCTCGCTCGAACGCGGGGTCGCGCTTGGCTATCTCGAACCTTTGCTGGTCGAGCGGTTCGGTGCGACCCATCAGCGCGCGGTCGCTACCGTGGTCACCGCATCTCGCGTGCCCGTCATCCAAAACGACCTTGTCGCGGAATTCGAGCGGATCGGCCCAGTCCTGCGCGGCAAATCTTCGGACGAAAGCTGGCTGGACGGGGTTCGCCGCGAAATGGGTGCTTTGATCTCGATCCGCCGCAACGATACTCCAAACCCGCGTCCCGCTGCGCGCTTCGATCGCGCGATGGCGCGGCTCGAGGCAGGTGAAATTGACGCCGCGCTCGCCGAAGCGATGCGGCTTCCCGGCGCATCGCGCCCAGAAGCGCGTGGTTGGGTGGTTCGCGCGCGCCGCCTGATCGCAACCAAGCGCGCGCTCGACGAGATCGAAAGCGCGGCGCTGATCGCGCCGCCACCTCCGGCGATCGGCGCTTGACCTAAGCTGTCCGGCAAGGTGATGGTAATCTTCGGCGGGGTAAGCCGCCGTGTGAACACGTCCAGGGAAACTACGTCATGACGCCACGAATGCTCGGCCTCGTCCTGGGATTGGTCGCATCGACAAGCGCCGGAGCCCAACTCCAGCCTGATCCCCTCGCCCCGCTTGCTCCTCAAGTACCGCGGCCTACGCCTCCCGCGATTATGTCGACGCGCGCGGCGGCAAGCGTTGCGCCGGCGGCGCTTCGAGCACGCATCGATGCGCTCGGGCGCGCCTTCAACGGCCGCGCCGGAATTTCGGTGGTCTCGATGCGCGGCGGCTGGCAGGCCGAATATAATGCGGCGGCGCTATTCCCGCAGCAAAGCTGTTCGAAGCTGTGGGTCGCAATCACCGCGCTCGATGCGGTGGACCAGGGTCGGGTGCGGCTTAGCGACCGCGTGACCCTTGGCCGCGACGATTTGACGCTGTTTCATCAGCCAATCCGCGCCAAGATCGGCGGCGGGATTCATACAACGACGCTGTCGGCGCTGCTTCACACCGCGATTACCGAGAGCGACAACACCGCGAACGACAAATTGATGCGCTCGATCGGCGGGCCGCAGGCGGTCCGCGACATGATCGACAGCAAGGGCCTGGGTTCGATCCGTTTTTACGACGGTGAGCGAGCGCTCCAGTCGCGGGTCGCGGGACTGGTCTGGACCCAAAGCTATTCGATCGGCAACGCCTTTTACAAGGCGCGAAGCGCGCTTCCCTTGGGCGTGCGGCGCGCTTCCTTCGAACGCTATATCGCCGACCCTTATGACGGGGCTGCGCCGCGCTCGGTGACATCGGCCCTCGTCCGGCTCAAGCGCGGAGAGCTGTTGTCGCCCGCTTCGACCTCTCGCCTGCTGTCAACGATGGCCGCGACCCGAACCGGCAAGGCGCGCGTCCGCGCCGCACTTGCACCCGGTTGGCGCTGGTCGCACAAAACCGGCACCGGGCAGAGTTTCCAAGGGCGTATTGGCGGCATCAACGACATCGGGATCCTCACCGCGCCCGACGGTACGGACTATGCCATGTCGATCATGACCGTCCCGAACCGCAGCGACGGCGCGTCGCAAGGGTTGATGCAGTCGGTCACGCGTGCCGTGATTGCCTCGCATGTCTCTCGCAATGGCGGCTGACCCGGCGCCAGCCGAACGTTTGTCGCGGCTGCCCGGAGTGCAGCGCTTCCCCAACCGAGCGCTCGACCTGTTCGTCGTCCGCAACTTCCTCGACCCCATCCGCTGCGCCGCTTTGTGCGATCTGATCGACGAAGGCCGGCGCCCGTCGGAAATCGTCGACGATCTCGGGCAGGAAGCGTTCAGGACCAGCGAAACCTGCGACCTCGATTCAGCCAATCCGCTGGTACGCGAGGTCGATGCGATGCTTTGCGACCTGCTCGGGATCGATGCCCCGCGATCCGAAGCGATCCAGGGGCAACGCTATGCGCCGGGGCAGGAATTCAAACCGCACACCGACACCTTCAACCCCGGCGGCGCCGACTTCTTCCAGCATTGCGCAATTCAGGGACAACGGACCTGGACCGCGATGCTCTATCTGAACCAGCCCGAAGACGGCGGCGCCACCCGCTTCAAGACGATCGGCAAGACCATCCACCCCGAAATTGGCAAGCTTGTCACCTGGAACAACCTCGGGCCCGGTGGCGTCCCCAACAATGCTACTCTTCACCAAGGGATGAAGGTGCGTCGCGGCACCAAATATATCATCACCAAATGGTTTCGGGAGTTTGCGGGGTAGTTTGAGCGCGGACGAGCCGCGGTCCTTGAACAATATCAACGCGGCTTGCGTGGCCCCTTCGGCTTACCTGCATAAGGCTTGAGAATCGCACGCGCCGGCGGCGGACCCGATCGCGGGCCTGGGCGCGGGCGCTGGTTGGGCCTGATATTGGCACCATGATCGCCGCGATCCATCGGCCCCGGCGGTCCTTCGGCAAGGATGATCGTCACCTCGCCCTCGCCCTCGCCATCGGCGGTCCGCCGAACCGCGTCGGAGAAGCGCTGAGCAAGCGCGCGCGGGATTTGAAACCTTGTCTCCCCAGCCGCAATGCGGATCGCGCCGACCTCGTTGCGAGTAATGTGCCCGCGGCGGCACAGCAGAGGCAGCAGCCAGCGCGGATCAGCGTTGTGGCGCCGCCCGATGTCCATCTTGAACCAGACGATATCCTCGAACCCGGGCCGATGCGCATCGGCCTTATGCGCCCCCCCCGAACCGTCGCCACGAACGTCGATCAATTCCTCCGGGACTGGCAGACGTGCGCGGTGAATGCGGACCAGCGCCGCGGCAATGTCCTCGGGCGATTGCTCCGCGAGCAGGCGCGCACCCAAGGCACGATCTTCCTCATCGACTTCGACCGGGGCGAGCAAAGCGGTCAGCAAGCGCTCATGGTCGGCAGCGCGGATCGCGTCGGCGGTCGGGGCCGCAATCCACTGCGCCTCGATCCGCGCGCCACGAAGCATCATCTCGATCCGCTTGCGCCGCGGATAGGGAACGATCAGCACCGCAGTGCCCTTCTTCCCGGCGCGACCAGTGCGGCCGGAGCGATGCTGCAAGGCCTCGGCATCGCGCGGCACTTCGACATGGATCACCAAGCTCAGGCTCGGCAGATCGATCCCGCGCGCGGCGACGTCGGTTGCAACGCACACCCGCGCACGGCCGTCGCGGAGCGCCTGCATCGCATGGTTGCGCTCGGCCTGGCTATGCTCCCCCGACAAGGCGACCACCGCGAAACCGCGCTCGTTGAGCGTGTTCGACAAATGGCGGACATTGTCGCGGGTTGCGCAAAACAGCATCGCGGTCTCCGCTTCGTGCAGCCGCAAAATGTTGATCACCGCATGCTCGATGTCAGCCGGCGCAACCGCAACCGCCTGATATGCGATGTCGCCATGCCCGCGATCCTCACCGACGGTCGAGATGCGCAGTGCGTCGCGCTGATAGCGCTTGGCGAGCGCTACGATCGGGCGCGGCATCGTCGCCGAAAACAGCATCGTCCGGCGCCCCTCGGGCGTAGCGTCGAGAATTTCCTCGAGTTCCTCGCGGAACCCCATGTCGAGCATTTCGTCGGCCTCATCGAGCACCGCGATCTTGAGATGCGCAAGGTCGAGCGCGCCGCGCTCCAGATGATCGCGAAGACGTCCGGGCGTTCCAACGACGATCGTCACGCCCTGGCCAAGCGCGCGTCGCTCCTTCATCGCGTCCATCCCGCCGACGCAGGCGGTAATCCGCGCACCAGTCTTGGCGTAGAGCCAGTCAAGTTCGCGAGCGACCTGCAAGGCGAGCTCGCGGGTCGGCGCAATCACCAGTGCCGCAGGGCCAAGCGCAAACAGCGCCTTGCCGTGATCGTCGAGCAATTGCGAAGCCATCGCCAGCCCAAAGGCGATCGTCTTGCCCGATCCGGTACGCGCCGACACGATCAGGTCGCGCCCGGCAGCTTCAGGTTCGAGCACTTGCGCCTGGACCGGCGTGGCCTCGGCAAAACCGCGCTCGGCAAGCGCATCGGAAATCGTCGGTGGAAGAATTGGGAAGTTCATCGGAAATCCTGCGTCTGAACCGCGCGGAACCCCATCCCACCACGGGATCGAAACGCCAATGCGCGAAAAATGATCAATTGCGCCAATAGAAGCGCGAAAGTCTGGAGCGGGCGAAGGGATTCGAACCCTCGACCCCAACCTTGGCAACACCGCAAAGTATGGTCTCCGGGGGTCTCATACTCAATCAGCTTCACCCTCACAACTATAAGATTGTCTCAGTTAATTTCATGCGGCCTCACGCGTTCTCGGTCGCGTGTTACCCCAATTGTAACCCCGCGAGGGGATGAGGTTAGGTTCAGAAAATAATTTCTAGATGATTTGATATGCGGCGAGACAGTATGAGCACAGATGATACTTTGGTATTCCTCACCTAGTCTAGAATCTGTTCTAAGGGGTGTTGCATGAATACTGCTTGGTGCATTATCTATTTGCTCCACAACCAGGAACGAATTGATGGCCGTACACCGTTTTACCGATCGCTGGCTGCAATCCTATGTTGGGCCCAATGAGGGCCGGATCGAGTTCGTGGACGCCCTCTGCCCGAGCCTACATCTGCGCGTTAGCCGCCGGACGAAGACGTTCTCAACAATGTTTCGGCTAAACGGAAAGCTGGAGCGCCGCACGGTCGGTCGTTATCCGCGCGTTACCCTGGCAAGAGCACGCGAAGTCACGCTGACCATACTACGCGATGCAGCCGCTGGGGGTGTTGTGGGTCAATCTCCGGTGCGGCGGGTGATGACGTATGCGGCCGCCGTTGATCTCTACGAAGAGCGGCATCTTCGGCCTAACACGCGTTCGGGCGCACGTATCGCCGCCGGGCTGCGGTGTGCGGACATGAAGTCCCTATTCACCCGGCCGGTGGACAGCATCGCGAAGGTCGACGTTATTGCGGTGCTCGACGGCATGATGGCCAGGAGGAAGCCACAGGCCGCCGTGAATCACCTTCGACGGCTCAAAATGCTGTTCAATTGGCTTTGCGAGCGCGACGTGATTGTGACTAGCCCCTGCGACCGTCTGCGACCGTCGGCTAAGACAGTCGAGCGCGACCGAGTGCTCAGCGACTTAGAGATCGTAGCTGTTTGGCGGGCCAGCCTGTACTTGGAAGCGCCCTATGGTGAAATGTATCGCATGTTCTTCTTGACCGGTCAGCGGCGCAGCGAAGTGGCAACGATGGAGTGGAGCGAGGTAGGCGAAGATCTTTGGACGATTCCGCGCGACAAGGTGCAGAAAGATAGGTCGCCCGCAGTTCCGCTCGGGAAGATTGCCCA
>DATLXR010000007.1:0-92738 GCA_035575595.1 Sphingomicrobium sp.
GCGCGGGGGAGATGCTGAGAGTGTCGGTCACAGATACCGGCTTAGGCATGCCATCTCGCGTAATGGAAAAAGCTTTCGAACCGTTTTTCACGACGAAAGAGGTGGGCAAAGGAACTGGGCTGGGACTCTCACAGATCCATGGGTTTGCTGCACAAGCCGGCGGGCATGCTGAGATTAGCTCCGAAGAGGGACACGGCACGAGCATTAGCATTCTCCTGCCTATCAGTAACGAGGGTCCGCTCCAGGCCTGCATCTCAAGTAAAGCTGGGACAGTGCCGCCCGGACTTCGCGTGCTTCTGGTAGAAGACAATGAGCGCGTGAGAGCCTTCGCCGTCGAACTTCTCACGGATCTCGGCTGCCATGTAATTTCGGCTGAAGATGCGAAAGGTGCGCTTGAGGCACTTGGCGCACATGATTTCGATCTTATGCTCACGGACGTGGTGATGCCGGGGTTAAGCGGGGTAGAACTCGCGCGCAGAGCGAGGCAACTCAATCCGAAACTGCCGGTGCTCCTTGCCACTGGCTATAGTGATGAGATCCTCAGAAACGAGCCTGAGTTCCGGGTGCTGCCGAAGCCTTATGGCATGGCAGCATTGATTGAGGCTTTAGGATACGCTTTGAACGAGCAGATATAGCTGGGAGGAGGTCTATATAAAGTTCGCTCCGACTTCGAAGGTTAGGGCTATCGATGGCTCTCTGGGAACGACACCTTGAAGCAGGAGCCGCCATCCGGCCGGCGGCCGGCGGTAAGCTCCCCGCCGAGCTGCTTCGCAAGCGAGCGCACCACCCGCATTCCCAAGCTTTTGCTCGGGGCGGCAGGGTTAAAATCATCCGGCAAACTACGGCCTTCGTCGGCGACGATCAGTTCGTGCCTCCCCTTTTCAACCTCATACAGCACGTCGATCCGCCCCGCGCCGTGCTTCGCGGCGTTGGTCACCAGCTCGTTGACGATCAAGCCGATCGGCTGAATCCAGGTGTTCGGCACATCGCCCTCTGCGCCCTCAACGCGGATCGATCGGTCAAGAACCACCTCGAGGTCCGCACCAAGCCGCTTGAGAAAGGTGATGCAAGATGTCGTTTCGGTCTCACCGGCGTAGAAATGGCGGTGGACCTGGGCCACGGCGGCGACGCGGTTGGCGGCGATTTGTAAGTGAGTGGCCGCGTCGCCCATCTCGGGCGAACGCGCCTGCATGGTCAGCAATCCCGAAACGAATTGCAGGCTGTTCATAACCCGGTGGTCGATCTCCTTGGCCATCAGCTCGGCGCGCGAAACCGCACTTCGCGCCGACAATCGCATTTCCAGTTGGTCCATGACGACCGAGGCGAGGTCCTTCAAATCCTCGATCTGCTCCTCGTCGATCGGCCGCGCCTGCTTGTCGATGATGCACAGCGTGCCGAGATTGTGACCATCGCTCGTCGTCAACGGCACCCCCGCGTAGAAACGGAGGCCGAAATCGCCCGCAACTAGCGGGTTGGCAAGCGAGCGCGGATCAACGCTGGCATCGGTGAGGATGTGTGGGTCGTGGGACAAAATGGCCGACGCGCATAGCCCGGGATCGCGGCCGATCTCGGCGACAGGTACGCCGTGGTGCGATTTGAACCAAATGCGGTCGTCGTCGACGATGCTGATGATCGAGATCGGAACCCCGAAGCGCCGCGCTGCGAGCGCCGTGATGCGATCGAACGCTCCATCGGGTGGGGTGTCGAGGATGTCGTAGCGTCTCACCGCCGCCATGCGCCGCTGCTCTGTATCCGAATTGATCGATGCGTCGATCATGTGCGTAATATCCATGCGAAGCATGTATTTATGAACAGATGGACATGCGCTGGCAAGGTACACCGAGGGATGCGCGGCCCAGGCAAGCGGTCGAGTGGCGGCAATGGGTGGATCGCGGACACTCAGACCGTTGCCATAACCGGGAAAATGATTGACTAACTCTGCTGGACCGCCGGGGCGCGCCCATTTCGCTGTATGACGACGGAGATCCCACCATGTTTATACTTGCCTTGGCCGCCGCTGTAGCTGCCGCGCCACCCGCTCCCGATCCCGCGGTAGCCAAAATCACTCGGCTTGAGCAGAAGTGGGGTCAGGCGTTCGTCACACGTGACTTCGGGTTTATCGAGCGGATCATTGCGCCGGAATACCGCGTTGTGGTCGCGAGCCCCGACGGAAAATACGCCATCACACGGCGCGCCGAGTGGATGAAGAACCTTCGGATCTTCAGGTCCTATGCTTTTGCTGTGGAAACTGTGGACGTAAACCGCGCGGGCAACACCGCAGTAGCCTCAGCTCAAGGAGAATGGACCGTGAGCAGGCAACCGGGAGAGGCCCCACGCGCCACGCGGTTCTTTGTCACCGACACCTGGGTGCGCCGCAATGGGCAATGGCAGGTAATACATCGCTATTCTCATCGTCTGCCGACCGCGGCAGGGGAGCCAGTGATGCCAGCATCGCCGCAGCCGAAGTGAGGCGGCCCTAAGCTCTTAGGCAGCGACGCGGCTAACGTCGGGAATGGGTCGAAAGCGGACACTGCACGATCGCATCAACAATTAGCCATGTTCACGAATCGTTCTTCGTGGCCTAGCCATGGAGAATGTCGACCAAGCACATCCGATCGGCCGCCGACCTTGTTCGCTTTGGCGCGGCGATGCGGATTGAGTGCGGCAGGTGCGGCAACGCAAAGATAGTCGACGGGTTCGAGCTGGCTCGTTCGCTCGGGACGGGCGATCTATCGCAGATGACGAGTCGGCTAAAGTGCGCACGATGCGGGATGAAGGATGCGAGGCCGACGTTGTTGCCGCCGCCAGGGCCGCGTTGAATTGGCGCCGCCAAAAACTAGCCACGAGTCATGAAGCCGAAAAAACTTCGAGTCGATCGAGCAAGCCGACGCCTGTTATCGCTCTACCTGAACCCGCAACTGGATCCTCCGCATCTGTTACCTATGCGTTACCTTGGGATTAAAGGTAACGGTGAAAACCCCGGAAATGTGGCGCGCCCGACTGGATTCGAACCAGTGGCCTCAAGATTAGAAGTCTCGTGCTCTATCCAGCTGAGCTACGGGCGCGTGCCAATCGCTCTAGCGGGGTCAGGCGACCGCTTCCAGCAGTCCTTCGAACATCCTCCGCCCGTCGCGATTGCCGTGCGCGTCTTCGATCGCGCGCTCGGGATGCGGCATCATTCCAAGCACATTGCCGCCATTGTTGAGCAATCCGGCGATCCCGCGCGCCGATCCGTTGACCGCGCCGGTATAGCGCAATGCGACCCGGCCCTCGCCCTCGATCCGGTCGAGCGTTTCCTCGTCGGCCTGGAAATTGCCGTCGTGATGAGCAACGGGAAGGGTGATATCCTCGCCTGCCTGATAACCGCACGTAAAGATCGACTGACAGTTCTCGATCCTCAAGCCCACCGGGCGGCAGATGAACGCCAAGCCCGCGTTGCGCATCAGCGCTCCGGGCAGCAGCCCAGCCTCGGTCAAAACCTGAAATCCATTGCATATTCCAAGCACCGGCACCCCGCGGCCCGCTTCCGCAGTCACCGCACGCATGATCGGCGACCGCGCAGCCATCGCGCCGGAGCGAAGGTAATCGCCATAGGAAAAGCCGCCGGGAATCGCGATCAGGTCGGTCCCCGCTGGCAGTTCGCTGTCTCCGTGCCACACCATCGCCGGCGCGCGCCCGGTGATATCGCGTATCGCAACAGCAAGGTCGCGATCGCAATTTGACCCAGGAAAAACCAGCACCGCGCTTCGCATCAATTCTTCTCGATCCGGAAATTCTCGATCACGGTATTGGCCAGCAGCTTGCGGCACATCCCCTCGATCTCGGCGTCGGCGACATCCTCGGCAAGGTCAAGTTCGATCAGCTTCCCCGCGCGCACCCCCGCGATCCCCGCGAAACCAAGCCCTTCCAGCGCATGATGAATGGCCTTGCCCTGGGGGTCGAGTACCCCCGGCTTGAGGGTGACGAACACGCGCGCTTTCATGGCCGGTCTTTCGCTTGAGAATATCGCCGCCGCTATGACGCCCGCCGCGCATCGCGGCAAGCCTTACCCCGCCGCGCATCGCGGCAAGCCTTACCCCGCCGAGCATCGCGGCAAGCCTTACCCCGCCGCCGCCGCTCGGCTATGCCCACGCGAATGATCGATCTTCCGCCTTATGCCCGCCTCCTCAACCTACGCGTCGAACATAGCGATCGTGGACCACTCATGGTGATGCCCTTCGGTGACGATGTCGTCGGGCGTCCCGGCTATCTTCACGGCGGAGCGATCGCCGGGCTGCTCGAATTCGCCGCCTTCTCAACCCTCTCGCGCGCGCTCGGAAGCGATGGCGCAACGATGAAGCCGGTCACCGTCACCATCGATTACATGCGCGGCGGTAATGCCAGCCTCGGCGATACCTTCGCCGACGCGGTGGTCGAGCGCCTCGGCCAGCGCATCGCTAATGTCGAAGCGATCGCCTGGCAGGCTGACCGCGCCAAGCCGATCGCCGCCGCTCGCATCAATTTCCTGATCGAGCGCGACTAATAGCCCGACAATTCCGCGACCCGCCCCGCATGAAAGCGCGGCCCACCGAACAGTTCGGCCAGCACCACTTCGCGCTTCATGTAGAGCCCGATGTCATGCTCGTCGGTCATCCCGATCCCACCGTGCATTTGCACGCCTTCCTGCACCGCAAGCGCCGCGGCGCGCCCCGCCTTGGCCTTGGCAACCGAGACCATCAATTCCGCGCGCTCATCCCCCGCATCAATCAATTGCGCAGCCTTCAACGCCGCAGCGCGGGCAATCTCAATCTCACCATAACAATGCGCCGAGCGATGCTGCAGCGCCTGATATTCGCCGATCAGCCGCCCGAACTGCTTGCGCTGCTTTAAATATTCGAAGGTCATGTCCGAAGCCCCCGCCGCGATCCCCACCAATTCCGCCGCGGCCCCTGCGCGCCCGGCATGGAGCGCGCGCGACAAGGGCGCCCAACCGCCATCCACCTCACCAATCAGCGCATCCGAATCGACCTCGACATTATCCAGAGTCAGTCGCGCCGCCTTCGATGTATCAGCCAAAGTCACATTCTCGATCCCAAGCCCCTTGGCCCCGCGCTCGATCGCGAAAAGGCTGATCCCCTCGCGCTCCCCGGCCGCTCCGGCAGTCCGAGCCGCGATCAAGATCACATCGGCGCTCGCTCCATGAACCACGAACTGCTTGACCCCCGACAGGGCAAAGCCATTGCCCGACCGCCGCGCCTCACACGCAGTCCGCGCCGGGTCGTGAGTTCGACCCTCATCGACCGCCAGCGCTGCGACAATGTCTCCCGAAGCAATCCCCGGAAACCAGCGTTCCGCCTGACCCGACCCCTCGAGCGCACGTACCGCCGCGACTGCCGTAGTCAGGAACGGCGACGGCGTCAGATTGCGCCCGACTTCTTCCAACACCACTCCCGCCTCGACCATCCCAAGCCCGGCGCCCCCCTGCGCCTCGGGGATCAGCATTGCGGTCAGCCCCAATTCGGCGAACTGCTTCCACAATCCGTGGCCAAAGCCGTCCTTGCAGCCGATCTCGCGCCAGTGCCGGAGCTGGCGCTTGATCGCACCCTCTTCGGCCATGAACGGCGCGATGCTGTCGTGAAGCATTTTCTGGTCGTCGGTCAGGATCATCATCGCCTCAGGCTCCCGGCAGTCGGAGAATATGCTTGGCGACGATTCCAAGCTGCACTTCGCTGGTCCCGCCCTCGATCGAATTGCCCTTGGTGCGCAGCCATTCGCGCGCGGCCTTGCCGCCCCGCGACCGCTCGCTGTCCCATTCCAGCGCGTCGGATCCTCCCGCGGCGACGATCAGTTCATGGCGACGCTTGTTCAATTCGGTCCCGGCATATTTCATCATGCTTGGAAAAGCCGGGTGCGCCTCGCCTGCCTTCAACTGGTCGATGAACCGCTCGCTCATTGCCGCAAAGGCCAGCGCATCGACATCGAAATGGGCAATCTCGGCGCGCAACAGCGGATCGTCGATCGGCCCGATCGCTTCCGCCAGCACGGCCCCAAGCGCCCGCTTTTCGCCGCCCAGTCCCATCCCGCTGATCATCTCGCGCTCATGGCCGAGCAGATATTTGGCAACATCCCAGCCGCGATTTTCCTCGCCGACCAATTGGTCCTTGGGCACTTGAACATCGTCGAAAAACGTCTCGCAAAATGGCGAATTTCCGCTGATCAGCAGGATCGGTTTGGTCGAAACGCCGGGGCTCTCCATGTCGAACAACAGAAAACTGATCCCCTTGTGCTTTGACTCGGTCGAAGTCCGCACCAGGCAGAAAATCCAGTCGGCCTCATCGGCATAACTGGTCCACACCTTCTGGCCGTTGACGAGATAATGATCGCCGCGATCTTCCGCCTTGGTCTGGAGCCCGGCAAGGTCCGACCCCGCGCCTGGCTCCGAATAGCCCTGGCACCAGCGGATCTGGCCGAGCGCAATCTCGGTCAAAAAGCGTTTCTTCTGCGCCTCGGTGCCATATTTGAGCAGTGCGGGGCCAAGCATTGAAATCCCGAAGCTGGTCAGCGGCACACGCGCTCCCAAGGCGGCCATTTCCTGCTTAAGCACCTTGGTCTCGGCCGCGCTCAGCCCACCGCCGCCATATTCCTTCGGCCAGTCTGGTACCGTCCAGCCACGCGCACCCATCGCATCAAGCCACTGTTTTTGCCCAGGCGACTGAAACGCAAAGTCGCGCCCGCCCCAACAGTAATCCTTCTCGTTGCGCATCGGCGTTCGCATCTCGGGCGGGCAATTGGCCTCGAGCCAGGCGCGGGTTTCGGTGCGGAACGAGTCGAGATCGGCCATGGTTCTTGCCTCATGCGGAGGAGCGTCCTAGCTCCGTTCTGGAGCCAGAAACGGCTGATAAGCAAGCGGAGGCAGCGGCGTGGATTTTGACCTTACGGAACGCCAATCTTTTTTCCGTGATCGGGTTCGCGAATTCATTGACGCCAACGTCCGCCCCCGAGTCGCGGACTATCATCGCCAGATCGCAGAGGGCGACCGCTGGCAGCCGCTTGAGCTGATCGAGCAGCTCAAGCCCCGCGCCAGAGCGGCTGGGCTTTGGAATCTATTCATGCCGCCGGGCGGGGCGCTCGCCCATGTCGATGAAAGCTTCGCGTTCGAAGGCGAGCAGCTCACCAATCTCGAATATGCTATATGTGCTGAGGAAATGGGCCGCATCGGCTGGTCGTCGGAAGTGTTCAATTGCTCGGCGCCCGACACCGGCAATATGGAAGTGTTCCATCGCTACGGCACCCGCGAGCAAAAGGAGCAATGGCTCGCCCCTTTGATGCGTGGCGAAATCCGCTCGGCATTCCTGATGACCGAGCCGGGAGTCGCCTCGTCCGACGCAACCAATATTGAATGCCGAATCACCCGCGATGGCGACGATTATGTCATCAATGGTCGCAAATGGTGGTCTTCGGGTGCGGGCGATCCGCGTTGCAAGGTCGCGATCCTGATGGGCAAGACCGACACAGAGGCAAAGCGGCACCAGCAGCAATCGATGATCCTGATGCCGCTCGACGCGCATGGAGTGACCGTTGAACGCGCACTCACCGTCTACGGTTATGACGACGCCCCGCACGGCCATATGGAAATTGAAATCAAGGACGTCCGCGTCCCCGCGTCGAACCTGCTGCTCGGCGAGGGTCGTGGCTTTGAAATCGCGCAAGGCCGGCTTGGCCCCGGTCGAATTCACCATTGCATGCGCACCATCGGCGCTGCCGAGGAAGCGCTTGGCGCGATGGCCCGCCGCCTTCAAAGCCGCGTTGCCTTCGGCAAGAAACTGGCCGAGCACAGCGTTTGGGAACAGCGCGTCGCTGAGGCACGGATCGAGATTGATTCGACGCGCCTGCTGTGCCTGCTCGCTGCCGACCGGATGGACAAGGCTGGGAACAAGGCAGCCGCGGCCGAAATCGCGATGATCAAGGTCAAGGCGCCGCGCATGGCGCTTCAGATCATTGACGATGCTATTCAGGCGCATGGCGGGGCAGGGGTCAGCCAGGACTTCTCGCTCGCCGCAAGTTGGGCCGGAATCCGTACCCTGCGCCTCGCCGACGGCCCCGACGAAGTCCACAACCGCGCCATCGCCCGGATCGAATTCGCCAAGCATGCGCCCGATGCTTGAAATAACACGACCTCCGTTTGTTTTGAGGAGCGCGGAATGACGAATCTCTTCGACCTGAGCGGCAAGGTCGCAATCATAACCGGGTCGTCGCGCGGCATCGGCAAAGCCATTGCCGAAGCGTTCGCGACCAATGGCGCGAAGGTCGTCATCTCCAGCCGCAAGCAGGGCTCTTGCGGCACTGTCGCCGCCGCGATTAATGCCGAGCACGGCGACGGCACGGCAATCGCCATCGCCGCGAGCATTTCCGACAAGGCGGCGCTTCAGAACCTTGTCGACCAGACCCGCGCGCAATTCGGCCGGATCGACGTGCTCGTCTGTAATGCCGCGTCAAACCCCTATTACGGCCCGATGGCGGGAATTTCGGACGATCAGTTCCGCAAGATCCTCGACAATAATGTCCTTGCCAATCACTGGCTCATTTCAATGGCAGCACCCGAAATGGTCGAACGCGGCGAGGGCTCGATCATTATCGTCTCATCGGTCGGCGGGCTGACCAGTTCGACTACCATCGGGGCTTATAATGTCTCCAAGGCCGCCGATTTCCAGCTTGCGCGCAATCTCGCCGCCGAATTCGGACCGAGCGGAGTGCGGGTCAATTGCATCGCTCCAGGCCTCGTCCGCACCGACTTCGCCAAGGCTTTATGGGAGAATCCCGAGACGCTTAAAGCGGTCACTCGCGGAACGCCTTTGCGCCGCATTGGCGAGCCGCACGAAATTGCCGGCGCCGCGGTCTATCTCGCTTCGCCCGCCTCGACCTTCATGACCGGACAGGCAATGGTCGTCGACGGCGGGAGCACGATCGGCATCGGCCTGTGAGACTTGCCGGTAAAATAGCGATCGTCACCGGCGCCGGGTCGGGGATCGGCAAAGCCACCGTCGCTCTTTTCCGCGCCGAGGGCGCGACCGTGATCGGTGCCGACCTGCGCGGCGCCGACGCCGAATGCGACGCTGGCGACGAGGATCAGGTCGCGGCGCTCATCGAGCGCACGGTTGCGGCCCATGGCGGACTCGACATCATTTTTGCCAATGCGGGCGTCGCCGGGGGGCTTGCTTCGATTTTCGAGCAGAGTCCTGCCGATTGGGCCGAAATTCTCCGCATCAATCTCATCGGACCCTTCCTCGCCATCAAGCATGGCGCGCCGCACCTCAAGGCCCGCGGCGGGGGTTCGATCATCGCCACCGCTTCGGTCGCCGGCTTGCGTTCGGGCGCTGGCGGCCCGGCCTATTCGGCATCGAAGGCAGGGGTCATCAGCCTGGTCAAGACCGCTGCCCAGCAACTCGTCGGCTCCAATGTCCGGGTTAACGCCATCTGCCCGGGGCTGATCGAAACCGGAATGACCGAATTCATCTACGAGCGCGCCCGCGCCAAGGGGCAGGAGGAGCGCCTCGGCCACCTCAACCCGTTGAAGCGCGGCGGCGCTCCTGATGAAATTGCCAAGGCCGCACTCTTCCTCGCTTCCGACGAGTCGTCCTACGTCAACGGCCACGCTCTGGTCGTCGATGGCGGGCTGTCCTCGTCTCACCCGGTCAACAACCAGTTCTATGGCCGCACCGCGACATGAAATTTTCTCCTGTCCTCCAGGCCTCGATCTCGCTTATGCTGACCCTAGCGGCCGTTCCCATGCGAACCTTGTGCCCGCTGCCCCAACCCCCCGAAAATGGTCGCGGACTCTATGACTTTTGCGACTTTAGTGACGTTACGGAGCAATTATGACCGATCCCATTTCGACCAGCCGCCACGGCGACATCCTCATCGTCACCTCGAACAATCCCCCGGTCAACGCCCTCGGCGCTGCAGTCCGGCAGGGCCTCGTCGCAGCAATCGAAGAAGCCGAAGCCGATGAAGCAATCAAGGCGGTGGTCATCCGCTGCGAAGGTCAAACCTTCTTCGCCGGCGCCGACATCACCGAATTCGGCAAGCCCCCCGTCATGCCCTGGCTTCCCCAAGTCGTCGATCGCATCGAAAATTGCTCGAAGCCTGTAGTCGCGGCGATCCACGGCACCGCGCTCGGCGGCGGACTCGAAGTCGCCTTGGGCTGTCACTACCGTGTCGCGGTCCCAGCCGCGAAGCTCGGCGTTCCGGAAGTGAAGCTCGGACTCCTCCCCGGCGCCGGCGGAACCCAGCGCCTCCCGCGCGTCGCCGGTGTTCCCAAGGCCCTCGAGATGGTTACCGGCGGCGGGATGATCTCTGCGGCACAGGCTCATGACATTGGCCTGGTCGACCGGCTGATCGAAGGCGACCTGCAGCAGCATGGCGTTGCTTACGCCGAAGAGGTCAAGGACATCCGCCCCTTGTCCAAATCGTCGGAGCGCCAGGACAAAGTCACGGGCATCAACCCCTCCTTGTTCGAAGAGTTCCGCAAGGCCAACGCCCGCAAGTTCCGCGGCTTCGATGCACCCGAGGCCAACATCAAGGCGGTCGAGGCGGCAGTCGCCAAGCCTTATGCCGAGGGTGTGATCGACGAGCGCAATCTGTTCATGGGCCTGATGGCGGGCAGCCAGGCCCGGGCTCAGCAATATTTCTTTTTTGCCGAACGCAAGGCATCGAAAATCGATGGCATCCCCGACGACACCCGCCCGCGCGACATCAGGCGCGTCGGAGTAATCGGCGCGGGGACGATGGGTGGGGGCATTTCGATGAACTTTCTGTCTGCGGGTATCCCCGTAACGATCGTGGAAATGGCGCAGGATGCGCTGGATCGCGGTACCGCGACAATCCGCATGAATTACGAAGCAACTGCTGCGAAAGGCCGAATGTCCGCCCAGCAGGTCGAGCAGGCAATGGGTGCGCTTAACCCCACCCTCGACTTCGAAGCCCTTGCCGACTGCGACCTGATCATTGAGGCGGTCTTCGAGGAGATGGAGATCAAGAAGGAGATTTTCGGCCGGCTCGACACCATTGCCAAGTCAGGCGCGATCCTCGCTTCGAACACTTCCTACCTCAACGTCGACGAAATCGCCGCCTGCACTTCGCGGCCACAGGATGTCGTCGGACTGCACTTCTTCTCGCCTGCTAACATCATGAAGCTTCTGGAAGTCGTTCGCGGTGCGAACACCGCGCCGGACGTGCTCGTCACCGCGATGCAGCTTGCTAAGAAGATTAAGAAGGTCGCAGTGGTTGCGGGCGTCTGTCACGGTTTCATTGGCAATCGAATGCTGATGCCGCGCCAGGTCGAAGCGACCAAACTTCTCCTTGAAGGCGCAACCCCCGAACAGATCGACCGCGTCCATGTGGAGTTTGGAATGCCAATGGGGCCGTTCCAGATGGCCGACCTCGCCGGTGTCGACATCGGCTGGCACCGCGACCCGACACGGATCGAGAATATCCGCGATGCTCTCGCTGCGGAGGGCCGTTGGGGACAGAAAAAGAGCGCCGGCTTTTATGATTATGATGACAAGCGTCGCCCCTCACCCTCGCCAATTGTGCAGGGCATCATCGACGAGTTTCGTGCGAAGGCAGGAGTTGAGAAACGCGACATTTCCGACCAGGAAATCGTCGAGCGCACTTTGTACACGATGGTCAACGAGGGCGCGAAGATCCTCGAGGAAGGCATGGCACAGCGCGCCTCAGACGTGGATGTCGTTTGGATCTACGGCTATGGCTGGCCCGTTTATCGTGGCGGACCGATGCACTGGGCAGATGGGGAGGGTTTGGACAAAATCGTCGCCGGGCTCAAGAATCAGGAAGCGCGAATTGGCGACGACTTCAGCTTTTCGAACCTGTTGCTCGACAAGGCCGAAAAAGGCGAAAAGTTCACTCGCTAGAAGGCAGAGCTAATTAGGGGACTGCAATGAGCGACTATATGGTGGAACAGACGACCGGCGAAGCTACGGTTCGTTACTCACACGGGGCGGCAAGCTTTCATTGGCTCACCGTCGCACTTGTGCTTGCCCAAATCTATGTCGGATTTGCGTTTCACGAAATGGCGAAGGGTACGCCGGAGCGCGGGGAGATGTTCGCAATCCACAAGACGCTTGGCGCGACGATCTTGCTCGTTACCTTGTTGCGCCTTGGCTACCGGCTGATGAACCCGCCTCCACCTTATCCAGCCGATTTGCTCAAATGGGACCGGTTCATTGCCGTTTGGAGCCACCGCTTGGTTTATTTCGCACTGATCGCCTTGCCACTCACCGGCCTGATCGCAATTTCGGGCAAGGGAGGGATGGTGGATCTGTTGTGGGGGTTGAAGATTCCCGCGCTACCGCTGGGTGATGGCGAGTTGTTCGGAGAAATGCACGAGATCCTCGTCTTCATCACGATCGGGCTGCTTGTGATCCATGTCGCCGCGGCAATCTACCATCATCTCATCGCCCGCGACGCCGCCTCAGGCCGGATGCCGCCACTCCCCTTAACTACTCGCGATTAGGCGCGCTTCGGCAATAGAATCAGCATCGCGCCAGCCACCGCCGCTATCGCCGCGGCGGCAGTGAAGGTTTCGGCTGGTCCTCCGCGGTCCCACAGCAGGCCGGCGCCGACACTGGAGAGCAACGTAGCAAGGCCGCTGACGAAGAAAAAGGCGCCGAAACTCGTCGCGCGCTGATGCTCTCCTGCGGCATCAGCGATCATTCGCGCAAAAATGCCTTGGGTCAGGGCCATATGAGCGCCCCACAGCGCCACGCCTAGCCCGATGATCCACAAGCTTACAGCGGTCGCAAGCACCAGATCCGCAGCAATCAGCAGGCCGATCCCCGCGAGCAGGACGTGGTGAGGAGCCACGCGGTCGCTCATTGCTCCTGCAGGATAAGCCAGCGCGAGGAAGGCGAGATTGAGCACTGCGAGAACCAGCGGAGACCATACGACAGCGAGGCCGGCGTCGATCGCCTTGAGAATAAGGAAGCCTTCTGAAAAGCGAGCCAGACCAAAGAGGAAGCCGACCGCGATCAGCCGCTTTACCCTGGGTGTCAGATCACGGAATCCGGCCCACGCAATTTTTGGCTTGATCGGAACATGGCGCTTCGCTTCGTGCAACATAAGCCATGCGAACAGGAAGGACAGCGCGGCCGGGATCGCCGCAACCCAGAACACGGCGCGAATATCGCCCGCGAAGGCAAACATCAGCCCAACCGCGGCAATCGGCGCCAGGAAAGCGCCGACCGTGTCCAGCGACTGTCGCAAGCCGTAAGCGCGGCCGCGCAGCTCGGGTGGGGTTTCATCGGCGATCATTGCGTCGCGCGGCGCGCCCCTAATGCCCTTACCGATGCGATCGACGAGCCGCGCGCCGAGCACGGGCAGCGCGCTTGCGGCAAGCGGGAACAAGGGCTTCGACAATGCGGCCATTCCATAGCCGAGCAGGATCCACGGCTTGCGGCGGTGGTTGCGGTCGCTCAGTGGTCCGGATGCCAGCTTGGCCATGTTCGCGCTCGCCTCGGCGATCCCGTCGAGCGCGCCCATCGCGGCGACCGGAAGGCCGAGCGTTACCGTGAGGAATGCCGGTAGCAGTGCGTGATAAATCTCGCTCGACAGGTCCATCAGCAGGCTGACGATGCCGAGCACCCAAACGGTGCGAGGAAGTTTGGGGCGAGGAAGTTTGGGGCGAGGATCGCTGTTCACGAGGTACATTTGAAGAAGGAGAGGGATATGGCAAATATTCCTTTTTCACAGCAGTGGATCAAAAAGACGTAGCAACTACGCTACAAATGTAGCAGAGGCCCCGACAGCAGATAAATTGCATGAAAACGGGGGTTTTAATGGCAAAGCATGTTCGGATTCGCACTGGCCTCGCCGGCCTGTTGCTGTCAGCAAGCCTCGTTGCTTCCGCAACGCCTCAGTCGCCGCTGATCGCACCGGCCGATCCGATCGGCTATTTCGAGCGACTGACGCGCGCTCGGGCGCTGATTGCGAAAGAGGACTTCGCAGGGGCCGAGCCGCTGCTCGAGCAGCTTGCCCGCGAATATCCCCGGGATCGCCTGAATTGGTCGCTCCTTGGACTCTCGAAGCGGCGACTCAACAAATGCGCCGAAGCCATTCCCGCATATCAACGATCGATTGAAATCGTCGGCCCTTATTGGAGCGCCGCGCGCTACTGGATCGCGGCATGCCAGCTGAAGCTTGGCAAAAGGCAGGACGCGCTCGATACCCTCGAAACGCATATATTCGAAGACGCACGGTGGGCAGGCCCTCGCTGTTCGACGATAAGGAATTCGCCGCTCTCAAGAGTGATCCGCGCTTTGTCAAAATCGCGGGCGTTTCCAATGCCAAACCTGACCGGACAGCGGGGCTTCGCGGCGACCTCGATTATCTGATGGCTGAGATCAAGCGCCTCAGCCCCCATTATCGCGCCGGGCCGCTGCCACATCGGACGAATGCAGCCTATCAGGCGCTGCGTCGCGACATCCCGAAGCTGAATGATGAGCAAGTTTACGCACGCATGTCGCAGGTGATCGGCACGCTCGACGCCAATCATACAATGTTCAGGCGGCTCCCGGGGACTGAAGTACAGTCCGACTTCGAGCGCTATCTGCCGGTGAAATTCTATGTATTTCCCGAAGGGGTTTTCATTGTCGACGCTGAACCAGGCCATGAAGACTTGATCGGCAAGCGGCTGCTGTCCATCGGTCGAACCCCCGCCGACGAGGCCTTTCGCAAGGTCGCCTCTGCCTTGAGCATAGGCCATGACATGGAAGCCTATTGGATCGCCCCCACCCGGATGACGGAGGTGCATCTGCTGCACGGCCTCGGCATCGTGCCGGCGACCGAGGCCGTGACACTCAGCCTCGCTGGCGCGGACGGAACCGTAATCAGTCGCGTATTACGAACCGATTCCAACGACACATTATCGAAGCTCATGGCGCCGCGCGGGGTTCCAACGCCGCTTTTCTTGAAGCGAGTTCCCGAGTCCCACTGGTTCGAGGCTTGGCCGGACAAGTCGACGGTCTATGTGCAATTTAACCAGGTTATCGACGATAAGGATGAGACCCTTCCCCAGTTCAGGTTGCGGTTGCGCCGTGAGCTCGATCAAAGGCCCGTCAAGAACCTGATTCTTGATCTTCGCCATAATAATGGCGGGAACACCTTCAACTATGCCGAGCTAATGCGCACTGCGATCGCTTTCTCGGCGAAAGAAGGCAATCAACTCTACGTCTTGATCGGTCGGAATGTTTATTCGGCCGCGGCAAACTTCACGACCGACATCGAGCGGCTCGGCAATCCTATCTTTGTCGGCGAGCTAACAGGGAATACCGGCAATCAGGAAGGCGACGAAGGCCAAATCCTTCTCCCTTACAGCGGATGGCGTGCGTCCGTTGGCGCGGTGTGGTGGCAGCTAAGCAGCCCGTGGGACAAACGCCGGGGGATTCCGCCGCATGTGCCGGTTCAACTGACCGCCAAGGCGTACTTCGCCGGGGAAGATCCAGTGCTCGATACCGTAGGCAAGTTGATCGCCCAGCGGAGTTGAGTTCCTTTGCTGCGACCAATGTTGCCAAGCCTCGAAACATTGCTAGCATGCAAATATGTGGGGATCATCAACCGCACCGGCGCTCGCTGCCCGTTTTGCTCGACTGGTCGAGCAGCTTGGCGGCGACGCCGTTGCAGCCAAGGCCGCCGGACAGCAGCGTGACCTGTTGGGCGCCATTGCGGCCGGAGAGCCGGCGACGCTCAATCAAGTCGCGGCTTCAGTCGGGCGCGGCGCACCCGCCGTCAGCCGGGCAGTCGATGCTTTGGTCCGCGCTGGGCTGGTCGAGCGTCAGGCCGACCCCGATAACCGCCGCCGCCTCGCGCTTCGCTTGACCGAAAGCGGGCGTGCTGCTGCCGCCGCACCTCCCGCCGCCGGAAGCGGTCTCGAGGCCCGCTTGTCCAAGCTCATCGGCAGCGAACTGCGCGCACTCGAACGCGGGATCGAAATTCTTGAACGCCTGCCCAAATGATCTGACCCGATGTTGCGTTGCGATATTGCGCCCCATGCTGTAGTGGCGCGACAACTTTTCCCAATCGGATGACAAAATGAACCTGCGCAACGTGGCGATCATCGCCCACGTCGATCATGGCAAGACCACGCTCGTCGATCAGCTTTTCCGCCAATCCGGCACCTTCCGCGACAATCAGCGCGTCGAAGAGCGGGCGATGGATTCGAACGACCTGGAAAAAGAGCGTGGAATCACGATCCTTGCCAAATGCACGAGTGTCGAATGGCCCGATGCCGAAGGTATTGTCACGCATATCAACATCGTCGACACACCCGGCCACGCCGATTTCGGCGGGGAAGTCGAGCGCATATTGTCGATGGTGGACGGAGTCATCCTTCTGGTTGATGCCGCCGAGGGGCCGATGCCGCAGACCAAATTCGTCACCGGCAAGGCGCTCGCGCTGGGGCTTAAGCCGATCGTGGTGGTCAACAAGATCGACCGGCCCGACGCCCGCGCCACCGAAGTTCTCGACGAAGTGTTCGATTTGTTCGTGCTGCTCGACGCCAATGACGAGCAGCTGGACTTTCCTGTACTCTACGCGAGCGGCCGCAACGGCTATGCCGGACTTGGCCCTGACGTGCGCGAGGGCAGCCTGACTCCGCTGTTCGAGACCATCGTCAGTCATGTTCCGCCGCCGTCGGCGGATCCGGATGGACCGTTCAAATTCCTGGTGACTCTGCTCGATCGCGACAATTTCCTCGGGCGCATCCTGACAGGCCTGGTTTTCTCGGGATCGATCAAGACCAATGCGCCGATTCACGCGCTCGATCCCGACGGCAAGATCGTTGAGACCGGACGCGCTTCGAAGCTGATGGCGTTCCGCGGGCTTGAACGCGTTCCGGTCGACGAGGCCAAGGCCGGCGACATCATTTCCATCGCCGGACTGACCGTCGCGACTGTCGCCAACACCATCGCCGACCCGTCGGTATCGGAGCCGCTGCACGCCCAGCCGATCGATCCGCCGACCCTGTCGATGCGCTTCGCGGTCAACGATTCGCCGATGGCCGGTCGCGAAGGGACCAAGGTCACCAGCCGAATGATCCGCGATCGCCTGTTCCGCGAAGGCGAATCGAACGTCGCGATCAAGGTTACCGAAGCGTCCGACAAGGACAGCTTCGAAGTCGCGGGCCGTGGCGAACTACAGCTTGGCGTGCTCATCGAGATGATGCGGCGCGAAGGCTTCGAGCTCGGCATCAGCCGCCCGCGCGTCCTGTTTCGCGAGGACGAGGACGGCAAGCGCACCGAGCCCTATGAAACCGTCGTGATCGATGTTGACGACGAATATTCAGGGACGGTCGTCGAGAAGATGGCTGGCCGGAAGGCGGAGCTGACCGACATGCGGCCGTCGGGCGGCGGCAAGACCCGAATTACTTTCTCGGCGCCCTCACGTGGCTTGATCGGCTATCACGGTGAATTCCTTTCCGACACGCGCGGCACCGGGCTGATGAACCGTTTGTTCGAGCGCTACGGTCCCTACAAGGGCAATATCGAGGGCCGCAAAAACGGCGTGCTCATCTCCAACGGCGGTGGCCAGGCCAATGCCTATGCCCTCGGATTCCTCGAGGAGCGCGGCATCCTGATGGTCGCGCCCGGCGACCCGCTGTACGAAGGCATGATCATCGGCGAGAATGCCAAGACCGACGACCTCGAAGTCAATCCGATGAAGGCCAAGCAGCTCACCAACTTCCGCGCCAGCGGAGGCAAGGATGACGCAATTCGTTTGACCCCGCCCAAGCGCCTGACGCTCGAGCAGGCGCTGGCCTATATCGACGAGGACGAATTGGTCGAAGTTACTCCGGCATCGATTCGGTTGCGTAAGCGCCATCTCGATCCGCATGAGCGTAAGCGTGCCTCGCGCGCAAAGCAGGCCGCCTAAAGGTTCCGGCACTTGTCCCGTAAGCGGCTCGACTCGTCGCTCGACGCTTGAAGCGCTCCGCATTGCCTGTATGTGCAGTGCAGCATTAATTAGCGAGCGGTTCCACGAGCACCCGATTTGGGAGGCTGGAGCCCGGGGCAAGTCGGACGTACTCTCCATGATCGCCTGAGTGGCCCCTTGGGACCGCTCCGCGAGCATGTGACGGTCGCCCGCACTATTTGAGCGTGATTTGAAGAATGTTCTGCGTGCCGGCTTTTTGTCGGCAATGACCGCTGCTTTTGTCCTCGGCTTCGGCGATCCTTCGGTCGCATTTGCGCAGCAGGTCGAGGCGACGCTTCCGGCAGTCGCGACGCCGCTTGTTCAACCAATTTTGCCGCTGCAGATTTTCGGAGGGGCGATCGCACAAGCGACGGCGCCGACAATGCCCTTGTCAGCGTTGGTTGACGCCCAAGGGGCGGGTCCCGAGCTCGACGAGCAGGGCAAATGCCTCGCCACCGCAGTCTATTTCGAAAGCATGGGCGAGCCGCTCGAAGGGCAGCTCGCGGTCGCGCAAGTCGTAATCAATCGCGCCCGTTCGGGACGCTATCCGTCGAGCTGGTGCGCAGTGGTCAAACAGAAAGCGCAGTTCAGCTTCGTCCGCGGTGGCCGATTCCCTCGTATAGACGCGGCCGGCGCCGCTTGGCGCAAGGCTCAGGCGATCGCGGTGATCGCTGCCAAGAATATGGCGCAGGCGCTGCCCGATGACGTTTTGTGGTACCATGCCGACTATGTTGCCCCGGGTTGGGGACGGCGGCTTAGCAAGGTCAACAAGATCGGCACGCATATCTTTTACCGGGCGTAACACTCGCTTGGTCGCGCCAGGACCACCGCTGGGCGTTAACCCTCCCCTGAGGGGATTCGCACCGGCTGAGGAGTGGCGCACCAAGCTGTTCAGATTTGGACCTCCGTGCGGGGGAGTGGCCGGTGCTTAAGATATTAATCGTCGAAGATGACATCCAGCTGGCGAGCACGTTGAAATATCTCGTCGAGGACAATCCGCGTTACCGCGTCGTCGCTACCGCGGACGATCTTGAAAGCGCGGTTACTGCCGCGGCGGAGCACCATCCCGATCTTGCCTTGGTCGATCTTCATCTTGCGCGCGGCTCGACCGGCTTTTCGGTCGCGGTACGGATGAGCGATTTTTCCATCCCCTGCTTTTTCATCTCGGGCAAAGCGCCCGACTTTCCAATGCCCGATCTTGCGCTGGGTTGCCTGATGAAGCCGTTCACGGCCGAGGACGTCCATCGTAGCCTCGCCGCCGCGGAGGATTTGATGCGCGGGCGTGAGGCTTTGCGGCCCAAGATGCCGGTCAATCTGACGCTTTACGATCAGGTCGAGGAAGCGGGTGCCGATTCCGAGCCGGGCTTCACGCCCTCGCGTCCATCCTTGAAAACCCGCATCGAACATTGGATCGCGGGAACCCAGGGCTAAGCCGGGGCCTGGCAGATGGACGAGGCGCTCCGGCGCGCGTCGCAAGGGTCGCGGAGTGGATGCCCGACGAGGATTCGAACCTCGATTGACGGATTCAGAGTCCGTAGTCTTACCATTAGACGATCGGGCAGTGCGAAGGCGGGCGAATAGGAAGCGAGCGGCTTACTGTCAACGCTGCGCCCGGTTGCGCTGGCTCACCGCTTGGGCGTAGACTGCGACCAAGTCAGTCGTGAAGGCACGCTTCGCGATGCAGGATAGAATGGTCGTGTTTTAGTTATGGCGCATCAAGTCGCCACTTCTCCGCCGGAGGCCTCGATTGGCCCTGAGGCGGCGATCCAGGGGAGGTTCGAGCGCCACCCTGGCGCGCGCAAGACTTATGGCGCGCTCGACTTAGGCACCAACAATTGCCGGTTGCTGATTGCGCGTCCGATCGAAGGGGGTTTCACCGTCGTCGATGCCTTTTCGCGGATTGTTCGGCTCGGCGAAGGGCTCGGGCTGAGCGGCAGGTTGAGTGACGCGTCGATGGACCGCGCCGTGGCAGCGCTCGCGATCTGCGCCGACAAGCTGAAGCGACGCAACGTCATACTATCGCGGTCGGTCGCAACCGAGGCTTGCCGACGTGCGGTCAATGGCGGCGAATTTGCCGACCGGGTTCGACATGAAACCGGGATTGTGCTCGAAATCATTCCTCCCAAAGAAGAAGCGCGTCTTGCTGTGCTCGGTTGCCACAAGCTGCTTGAGCCGGGCGGGGGGCCCGCACTGATCTTTGATATTGGCGGTGGATCGACCGAGCTTGTGCTGGTCGACCATGGCGAGGAATCGCCGCGGATCATCGCCTGGTGGTCGGCGCCGTGGGGGGTCGTCTCGCTGACCGAGACCGAGGGGCGCGAGGCGATCGAGGGGCCCGACCGGCTCGCCGCTTATGGGCGGATGCGTGAGCGTGCCCGACGAAGCTTTCACCGCTTCGTCGATATGTTGCCAAAGGACGCCAAGGATATCCGGCTGCTTGGGACAAGTGGTACCGTGACGACGCTTGCAAGCGTGCACCTTGCGCTGCCAAGCTATGATCGCCGCGCGGTCGATGGCCTGCACGTCCCGGTTGGCGACATGCGCCGTATCTCGACGATGATTTCGGAACTCGATCTTTCGGGACGCTCGGCGCTGCCTTGCATCGGCGCCGACCGGGCGGATATGGTCGTTGCCGGGTGCGCAATTCTCGAAGCGATTCTCGACATCTGGCCTGCGAAGCAATTGGGGATCGCCGACCGCGGAATCCGCGAAGGCATATTGCGCGCGCTTATGGCCCGCGACGGTTATATTCTATGAGCCGTGGCGGTGGTGGTGGCCGGACGCGGGTCAAGACGGCGCGTGGCCGAACCGCCAGCTCGAACCGCTGGCTCGCGCGCCAGTTGAACGACCCCTATGTGCGCCGGGCTAAGGCAGAGGGCTATCGCAGCCGGGCCGCGTATAAGCTGCTGGAACTCGACGAGCGGTTTGGCTTGTTGCGCGGGGTCAAGGCAGTGATCGACCTTGGAATCGCTCCGGGCGGCTGGAGCCAGGTTGTACGTCGGCGGGCTCCCGCAGCGAGAATTGCCGGGATTGACCTGCTTCCGACCGACCCGATTGACGGCGTTGAAATCCTCCTGATGGATTTCATGGTCGACGAAGCGCCCGACCTGCTCCGCGAGGCGCTCGGCGAGGAGGCCGACCTGGTGCTCTCGGACATGGCGGCCAACACCGTCGGTCACCCCCAGACCGATCATTTGAGGACCATGGGCCTGGTCGAGGCTGGACTGATGTTCGCAGTGGAAGTGCTAAAGCCCGGCGGTGCCTTTGTCGCCAAGGTTCTTGCCGGCGGCGCGGATCATGAACTGGTCGCCGAACTCAAGCGGCATTTTACATCGGTCAAGCACGCCAAGCCCCCAGCAAGCCGTAAGGATTCAAGCGAGTGGTATGTCATTGCGCAAGGATTCAAGGGGCGCACGCGCGATGACGGCAGCGACGCATTCAACCCTTCGGTCGAGCGTCCCTGATAGCGTCCTTGAGGACATCGTAACCGACCGCGCTGTTCATCACCCGGTCGCCAACCACGAACAGCGGCGTCCCGGTTGCGCCCAACTGGCCGGCAATTTGGAAATTGCGCTTTAACTCGGCTTCTTGATCGGCTGCGCCCTGCGGCTGGCCGGGAACTCCCGCAGCAGCGGCAGCCGAAGCAATTGCTTGCGGGGTCGGGCGCCCCGCGGCCGAAAGGGCTTCATGAAAAGCGTTGAACTTGCCCGCCTTCGAAGCCGCCAACGCGACCCGCGAGGCAGCAAGACTTTCCGGGCCAAGGATCGGAAGCTCGCGATAAATCACGCGCAAGCCCTTGTCCTCGGCGAGGAGGCGGGCGATGTCAGGATTGCTCTTCCGGCAGTAAGCGCAGGCAAAATCGTAAAAATAGGTCAGCGTGACCTCGGGCTTCACCGCGCCTTTCCAGCTCGAATGGAACGGCGTTTCGATCGATGCGCGTTGGGCGGCAATCGTCGGCGCATATTGGCGATCGCGTAGCGCGTCCGACGCCTCTACCAGAATCTCGGGATGCGCGGACATCGCCTGCCGAACGATCCGCTCGCCCATCAGCGAGGGCCCCGCAATCACAATCACCGCCCCCATAAGCGCGGCTCCGATCACGCCGCCGCCGAGTGCCGCGGCCCAGCGCGATCCTTTCTCGGTCATCGTTTTTTCTTGGCCTTCTTCACCTGGCTCTCGGATACCATCACGATGTCCTGAGCCCGAAGATAATCGGCCGAACCGACGGGCAGTCCCAGCATCGCGGATTTGGCGGCAGCCAGCGCCCGCACGGACTCGCCGAGCAAATTGCTGCGCTCGGCGGTTGCAAGGCTGGCGCGTGCCCGGTCGCCTTCGCGATCGTAGACGATGCCTAACTGGTACCAGGCAAAGGGATTATCATTGTCGCGATTGACCGCGGTCTTAAGCACCTGCTTCGCCTCTGCGAAATTCTTTGGATTTTCGGAAGCGATCAGAGCGTGGCCGAGGAGTACGGCGATCATTGGCTGGTCAGGCGCATATTTGACCGCCTGTCGTAACGGTGCGATCGCGGCAGCCGGCTGACCCCCTTCAAGCAATATCTGCCCTTTCAGTTCCAGAAAGAACGGATCATCCGGCTTTGTCGCAAGCAAGGCATCGGCCTCGGCACGGGCTTTGTCGGGATATGCGCCGAGATGATAGGCGTAGGCGCGGGCATAATGGGCCGGAATTCCCTGATCCGATTCGGGATACACTGTTGTCGCGCGTTTGGGATCGACATATCCGAGCAGCTTGGCCTTCACCCGCTGGAAGCGAGCTTCAGCCGCCGGGTCGGTCGCGAGATTCCATGCCCGGTCATTCCGGTACACTTGCTCAAGCGAGGCAATGCGTTCGCGTGAAAGCGGATGCGTCCGGTCGTAGCTGTCCTTCTGCGAAACCGCGAGCCGATACTCCTGATTTTCGAGCTTCTTAAAGAACGCCAGACTGCCCTTGCCGCTGATACCGGCCTTGCCGAGATAGGCCGCGCCAGCGAGATCGGCAGAAGATTCCTGCGCTCTTGTAAAGGACAGAAAACTGCCCATTGCAGCTTGCTGGCCGGCCATTAAGACACCCATAGCCGCGTCGCCCGCGCCGGCCGCCGCGGCGGCGGCCGCGAGTACGAGCGACAACATGGTAATCCGTGTCGCATTGCCGGAGCCTTCTTTTATGCGGATCGCATGACCGCCGACAACGTGCCCGAGTTCGTGCGCGATAACACCTTGAAGCTGATTGGCGTTGTCGGTCGCCGTCAACAGGCCCGAGTGAATGTAAACCGCCTGGCCCGATGAAACGAACGCGTTGATTTCGGGATCGTTGATCAGGACGATCCGGACATTGGACGGTTGTAGTCCTGCAGCCTCGATGATCGGTTTTGAAATTTCGCGGAACAGCAGCTCGGTTTCGCTGTCGCGAAGGATGGATTGAGCAGTGGCCGGCGGAGCCGCGGCAAGGGCCAGCGCGAGCGCCAGCATGAGGAGCCGGACTAACCGACTGGCTTGCAAATTCATGCGCTGCCCTTTCCACTCTAAGGCTGAACGCGCGATGAAACCGCGCGGAACCGATGCTCGCGCGGTTTCATTTGCTCTGGTCCGATATCGGCTCAGCCGAACGTCCGCTGCCACCAACCGCGCCGCAGGCCTGCCGGGTCGTCGTCGGCGGCGCCTTCGGTGCTTGGAGCACGGCTGGCTTTGGCCGCCGCCATTTCGGCAACCGGGGTGTTCATGGCTCTCGTCCCAGCGGCGACTGGCTCGATCGCCTGAGGTGCAGCCTTTTTTGCGCGCGACCTGCGCTTGGGCGCATCGGGCACGCTGGCGGCAGGCTTTGCCGAAGCCTCCTGAACCTCGCTGGTGTCTGATGCGACGACAGACCTTGGTTCGACCGCCTCTGGCTCGACGATCGCCGGTTCGGCCATCGCGGGCTCGCTTGCTCGGCGAGCACGCGGACGGCGCCGCGCCTTGGGCCCCTCGGCCACCGGCTCGACAAGGCTTTCCGCAACCGGAGCTTCCTCGGCCAGCGGCGTTTCAACCATTGGGGAAGAATCAGACTCAACGGAAGGGGGTGTCAATTCCTCGGTCCCCTCGGACCGGCCCCGACGACCCCGGCCACCGCGGCGACCCCGGCGCGAACGCGGACGCTCATTACCATCGTCATCAGCACGCGCCTCGGCGCCGTCGACCGTCGCGTCGGTCCCAGGAGCAGTTGATTCCTTATCCGTACCAAGCTGTCCGCCATCGTCTTCGCGAACCGCGCTTTGGCCTGCGTCACGCTCGCCTGCGTCACGCTCGCCTGCTTCGCGCTCGCCTTCACCCTCGCGGCGATTACGGCCACGACCACCACGACGCCGGCGGCGCTTGCGCGGCGCGCCATCCTCAGCGTCCCCCCGTGCCCGTGCGGGCCCTCGCCCGCGCTGTTCGCTGCGCTCCGGATCATCGTGATCCTCATCGTCGTGATCACGGTCCTTGCGGTTTTCATCTTCGGAATCGGCGTCGTCGAGCTCAGCCTCGGGGTCAAGGTCATCCTCTTCCTCAATCGGTGCCGCAATCGGCCGCTGTTGAGGTTCGGGGCGTGCGCCAGAGCTTTCGACGCTCATCCGCGCGCCCTCAAAGGCTTCGTCGATCATTACTTCGACCGTGACACCATAGCGCTCGTCGATCTCGGCAAGTTCTGCGCGCTTTTTGTTAAGGACGTAAATTGCCGCCTCGCGCCCCGCGCGCAGCAGGATGCGGTCGCCGCGTCCGCGGGCCGCTTCATCCTCGATGATGCGCAACGCGCTCAGCCCCGAAGAACTCGCCGTCCGCATCAGGCCGGTGCCCTCGCAATGCGGGCACGCCTTGGTTGATGCCTCGAGCACTCCAGTGCGCAATCGCTGCCGGCTCATTTCCATCAGCCCGAATGACGAAATGCGGCCAACCTGGATTCGCGCGCGATCGTTCTTAAGCGCTTCCTTCATCGCCTTTTCGACTTTGCGAACGTGGTTCGACTGTTCCATGTCGATGAAGTCGATCACGACAAGCCCGGCCATGTCGCGCAGTCTGAGTTGGCGCGCAATCTCGTTGGCTGCTTCGATGTTGGTCGCGAACGCCGTTTGCTCGATATTATGCTCGCGCGTGGACCGACCCGAGTTGATGTCGATCGACACCAGCGCTTCGGTGGGATTGATGACGAGGTAGCCGCCCGACTTGAGCTGGACGACCGGGTGGTACATCGCATTCAACTGATCCTCCACGCCGTAACGCTGGAAAATCGGGGTGGGGTCTGCATAGGCTTTCACCCGCCGGACGTGGCTTGGCATAAGCAGCTTCATGAAGCCGCGTGCGGCCTTGTATCCATCCTCACCCTCGACAAGCACTTCATCAATTTCACGATGATAGAGGTCGCGGATTGCGCGCTTGATCAGGTCGCTGTCGCGATAGATGAGGGCCGGGGCTGAACTGCCGAGCGTCTTTTCGCGGATTTCATCCCACAGTCGCGCCAGATAGTCGAAGTCGCGCTTGATCTCCACCTTGGTGCGCGACAGTCCCGCCGTACGAACGATCAATCCCATCGTCTTGGGCAGATTGAGGTCGCTCATAATCGATTTTAGGCGTTTGCGATCGGACCCATTTGAAATCTTCCGGCTGATTCCCCCACCGTGACTGGTGTTGGGCATTAACACGCAATAGCGGCCGGCTAGGCTCAAATAAGTGGTCAGGGCGGCACCTTTGTTGCCCCGCTCTTCCTTGACGACCTGAACCAGAAGCACTTGGCGGCGCTGGATAACGTCTTGTATTTTATAGCGGCGGCGCAGATTCTGGCGTTTGCGGCGAAGCTCGTCCGCGGCGCTTTCGTCTACCGGAGAGCGCGCCGAGCCAGTCCCAACCTCGTCCGCATCGTCTTCCCCGCCCTCGCCATCGTCCGAGACCGCTTCATCGCCATCTTCTAGATCCCCGCCGCGCAACCGCTCTTCCTCAAGCGCGTGCTCGGCCTCTTCGGCAAGCAGCGCATCACGGTCGGACTTGGGAATCTGATAATAATCGGGATGGATTTCGCTGAACGCGAGGAAACCATGGCGGTTGCCGCCATAATCGATGAACGCCGCCTGGAGAGACGGTTCAACCCGCGTCACCTTGGCGAGATAGATGTTTCCCTTAAGTTGCTTGTGGTCCTCGGATTCGAAATCAAACTCTTCGATCCGATTCCCAGTGGCGACGGCGACCCGGGTTTCCTCCGGGTGGCGCGCGTCGATTAGCATGCGCATGGACATTATAAATTCTCCGGGCGCGCAAGCCGGACGGTCTCGACCGGCAGCGCGCGATTGAACAGGCCAACGCCGATCCGGCGCCGGTTTGATGTGCGGAAATTGCCTCTGATGCTGACTTCATCGCGTTCATCGTCGCGAGAGACACGGCGCCAGGCTCAATATTGAGCAAAAGCTGGCCGTCCTGTGAAGTCATGCAGCGTCAACCTTGAAAACCGCGGATCCTCATGAGGTCGCGGCTGCATCCGTACGAAAGCCTCGACGGACACTGCCGATTAGCATTGTGTACCGCACCCCGCAACCGCCCCGATTGGTGAGTTTTTTCCGGGAATGAGCGAATTGACGAAGAGTGCTCTGTCCGGCGATAAGCTTCGCGAGCGGGAGGACGCAAACCGTTGAGGCGCCACTACAAATATCTGTACACAGGCATGGGGGCCGTGATGCTGGCGGGTATCGCCGCGATTCTTGATCGCAGCGGCCACCCGTCTGGAGCGCCGGCGCCCGTGCTCGTCGGTGAAGCCCGGCGCGGCGGGCTGACCCACATCCTGCCCGACGCGGTCCGTGATATCCGCGTCCGCGAGGCCCGTGTGCCTGGTCGGCCGATTGTCCTTGTAGATCCGGGTCATGGTGGGCGCGATCCCGGTGCGCCTACGGTATCGGGGCAGCTAACGGAGAAATATCTTACACTCGCAATGGCCACCGAACTCGCCGATTTGATCGAGAGGCGTGGGCGCGTGCGGGTGGCCCTGGCGCGAGAGAACGACCGTTATCTCAGTCTCGATCAGCGCGCGGCGATCGCCCGCCGGATTGGGGCTAGTCTGTTCGTGTCCCTGCATATGGACAGCGCGCCTAACCCGCTGGCGCGCGGCGCAACAATCTACTCCTTAGCCGAGACTGCTTCGAGCGCGGAAGCGGCGCGCTTCGCCGCAGCTGAAAACCGGGCCGGGCGGGCGCTTAGCAGCGAACCGGAAGACTCGCTTAGGATCATCCTGGCCGACCTCGCCCTGCGCGGTCAGATGGAGCAGTCTGCGGTCCTGGCGCAGCGATTGGTTCGCCGGGCCGCGGGGCGGGTCGAACTGCGCCCGCGGCCGCACCAGTTCGCCGCTTTCCAGGTGTTGCGCCGATCCGAAACTCCGGCCCTGCTCGTTGAGGCGGGCTATATTAGCAATGCCGAAGACGAGGCGCGCCTCGCTACCGCAAAGGGCCGCGCCCCGATGGTGCTGGCGCTGGCACAGGCGATCGAGGCTGATCTTGCGTCGCGTCGCCTTCGCTGAGCGCTATTCGAATGATAGCTGCCTTTCGCGCCGCATCGTAAGCCGCTAGGGGCTGAACCGACCATGCCGTCCCTCGCCACTCCAATGCCCGACCTGGTCCGGTTCAACGAGCGCATCCGTGCGGGCTTGGACCCCTTGTTTAAGCGCCGCTGGGTGCGTCGTCTGGCTTGGGCCGGTGTCGCCGCATATGTGGGCTTTCTTCTTGTCTGGTTGCTGTTCGCGACTGGCCTGCCAAGTTCGGAGAAGCTTCTCGCCTATCAGCCGCCGCTACCGACCAATGTTCGCGGCTACGACGGCAATCCGATTGGCACCTATGCACGTGAGCGGCGTGTCGAGCTGGACTTCGACGAATATCCGCGGCTTGTGGTCAATGCCTTCATCGCCGCCGAGGACAAGACGTTCTTCAGCCATGGCGGGATTGATTATCCCGGCCTCGCCGGGGCGGTGTTCGATTATACGCGCAAGTCGGTGAGTGGCGGTCGTGCGCGGGGTGGATCGACGATCACGCAGCAGGTGGCCAAAGCCCTGCTTCAGGACGATGCATATTCTATCAGCCGCAAGGTCCGCGAAGCGATCCTTGCTTTTCGCCTTGAATCGACACTTTCGAAGCAACAGATTTTCGAGCTTTATCTCAACCAGATTTTCCTTGGGCGGAACGCCTATGGCGTGCAGGCCGCGGCGCGGGCTTATTACGATAAGGACGTCGATCAGCTTACCTTGCCGGAGGTTGCTTATCTCGCGGTGCTGCCGAAGGCTCCGAGCAATTATGATCCGGTTCGTGCGACGCGCCGGGCGCTTGAGCGGCGCAATTATGTTTTGCGTGAAATGGCGGGAAACGGGTTCATTAGCGAAGGCCAGCGTGCTGCGGCGGCCGAAGCGCCACTGGGCACAATACGCTATGGCAGCAATGCCAAGTTTCGTGAGCAGGGCGGCTATTTTCTCGAAGAGGTCCGCCGCACGCTCCTTGCAAAATATGGGGACGCTGCCGACGATGGCCCCAACAGCATCTATGCCGGCGGCTTGTCCGTCCGCACCTCGATGGATCCGAAAATGCAGGACGCCGCGGCGGAAGCATTGCGAGAGGGGTTGGCGAAGTTCGATGGCGGACGCGGCTGGCGCGATAATGGTCTTTCGATTCCGATAGATGGCGATTGGGCAGCGCAGCTCCGCGCGGCGCAGCTTGGCACCGGATTTCCCGATTGGCGCAAGGCGGTAGTGCTCAAAAAGTCGGGGCGGAGTGCCGAGATCGGCTTTGGCGACGGGTCGAAGGGGATGCTTCCGGCGTCTGCGGCGCAACAGGCCAAGCGCGGCGGCGGGGGAGCGGCATTCGGCTCGTTGAAGCCAGGAATGGTGATTATCGTCAAGCAGTTAGGTGCAGAGAGCTACGCATTGCGTTCGATTCCGGAAATTGGCGGCGGTTTTGTTGCCGAGGAAGTGCATAGCGGGCGCGTATTGGCGATGCATGGCGGGTTCGATGTTGTCGGTTCATCCTACAATCGCGCATCGCAGGCACAGCGCCAGCCAGGTTCGGCATTCAAGCCGATCGTCTATGTCACCGCGCTCGAGAATGGGATGACCCCGGCGTCGATTCTGGTCGATGCGCCATTTTGCGTGTGGCAGGGGGCAGGGCTCGGCAATAAATGCTTCAAAAACTTCGACAGCGGCTATGCGGGACCCAAGACTTTGCGCTGGGGGGTCGAGCAGTCGCGCAATCTGATGACCATCCGCGCCGCCTCGCAAACCGGCATCGAGAAGGTCGTCGCCAATGCGTCGAAGCTCGGCGTTGGTGATTATGATCGCTATCTGTCGATCGCGCTCGGCGCGGGTGATACGACGGTGCTCAAGCTGACCAATGCTTATGCGATCCTCGCCAATCAGGGGCGCGCGGTGAAGCCGACGCTGATCGATTATGTCCAGGATCGTCAGGGCAAGCTGGTCTATCGAAGCGACAATCGCTGTGCGGTGATGGAAGGGTGTAACGCGCCCGACTGGAACGGCCGGGCAATGCCAAGGCCGCCGGTACGCGCCAAGCAATTGCTCGATCCGCAGGCGGCTTATCAGATGGTCCATGTCCTCGAAGGCGTGGTCGAGCGCGGCACGGCAACGGTCCTGCGCAGCCTCGACCGGCCCCTGTTCGGCAAGACCGGGACGACCACCGGCCCGACCAACGTTTGGTTCGTCGGCGGCACTCCCGACGTCGTTGCCGGTGTCTATCTTGGCTATGATCAGCCGCGTTCGATGGGCGGCTATGCCCAGGGCGGGCGGATTGCCGCGCCGGTGTTCAAGCAGTTTGCGCAGGTTGCGTTCAAGGACATGCCGAAGACGCCGTTCGTCGCCCCGCCGGGGATCCGGATGGTGCGCATCGACCGGGTTTCCGGGCGCCGCGTCTATGGTGCATTTCCGGTTCAGGAGGACCCCAAGTCGTCGGTGATCTGGGAGGCGTTCAAGCCCGAGACCGAGCCGCGGCGCACCTTCCGCCGAAGCGCCGAGCTTTCTGCCCAGCGCATTGCGCAAGCGAAAAAGCCTGCCCCGGCGCGCCGGCCGCGCACGGTTCGACCGCCGCCCGCCGCGCCGCGCCCACCAGTCGACAGCGGCGAATTCTTGCAAAACCAGGGTGGGATTTACTAGGGCGGATCCCCGTTGCTGGCCCATTCTCCACTCGAAGGTTCATTCCATGCGCGCCGAAGCGCAAGCTCATATCGATCAGATCAAGGCCGCCACTCAGCTGCTTCGCCGCTTCCTCGACTGGGACCGCGCGCTGAAGCGGCTGAGCGAGCTTAACGATCTGGTCGAGGACCCGACCTTGTGGAACGACCCCAAGGGCGCTCAGGAAGTGATGCGCGAGCGCCGCAGGCTCGAGGAAGCGATCGCCGCGACCCGAAAGATCGAGAGCGAGCTCAAGGACATCGTCGAGCTGATCGAAATGGCCGAAAGCGAAGGCGATCTGGCGCTGATCGACGATGGCTCGCGCGCCCTTACCGAACTTTCCGAGCGCGCCGAACGCGACAAGGTCGCGGCGCTTCTTGCGGGCGAGGCGGATGCCAACAACAGCTATATCGAAGTCAATGCCGGGGCAGGGGGCACCGAGAGTCAGGATTGGGCGGGAATGCTCCAGCGAATGTATTCGCGCTGGGCCGAGCGCCACGGAATGAAGGTCGAACTGATCGATCATCATTCGGGCGAGCAGGCCGGGATCAAATCCGCGACGATGCTGATCAAGGGCGAGAACGCCTATGGCTATGCCAAGACCGAAAGCGGGGTCCATCGATTGGTGCGGATCAGCCCCTATGACAGCGCGGCGCGGCGCCACACCAGCTTCGCAAGCGTCTGGGTCTATCCCGAGGTCGACGAAAATATCGACATTGAGATTAACGAGAGCGAGCTCCGAATCGACACCTATCGCGCGTCGGGAGCAGGCGGGCAACACGTCAACACCACCGACAGCGCGGTGCGGATCACGCATGTTCCGACCAACATCGTCGTCCAGTGCCAGAACCAGCGCAGCCAGCACAAGAACCGTGCCGAGGCGATGAAGCAGTTGAAAGCGCGGCTATACGAGGCCGAATTGCAAAAGCGCGAGGCCGAGGCCAATGCCAATGCCGCGTCGAAGACCGACATCGGCTGGGGCCACCAGATCCGGAGCTACGTCCTTCAGCCCTATCAGATGGTCAAGGATTTGCGCACCGGAGTGACCTCGACCGCGCCGATGGACGTGCTCGATGGCGATCTCGACCGGTTCATGGCCGCGGCCTTGTCTCAGCGCGTCACCGGCGAGAAAGTTGATGTCGAGGATGTCGATTAAGCGGGCCTGCCTCCTGGCGGTCCTTGCGCTGAGCGCGTGCCGCGCCGAGCCCGCGGCGCCGCGCTTTCCCGAGGCTCAGCGCAAGGTCGCGCCGATCGTTTCGGACAGTTTTTCGACCGAGGATGCCCGCGACCGCCTGGGTGAGGCCGAGGAGGTGATGCGCTTCGCCGGGATCATGCCCGGAATGTCGGTCGCCGACATTGGGGCGGGGGAAGGCTATTATACCATCCGCCTGTCGCCGATCGTCGGTCCGCGTGGGCGCGTGCTTGCGCAGGACATCATCCCCGAAACGCGCGACCGGCTTGCGCAACGAGTCCAGCGCGGCGGGCTCGACAATGTGTCGGTGCAGCTTGGCAGGCCCGACGATCCCCGGCTTCCCCCGGCTTCGTTCGAGCGCATTTTCCTGGTTCATATGTATCATGAAGTGACCGCGCCTTACGCTTTCCTGTGGCATTTGCGCGCGGGCCTGAAGCCCGATGGAGAAGTGATCGTGGTCGATGCCGCCCGGCCGGTCGAGCGCCACGGGATGCCGCCAAAGCAACTCATGTGTGAATTTGGCGCTCTGGGGATGGCTGCACTGCGCAACAGGCGGCTGGTGGGGTCTGCCAATTATGCCATTGCGTTCCGGGCGAGGCGCAAACGGCCCGAACCCGGAGCTATAAAGCCCTGCCGGGGAGCGTCCTAAAGCAGGCCCATGCGGCGCAGACTGTGGCATTCGCTGCCTTCCGCGAAAATCAGATGGTCGACCACAGCAAGGTCGATTGCCTCTGCAGCGCGGGCAAGTGAGCGCGTCGCCCGGCAATCGGCAAGGCTTGGGGTGGAATCGCCGCTTGGGTGGTTATGCGCAAGCACGACGCCCGCGCTGCCGAGGCGCGCAGCATCGGCGATGATCGAGCGGATCGGCAAATTGACGTCGCACTCGCCGCCCTGGTGACGGCTGAGATGGATGCAGCGCGCCGATTCATCGACATGAGCGACCCACAATTGCTCAATATATTGTGACCGTTCGTCGAAGCACGCTTCGAAAAAGGAACAAGCGGCGGCATGGCCTGCCAGTATCGCGGGGTAGTGCGCGCGTTCTGCTCTCATTGCGCGAGGCTAGGCAGGCGGTGAGGGACTTCCCATGCGAACATGGTCCGTTTCGGAGGGTCTGAACTGGCTTGAGGGGGCTGGACCGGCTCTTGCAGGGCTCTAGGGTAAGCGGATGCAGCCCTATCTCACACTCATGCAGCAGATCATCGACCAGGGCATCGAGCAGATGGACCGCACCGGGACCGGGACTCGATCTTTGTTCGGAGCCCAGCTGCGATTCGACCTTGCCGATGGCTTTCCCTTGCTGACGACCAAGAAGCTCCATTTGCGATCAATTATCGTCGAGCTGCTTTGGTTTCTGCGCGGCGATACCAATGTTCGCTGGCTCCAGGAGCGCAAGGTCAGCATCTGGAACGAATGGGCCGACGAGTCGGGCGACCTCGGCCCGGTCTATGGCAAGCAATGGCGCGACTGGGAGGCGGCCGATGGGCGCCACCATGACCAGATCGCGCGATTGATTACGCTGATCCGCAGCGATCCGGCGTCGCGCCGGCAGATCGTCAGTGCGTGGAACCCCGGCGAACTCGATCGCATGGCACTGGCGCCCTGCCATTGCCTGTTCCAGACGCAGGTGGCGGCGGGGCGGCTCAATCTTCAGCTTTACCAGCGCTCGGCTGATTTCTTCCTTGGAGTGCCTTTCAATATCGCCAGCTATGCATTGCTGACGCATATGCTTGCGCGCGAGTGCGGGTTGGAGCCGGGAATATTCGTATGGACCGGGGGTGACGTGCATCTTTATGCAAATCATCTCGACCAGGCGCGGCTTCAGCTGTCGCGGACGCCGCGTGCCCTGCCGAGGTTAAAAATTGCCAATCGCGGGCAGGGTATCGATACGTATGAGCCAGAGGATTTCACATTCCTCGGCTATGATCCCCACGCGCACATTGCCGCACCAGTTGCAATTTGAAAACATTTCGGCTCCGTGATGGCACCAACGGCGTTTTGCAGCGTTCGTTTACCAGTCAGACAGGAGAATTGACTATGTTGCGCAAAATCACAACGATGGCCCTTATCGGTGCCAGCCTCGCCATTGCCGCCTGCAACACTGTTCGTGGCGCTGCCGCGGACGTGAATTCGGTTGCTAACAAGGTTGATAACGCGACCTAACGAGGTGATCGCAGGCTTGATTGTTTGCGATTAGCGAGACCCCGTCGGTAAAGGCCGGCGGGGTTTTTCGTGCGCGGTTAAGCAAGAAAAAGGCCCCGCCGGCGGATTGCTGGCGGGGCCTTTTCTTTCGAGCGAACGCTTTAGTCGTTCAGATATTCGCCCGCGTCGGCATCACTGCCATTGCCCGAGGGAGTGACGCTTTCAAGCGGGTCGCTGTGGATCGCGGCTTCGGGACCCTGCGCCAGTTCAGCCGCATGCTCTTCGGCCGCCGTATCGGGGGCGATCAGCGATTCCTGGAGCTTGCGCTGCTGGGCGCGCAGTGCGGCGTCGCGGCTGGTCGCCGCGATCCGCATCCGGTTCATGCCCGCGCCGGTTCCCGCCGGGATCAGGCGGCCGACGATGACATTTTCCTTGAGCCCGTTGAGCGTGTCGATCTTGCCCTGGACCGAAGCCTCGGTGAGCACGCGCGTGGTTTCCTGGAACGAAGCGGCCGAGATGAAGCTGCGGGTTTGCAGCGACGCCTTGGTGATTCCGAGCAGGACCGGGCGGCCCTCGGCACGCTTCTGCTTCTTTTCGAGCTTGGCGTTGAGTTCGTCCATTTCCTCGCGATCGACTTGCTCGCCGGCGAGAAGGATGGTGTCGCCGCCATCGGTGATCTCGACCTTTTGCAGCATCTGGCGAACGATCACCTCGATGTGCTTGTCGTTGATCTTGACGCCCTGGAGCCGGTAGACTTCCTGGATTTCGGTGACCAGATATTCGGCAAGCGCGACCACCCCGAGCACTTCGAGGATGTCGTGCGGATCGGGTGAGCCGCCGACGAGATTGTCGCCGCGCTTGACGTAATCGCCTTCCTGGACGTCGATAACCTTCGACTTCTGGACGAGGTACGGAACCTCCTCCGAGCCATCGTCGGGGATGATCACGATCTTGCGCTTGGCCTTATAGTCCTTCTTGAAGCTGACCTTGCCTGAGACCTTGGCGATGATCGCCGCGTCCTTGGGCTTGCGGGCTTCGAACAGTTCGGCGACGCGCGGCAGACCGCCGGTGATGTCGCGGGTCTTGGCGGCTTCGCGCGGGAGGCGGGCGAGCACTTCGCCGGCTTGCACCGTCTGAAGATCCTCGACCGCGATGATCGCACCGGGGAGCAGGCGATAAAGCGCGCCTTCAACCTGATCCTCGCCGAGCAGGGTCAGGCGCGGACGAAGGTCCTCCTTCTTCGACTTGGCGAGATCGTCCATCACCACGCGCTGCGTGATTCCGGTCGATTCGTCAGTCTGTTCGGCGAGCGTGCGATTGTCGATCAAATCCTGATATTTGACCGTGCCGGCACGCTCGGTGATGACCGGGCTGTACGAGGGATCCCACTCGGCGATGCGGTCGCCGCGGCTGACGATATGGCCGCCCTCGCACAGCAGATGCGCGCCGTACGGGATGCGGTGGGTCGACAGTTCGCGGCCGTCCATGTCGAGGATGGCGACTTCGCCCGAGCGCGACAGGCTGACGTGGCGTCCGCGCGGATCGGTGATGGTCGGCATGTCGCGAAGCTCGATCGTGCCGTCGACCGGCGCTTCGAGGTTCGACTGTTCATTGAGCTGCGCCGCGCCGCCGATGTGGAAGGTCCGCATCGTCAGCTGGGTGCCGGGCTCGCCGATCGACTGCGCGGCGATGACTCCGACCGCTTCGCCGATGTTGACCGGAGTACCGCGGGCAAGATCGCGACCGTAGCAGCGCGCGCAGACGCCCTGCTTCGACGAACAGACCAGGGGGCTACGAATCTTGATGCCCTGAAGCCCGATCGCCTCAAGCGCGGCGACCATCGGTTCGTCGAGCAAGGTGCCTTCGCGGATCATCACGTCGCCCGACTTGGGGTCCATGATGTCTTCGGCGGTGGTCCGGCCAAGGACGCGGTCGGCGAGCGAGGCGATGACCGCGCCGCCCTGGATGATCGCGCGCATTTCGAGCGCGCGGTCGGTCCCGCAATCCTCTTCGATGATCACCGCGTCCTGGCTGACGTCGACCAGTCGGCGGGTGAGATAGCCCGAGTTGGCGGTTTTGAGCGCGGTGTCGGCAAGGCCCTTGCGGGCGCCGTGGGTCGAGTTGAAATATTCAAGGACGGTCAGGCCTTCCTTGAAGTTCGAGATGATCGGGGTCTCGATGATCTCGCCCGAAGGCTTGGCCATCAGCCCGCGCATACCGGCGAGCTGCTTGATCTGCGCCTGGCTGCCACGAGCGCCCGAATGGGCCATCATGTAGATCGAGTTGATCGGCACTTCGCGGCCGTCCTCGCCGACCTTTACCGAGGAAATTTCCTTCATCATCTCGGCCGCGACGCGGTCACCACAGCGTGACCAGGCGTCGATCACCTTATTGTACTTTTCCTGCTGGGTGATCAGGCCGTCCTGATATTGCTGCTCATAATCCTTCACCAAAGCCTTGGTGTCGTCGACCAGCTGAATCTTCGCGGGCGGGATGACCATGTCGTCCTTGCCAAAGCTGATCCCGGCCTTGAACGCGTGGCGGAAGCCGAGCCCCATGATCGCGTCGGCGAACAGCACGGTCTCCTTCTGTCCGGTGTGGCGATAGACGGTGTCGATGACGTCGCCGATCTCCTTCTTGGTGAGCAGGCGGTTGACGGTGTCGAACGGCACTTTGTGGCTTTGCGGCAGGGTCTCGGCGAGCAGCATGCGACCGGGAGTGGTCTCGACGCGCAGCATATATTGCTTGCCGGCCTCGTCGGTCTGCGGAACGCGGCTGGTGATCTTGGTGTGGAGCGTCACCGCCCCCGCCGCAATCGCCTGATGAACTTCGATCATGTCGGCAAGGAGCATGCCTTCGCCGGGCTCCTTTTCCTTCATCATCGACAGATAATAGAGGCCCAGCACCATGTCCTGCGAGGGAACGATGATCGGCTTGCCGTTGGCGGGCGAGAGGATGTTGTTGGTCGACATCATCAGCACGCGCGCTTCCAATTGCGCTTCGAGCGACAGCGGAACGTGGACCGCCATCTGATCGCCGTCGAAGTCGGCGTTGAACGCCGAGCAGACCAAGGGGTGAAGCTGGATCGCCTTGCCCTCGATCAGCACCGGTTCGAACGCCTGGATGCCCAAACGGTGAAGCGTCGGCGCGCGGTTGAGCAGCACGGGATGTTCGCGGATCACCTCGTCGAGGATGTCCCACACTTCCTTGCGCTCTTTTTCGACCCACTTCTTGGCCTGCTTGAGGGTCATGCTGAGACCCTTGGCGTCGAGGCGCGAGTAGATGAACGGCTTGAACAGTTCGAGCGCCATCTTCTTGGGCAGCCCGCACTGATGAAGCTTGAGTTCTGGCCCGGTGACGATCACCGAGCGGCCCGAATAGTCGACGCGCTTGCCGAGCAGATTCTGACGGAAGCGGCCCTGCTTGCCCTTGAGCATGTCGGACAGCGACTTGAGCGGACGCTTGTTGGCACCGGTGATGGTGCGGCCACGGCGGCCATTGTCGAACAATGCGTCGACGGCTTCCTGAAGCATGCGCTTTTCGTTGCGGACGATGATGTCCGGAGCGCGCAATTCCATCAGCCGCTTGAGGCGGTTGTTGCGGTTGATCACCCGGCGGTAAAGATCGTTGAGATCCGAAGTCGCGAAGCGGCCGCCGTCGAGCGGAACCAGCGGGCGAAGCTCGGGCGGGATCACTGGAATGACCTCGAGGATCATCCATTCGGGCTTATTGCCGGAATCGATGAAGCTTTCGACGACCTTGAGGCGCTTGATGATCTTCTTGGGCTTCAATTCGGACTTGGTGACCGCAAGTTCGTCGAGCAATTCCTTGCGCTCGCCCTCGAGGTCGAGGTCCATGAGCATGATGCGCACGGCCTCGGCGCCGATCCCGGCGGAGAAGGCGTCTTCGCCATATTCGTCCTGAGCGGCGAGCAGCTCGTCCTCGGTGAGAAGCGCATATTTCTCGAGCGGAGTCAGGCCCGGCTCGATCACGACATAGGATTCGAAATAGAGGATCCGCTCGAGCTGCTTGAGCTGCATGTCGAGCAAAAGGCCGATCCGCGAAGGGAGCGACTTCAGGAACCAGATATGCGCGACTGGCGCGGCAAGTTCGATATGCCCCATCCGCTCACGGCGGACCTTCGACACCGTGACTTCGACACCGCATTTTTCGCAGACGATGCCCTTATATTTCATCCGCTTATACTTGCCGCACAGGCATTCATAATCCTTGATCGGACCGAAAATGCGCGCGCAGAACAGGCCGTCACGTTCGGGCTTGAACGTGCGATAATTGATGGTTTCGGGCTTCTTGATCTCGCCGAACGACCAGCTGCGGATCTTGTCGGGCGATGCGATGCCGATCTTGATCTGGTCGAACGTGTCGGGCTTTGCGACGGGATTGGCGAAGTTGGTCAGCTCGTTCATTTTTTTGTCCTTCTGACCCCCCGCCATCGGCGGGAGGTTAGGGAGATCATCTGGATTATGCGGCGGCGATCGCGATCGGTTGGCCGTCTTCATCCTTGGCGACCGTATCGAGTTCGACGTTGAGACCGAGGCTGCGCATTTCCTTGACGAGCACGTTGAAGCTCTCGGGAATGCCGGCCTCGAACGTATCGTCGCCCTTGACGATCGCTTCGTAAACCTTGGTCCGGCCGATCACGTCGTCCGACTTCACGGTCAGCATTTCCTGAAGCGTGTAGGCGGCGCCATAGGCCTGAAGCGCCCACACCTCCATTTCGCCGAAACGCTGTCCGCCGAACTGCGCCTTGCCGCCCAGCGGCTGCTGAGTGACCAGACTGTACGGGCCGATCGAGCGGGCGTGGATCTTGTCGTCGACGAGATGGTGCAGCTTGAGCATGTAGATATAGCCCACCGTCACCTTACGGTCGAAGGCGTCGCCGGTACGTCCGTCGAACAGGGTCACCTGACCCGACGTGTCGAGCCCGGCCATTTCGAGCATTGCCGAAACGTCAGCCTCTCGCGCGCCGTCGAACACTGGCGTGCCCATCGGCACCCCGCCGACGAGGTTCTGCGCAAGCTCCATCACCGCCGCGTCGTCACGGTCGTCGATGTCGCGCGTGTAATTCTCGCCGTAAATGTCCTTGAGCTTGGTGCGCATCGCTACGACGTCCTTGCCGACGAAGTCCTTGCCGCGCGAATGGATGCCGTCGAGCATTTCCTGGATCTGCTTGCCGAGACCGCGTGCGGCCCAGCCAAGATGGGTCTCGAAGATCTGACCGACGTTCATTCGTGACGGCACGCCCAAGGGGTTGAGAACGATATCGACCGGAGTCCCGTCGGCGAGGAACGGCATGTCCTCGTTCGGCAGGATTCGGCTGATCACGCCCTTATTGCCGTGGCGGCCGGCCATCTTGTCGCCCGGCTGAAGCTTGCGCTTCACCGCGACGAACACCTTGACCATCTTGAGCACGCCCGGGGGAAGCTCGTCGCCGCGCTCGAGCTTTTCGACGCGGTTCTCGAACTTCTTGACGATCACGTTGACCGCTTCGTCATATTGCGCCTTGAGCGCTTCGAGATCGGCCTGGCGCTTGTCGTTCTTGACCGCGATCTTCCACCATTCGTGGCGCTCGGTGGCCTCAAGCATGTCGGCGTCGAGGGTCGCGCCCTTCTTGATCGACTTCGGAACCGCGGTTGCGACCTGGCCGACGAGCATTCCGGCAAGGCGGCCGAAGGTGGCGCGGTTGAGGATGCCGCGTTCGACGTCGGCGTCCTTCTTGAGGCGCTCCTTTTCCTCGGTCTGGATCGCGCGCGAACGGTCGTCGATGTCGATTCCGTGGCGGTTGAACACGCGCACTTCGACCACCGTACCGGCAACGCCGGGGGGCAGGCGGAGCGAGGTGTCGCGGACGTCCGAGGCCTTTTCACCGAAGATCGCGCGGAGCAGTTTTTCTTCCGGCGTCATCGGGCTTTCGCCCTTCGGAGTGATCTTGCCGCACAGGATGTCGCCCGGCTCGACCTCGGCGCCGATGTAGACGATTCCTGCTTCGTCGAGGTTGCGAAGCGCTTCCTCGCCGACGTTGGGGATGTCGCGGGTGATGTCTTCGGGCCCGAGCTTGGTATCGCGGGCCATGACTTCGAATTCCTCGATGTGGATCGAGGTGAACACGTCGTCCTTGACGATACGTTCGGAGATGAGGATCGAATCCTCGTAATTATAGCCGTTCCACGGCATGAACGCGACGAGCACGTTGCGGCCGAGCGCGAGCTCGCCGAACTGGGTCGACGGACCGTCGGCGATGATCTCGCCAAGCTCGACCGTGTCGCCGACCTTCACCAGCGGACGCTGGTTGATGCAGGTGTTCTGGTTCGAGCGCTGGAACCTCATCAGCGTGTAGATATCGACCCCCGACTTGCCGGCATCGACTTCGCCGGTGGCGCGGATGACGATGCGCGAGGCGTCGACCTGATCGATCACCCCGGCGCGGCGGGCGGCGATCGCGGCGCCGCTGTCACGGGCAACGGTTTCTTCCATGCCGGTGCCGACCAAAGGCGCGTCGGCCTGAAGCAATGGCACGGCCTGACGCTGCATGTTCGAGCCCATCAGCGCGCGGTTGGCGTCGTCGTTCTCGAGGAACGGGATCAGCGAGGCGGCGACCGAGACGAGCTGCTTGGGGGACACGTCCATCAAAGTGATGGTGTCGCGCGGGGCCATCAGGAAGTCGCCCGATCGGCGGCTCGAGACGATTTCCTCGCCGAAGCTCATGTCGCCGGTGAGATCGGCATTGGCCTGAGCGATAGTGTGCTTGGCCTCCTCCATCGCCGACAAATAGACGACCTCGTCGGTCACCTTATTGTCGATAACCTTGCGGTACGGCGTTTCGATGAAGCCATATTTGTTGACGCGGCTGAACGAGGCGAGGCTGTTGATCAGGCCGATGTTCGGGCCTTCGGGAGTCTCGATCGGGCAGATGCGGCCATAGTGGGTCGGATGGACGTCGCGGACTTCGAAGCCCGCGCGCTCCCGCGTGAGACCGCCCGGCCCGAGCGCCGAGACTCGGCGCTTGTGGGTGACTTCGCTCAAGGGATTGGTCTGATCCATGAACTGCGACAGCTGCGATGAGCCGAAGAATTCGCGCACGGCGGCGACCGCGGGCTTGGCGTTGATCAAATCGTTCGGCATCACCGTCGAGACGTCGACCGAGCTCATCCGCTCCTTGACCGCGCGCTCCATGCGCAGCAGCCCGACGCGATACTGATTTTCGAGCAATTCGCCGACCGAGCGGACCCGGCGGTTGGCGAGATTGTCTATATCGTCGATTTCGCCCTTGCCGTCCTTGAGGTTCACCAATTCCTTGACCACCGCGAGAATGTCTTCGCGACGGAGCGTGGTGACACTGTCCTCGGCGTCGAGGCCGAGGCGCATGTTGAGCTTGACGCGGCCGACCGCGCTGAGGTCGTAGCGCTCGGAGTCGAAGAACAGGCCGTAGAACAACGCATCGGCGGTTTCGCGCGTCGGCGGTTCGCCAGGGCGCATCACGCGGTAGATGTCGGACAGCGCCATGTCGCCGTCCTCGGCCTTGTCGGCCTTGAGCGTGTTGCGGATCCACGGGCCGGTGTTGATATAGTCGATGTCGAGCAGCTCGAGGCGGTCGGTACCGGCCTTGTCGAGCAGTTCGAGATTTTCGAGCGAGATTTCGTCGCCGGCTTCGACGTAGATCTGGCCGGTTTTCTCGTTGATCAGATCGAACGCCGAGAAGCGGCCGTAGATTTCCTCGGTCGGGATGATGAGGTTCTTGAGACCGTCCTTGGCCGCGGCATTGGCCTTGCGCGGAGTGATTTTTTCATTGGCCTTGAAGATCACTTCGCCCGAATCGGCGTCGACGACGTCGTGGGTCGGCTTCTGGCCGCGCCAGGCGTCGGTCGCGTAGGGAATCTGCCAGCCGTTGGGGCCGCGGACGAAGATGACCTTGTTGTAGAATTCGTTGAGGATTTCCTCGCTGCTTAGGCCGAGCGCGTGGAGCAGAGCCGTGACCGGAAGCTTGCGCTTGCGGTCAATGCGGACGTTGACGATATCCTTGGCGTCGAATTCGAAATCAAGCCACGAGCCGCGGTAGGGAATGACCCTCGCGGCGAAGAGATATTTGCCGCTGGCGTGGGTCTTGCCGCGGTCATGGTCGAACAGGACGCCGGGGCTGCGGTGCATCTGGCTGACGATGACGCGCTCGGTGCCGTTGATGATGAAGGTGCCGTTGCCCGTCATCAGGGGCATGTCGCCCATGTAGACGTCCTGCTCCTTGATATCGATGACCGACTTGGCCTCCGTATCGGGGTCGATTTCGAAGCTGGTCAAGCGCAGCGTCACGCGCATCGGCGCGGCGTAGGTCAGGCCGCGCTGGCGGCACTCGTCGGTGTCGTACTTTGGGTCTTCGAGCTCATAGCGGTCGAAGTCGAGATGCGCAGTGCCTGCGAAATCCTGGATCGGGAACACCGAACGCAGCGTCTTTTCGAGGCCGGAAACATAGGCCGTCGCGGGATCCGAGCGGAGGAATTGCTCATAGGATTCGCGCTGAACCTCAATCAGGTTCGGCATGTTCGAAATTTCGTGAATGTTGCCGAAGATCTTGCGGATGCGTCGCGACGTCGTGGAACGAGCCTTGGTCGGCGCGTCTTTCGCTATAGTGGCCATGAGTATCCCTGCGCTGGCGGAGCGAACGCTTGTGCGCCCCGCGAATTATGTCACCCCACAAAGCGGGGCTTCAGGCGGCCTCGGCATGATGCCGAAGCCCGGGTGGTAGAGCGCTTCCCGCTTTGTCCCTCACCATCCGTTCGGCCGCTGCGCGGTTCGGCTCGTGTCCCGGTGAGGACGGAAAAGACCCCGGGCGCACGAAAAGGTGCGGCGGAGCCGTCATTTGTTGGATTAGGCCGGTATATGCTTTTCGCGACGGGACGCAAGGCCTTTCGGCACAGCTTAGGACGGTTGCCCGTTGCTCAGCCGGATCGATTGGCAAGCAGGCGTGGCGCCACAGGCGGCGTGAAGCGCGCGGGAAGCGTGTTTTAGAAGACGAGCGCGACGACGATAACGATTAGGATCAGCGCGCCAATGCTCAGCGATACGTTGCGGCCCATCGATATTCCCCTTTTTTTCTACTTGGCTGATCGATCAACCCTTATTGCTCCATGCTGTTCCGCAACGGTTTTTTCCGCGTCTGCGCCGTGCTATGCGCCGAGCGTGTCCGGGGGGAGACTCATATGCCTTATCGTCATGCGCACTGGTTTGTGCTGGGACTGTTCCCGCTAGCCGGGCTTGCATTCTGGCGGAGCTATATCTCGCAGTTCGGGACGGCGCCGGCAGAATTTCATGCGCATGGGCTTACATCGACCGCATGGCTGTTGCTGCTGGCGATGCAGAGCTGGTCGATCCATCATGGCGCCCGGGCGTGGCATCGCACCGCCGGGCTGGCGAGCCTGGCATTGTTTCCACTGTTCCTCGCCGGAGGCGCGAGCATATTTATTGGAATGGCTCAGCGATATATCGAGGCCAGCGATCCCTTTTATCAGCTTTATCCGCCACGGCTCGCCTGGCTCGACATCGTCGCGGTGGGCGGAATCGCGTATTTCTTTTTTCAGGCAATGAAGTTCCGGCGGAAGGTGTGGCTCCATTCGGGTTATCTGCTGGCAACCGCGATTTTTCTGCTTCCCCCGATCCTTGGCCGACTTTCCCCGCTGCTTCCGGGGCTGGAGATTGAAGGGCCGGCCGATTTCGCGAAGCTGACGATTGGTTTCCAGATTGCCAATGGCGTTACAGCATGATCGCCGCGGGCATTGGCTGGCGGAGTCGCCATGGGCGGCCCTTTTACGAGGCAGCGGCGATGATAGTCTTGTCCGCCGTCCTTTATCAATTGCTGGGGGATTTGCGGGCGTGGCAGGCGCTTTATGTCAAAGTGGCGGACATTCCCTGGATCCCATTCACGCTTGCGGCGGCGGTCGGCGGCGCAGCCATAGGCTGGGCTGGCTGGAACGCCGGGAGGCAGACCTCAAGTCCCGGACGGCCACAGCTTGCATAGAAAAAGGGCGGCTCGTCTCCGAACCGCCCCAACCGGACCGCTGGTTGCACTCAGCAGTCCCGGCTAGCCTTATGAAGGCATTAGTACCGTATCGACGACGTGAACCACGCCGTTCGACTGGGTGACATCGGCCTGAGTAACGACCGATTTGCCGCCCTTGGAGTCGGTCAGCGTGACCTTGCCGCCGGCTTCGCTGGCGGTCAGCTTTGCGCCCTGAACCGTGGTAAGCTCGGCCTTGCCGTTGCCGGCCTTGATCGCCGCGGAAATCTGCGCCGCGGTCATCGTGCCTGGGACGACGTGATAGGTGAGGACCTTTGACAGGTCGGCCTTGGCCGCAGGCTTGAGCAGGCCATCGACCGTGCCTGCGGGCAGCTTGGCGAAGGCGGCATTGGTCGGAGCGAAGACGGTGAACGGTCCCGGGCCGGAAAGCGTTTCGGCAAGGCCGGCTGCCTTCACGGCGGCGACCAAGGTGGTGTGATCCGCCGACTTCGAGGCATTTTCGACGATGGTCTTGGTTGGGAGCATTTCGGCGCCGCCGACCATCACCGGAGTTGTCGAGGCCATCGTGTTCATGTCACCGGCGTTTTCCATCGCCGTTTCATTGTCCATGACAATGTCGTTGGTCATCGCCGTGTCGTCCTCTGCCTTTGAACAGGCGCCAAGGGACAGGGCCACGGTAACGGCCAAAACGGCCGCAGTGCGAGTGATGCTCATGATAATCGTCTCCTGTTGGGTCTCGCACGAACTACGCTTGCCGAGCCAAAAAGATGCTTTCTGAACAACATCTTCCGATAAGCGCAGCTTCCCATCCGCAGGTGCTTCAACATGGTCGGCGCGCGGTCCTGTCCGGGGACTGGAAGCGCGGCCATAATTTAATGGAAAAAGGGCGACCCCTCGCGGAGCCGCCCTTCCCAATCACAGGCGCTTCAAGATGGCTGGCATGCGGTCCTGTCCGGGGGACAGGACTGTCCGGCCATGATTGCATGGAAAAAGGACGACTTCTTGCGAAGCCGCCCTCTCCCGTCCGCAGGCGCTTCAAGACACCCACGAAATCTTGATTGAAGCTTACTTAAGCTCGACGGTACCACCGGCTTCCTCGATCTGCTTCTTGATCTTTTCGGCCTCGGCCTTGTTGACGCCTTCCTTGATTGCCTTGGGAGCGCCTTCGACGAGTGCCTTGGCTTCGCCCAGACCAAGCTGGGTAATCGCGCGGACTTCCTTGATGACGTTGATCTTCTTGCCACCGTCGCCGGTGAGGATCACGTCGAATTCGGTCTGCTCTTCCTCGGCGGGACCGGCTGCTGCTGCGGGGCCGGCGACGGCGACCGCTGCGGCTGCCGAGACGCCCCACTTCTCTTCGAGGGCCTTGGCGAGTTCGGCGGCCTCGAGAACGGTCAGCGCCGACAGAGCGTCGACGAGCTTGGTGATGTCTGCCATTTTAAGTCTCCTTGCGGGGCTTGGGCCCTTTGATTGTCGTGCGTTTTGATCAGCGAAAAACTAAGCTGCCTTGGCGGCATAGGCACCGGTCACGCGAGCAATCATGCTCGCGGGCTCGATGACGATGCGCGCGATCTTGGTGGCGGGCGCCTGGACGAGGCCCACCAACGTACCGCGCAGCTGATCGAGCGACGGCAAGGCGGCAAGCGCCTTGATTCCGTTCACGTCGAGCAGCGTGTCGCCCATCGCTCCGCCAACAATCTCGAGACGATCATTGGTCTTTGCGAAATCCACCGCGACCTTGGCCGCCGCGACGGGATCGATCGAGGTCGCCAAAGCGGTCGGGCCGGTCAGCATATCGCCGATCGGTCCGTACTTCGTGCCCTCAAGCGCGATCAGGGCAAGCCGGTTCTTCGCAACCTTGAACTGGGCTCCGGCGTCGCGCATCTTCAGGCGCAAGTCGGTGGACTGGGCCACCGTCAGGCCGAGATTGCGGGTAATCACCACCACGCTGGTCTCGGAGAAGACGTTCTTCAGCTCGGCTACCAGATCGGCTTTTTGCGAACGATCCATGCCATACTCCTATTCGGCCAAAGCGAGCTCTGGCCGAGTTCAAACAACCCCGCCGCCGAATGGCGACGAAGCATCCCGTCGCCGGATGGCGACTAAGGATATGTCCGCAGGGGCTGGATCAAGGGCGCAAGCTAAGCCTGCGCACGACCGGAGGCCGAAGCGCTCCGTCTATATTCCGGTCCCCGTCTAGGCCGCGAATTAAGAGGGAAACCCTCAGCGACTGTCTCGGACGAGTGTCCGGCGGCGAACCGTCGGACGAGGGGCCTATAGCGGATTTTGGTGCGCAGACAAGGGCTCGCTTCGCGGCCTGGGGCGTTGATAGCGCCAGGAACGGAGACGGACATGGCCGGTGGCTGGACGCGTGACGGTGCGGTGCAGGATCAGATCGACGATACGGTCAAGGACGCGGTGCAGCTTGCGCGAACGCTTCTTCCGAGCGGGGAGGGGGCCGAGGAATGCGACGAGTGCGGTGAGACAATCCCGCCAAGGCGCCGCGCCGCGATTCCCGGTGTGCGGACCTGCGTTGGCTGCCAGTCGCGGCGCGACGTCGCGGTTCGCCATTCGGCAATCAACCGCCGCGGAAGCAAGGACAGCCAGCTGCGCTAGCCGAGGAAGAAGTCGTGCAAGAGCTTGAGGTTCAGCGCGATGATGATCGTCGAGATCGTCCAGGCGGCGATCTTCATCCACAGAGGATTTACGAATTCGCCCATCTTGGTGCGATCGCTGGTAAATCGGACCAAGGGGACGACCGCGAACGGAAGCTGTAAGCTCAGGACGACCTGGCTGAGCACGAGCAAGCTGGCGGTTCCGCTCGAGCCGTAGAGTGCTGCGACCACGACAGCAGGGACGATTGCAAGCAATCGCGTGATCATCCGCCGAAGCCAGGGAGGCAGGCGGATGTCGAGGAAACCCTCCATCACGATCTGCCCCGCAAGGGTCGCGGTAATCGTCGAATTCTGTCCCGACGCCAGCAGAGCGACCGCGAACAAGGTGCTCGCGAAGCTTACGCCCAGCATCGGAGTGAGCAATTGATAGGCGTCCTGAATCTCGCGAACGTCGCGATTGCCTGCTTCGTAGAAGGTCGAGGCGGCGAGGATCAGGATCGAGGCGTTGATGAACAGAGCGAAGCCGAGCGCGATCGTGCTGTCGAGCGTCGCGAACTTGATCGCCTGACGCTTGCCTGGCGAATTACGTTCGAAATCGCGGGTCTGGACGATCGAGGAGTGGAGATAGAGGTTATGCGGCATGACCGTCGCGCCGATAATGCCGATGGCGATGAACAGCATCGCGGGGTTGGTCACCACCTCCGCGCGGGGGATGAGGCCGCTTGCAATGCTGGCGATGCTCGGTTGGGACAAAGCAAGTTCGACCGCGAAACATCCGGCGATAATGATGAGGAGCGCAATGATGAACGCTTCGAGCCGCCGAATACCGCGTTGCTGCAGAGCGAGGATCAGCAAAACGTCGAGCGCGGTCAGGCACACGCCCCACACCAGAGGCAGGCCGAACAGCAATTGCAGCGCAATCGCGGTTCCGATCACCTCGGCGAGGTCGCAGGCGACGATCGCCAGTTCGCACATCACCCACAGGAACATGCTGACGGGTTTGCTGTAATTGGCGCGGCACGCCTGGGCGAGATCGAATCCGGTGACGATCCCCAGCTTGGCGCTGAGCGACTGCAGCACCATCGCGAAGATGTTGGAGAGCAGAATGACCGACAGTAAAGTGTAGCCAAATTGCGAACCGCCGGCGAGGTCAGTCGCCCAATTGCCCGGGTCCATATAACCGACCGCGACCAGATAGCCCGGACCGGCGAAGGCGCCGAAGCGCCTCCAGAAAGCGCCGGACGTGGGCACCGGGATACTGCGATAGGATTCGGGAAGGCTCGGACGGCGCACCGCGGTTGCGGGCGCGGCAATCGCTGCAGTTGCTGGCGGGGGGGTCATCGCGGCGCTCTCATCATATGCACGCAGTCAGCACCCCTCTGTGCGGGACTCAAGCAAAAGGCCGGCTCGCAAAGGTGCGAGCCGGCCTTTCGCACCACTATTATCCAGCGGTGCTTAGCCTGATAGTTCCGTTGACGCCATCGGGGAAGAAACCACCCTGCGAGGCTGCAGCGGCCGTCAGATAGACGATATTCAAGACGTCGCCGGCGCTGCGGCTGAACGCCAGACCATTGCCATCGACCGGAACAATGTTCGACATGTTGCCGATCTTCTGGACGCCTTGATCCTTGTCACTCGGATCATCGAGCGAATCGCGTGCGCCCGAAATCTGCTCAGTCGCCGTGCGGAGCGAGGGAGTCTGGAGACCCTTTCCGTAAAGCACGGTGCGGATGAGGCTGGCGTGATAGGCTTCCGCGGCAAGGATCCCAGCGGCGGCCTCAAGGAAGGTCTTGCTGGTAATCAAGGGCGCCGCACCCTTGTAGGCCGTTACGCCGACATCCTCGAAGATGAACGCCGCGAGAAGGAAATTCTCGTCATTGGCGTAGGCATCGAACGATGCGCCCGCACCGATCAGTCCCGAGGCCCGTGCAGCATTCGAGAAAGCGCTGTTCGGTCCCGTTCCGACATCAATCGTCGGTTGCGCTACCGCGGACGCACCCAAGGCAGCGCGGAGGAAGACAACGTGGTTGCGTTCGTCGGTTGCGATTTCGCGAGCATATTGCGCCACGAGTTGGTCGGTGAAGGGAACTTGCCTGCCGCCGGTTACCTGACCACGTTGTCCGGTACCGTTGAGGATATTGTCGGGCAAGCCCGTACCAAATGCAGCGAACGAATAGAATTGCGCCTCGAGATATTCAAGATTGAGCGCAAAGTTCAGAATGTCAGCGTCTCCCAAAGCGCCCGTGCCCGGGGTCGGGGTCGGGGTTGGGGAGGGGCCCGGGATTAGAATCGGGTCACTGGCACCGCCGTCGCCGCGACCACCGCCGCCGCAAGCGCTAAGCAGCGTTGCACCGGACAGAAGAGCCGCCGACGAACTGTAGCGGAGGAATGAGCGCCGAGCTTCGCGCCGCTCATCGCAGGCTTCGAGAATTTTGAATGCTTGATCTTCGTTAATCATTTTTGCCTCCCGGGCATGGATCAAGGAAACGGGCCTAATTGGCCTGGCTCGTCCTGATGTTACCGTTGACCCCATTGGGGAAGAATCCGCCCTGGGTGCGCGCCATTCCCGTCAGATAGACGATGTTGAGCACCTGGCCGGCGTTGCGACTGAAGGCGAGACCGTTGGCGTCGAGCGGGGCAATGTTCGACTGATTGCCGATCGGGCGAACGCCCTGATCCAAATCCGTCGAACCGTCGAGGCTGTCGCGGGCGTTCGAAATGCCCTCGGTCGCGTCGATCAGCGCTGGGGTCTGGATACCCTTGCGGAACAAGACCGTGCGCACCAGCGAGGCGTGATATGCCTCGACGGCTAGCAGGCCGGCTGCGGCTTCGAGGAAAGTCTTGTTGGTGATCAGCGGCGACGCGCCCTTGTAAGCGGTCACACCGACGTCCTCGAAAATGAACGCACCGAGCAGGAAATTCTCGTCGTTCGCATAGGGATCGAAGAAGGCGGGGGCGGGACCGATCAAGCCTGCCGCGCGGGCCGCGGTCGAAAAGGCGCCATTGGGTGCGATGCCAATGTCGATCGTCGGTTGAGCAACTGCGGCTGCGCCAAGCGCATTCCGCAGGAAGACAACGTGGGCCAATTCGTCGGCGGCAATCTCATTTGCATATTCGGCAACGAGCGGGTCGGTGAAATTGACCTTACGTCCGCCAGTCGCCTCACCGCGTGTGCCGGTCCCGGTCAGCAGATTCGCGGGAAGTCCAGCGCCGGTCGTTGCGAAGAGATAGAATTGCGCTTCGAGATATTCGAGGTTGAGCGCGAAATTGAGAATGTCCGCGTCGGTAACGGTGCTTTGCGCATTCAGCTTCTGACCGCCGAGCGTCATCACGACAGGGGCGGCTACAGCGGCGGTTGCAGCGAGGCGGAAAAAGCCGCGCCGATCCTCGAGGCGCCGATGACGTGCCTTCAATGTTTTCAGTAGCAAATTTTCTTAGGGCATGCGGACGCTCCTTGCGGGAATTCAAGTGGTTAACTCGAATTATAGGCAAGGGTTCCTATTTAACCCAATGATTTTATTTATATTTTCCGCATGCATCCAAGTGACGGGGTGGCCCGTACCCAGCGCCGAGTGGGGACCGGAGCATCGCGCGCCGGTCCCTAGTTCGCTGCGTTAGGCGCCTGCGAGTTCCGCAGTGTCGACCTTGACGCCCGGACCCATCGAAGAGCTCAGGGAGACCTTTTGGACGAACTTGCCCTTGGCACCCGCTGGCTTAGCCTTGACGATAGCATCGACGAACGCATCGAAATTGGCCTTGAGGTCGGCTTCGGGGAAGCTCGCCTTGCCGATTCCAGCGTGGACGATCCCTGCCTTCTCGACGCGGAACTCGACCTGACCCGACTTGGCCGCCTTGACCGCTTCGGCGACGTTCGGAGTGACCGTGCCTAGCTTCGGGTTGGGCATCAGGCCCTTGGGTCCCAACACCTTGCCGAGCCGACCGACCAGACCCATCATGTCGGGCGTGGCGATGACGCGGTCGAAATCGATCTTGCCGCCTTGGATCGACTCCATCAAATCCTCGGCGCCAACCACTTCGGCACCAGCCTTGGTTGCTTCCTCGGCCTTGTCGCCGCGAGCGAACACCGCGACCCGGACGTCCTTGCCCGTGCCTTTAGGCAAATTGACCACGCCGCGGACCATCTGGTCGGCGTGGCGCGGATCGACGCCCAAGGCGATTGCGATTTCGACGGTCTCGTCGAATTTGGCGGTGGCGAGGCTCTTCACCAGGCCAATCGCGTCGGCGACAGCATAATGCTTGAGCGGTTCGACCTTGCCTTCGAGCGCTTTGATTTTTTTGGTCTGCTTGGCCATCGGATTAACCCTCCACTACCTGGAGGCCCATCGCGCGAGCGGAGCCTTCGATGATCTTGGTCGCGGCCTCAATGTCGTTGGCATTGAGGTCCTTCATCTTGGCTTCGGCGATTTCGGCCAGTTGCGAACGCTTGATCGTGCCCGCCGAAATCTTGCCTGGCTCTTTTGAACCGGACTTCAGCTTGGCGGCTTTCTTAAGCAGGAAGGAAGCGGGCGGGGTCTTGGTCGCGAAGGAGAAGCTGCGATCGGCGAAGACGGTGATCACCGTCGGGATCGGCATGCCCTTCTCAAGCTCCTGCGTCGAAGCGTTGAACGCCTTGCAGAATTCCATGATGTTCACGCCGCGCTGGCCCAAGGCGGGGCCGATCGGTGGCGAGGGGTTGGCGGCGCCGGCTGGCACCTGCAGCTTAATATAGCCGGTAATTTTCTTGGCCATGTTTCTCACTCTCATTTGGCTTTGGAGGTGCAACAGGACCCCAAGCCGCAAGTTTAGCGGTCCAGACGGCGGTTCGATGAACCGCCTCCCGCGATGGATTTTTCAGACACTAGATTTGCCCGAAGGCGCGGCCCTTAGCGCGGTAGCGCGCAAAAGTGAAGCGGGTGCAATTAAGAGCGCGGCATCTACAGCCGGTTTAGGACACGTCGAACTCCCGCCAGCAGGGAAAAGCGCTCCTCATACCAATCGAATAGCAGGCGATTGTGGTTGTGATTGAACGTGTGTGGCCCCTTCGCATGTTGAAAGGCCGCCGCGCCGATTTCAGTTTCTCGGTAGATATCGGGGGACAGTGTGTCGATACGAAACTGCACAATCCCGTCACCGTAGCCCGTTCGGAAATCCTGGCCCAGCCGGATCAGCCCGCCGGGCCAGCTGTCAATCGCGCCTGCCATGCGTGCCCCACGGATCGAGGTGCGGATTGGACTGTCCGGGTGCAGGGTGAAGCGGCCAAACAGAGTGGGGCGTTCCACAACCGCAGCACCGCGGGACCTTCGCCGGTGCGGTTGCCGAACAAATAAATACGGCCGCCGTGGCTAAACAGCGTCGGGTCGAGAAGGGCGCGCTCGTCAATGTCCAGCTCGGCAATGCGGATCGCTCGAGCGTCGATTAATTCGTAGATTGTCGGGCGCGACCAGCCCGCAGTCTCTGGAACAATGTAGCGCCGACCGTCTTCTTCAACCGAGGAAGGGTAGGAGACGTGACCAGGCAATCCGCTGATCGCGACCTGGCTGTCGCCGCGCAACCTGAGCAGCTCGCCCGGCTGTCGCCGCGCAACCTGAGCAGCTCGCCCTTTCCGGTCCGGCCATTCATCGCTTCGACCAGAATGTCTTCGCCGAAGAAGAAGGGGTCGGCATGGAATCGGTGCGGTGGTCGGACGTGCGGACTTTCCCATTGCTGAGATCGCTTCGCCGCCTGCTCAATCGCTTCGGTGGGGCAAGCACCCCCGGCATGGTCGACCATGGACACGCGCCAACGTTTTTCGATGAAGGCACCGTAGGCGACGCGCCCGATTGCACGCATGAACATCTTTGTGGCGAGAACCAGCACGATAATATCGGAAGGGAGGCGGAAGAGCTTTCCATTTGGCTGGAGATTGACGCGATTGCCGTTCGCAACGGCTTGAAGGGCTTTGCCGAGTAGCAAAGGCGACATTCGGAATGAGTCGATCAACGTCTGACGATAGCTGTGCTGAACGACGCGGGTCTGGGCGAATGCAAGCACTTCGCCGGCATCGAGGCGATTGGCGAGGACTTGGACGATCTGTCCCAGAAACGGCTCTTTCTTAAGCATTTCGTAGAACCCGGCCGGCCGGCCGCGATAGGCACTGGGATCGCCATGATGGTAGGAAATGATGGGTATCGAGAGCGTCAGCGGATGGGGAATGCGAAGCAGACCAAGGCCGAATTTGACGACCACGTCGATCCGCCTGTCGCGCAGCCAATCGATCGTTTCCTGCGGAAAGCGGCCCAGCCACCTTCGACCGAAGGCCGACAATGATGCCGATCGATGAAGGTCATTGCGGGATCGGGGAAGGCGACCCCGCGCGTCATGGGATTGCGGACAGTGACCAAATTAAGTGCGTAGTAGAGACCGTGGCCGATGAGCTTGCGGCTGGCGGGATGCTCATCACAGGTCAGCAGATAAAAGTCGTGACTCTCGGTCACGTCGGCGATTGCCTGCCGTTGCCAGAATGCGAGCGTGTGTCCGTTGCAAAGGATGGCGACACGCATGGGGCCCTGATTAGGACTGGGCGTGGCCCTTGTCCATCACGCCCGGATCAGTCCTTAGCAAAATCGTCGCTTTGACCACGGACGCCTGGATGAGTGTTTACTTGGCGCGTTCGACCTGTTCGAATTCGAGTTCGACCGGGGTCGCACGGCCGAAGATCGAGACGCTGACCTTGACCCGGCTGCGGTCGAAGTCGAGTTCCTCGACGATGCCGTTGAAGCTTGCGAACGGGCCGTCGAGCACCTTGACCGAATCGCCGATTTCATAATCGACCTTGATCTTCTGCTTGGGCGCGGCTGCTGCTTCTTCCTTGGTCGCGAGCATTCGCGCGGCCTGCGCGTCTGGGATTGCCTGCGGCCTGCCGTTGGGGCCGAGGAAGCCGGTCACCTTGGGGGTGTTCTTGACAAGGTGATAGACGTCGTCGTTCATCGCCAGCTTGGCGAGGACGTAGCCGGGCATGAACTTGCGCTCCGACTGCACCTTCTTGCCGCGCTTGACCTCGGTAATGGTCTCGGTGGGGACCTCGATCGCCTCAACGAGCGTTTCGAGCCCGAGGCGCCTGGCCTCCGACATGATCGACTCGCGAACCTTGTTCTCGAAGCCGGAATAAGCGTGGATGATGTACCAGCGGGACATGGTTTTCCTGAAAATCTTAGCCGAGCAGGCTGAGCAAATATTTGACGATTCCGCCGAACGCCGAATCCACACCGAAGAAGAAGATCGCGAGCAAGGTGGTCATGATCACGACCATGATCGCGGTGGTGATGGTTTCCTTGCGCGTCGGCCAGGTGATTTTCGCGGTTTCCGCGCGCACCTGGCGAATGAACTCGCCGGGAGTGACCTTTGCGCCGGGATTGATCGCCATCGGGTTGGTCGCCTTTCAGCGCGAAACTAGAAAAAAGAGGCCCGCGGGCTCGCCGCTGGACCTCGTGCGGAGGGCCTTAGCGCGAACCGGTTGCGCTATCAAGCGGGGGGTCGTGGGGGTGGGGGCTTAAATCACTGAGGCCGTCACGGAGTACATCCCGTGGCGTCGATCCTGTCGCTTCGCGCAGGTCGGCCGGCCCGGCGCGTCCGCTTCGCGGAATTGCGAAACGGCTGGGCTATGCGCCTTGCTCGGGCTGGCAGGGGCAGGGGGACTCGAACCCACGACCCTCGGTTTTGGAGACCGATGCTCTACCAACTGAGCTATACCCCTATGCCGAGGCGCGGGTTAAACGTGCAGCAGTCAAGGCGCAAGGGGATGAAGATCAGGCCAACCGGCGAACGCATTGCACAACCATCGCGCAGCGCGTCTCGAAGCCCAGCTTCCGGTATAGTTGGATTGCCACTTTATTGTTGGCATAGGCATGGAGAAAGGGGATTTCACCTCGATTGACGATCAGGCTGGAAACAAAGCGGAACAGAGCGCTGCCATAGCCCTGCCCTTGCGCATCGGGGTGCGTACAAACCCCGCTGACCTCGCTGAAGCCGGGCACCTTCATTCGCTCTCCAGCCATAGCGACAATACGTCCATTTTCGCGGATTCACCAAAATTGGCCGAGCTGGTGCGTATGTGAGTGGAACGGCCCAGGCTTGGTCAGATCCGCGAGCGCCCGCATTTCCGGAACGTCGGCATCGACGAGAGGTTCGATCGGGAAGGGGACGGCACAGGCTTCGAAACCATTTGCGAGCATCTGAACAGCGGGCAGTTCGCTCGTCAGCACGAGTCCGCTAGGAATCGACGAGGCTGTCGCCTGAAGCAGTATCAATTCTTCGTCCTCAGGAACTAAGGCGCGCATCGCAGCCAAACTGGCAGCGCTTTCGTCACGGCAGGCAATGAAGGGCTCGACGTCGCAGGGGAAACGAACCGCCCTTGCGCAACCGACGGCGAATTGCGCTTGACGGCCCTTAAGCGCGCTCCAGATCGGACGGTCGAGATCGATCATCTTTGCCGCTCCAACCGCGCGGCGAACCGCTCCGTTTTCAGTCGATTCTCCACTTGCTCGAGCTGGGCGAGGAGCGGGGAACCGAGATCGGCGCATAATTCCTCCGCCGCTGCAGCGATGCGCCCAAACATTGCAGCTTCCAGCGCTGCCAATGCCTGTTCTCCTTTGCGGGTGAGCATTGCTGAGCGAGACCGGCGATCGTTTGGATCAGCGGCGAGCACGAGGATACCTTGACGCCGCAAGGTGCCGGCCGCGCGGGAAACCGCGGGCTGGCTAATTCCGAGCTGATCGACGAGCTCGCTTATACCTAATCCGGGCCGTCGACGGAGCGCGACCATGATCGGAACTTGTGATGGCAGCAGGCCCACACCGCGCACTGCAAAGGCTTCAGCAACGCCAGCCTGGAGCAGATCCCCTAGCCTCTTAAAGCGCGTTCCAAGTGCCAAATAGGCCAAGTCGCGGACAAAGTCCGAATCGGAGCGAGTTTCCATAACATGTTATGTAACCAGTCTTCCTGAGAGGCGCAACCAACGAAGTTTTAACGCCGCGTGACGAGTATTTCGGCACCAATTTTCGACGGGGATTATCGCTCAGGCTGGCAAGGGGGTCGGACAGCCTCACAACCGGTCGTTGCTCCGGGTTATCTTGAAGGGAAAGGACCGCCGCGCCGCCTAGGCCGCGACGTCGAAGGGCGTGATTTCGCCGCTCAGGTAGAGGTTGCGGGCCTTGGTGCGGCTGAGCTTGCCCGATGAGGTGCGAGGCAGGGAACGCGGCGGGATCAGTTCGACGACTGGGCTGATCCCGGTGATCGCGCGCACCCGTTCGCGGATGTCGTCGCGCAGGCGGCTGCGCTCGTCGGCGTCGCTGGTGCGGCAATGGACGAGGACGGCGGGGGTTTCCTCGCCCGAGGGGCCGGTGATTGCGAAGGCGGCGATGTCGCCGGCCTTGAAGCCGGGCAATTGCTCGACCGCCCATTCGATGTCCTGCGGCCAATGGTTGCGGCCGTTGATGATGATCATGTCCTTGGCGCGGCCGACGATGAAGATGTAGCCGCCCGACATGTAGCCCATGTCGCCGGTGTCGAGCCAATGGTCGCTCGACAAGCAGGCGCGGGTCGATTCCTCGTCACGGAAATAGCCGGCCATAATCGAGGTGCCGCGCGCGAACAATTTGCCGATCGAGCGGTCGCCGAGAATGGCGCCCTCGGAGTCGCGGATTTCGACCTCCATGTCTTTGACCGGCTTTCCGCAATTGACGATTGCACGGTAGCGGCGCGGGCGTTCCTGCGCAGGCGTCCCGAGGCCCGACAATTCGCTTTCCTCGACCAGTTCTAGACGAATGCCCTCGCCCGGGGGCATGATCGAGACCGCCAAAGTGGCTTCGGCCAGGCCGTAACTTGGGCAGAAACTGGCCGCCTTAAAGCCAGCGTCGGCGAAGCTGTCGACAAATGCCTGCATCACGTCGGGGCGGATCATGTCGGCGCCATTGCCGGCGATCCGCCAGCGCGACAGGTCGAAGCGGTCGGCTGCGCGAGTCTGCGACGACATCCGCCGCGAGCAGATGTCGTAGCCGAAGGTCGGTGAGTAAGACAGAGTCGTCCCGGGGTTGCGGCTGATCAGGCCCAGCCAGGCGAGCGGGCGGCGGGCGAAATCCTCGGTTTTCAGATAATCGACGCTCATCTGATTGGCCAGCGGGGAGAGCATGCAGCCGACCAAACCCATGTCGTGATACCATGGCAGCCAGCTGATGCAGCGGTCGCTGTCCCGAACTTCGACGCCGATTGCGTGCGCCGCAAGGTTGTCGAGGAGGGCGCGATGCGTGACCGAGACTCCGTGCGGGAAGCGCGTCGATCCGCTTGAATATTGCAGATAGGCGATTTCTGCGGGGTTCGCCGCTGGCAATCGCGCGTCGGCGGGGTCGACATCGGCAAGGCTGTCCCAATCGCGCGCTGCAACCCCACGTTCGGTCGCCGCAGCTTCGGCGAAGTCAGCGAGTTCGGGCGGGTAGAGGAATATAATCGGGTCGGAGCTGGTCAGCATCACCACCAATTGCTCAACATAAGCTTCGCGTCCGCCAAAGCTGGTCGGGAGCGGCAATGGCACCGGCCATAGACCAGCGTAGACCGCCCCGAAGAAACAGGCGGCGAATTCAGGTCCGGTTTCAGCGATGAGCGCGAGACGGTCACCCTTTTTCAAACCCATCGCGATGAAGCGGCGGGCGTGGAGCAAAGCGTCGTCGCGCAAGGCGGCGAAGGGATAGGCTCGCGTAAGCACTCCGCGTGCATCGTGGAAATTCATTCCCCGGCGGCCCTGCGCGGCATAGTCGAGCGCATCGCCGAGGGTCGCGAAATCGGCAATGCGGCGCGGCAGATCGTCGAGCGTTGGCGTATGATCGAGAGGAGTGAGATCGGCGGGGTGCGTGTCGATCGTAGTGTTGCGCTCGAGCACTCGCAAATCCTTGGGGTCGTTTGTTGCGGACACCGGCGCCCATGCACCGGCCTGGCCACCCACTGGCACCCGACTAGCGTGATGCTGTTCGACTGTGGCACAAACAAGGCGATGAGCAGCCGCAACGACCTTCCAAACGCTCGGAAAAAACCGCCGTCGCCGCTCGATCAGACGCGGCTCGACGCGCTGGCTTTGGCCTATGTCGGACGCTTTGCGACGACACGCGCGAAGCTTGCCGCTTATTTATTACGCAAGCTGCGGGAGCGCGGTTGGGAGGGTGGAGAGGCGCCGGCCATCGATTCGCTGGCGGAGCGGCTGGCGCGGCTTGGCTATATCGACGACGCTTCCTATGCGCTCGCCAAGGGGCGCTCGCTTGGCCAACGCGGTTTCGGCCGGCGGCGAGTGTCGATGGCGTTGCGCGCGGCGGGGGTACGCGAGGAGGATGGCTGCGCAGCCAACGAAGCTGCTGCGGCGGGGGCGCTGACTGCGGCGTTGCGCTTTGCTGAGCGGCGACGGCTTGGTCCTTATTCGATTGGCCTAGTCGATCCGAAGGTGCGTCAGCGCGGACTGGCGGCGATGGTCCGGGCCGGGCATGATTTCGATTTGGCTAGAAAGATCATCGACTTGCCCCCGGGCGAGATGAACGAGCGAGGAGTCGAGGACTTCGGTTACGATCATGAAGTAAGTCGGTTCCACGACACTTGCGTTCATGTTAAGAACTAGAGCGATGGCACAATCGCTTGCGTCCGAGCCCAGCGAGGCGATTTCGACTGCCGGATCGGCACCTGAAGCGACTCGGCCCGCGTCGGCTGCCGAGGAGCTGGCTTTTTGTGGTCACGTCAAATGGTTCGACGCGACACGGGGTTTTGGATTCATTGTCGACGAACAGATTGCGGGCGACATATTGGTCCATTTCAGCCTTCTCAAGCAGCATAAACGCCGCAGCCTTCCCGAAGGCGCGACCGTTGAAGGGACCGCCGTGCAAGTGGAGCGAGGTATCCAGGCGAGCAAAATTTCGACGATAGATTTGTCGACGGCCTTGCCCGTTCCTGCCCGACCGGCCCATGATGAGGTCCATAGGCCCGATCGCTCCGCGTTGGTCGAGGGCGCGGGACCCTATGAGCCGGTGGAGGTGAAATGGTTCAATCGCAGCAAGGGCTATGGCTTCCTCGTTCGAGCGGGGGCGAGCGCCGGGGAGCCGGAGGATATTTTCGTTCATGCCGAAACGGTGCGGATCGCAGGGTTCTCGGATCTAATGCCACTCCAGCGGCTGGAAGCGCGCATCGCCGCGGGGAAGAAGGGGCTTACCGCGGTCGCAGTTCGCGACGATTGAGTGCGCGAATTCTCTCGGCGTTGCTGTTTGCAGGTCTTGCCGCGTGTCAGCCGACCAATGGCGGCGCGGGTGGCAATGGCGCTGCGCTCGAGCGTTCCCCCGCTGGGCTGGCGCAGGTGCCGCTGACGATCACCACCGCTAATGGCAAGACCCACCCTTTTACTGTCGAAGTTGCGCGTAGCCCCCAGGAACAGGAGCAGGGGCTGATGAACCGCGAGTCGCTCGCTCCTGATCGCGGGATGATCTTCCCCTACGAACCGCCGGTTGCGGCAAGTTTCTGGATGAAGAATACGCTGATCCCGCTCGACATGATCTTCATCCGAGCGGATGGAATCATCGCGCGGATCGAGGCGAATACGGTGCCGCTTTCGCTTGAGCCGGTCGCGGCGGGGGAGCCGGTCGCCGCGGTTCTCGAACTCGCGGGGGGGCGTTCGGCCGAGCTTGGGATCGCGCCGGGCGCACGCGTGGTCTGGAAACCGTAGCCCCCGGCTTGCCTAGAGCGCTCGGGCGGGGCAAAGGCGCTTCGCTATGGGTCTATTTGCAAATGCCTTTACCTGGTGGAACGGAGCCTCATGGGGCACGTCGATCTTTTCCCATCGGCACGGTGAGCAGGTTGGGCGCGACGAAGCGGGCAATGTCTATTTCAAACATCGCAAGGACCCGTCGCGCCGCTGGGTGATCTACGATGGCAATAATGACAGCAGCCGTGTCCCTCCGGGCTGGAACGCCTGGCTGCGCGGGACGATTGCCGATCTGCCCGATGCGGCGCTGCCCGAGCGGCGCGCGTTCGAGCAGCCGCCGCAGGCCAATATTACCGGAACTCCGGGGGCGTTTCGCCCCTCTGGCTCGCTAAGCGCGAGCGGGGTCCGGCCTGCGGCGACCGGGGATTATCAGGCGTGGAAACCCGATTAGGCATGCGATCGGTCCCGGTCGCAGTCGCGGTGCTTTTTCTTGCTGGCGGTTGTAACCAGCAGGGCGAGACTCGGCGCGCAACAAATGAAAACCAGGCGGTTACGGTCGCTGTTCCCGGCCCGGTCGCGACGGTCGCCGGAGTAACCCCAATGGCCGAACGGGTCGCAGTGCTCGGGCTGCTTAACAAGCGCAACGGTATCGTTCGCGACTTGACCCTACGCCCGGGTCAGGCCGTGCGGGCTCGTGGCGCTGTGGTCCGCCTGCGCGCATGCGAAGCAAGCGCCCCGTGGGAGAATGAGCGGCTGACAGGCGCGTTCGTACAACTCGACGTCGAACAGCGGGGAGGCGGCTTTCGGCGGATGTTCTCGGGCTGGCTCTACAAGGAAAGTCCATCGTTAAATGTGGTCGAACATCCCGTTTATGATGTCTGGCCCAAGAGTTGCGCGATGAGCTGGCCCGAAGGCGCCGCAGCGCCGGCCAGCCCCTCGGCTTCGAGCAGCCGGTCGAGCGCTCCGAATTCGGCAAGGGCGCCGTCGCCGCGGCGGCGCCCGCGGCCGGTTACCGAAACTCCGGCTGCCGAACCGGTGGCCGCTCCGCCTCCCCCGAGTGCCGAGGACAGCAATTCGACGTAGGAATCGCGGCTGACCTGTCGCGCGCCGAGCGACGCAAGATGGCCGGTCATGAACTGGCAGTCGAGCAAGGTAAAACCGCCGAGTCGAAGCCTGACGATCAGCCACGCCAATGCGACTTTGGATGCATTGTTCATTCGGCTGAACATCGACTCGCCAAAGAAGGCGCGGCCTAGTTTCACACCGTAAAGACCGCCGACGAGTTCACGACCCTTTTCCTGGTCGATGTGCCAGCATTCGATAGAGTGGGCATGACCGGCGGAATGAAGGCCGAGGGTGGCGCGCTCGATGTCATTATTGATCCAGGTCTCGTCGCGATCAGCGCAGGCACGCAGCACCGATTCGAAGGCTGTGTCGCGCGTCACGCTGAAACGGCCTGAGCGAATTGTCCGGGCGAGCGTGCGCGAGCAATGGAAGGCGTCGAGCGGCATGATCGCTCGGCGCCGCGGTTCGACCCAGAAGATGTCCCCGGCGTCGCGGCTCTCGGCCATCGGGAATATTCCCGAGGCATAGCCGCGAAGGAGCAGCCGCGGGTCGAGCGGCTTGCTCACAATATCTCGCGCACGACGTCCTGCGGTCGGCACAGCCGCACACCCTTGGCGGTTTCAACCAACGGTCGATCGATCAAGATCGGGTGCGCGATCATTGCGTCGAGTATCTCATCTTCGCTGGCGCCTGGGCGCGTCAGGCCAAGTTCATCGGCGATCTGCTCTTTAGAGCGCAGGCCCTGGCGCGCAGTCATGTTGGCGCGAGCATAAAGTCGCTCCAGTTCGGCACGAGTCGGGGGAGCGTCGAGATATTCGACGATAGTGACATCGAAACCTTCGTCTCGGAGGATTTCAAGCGTCTTGCGGGAAGTCCCGCAGCGTGGATTGTGGAAAATGGTCGCTTTCATGGCGGTCAATCTAACTGCCCGGGCGGCGACTTAAAAGACGCTGCATTGAAGCGGTTGCCGATATTACGGCGCCGAATCGAAACGGGTCAGGAACGCTTATGCATGCGCGACGTTAGTTGCCCAGTGGCTTTGTCTGTTTGACGCGGAAATCCGGCTTTGGGCAAGGTCCACTAAAGCAACAGGTTGGAGGAAGAATATGAAGAAATTTGTGATGGCGGCCTTGCTCGCCTCTTCAGTGTCGCTCGGCGCTTGTGCCACCACCGATCCGCGGATGGCCGGCAACGCCGCCGAAGGCGCCGCTTATGGCGCAGCCGGTGGAGCCGCGATTGCCGCGGTCGTTCCTGGTGTCGGGATCATCGAGGGTGCCGCGATTGGCGCCGGCATCGGCGGACTAGCCGGCGCAGTTTGGGCCGACAATAATAATGACGGCTATGCCGATGGGTATGTCCGCAACGGGCAATACACCCAGGGTACTCCCCAAGGCTATGATCCGACGTTGCGTGGCGTTGCCACGGGTGCGCTCGGTGGAGCTGCGCTCGGTGCTGCTGCTGCTGCCGTGATCCCCGGACTCGGAATCCTTGAAGGTGCCGCAATTGGCGCCGCCGTCGGCGGTGTCGCCGGCGCGATCTGGGCTGATAACGACCGCGACGGCCGCACCGACGGCTATGTCTACAACGGTCAATATTATCCCGGCGCTCCGCAAGGTATGCCGGCCCCAACGCCGGTGTACAGCTCGCCCGCCCGCAGCGGCGAGCGCGGTTAATGGTGCTGGAGATCGTTAAACGACGGTCTCCGCGTCCCGCCGGCCGCTTCGTGCGGCCGGCGGGCTTCGCCGCGTCTGCCCTTCTGGCAAGTGCGCTGGCACTGTCGCCGGTTCAGGCGGCGGTTACTGATGACCCATCGCGCGCGCCGGCCGTTACGACTACGATCGGCGCCACTGCGATTGCACAATTTTATGAGGCCCGCGGCGGATCGGCAGTCTGGTTCGCTGGTGGGCATCCGGGCGCCGCACACCGGCTGATGACTCTACTCGCGACAAGCGATCTCGACGGACTCGATCCGCGCCAGTTCGACCTGCGCGCGCTGCAAAAGGCAGTCCGGCGCGCCGAGGGTGGCAATTCGGTAGACATAGAACGTGCCGACCGGATGCTCAGTTTGGCCTTCGTACGCCATGCTACCGCTTTGCGCCGGGTTGGCACTGGTGAGTGGCGGATCGTCGATCGCGAAGCTGTGCCCGCCGCGCTGCATGCCTCCGATTTGCTGCGCCAGGCGGCCGCGTCAGGAACAGTCGAGACTTTCATTGAGAATATGGGCTGGATGCATGAGAGCTACAGCGGTTTGCGCCAGCAGCTTTACGATGCCAGACAGCGCGGCGACCGTGTTGGTGCTGCGCGCATCCGGATCAACATGGAGCGCGCGAGCTTACTTCCAGCGAGCGGCCGCTACGTGCTGGTCAACACTGCGGCTCAGCGCCTTTACATGTATGAGAACGGCAAGGTGGTCGACTGGATGCGGGTCGTTGTCGGCAAGCCCGCGCAGCCGACCCCGATGATGGCGGCGCTGATCCGCTACACGTCGGTAAATCCTTATTGGAACCTGCCCAGCGACCTGGTCGCCGAGCGCATTGCACCCAACGTCGTCAAGTCGGGTCTCGGCTATCTCAAGGCCAAGGGCTATGTCGTGCTGTCAGACTGGGGCGATAATCCAAAGCGGATCGACCCGGCTACGCTCGACTGGAAGGCCATTGCAGCGGGCAAGGTCGAGGTGCGGATGCGCCAGAATCCGGGCCCGGCGAATGCGATGGGTCGGATGAAGTTCATGTTCCCCAATAAGGAGGGCATCTACCTCCACGATACGCCCAACAAGGAATTGCTTAACGAGGACGCGCGCCTGTTAAGTGCCGGTTGCGTTCGCCTGGAGGACGCTCCGCGCTTGGCAAAATGGCTTTATGGCGAACCATTGAATGTGCCCAAGGGCGGCAAGCCCGAACAGAGAGTCGATCTTGATCAGCCGATACCGGTCTATCTGGCTTATCTGACCGCTGTGCCGAGCGGGAATACGACCGTATTCTATGAGGACATTTACGGCCGGGATGCGCAGCGTCTTGCAGCCATTGGACAGCGCCAGGTGGCCTTGCGCTAAATGTTTTGCGCAGCGCTAATAGCGCTGGCGAACTCCCCAGGTGTAATCGGATCCGATTTCAGTCGCGACTGGGCGGCCATTGCCGTCGGTTGCAGGGCGAAAGCGCAAACGCTGAGTGAGCAGGCTGCAGGTGGCGTGGTCAAGCATTCCGCTGCCGCTTGAGCGCGCAATGCGGCAGTTGGCGATCGATCCAGACGGGGTGACCGTAAATTTCACGCTGACCATGCCCGCGACCCGGTCGCGGATCAGTTCGCGCGGATAGTCGCTATCGCGAAGCCCGCCTCTGATCCATTGCGCGGGGCTTCCGCCACCACCAGTGCCGCCGCCGCCCCGTCCATTTCCGGTGCCGCCCGCGCCGGGGCCTGTGCCAGCGCTGGCGGCTCCGGCAGCGGGCGCAACGCCGGTTCCGGCGACCGGTGCAGCGGCGAGCGGAGTTGGCGCGGGCAACTGGATCCGCGGTTTGGGAGCGACAATTGGGCTCGGCTCGGCCTTCTTGCCCGCGGCGCCTTCTTCCTCACGCACTCGACCCGGATCGGGGATCGGCGGGGGCGGGGGCAGGGGTTCGGCTATGTCGATAAGCGTGGTGCGCACCCTCTCCGAGATGGTGGACGGCACGCCATTGCCGCTGAGGATGAGTGCGACCAAAGCGGCGTGGATACCGATCACTGCGGTGATCGCCTTGGCGCGGTCTAGACGCGTTGGAGAGGCGCGATATCTGGACATAGCTTGCCCAATTTCAACGCTCACATTGCCCGAAGGATGCGCTCAGTCGGCGGGATTGGTTTCTAGCCAGCGCTCAAGCCATTTGATCGTGTAATCGCCAGAGAGGAAGGCATCGTCGCGGATGATTCGCTGATGCAGCGGGATAGTGGTCTTCATCCCTTCGACGACATATTCCTCAAGTGCCCGCTTGAGCCGCATGATGCAGCGCTCCCGGGTCGAGCCGTAGACGATCAGCTTGCCGATCATGCTGTCATAATAGGGCGGGACCTTATAGCCGGCATAGAGCCCGCTATCGACACGCACGTGCATCCCGCCGGGCGCGACGTAATTCTTCACCAGGCCAGGCGACGGGGCGAAGGTCTGTGGATCCTCGGCATTGATCCGACACTCGATCGCATGGCCGTGAAGCACGACCTGATCCTGCGTGCAGGACAGCCCGTCGCCTTGGGCGATGCGGATTTGCTCGCGAACCAGATCCATTCCGGAGATCATTTCGGTCACCGGATGCTCGACCTGAAGTCGCGTATTCATTTCGATGAAGTAGAATTCGCCGTCTTCGTAGAGAAATTCGATCGTCCCCGCGCCGCGATAACCCATGTCGGCCATCGCCCTGGCGACGGTTTCGCCCATATTCGCACGCTGATCGGCGGAGATTACCGGCGAGGGCGCTTCCTCGATTACTTTCTGGTGGCGGCGCTGGATCGAGCAATCGCGCTCGCCGAGATGGATCGCCTGGCCTTCGCCGTCTCCGAACACCTGGAATTCGATGTGGCGCGGGTCGCCGAGATATTTTTCCATATAGACGGTGGGATCGCCGAACGCCGAATTGGCTTCCGAGGCTGCCTGACCCATCAGGCTTTCAAGCTGGTCCTCGCGCTCGACCACCTTCATGCCGCGCCCGCCGCCGCCCGACGCGGCCTTGATCAGCACCGGATAGCCGATTTCGTCGGCGACGCTGCGAGCCTCCTCGAAGCTGTCGAGCGGCCCGGGCGAACCGGGGACGAGTGGAAGTCCGAGCCGGGCGGCGGTGCGCTTGGCCTCGACCTTATCGCCCATGATCCGGATATGTTCGGGCTTCGGACCGACCCAGATCAGGCCGTGGCTTTCGACGATCTCCGCGAACTGCGCATTTTCGCTGAGGAAGCCGTATCCGGGGTGGACCGCGTCGGCATGGACGATCTCGGCGGCCGAGATGATGTTCGCCATGTTGAGATAGCTGTCCTTGGCCGCGGGTGGGCCGATGCACACCGCTTCGTCGGCGAGCCGGACATGCATCGCGTCACTGTCGGCGGTGGAGTGGACCGCGACGGTCTTGATCCCCATTTCGTGGCAGGCGCGATGGATGCGCAAGGCAATCTCGCCACGGTTGGCGATCAGCAGCTTCTGGATCGCCACGGTCTAGTCGATCACGACGAGGGGTTGGTCATATTCCACCGCCTGCGAGTCGGCGACTAGGATCTGACGGACGGTTCCGCTTTTCGTCGAGAGGATCGGGTTCATCACCTTCATCGCCTCGACGATCAACAAGGTGTCGCCTTCGCTGACCTTCTGGCCGATGGCGATGAACGGTTTTGCTCCGGGCTCGGGCGAGAGGAAGCAGGTGCCGACCATCGGCGATTTGACCGCATCGACCGCGGCAGGGGCGGGAGGCTCGGCGGCAGTGGCGACGGGTGCAGCAGGCGCTTGGGTTGGGGCGGGGGCATAGGTCAGAGCCGGCGCCGCCTCCCGGCGGACCTTGATTTTGCGTTCGCCGTCCTGGACCTCAATTTCGGTCAGGTCATTGATGGACAACAATTCGGCGAGCTCACGCAGAAGCGCGCTGTCCACGCGCATCGCGCCTTCAGTGCCGCCGTTGCTGGTCGGAGGGGCCATCGTCGGATCCTTGTTGTTGTTTGCGCCCGATCGGCTTTGCGGGCGTTCCTACGCACAGGCGGGCAGCCGCGTCCAGTGCGAGCAAATAGCCCTGAGCTCCAAAGCCGTGAATTCCGCCGCGCGAAACGGGGGCGATGAGGCTGCGGCGGCGAAATGCTTCGCGCGAATATGGGTTGGAGAGATGAACTTCGATCACCGGAGGCGTGATCGCCGAGACGGCGTCACGCAGCGCAATCGAACTGTGGCTAAGCCCGCCGGCGTTAAGCAATACCGCACCCGCTTTGAGTTCATGCGCCTCGTGGAGCCAGTCGATCAACTCGCCCTCATGGTTTGACTGGCGGGCGTCGATCAAGACCCGCAGATGTTCCGCGCGCTCATGGATCGTGACGATGATCTCGTCGAGTGTGTCACGGCCATAGACTTCCGGCTCGCGCGTGCCGAGCAAGTTGAGGTTGGGGCCATTGAGGACGAAGATCAGCGGGGTCATTTGCTTTGCACGCATCCAAAACCTATCTGCACCTTCCTAGCCGTTCGTGCTCGGACAAGTCGAGGTACGTCGGCGACAGCGTCCTGGACTTCGCTCGGGACAGACGGAGGTTCGGGTGAATTTGGACGGCAGTGCAGGTGTGACGATCAATGGCGAGCATCGGCGCGTCGCAAGCAATACCAGCCTCGCCGAGCTGATCGCCGAGATCGGGCTTGACCCTTTGCGGGTTGCGGTCGAGCGCAACCTCGAAATTGTCCCGCGATCGACCTTCGACACGCTAATCGTCGAGGACGGTGACGATTACGAGATCGTCTATTTCGTTGGGGGTGGTTGAACGTGACGACGAACAGTTGGAGTGTTGCGGGGCGAGAGTTCAAATCACGGCTGATCGTCGGCACGGGCAAATATAAGAGTTTCGAGGAAAATGCCGCTGCGGTTGCTGCTTCGGGAGCCGAGATTGTCACCGTGGCGGTTCGGCGGGTCAATATCAGCGATCCGAATCAGCCGATGCTGATGGATTATATCGACCCGAAAAAAGTGACCTATCTGCCCAATACCGCGGGCTGTTTTTCTGCCGAGGAGGCGATCCGCACGCTTCGGCTGGCGCGTGAGGCGGGCGGATGGGATCTCGTAAAGCTCGAGGTGCTGGGTGAGGCCCGGACGCTTTATCCGAATATGCGCGAGACGTTGCGCGCGACCGAAGTGCTTGCCGGCGAAGGCTTCTTGCCGATGGTCTATTGCGTCGACGATCCGATCGCCGCGAAGCAGCTTGAAGAAGCGGGTGCGGTCGCGATTATGCCGCTTGGCGCGCCGATCGGATCGGGTCTGGGATTGCAGAATCGCGTCACGATTCGGTTGATCGTCGAAGGCGCCAGCGTGCCGGTGTTGGTCGATGCCGGGGTCGGCACCGCAAGCGATGCTGCGGTGGCGATGGAATTGGGCTGCGACGGGGTGCTGATGAACACCGCCATCGCCGAGGCCAAGGAGCCGGTGACGATGGCGGCGGCAATGAAGCTGGCGGTCGAAGCGGGGCGGCTGGCCTATCTGGCGGGACGGATGGCCAAGCGGCGCTATGCTGATCCGAGCAGTCCACTGGCTGGATTAATCTAGGCCCGATTCGATCCGCTTCGGACACGATCGCGCGCATCGGGAGCGCGATTTGATCGTAATACCATGGTCATGGATCGGAGACTCGAATCTTCCGATGATATTGGAGCCCGCGGTGGCAAGTTCACCGATTTGTCGGGTCCTCAGCTAAGATTGTTCAACGAAAGCGGGGGCAACCCACATTGGCGTGAGACCTTCGGACTGGAACGGGCCCGGCCGCTGCGCCGAGGCGGCATTTGCTTCAACCGCCCCGCAGAGCGCTGATTGTCGTCTGGTTCGTAATCACTTCGACATCGGTGATGCAGTGGAGCAGGCGGATTCCCCCGCGCTCCATTGCGCGATCGAAGGCTGGGGCGAACTGCTCGGTGGTCTCGACGCGCTCGGCCCAGCCGCCATAGGCTTCGGCAAGTTTGGCGAAATTGGGGTTGGCGAGGGTCGTGGCGCTGATCCGTTCGGGATAATCGCGCTCCTGATGCATCCGGATCGTCCCGTAGGCACTATTGTCGACGAGGATGATGAGCAGGTTCGCGCCATATTGTGCGGCGGTCGCGAGTTCCTGGCCGTTCATCAGGAAATCGCCGTCGCCCGCGACGCAGACCACGGTCCGGTCCTTGAAGCGTAGTGCCGCAGCGACGGCGGCGGGGAGGCCGTAGCCCATCGTCCCGCTCGTCGGCGCGAGCTGGGTGGGCTGTGCGCCATAGTGCCAGTAGCGATGCCACCAGCCTGAGAAATTGCCCGCGCCGTTGCAGATGATGGTGTCGCCGGAAAGTTTTTTGCGCATGATTTTCACACATGGGCCAAGGTCGAGTTTGACTCCGTCGCGTGGCCTGGGCTCGCTCCATTCAAGCCAGTCGCGGTGCGCTTCCTCGCCGGCGGAGAAACGCACAAGCTCGGGATCGCTCCACTCGTCGGCCATTTGCGCGAATTCGCTCATGTCGGCGCAAATCGGCAAATCGGCGTGATAAACCCGGCCAAGCTCGTTCGGGTCGGGGTGGATGTGGACCAGGGACTGGCCGGGATGGTCGGGGGTTATGAGCTTGTAGCCGTCAGTGGTCGACTCACCGAGCCGCGCCCCGACGACGATCAATAGGTCGGCGTCGCGAACGCGCTGCTGGAGTTTGGGGTTTGGGCCGTAGCCCAATTGGCCGGCGTAGACGCCGCAATCGTTGGCGACCGCATCCTGACGGCGGAAGGCGGCGGCGGTCGGAATGCCGTGGCGAAACGCGAAATTGGCCCAGTGGTGGCCGGCGCAGGGACTCCAGTCGGCGCCACCGACGATCGCCAGCGGGTTGGTGGCTTGCTTGAGCAGTTCGAAGAGTGCGGCAATGGCGCCCGGATCGGGTGTCTCGGCGACCGGGGGAACGCGCGGGCGGTCGAGCGCATCGACCTCTTCGCGGAGCATGTCCTCCGGAATGGCGAGCACGACCGGGCCGGGGCGGCCGGCGGTGGCGACTCGATAGGCGCGCGCGACATATTCGGGAATGCGGCGCGCGTCGTCGATCCGGGCCGTCCATTTGGCGATTGGCGCGAAAAAGGCTGGGAAGTCGATTTCCTGAAAGCCCTCGCGGTCCTTGTCGGCGCGATCGAGGTCGCCGACGAACAGGATCATTGGGGTCGAGTCCTGGAACGCCACATGGACCCCGGCGCTGGCATTGGTTGCGCCAGGACCGCGGGTGACGAACGCGACGCCAGGGCGGCCAGTCATCTTGCCATCGGCATCGGCCATGTAGGCGACTCCGCCCTCCTGGCGGCAGACTGTGACGTCGATCTCGTCGGCGTCGTGGAGCGCGTCAAGCACGGCGAGGAAGCTCTCGCCGGGGACAGTGAAGACTCGGTCGCAACCCTGGATAATTAGTTGATCGACTAGGAACTGGCCGCCGGTGCGTAGGGTCATGGAAGCGCTCTAACGGTAAGCGTGGGGCTTGTGGAGGCGTTACTTGCACTGCGTGTTCAACAAGCGCAGACTGAACTTGCTTGTACGCGTTGTTTCCTGGGGAGGGGCGACATGGTACTATTTGCGGCTGCAATGGCGGCGGGGCTGGTCGGAAGCGGAACCGCGACTGAGGCTCACTACAAATTCGACATCGCTCGTTCACAGGGCAGCATCTACAATCCGTGGACGCGGAGCGACGATCGGGTCGAGCTTCGATCGTTTCGGGGCAGTGGCGCCAAGGAAGGCGACTTTGTCGCGCCGACGATCAGGGTTTCGCCCGGGCAGACGCTAACGGTCGATCTCGATAACCAGCTTGAGCAATGCAACAAGAAGCAAGTGGCCGACAAGCGCTGCTTCAACGAGACCAACCTGCACACCCACGGCTTGTGGGTATCGCCTGCGGGCAATAGCGACAACGTACTGATCTCGATCCCGCCGGGCGGCATATTCCGTTATCAATACAAAATTTCGAGCGACCATCCGGCCGGCACCTTCTGGTACCATCCCCATCACCATGGATCGGGCTTTGTGCAAGTCGGAAGCGGCATGGCGGGGGCGCTGGTCGTGACCGGCAATCGAAAGCCGACCGCAAGCAGGCCGGGGGATATCGATATTCTGCTAAAAGATGCTCGAGGTAAGCCGTTTTCCGAGCGGGTCATGCTGTTTCAGCAAATCCAATATGGGTGCCTCGATACTAAGGGCGTGATCGAAGGCAAGACTCAAAAGGACGAGGATGGATTTGACGAATATGTCCGTCCATTGACTTGCTCGCCAGGGAAGATCGGCGGGATCGAGAGTTTCGACAATGACATGACCTGGATCAACTCGGGTCGGTTCACGGGCATCAACGGCAAGGTGCAGCCGACGCTGCCGGAGGCTCGCGCGGGCGCGTTTGAGCGCTGGCGCCTGATCCACGGAGGCACCCGCGAACGCATCCGGATGCGGCTGCATCGGCTTGACCAAGGCGCGCCGGACTTGCGCACGGTCAAGGGCGCGGACCAAGAGGGATGGATCAAGCGCTACTGTGGCGGGCCAAGGATCAAGATGTGGCAGATCGCGCTCGACGGGCTGACTCGCTCCGATGTCCGACCAGTTGATCAAGCCGTGCTGTTCCCCGGCGAGCGAATGGACATGCTTGCCCGGCTGCCGGAGGCAGGACGCTATTGCATCATTCAGGATTCGACGCGGGAGCCGTCAAAGCCGCTGCCACTGCGGGTGCTTGCGGTGCTGGCAGCCAAGGGCGGCTCGCCCGGAGCGACCGATGGCACTGTGGAGCTGCAAAGGGTTCTGCTGCGGGCAGCGGGGTCATCGCTTCAAGGCGCGGCGAGTGCCGCAATTCGCGGCAAGGTCATCGCAGAATTGCAAGGCGGCATGAAGCTGGCGTCCTTCGCGCCGCATAAGGCGATCGCTGAGGAGGAGGTCAGCGGCTATCGCGAGGCGATCGTCAACATTGTCGAAACGCCGAAGGACGCCTTTTTTCAAATCAATGGTCGGCCTTACGATCATGACCGGATCGACCATCTTCTCCCACTCGGCAAGGCCGAGGAGTGGCGAGCGATTTCGCTGCTTGGGGCGCACCCGCTGCACATCCACGTCAACCCGTTCCAGATCGTCTCAATCAAGGATCCGAAGGGCAATGACGTGACCGATCCTTCGAGCTCGATGTTCGACGCCGATTTCGCGGGACTAAAAGGCGAATGGAAGGACACGATCATGCTGAAGCAGGACATGCGTGTTGCGGTGCGTACGCGCTATGAGCGCTTCACCGGAGACTTCGTCACCCATTGCCACATCATGTTCCATGGCGACCACGGCATGATGCAAAACCTGCGCATCGCGGCGGAAGGGGAAAAGGAAGTGAAGCACGCTGGGCATTGATGCTGCCCAGGGGCAGCTTATGCCTGGTGGATCGCCTTCACCACCTGATAGGTTTCGAGCCCTTCTTTTCCGCCTTCGCTGCCGAAGCCTGAGTCCTTGACGCCGCCAAACGGGGCGTCGGCCATTGAGATGGCGAAGCTGTTGATTCCGACCATTCCGCTTTCGATGGCGTCGCCGAGGAGATTGGCGCGGCGGCCATTTTCGGTAAAGGCGAAGGCGGCGAGGCCGAAGGGGAGGCGATTGGCTTGCTCGATCGCTTCGTCGAAGGTCGCGAATTTGGCGGTCACCGCGACCGGGCCGAAGGGCTCCTCGTTCATGATGTCGGCGGTGGCCGGGACATCGCCAAGTAGGGTTGGCTGGAAAAAGAAGCCTGAGTCGCTGCGCTGACCACCGGCAAGGACTCGGGCGCCCTTGGCTTCGGCGTCATTGACCAGTTTTTCGATCGCGTCGGGGCGGCGGGCGTTGGCGAGCGGGCCCATTTTGGTGTCGGCGCTGAGTCCGTCTCCGGTCTTCACTTTCGCCGTGCGCGCCGCGAAGCCATTGAGGAAGGCGTCGTAAATGCCTTCCTGGACGTAGAATCGCGTGGGGGACACGCAGACCTGACCCGCGTTGCGGAATTTCTGCGGCACGACCATGTCGAGCGTCTTTTCAAGGTCACAGTCGTCGAAGACCAGGACCGGGGCATGGCCACCGAGTTCGAGCGTGATGCGGGTCATGGTATCGGCGGCGAGCTTCATCAAATGCTTGCCGACCGGTACCGAACCGGTGAAGCTGACTTTGCGGATGATTTCGCTGCCCATCAGTGTCGTGCTGACGAGGTCTGCCTGGCCGTGGACGAGCTGCGCAACCCCGGCGGGGATGCCCGCATCGCCCAGCGCCCGGAATAGCTCGCCAGTACAGCCCGGGGTTTCCTGTGGCGGGCGGCTGATCACTGTGCAGCCTGCGGCGAGTGCGGCGGCGATTTTTTTCGCGAGCAGATAGATTGGGAAATTCCAGGGGGTGAAAGTCGCGGTCGGGCCGACCGGCTGACGGATCACGATCGAGCGCTGGCCGCTCGGGCGGACCAGAGTGCGGCCATAGTCGCGCTTGATTTCGTCGGCATACCAACTGAACATCGATGCCGAGCCAAGCACTTCGGCCTTGGCTTCGCCGAGCGGCTTGCCCTGTTCCTGAGTAAGGATAGCGGCGATGTGATCGACGCGTTCGGTCAGGAGTTGCGCGGTCTTGTGGAGGATCGCGGCACGTTTTTCGACGTCGGTCGCTCGCCACAGCGGCCAGGCGCGCTGCGTCGCGGCGAGCGCTTCGTCGAGGTCCGCTTTGCTCGCCAATGGGACGTCAGCGATGCCGCTCGCGGTGACGGGATTAATGACCGAAAAAGTGTCGCGGCCTTCGCCCGAGCGCCAATTTCCATCGATGAATAATTTCAGGTCTGCGTCATAGCTCATGGCCTTGTTGATAGGCTTGGCGGGGGCGTGCGCCAACCCGTCTTGAACGCCCCGCGCGGCGCGGCTAGGCGAGTGACAAGAGGAGACGCACATGACCAAGTCCGAACTCGCCGCGAAGATGAATGAAAATCAGGCTTTTTTGCCGGGCAAAACCGTCAAGCTCGACTTCGGTGGCGAGGGAACGATCATGCTTGATGGCAATGCGGAGACGGTGAGCGAGGCGTCGGGCGAGGCCGATACGACGATCAAGATTTCATGGGATGATTGGCAGGCGATGGCCGAGGGCAAGTTGGACGGGATGACCGCGTTCATGACCGGCAAGCTGAAGGTCGAGGGCGACATGTCGAACGCGATGCAATTGCAGGGTTTGCTGTCGAAGCTTCGCGGCTGATGGCGCAGAAGATATTTCCTGACGCAGCCGCGGCGCTCGACGGGCTGTTGCACGATGGCATGACGATCGCTGCTGGCGGGTTCGGGCTGTGCGGAATTCCTGAGCGGCTGATCGACGCGGTCGTCGCTTCGGGCGTGAGCGGCCTGACGATCGCGTCGAACAATGCCGGGATCGACAATGAGGGGCTTGGGAAGCTTCTACGGACGCGGCAGGTCGCCAAGATGATCTCATCCTATGTCGGAGAGAATAAGGAGTTCGAGCGGCAATATTTGGCGGGTGAGCTCGAGGTTGAATTTTGTCCGCAGGGAACGCTTGCCGAGCGAATGCGGGCGGGGGGCGCTGGAATTCCAGGCTTCTTTACCAAGACCGGCGTCGGCACTCAGGTCGCCGAGGGCAAGGAGAGCAAGGAATTCGACGGCGAGGAATATATCCTCGAACGTGGAATTCGCGCTGATCTGGCGATCATCAAGGGCTGGAAGGCCGACGAGGCGGGCAATCTGATGTTCCGCAAGACCGCTCGAAACTTTAACGCCCCGGCAGCGACCTGCGGCAAGATATGCGTTGCCGAGGTCGAGGAGATCGTCCCCGTCGGGAGCCTCGACCCGGATGCGATTCACGTGCCGAGCATCTATGTGAAACGGCTGATCCTCGGCGCGCCCTATGACAAGAAGATCGAGTTCGTGACAACGCGCGAGCGAACGGCTTGAAAATGGCCAATCCCTGGCTGATCGCGGCGGGATGGATGAGCATTGCCGCGGCGTTGCTGCACGTTGCGTGCATCCTCGGCGGGCCGGGCTGGTATCGTTTTTTCGGCGCTGGCGAACCGATCGCGCGGGCGGCCGAGCGGGGAAGCTGGGGCCCGCCGCTGATCACGATGGGGATTGCAACGATCCTGGGCATTTGGGCGGTTTTTGCATTCGCCGGTGCCGAAATGCTTCCGCGCCTACCGTTGATGCGAACCGCACTTGTTGCGATCAGCGCCGTCGCTCTGGCACGTGGGCTGGTCATCGTTCATCCGTCCTTGCTTGGACGGCCGGACCTGTCGCCAACCTTCATGATCTGGTCGTCGCTGATCGTCCTGGCGATGGGCCTTCTCTTCGCGATCGGGACCTGGCGCGCATGGTCCTATCTTTCAGCCAAAGGAATAGCCGCCTGATGCCGTGGGACCGTAACCAGATGGCGGCGCGTGCCGCAAAGGAACTCAAGGACGGCTATTACGTCAATCTCGGAATTGGTATCCCGACGTTGGTGGCGAACAATATTCCAGAAGGAATGACGGTTACGCTTCAATCCGAAAACGGGATGTTGGGGATTGGACCGTTTCCCTTTGCTGACGAGGTCGATGCCGACCTGATCAATGCCGGCAAGCAAACGATCAGCGAACTGGATTCGTCCTCCTATTTCTCAAGCAGCGACAGTTTCGCGATGATCCGCGGCGGGCATATCGACCTAACCGTATTGGGGGCGATGGAAGTCAGCGAGGGCGGCGACATTGCCAATTGGATGATCCCGGGCAAGATGATCAAAGGCATGGGCGGGGCGATGGACCTGGTCGCGGGGGTCAAACGGATCATCGTCGTGATGGAGCACACGAGCAAGAACGGTGATCCCAAGTTCATCCCGGATTGCACTCTTCCGCTGACCGGCAGGAATGTCGTGGACATGATCGTCACTGACCTCGCGGTGTTCGAACGACCCGATCATGGGTCGCCGTTCCGGTTGGTCGAAGTCGCGCCCGGTGTGACCGCGCAGGAAGTCCAGTCCAAAACAACGGCCAGCTTTACCGAATGAAATATGCGGCCGCCTTGATCTTGCTGGGCGGCAGCGCTTCTTGCGCCGACGCGCCGGCAAATGTCATCGACGGCTCGTCGCCGGCGGCCTTCGCTGAGACGACCGAAGCGGCGCGGAACGATTTGCCACTATCCGATCGGTTGGTGTTCGATAGTGCAATCGCGAGCGTTCCCGCGCGCCGCTATGCCAATTCCGACCCCGCCTCTGCTGCGCGGACTACGTTCGATGGCATGACTGCTGCGGACGTCGTCGCCACCGAGCGCGCGCGGATCACAAGAGGAAAATGAATAGAATGCGCGCTCTTTTATCCCAGGCCCCGGGCGATGCGGCCACGTTGGTGCTCGACGAAGTGCCCAATCCGGTGGCTGGGCCGGGCGAATTGCTCGTTCGCGTGCGCGCGGCGGCGATCAATTTTCCCGATGTGCTGATCATCGAGGACAAATATCAGATGCGTCCCCCGCGACCGTTTGCGCCGGGCGGTGAGATTGCGGGTGAGGTCGAGGCGGTCGGCGAGGGTGTTGAGGGTTGGAGCGTCGGCGATCGACTGCTCGCGGTGCCCGGCTTTGGCGGACTGGCAGAAAAGATCGTCGTTCCTGCCGCCACGGCATTCGTGTTTCCCGCCAACCGCAGCTTCATTGAAGGGGCGGCATTACTGCTGACCTATGCGACCTCGATCCACGCGCTCTATGATCGCGGTCAGCTCGCGGCGGGCGAGACCCTGCTTGTACTTGGTGCGGCAGGCGGGGTCGGCCTCGCGGCAGTGGAACTCGGCAAGGCCCGCGGCGCGCGCGTGATCGCGGCGGTATCGTCCGAGGACAAGGCTCAGGCAGCGCTCGATGCGGGGGCGGAGGAGGCCCTAATTTATCCGCGCGGGCCGTTCGAGAAGGACGGTCAAAAAGCCCTGGCGCAGATGTTCAAGCAAGCGGTCGGTCCCACCGGGGCCGATGTAATTTACGATCCTGTGGGCGGCGATTACGCCGAGGCTGCGTTGCGTGCGATTGCGTGGGAGGGACGCTATCTGGTTGTTGGCTTTCCCGCTGGAATCCCACGTCTTCCGCTCAATCTGACCCTGCTCAAGAGTTGCGACGTGCGCGGCGTGTTCTGGGGAGCATTTGCGGCGCGAGACCCCTTGGCCAATGCAGCGCATGTCGCGACGCTGTTCAGGCTGTGGGATGAAGGGAAGATCGGCCCGCGCGTGAGCACGACGTATCCGCTTGAACGCGGCGGCGAGGCAATCGCCGCGCTCGCCGCGCGTAATGTCATCGGCAAGGTGGTGGTGGACCTCGACTGATTGGCCTTGCCGCTCCCGAGTGATAAATCGTTAACGATCATAAGTGTATGGCGCAGGCCATCGGAGGAAACTCAATGCGCCGCGAACATGGTCATATCAAACGCGCTCCACGGATCGAGGGGCGGCATGACGCCCTGGTCGTCGATGCAGCTGGTCGTCAGGTCAATGTCGTGGTCACCGACATTTCGGACGGCGGTTTCCGGATGAACAGCAGCGAAACATTCTTCATCGGCGAATATGTTGCGCTTCGCGTTGCCCGCTACGGCGATTTCCCAGCGCAAATCCGCTGGGCGCTGGGGAATGAGGCCGGCGGGCACTTCCTCGAGCCGGTCGTCCTTCCGCAGCCCTGAGCACTTTCGCGAGGCGAGCAGGCGTTGCCTCGCTCGTCGCCACCGCCTATCTCTGTGCAAACGCCAATCGCAGGATGTTTGCTTATGTCTCAATTCGACGATCGCGAACGCGCGTTCGAAGCCAAGTTCGCCCGTGACGAGGAAATGCAATTTCGCGTCGCGGCTCGTCGCAATCGCCTGCTCGGGGAGTGGGCGGCGGAGCTAATGGGATTGAGCGAGGTCGAGACCGAATCGTATGCCAAGGACGTCGTCCGCTCTGATTTCGAGGAAGCCGGGGACGAGGACGTCATCCGCAAGCTGCTTGGCGACCTGACGTCAGCTAGTGTTGACATCGACGAGGCGCGCATCCGCGTAACGCTTGAGCACAAGGCGGTCGAAGCGCGCCGCCAGCTGATGGAAGCACTCGGCTAATGGCGATGGCCGCGAGCGACATCGAGGCGCTGATCCGCAGCGCGATTCCCGACGCGATGGTCGAAATTCGTGATCTTGCCGGCGACGGTGATCATTATGCGGCGCGCGTCGTATCGGCCAGCTTTGCCGGGATGAGCCGGGTGCGCCAGCATCAGGCTGTCTATGCCGCACTCGGCGGGCGAATGGGGGGCGAACTTCACGCGCTCCAGCTCGAAACCGCAGTGCCTTCGGGAGACCATCAATGACCGACATCCAGCAGCGTATCGACGCCCTTGTCAAAGCGAATGACATTTTGCTGTTTATGAAGGGGACGCCCTTGTTCCCGCAATGCGGCTTTTCGAGCCGCGCGATCTCGATCCTCGAGCATCTGGGCCAGCCGTTCGAAACGATCGACGTGCTTCAGGACCAAGACGTACGGCAGGGGATCAAGGAATATTCGGACTGGCCGACGGTACCCCAGCTTTACGTGCATGGTGAGTTCGTTGGTGGATCGGACATCATGATGGAGATGTTCGAAAATGGCGAACTGCAGCAGATGGTGGTGGCCAAGCCCGAATAGCCAAAAAAAAGGACGGTGAACGGGACCAGAAACCGCTTCACCGTCCTTCTCTTTATGGCGTGGAACCAAGTGGACAGAGATAGTGATGCAAACCGCGTGCCAACAATTGGAAGTGGCGTTAAACAGCCATTTTGCTAAGGCGACCTGGATCGGATCGATGCAGAGGTGTAAAATAATCCGACGCTAGAGTCTGCATGTATTGCCCGTGATGGCACTTTGTCCTCTCTGCAAGGTTTGATCGAATAATGAGTCGCCACGATCCTGACCTGAATGGACTACGCTCCTCACCAAAGCTGTTTTGCGACCTGACGCAGAGCTGGTCGGATGTCGGAGGTGGAGTGCGGACATATTTGCTGCACAAGCGTAGCCATATACTTGAGCGAACTCCCCATCGCCATTTGATGATCATCCCGGGTGGGACGGATTCCGTGGTAGAAGAGGGGCGCTCGATCACGGTCACCATCGCTTCACCGAAGGTGCCGACTAGTCCATTCTACCGCCTGATGCTGCGCAATGGTGCGGTGCGGAAAGCGCTCGACCGGTTCCGGCCGGACCTCATCGAATGTCAGGACGCCTATAATCTTCCTTGGGCCGCGCTTCGTCATCGCGAGCTTCACCCCGAGACTGCGCTGGTGGCCAATTATTGTACTGACTTTCCGACCGTGTACGTCGAACGGCCCGTGCGAAAGCTTATGGGCAGGGCAGTCGGAAATGCCGCCGGTAAGCTCTTTTATAGTTATTGCGGCGCACTCTACCGCCGTTTCGACGCGGTGTTCGCGCTTAGCGAGAATGGTGGCGCAACCAAGCTGCGTGCGCTTGGAGTGCGGGGCGTCGAAGTCGTTCCGCTCGGTGTAGAACTGGGCGACTTCAGCCCCGCACGCCGCGACCAGCGCCTACGCCGATCGCTTGGGCTCGACGAGAGCCAGCCCCTGCTGATCTATGTGGGGCGCCTCGATAATGAGAAGAAGCCCAAGGTCGTGGTCGATGCCTTCCGTCGGTTACCCGCATCGCTCGGTGCGCGCCTTGTCCTGCTCGGCGAGGGGCCTTTGCGCTCGGAGTTCGAATCACTTGGCGACTCCCGCATAACCATGCCCGGATATGTCCGCGATCGATTGGACCTGGCGCGCTGGCTGGCGAGCTCTGACATCTATGTTTCGGGCATGGCGGATGAGACCTTCGGGATCTCAATTGTCGAAGCCCAGGCGTCGGGCTTGCCGGTCGTGGGAGTCGAAGCCGGGGCAATGATTGACCGCGTGGACGCATCGACTGGACGTCTCGGACCGGTTGATGATCCCCAAGCGATGACTGGCAATATCCTTGAGGTCTTGAATTCCGATCACCTCACCATGGGGGAAAGCGCTCAGAAGCATGCTATGCAGTTCAGCTGGGATCACAGTATGGACCGCTTGTTCAACCATGTTTACCCAATGGCCTTCGCGGCGGCCGCTACCCGCTCTACCATCGTCAACGATCCTGCGCTTCGTCCTAAAGCAGCGGTCCAAGTCTAACATTCATCCAATGTTCAGCCGGGCGATTACACTTGTAATCGCATGACGGACAAAGACATCAGGATCAGCGATGCCGAGCTTCAGCTGCTGCAACTGCTGTGGGAGGAATCTCCTCTCGGTGCGGTCGATATCGCGGCTCGCGTACCAGCCGACAGAGAGTGGAGCCTGACCACTGTTAAGACATTGCTCGGTCGACTTGCAGCGAAGGGCGCCGTCAGTACTGAGGGGGATGGTCGGCGTTTCCGCTACCGCCCGGCGATTGATTGCGCGACCGTGACCGCGGGGCAGGCGGGCAAGCTGGTCGATCGCTTGTTTGGCGGCCGGGTGTCGCCGCTGGTGGCTCATCTTGCCCAGCGCCAGCGCCTGACCGACGAAGACATTGCCGAGATCGAAGCGCTTTTGCGGGACCTCAAGGCATGATTGGGACGATCGCGCAAACAATGGTCGGCTTTACGATTCTATTGCTGATGGTCTTGGCTAGGCGGCGGCCAGTCGCTTTCTGGGCAGGTGCGCGCTGGGCCTATGCATTGTGGCTTCTCCCGCTAATCTGGCTGCTTGTTCCCATTCCTCTGACTGCGGACACCTAGCCGGTTTCGTTCGGGTTCAGGATCGGAAGCGGCGCCGGCCTCCCCGGCGCTGCGGAGGAGGGGTCAAACTGGCCGATTTCCACAATTTTGGTCGCGATCTGGGCTATTGGCGCGCTGCTGTTCACGGCATATCAATGGCGGTCATATCGAGCGTTTTTGGAACAGATCGCACCACTAAAGCCGCACCATGCATCGGCAGATTTTGGCCGAGTTCCGGTTTTCGAAAGCGCGGCGGTCAACGGCCCGGTCGCAATCGGCTTTCTAGACCGGAGAATCCTTGTTCCGATCGATTTCGCGGCGGAATATAGTGCCGACGAACAGCGCCTCGCTCTTGAGCATGAGCTTATACACCACCGCCGCGGAGACTTGTGGTGGAATGGCGCGGCGCTCGCGGCGCTGGCTGTCAATTGGTTCAATCCCATCGCATATCTCGCCTATCGCGCCTTGCGAGCCGATCAGGAGCTGGCTTGCGATGCGGCGGTTGCCCGCAAGGCGCCGACTAAGCGGCTTCAATATGCGTCCGCACTGCTCAAATCCGCGACCGACTTCAAAAACCCGATTGCGGCCTGCCCGCTCGATCGCACTACCGACTTAAAAAGGAGACTGAAAATGATGAAGAACCACCGTGCAAGCCTGGGACGTTCGCTGGCCGGCATTTCGGCAATGGCCGCGCTTGGTGGCGCCGGGCTGGCGATCGCCGGACCGAGCGCTGCTCTGACGCAAAGCCAGGGGGCGCCATCCCATCCCCAACAGCATGTCAGCGTCGAAAAGGCGATCACGCCGTTCCCCGGTCCGTCGAAGACCTTGGTCAAGTTGAACGAGCGCCATCTCGCGGCGCCGCTCCCAGCGAGTTGCAACAAGGCCGAGGACCGCTTCGAAGTTGACGTTGGCGCGGGTCCCAGCGTGAACGACAAGCTATTATTCTCGGTCTGCAACAGCGGCACGACCAGCGCGGACATGATCGCAACGCTCGAGCAGGCCATGACGCACATCGGCAGTGACGGCGAGATGCCGGCCGCGCATCGGGCGAAAATTTTCCCTGCGCTGCAGGCTGAAATTGCGCGCCGCAAGGCGGCCTGACGATTGGCGGACGGGGGAGTTGGGCCTCCCCCGTCCACTGCCAACAGGAGGGCGTCGAAGTCCGCGCGGCTCCATAAGACTTCTTTCGCTTGCAGCGGGACCATGCCACAGGCGGTGGCGCAGTGGACGCCCCTTACGCCCTTCTTGACCCGATCGCTCCTGGACTTGCTCGCTTGCTTGCGCCCAATCCGTCGGCCTTCACTTTCACCGGCACTCAATCCTACATCGTCGGGGATGGCGAAGTTGCGATCATCGATCCTGGTCCTGAGAATCCTGACCATATCGAAGCCCTGATTTGGGCAATTGCAGAGCGCCCGGTCGTGGCGATCCTCTGCACCCACACACATCGCGACCACAGCCCCGCAGCCCGGCCATTGGCAATCGCCACTGGCGCTGCGATTATCGGCTGTGCTCCGCTTACGCTCGAAGACCTCGGGCCTCGCGCCGACGCGTCGTTCGATGGGGACTATGCGCCAGATCGCATATTGAAGGATGGCGAGGCGATCGTGGTGGACGGACGAACCATCGTCGCGGTCGCAACGCCCGGCCATACTTCGAATCATCTCTGCTTTGCCGATGAGACATCCGGCGCATTGTTCACCGGCGATCATGTCATGGCTTGGTCGACCACCGTTGTCATTCCCCCCGACGGTGACATGTCGGCCTATATGGCGAGCCTGCACAAGCTTCGGCAGAGGGACGACCGGATTTTCTACCCAGCGCACGGACCGCCAGTGGCAAAGCCACAGCAGTTTTTGCGGGGACTGATCGGACATAGAATGCAGCGCGAGAGCCAGATACTTCGCCGCCTCGCGGCTGGCGATCGCACGATTCCGCAGGTCGTCGCCGCGGCTTACCCCGGCCTCGATCAGCGGCTGGTCGGGGCGGCTGGGAGATCGGTATTTGCTCATCTGCTGGACCTTGAAGCACGCGGGCTCGTTATCCGGGACGGAGAGACATGGTCGAACACCGCCTGAACAAGCCTTGGGTGATCGTCGCAATCGCTGCCGCCTTGGTGGTGGGGCTGCTGATCGGCGTGGGTTCGGGACTGGCCGGGCGGATTTTTGGCGGGCCGAACCCGAAGACGATCGCCTCTTCTAGCCTTGAGTCGATGCGCGCTCAGAACCGGCTAATCGCCTTTGTCGCGCGCTATGTGTCGGTGACCAGTTCCCAGCAGAGCCGGTTTGGTTTTTCAGCCGAGCGGACGCTGATCCTGCCAGGCGATGTTCGCTACGAGGTCGATCTGTCGAAATTGCGGCCCGAGGACGTGAAATGGGACGACGGAACTCGGACGCTAAGGGTTCGCTTGCCCGAGATTGAGATTGCCGGTCCCGAAGTCGATCTTGCAGCGGCGCGCGAATATGGCGACGGGAAATTCCTTGCGACCCTCATGGGGGCGGAGGACCGGCTGGATCAGGCCAACCGGGCGCGCGCGGTCGCCGATCTGCGCAAGCAGGCCTCTGCGGAACTGCCGATGCGCCTTGCCCGCGAGGCCGCGCGGCAGGCGATCGAGCGCAGCTTTGCTCTGCCGTTGAATGCGGCGGGGTTCGACGATGTCAAAGTGGTTGCGCGCTTCGCCGCCGAGGGAGGATCGAGTGGCGGCCCTTATCTTGACGCGTCGCGCTCCTATAATGAGGTTTTGGATGAAGCCCGCGCCAAGCGCGAAGGCCGGAGGACTCGATGAACGCACCGACCGTCAGCTTGAGGGGGGCCGATCTCCTTGCAGAGATCCAGCGGCTCAAAAAGGAGCGCAACGCGGTCATCCTGGCGCATTATTATCAAAAGCCCGAAATCCAGGATCTTGCCGATTTCGTCGGTGACAGCCTCGATCTGTCGCGCAAGGCCGCGGCCACCGATGCCGATGTCATCGCCTTTTGCGGGGTCCGCTTCATGGCCGAGACCGCGAAGATTTTGTCACCGCAGAAAATAGTGATCCTCCCCGACATGGACGCCGGCTGCAGCCTTGAGGATTCCTGCCCGCCCGATCAGTTCAAGGCGTTCCGCGAGGCGCACCCCGATCATATCGCTCTGACCTACATAAATTGTTCGGCGGCGGTGAAGGCGCTTAGCGACATCATCGTCACGAGCTCGTCCGCGGACATCATTCTCAGCCAGATACCAAAGGAGCAGAAGATCATCTTCGGCCCCGACCGCCATCTTGGCGGCTATCTCGCGCGGCGGACCGGACGCGACATGCTGCTGTGGCCGGGCATTTGCATCGTCCATCAGGCCTTCTCGGAAACCGAGCTGCTCAAGCTCAAGGCGCAGCATCCGGGCGCGCCGGTGGCGGCACACCCCGAATGCCCTCCGCACATCATCGACCATAGCGATCACGTCGGGTCGACCCGCTCGATCCTCGATTTCGCTTTATCATCACCGGCGCAGACGATCATCGTCGCGACCGAGCCGCACATCATCCATCAGATGGAAAAGGCCGCGCCCGAAAAGACGTTCATCGGCGCGCCTGGCGGCGACGGCAATTGCAACTGCAACATGTGTCCGTACATGGCGCTTAACACACTCGAAAAGCTCTACGTCTCGCTGCGTGACCTTTCGCCGCGGATCGAACTGTCCGCGGAGATCATGGACCGCGCGCGAGTACCGCTCGAGCGGATGCTTGAAATGGCTGGGCGAACGATCGGCCAGGGGGATGTCGGACGTCCGCAAGTGTCGGGTGATTAGGCTCGGCGGTCGTCCAGAACCTCGGAGCGAACCGGAGCGACGTCGATCACCGCGGTTTCGGGATGGTGTTTGTCGAGGTGGCGCTTGATGATGCGCAGGTTGCGGCTGTTCGAGCGAAAGAAGAAGTCGGGGACCGCGCCGATCAGCGGGATGGCGCCGAGCAGCATGTCGAAACCGACGTTGCCCCCCATTCGCGCCATTTGCCATTTCGACAGCTTCAAATTGCGGGCTTCCCACATGATGTAACTGCCGAGCGCTGCGGCGGAGAGGCTACCGACCGTGGGGATCAGGCTGAGGATCGCGTCGAGTCCGACCTCGCGGTTGATCCCAGGGATCACGAACAGGCGCTCGAGAATTTTTTCCATCGCCTCGATCCGCATTCGCACCGCGCGCGGACTGCGTTCGAGCAGGTCGGATTTGGGTTCGATCATGGATTATATCCTCTTGCCAGTGCGCGCCGGCCAACGCCTGCGAGCGGATGGCGGGCAAAGCGGTTTTCCTGAAAACCTGGCGCTCGGTCACCGACCAGCGACCAGCGAATGGGAGCAGTCAGCGGAAGGAACAATTGCGCGTCGTCCATCAGTGCAGCCGCTTGCCCAAGCAGCGCCGCACGCTGCGCCGCGACCGGGGCCTCGCGTGCGGAATCGAGCAGTCCGTCAGCTTCCTCGACGCAAATGGCAAGTCGTACGCATCGGAAATGACGCAGATACCAGGCGGGCGAGGTTGACGGCGCGACCAAGTCGATCAGCGCCAGATCGGCGCGCCGACCCTTGCTCGCGCGTTCGACCCCCACACCGATCGCACCCCAATCGGCGGCCAAACGGGCAAGGATGAGGTTGCCGCCACTACCCTCGGGAAGTGCGATTGCAAGGGGTGGCCGCTCGGCATCGCCGAACAGGCGCCTTGCCTCGGCGGTCAATTCGGCGCGACGTTCGGCAATCGGGCGGGCGAGCCATTCGGGCTGTTGCGGATCGGGAAGACCGTCGAGTCCGGCTTGAAGCAACGACGCGCGTGGGGCGAGGCCGGGCACTGCCAATGCGGCGATTAGCGCGTCACGGTCGATGGCTTGAGACAGAAGTTTTCGAACATCGGCTTCGGCCAGCGGCCCATCGGCACGGGTAGGCACCAGCCCGAACAACCCAATTGCCGGATCGAAGCGAAGTGCGCCACGCTTCAGCTCTGCGCGTGCTGCAAGCGGCAGATCGGCGACGGTCCCGCCAAGCAGCAGATCGACTCGCCCATCCCGAAACGCGAGGATAGCTTTCGCAGCAGGCATTGCGACGAGCGTCAAAGTCTCGCGTTCACCTGCCTCGCCATCAATTCCCGGTGGCCGTCGCGTCAGGCGCACGTGCGGTTCACGGTCATTCTTGATCGTCGCCTGCTCACGCAAGCTGAAGGGGCCGCTGCCAAGCCCTTCGCGAATCAGTGCGAGTTCGGGCTGGGCAAGCAGATGGAGAAGATTGGCGCGCGGCGCTCGAATGCGGATTTCGATTACCCTGTCGGTCATCGCTACCACTTCTTCGATGACGCCGAGAGAGTCGCGGGTGGGATCGGTGGCCCCGCCAGCGAGCAGACGGTTAAGTAGCCTTGCGACATCGCGGGCCTTGATCGTGCGCCCGTCGGGCCATTCGCCGGGACCGAGGCGGAAGATATAGCTCAACCCGTCATCGCTGACGTTCCAGCGTTCAGCAAGTCCGGGCTCGATCTGCCCGTCGCTGCCGAACCGCACCAGCCCTTGCGCAAGGTTCAGCCGTAGAACCGCCTCGGCCTCCGATCGAGGCGCCCGCTGCGGATCGCCGAGCGCTACTTTGCCTTCGCCAATCACCGCGACGTCCAGTTCGTCGGACTGATCGCGCCGGCAACCGGTTGCCCCGGCCGCAAGAGCAACCGCGCAACATGTCAGGAATGAAAAGCGACGCGCACGCATGATCACTTCCGACTGTAGGCGAAACAAAGGGTTCATCAACCACTGGATATTGCGCGCCCGCTGTTTTACCGGACTAAAGCAGTTGGCGTGTGTTACGCGATATTGCGAGTGAGGACGAGTGGCCGACGAACCTGGCATCTGGCAGCGCGGGGGACGAAACGTCGAGCAGATCGATGATCCCTTTTTGCCGCCACCGGCGCCGCTAGAACTCGACCCGGAGCCCCCGCGCCGCCGCCGTCACTGGGTGCGGATCAGTTTCTACTCATTCTTTGGCCTGCTGTTCGTCACTTTTGCCTGGCTAGTGATCACCGCGCCTCTTGGCCGCGCGCTTGAGCCGCTTCCCGAGCCTGCGATGCTGCTGCTGTCGGAGGAAGGCCGCCCAATCGCCCGGCGCGGTGCGGTCAAGGAAGCGCCGGTCGAAATCGCGCGGCTCGACCCGCTAACTCCTGCGGCGTTCATCGCGATCGAGGATCGCCGCTTTCATTCGCATTGGGGGATCGACCCTCGTGCCATCGGCCGCGCGATGGTTACCAACGCCCGGGCCGGCGGAGTCCGTCAAGGCGGATCGACGCTAACCCAGCAGCTGGCGAAGACCAGTTTCCTGTCGTCGGACCGATCGATGAAACGCAAGGCGCAGGAAATGATCATCGCCTTCTGGATCGAAGCATGGCTGACCAAGGACGATATCCTCTCGCGCTATTTGTCGAGCGTTTACTTCGGTGATGGCGTGTATGGTCTGCGTGCCGCTGCACGCCATTATTTCGACCGCGAGCCCGAGCGGCTGTCGCTCGCTCAGAGCGCGATGCTCGCAGGCATGGTCCAGGCGCCCTCACGGCTGGCCCCGACGCGCAATCTGAAAGGCGCCCAAAAGCGAAGCAGACTTGTGTTGCAGGAAATGGCCGACACAGGGGTAATTACGCTCGCTCGCGCGCAAAGCACAAATTCGGCGCGGCCAGTGCGGCAAGGTCGCAAGGTCCCCACCGGGACCTACTTTGCGGACTGGGTAGCCCCCGCGGCGCAGGCTGCGTTCGACAGCGATTATGGGGAGATCAGGGTACCCACTACGCTGGATGCGGACTTCCAGCGCCTTGCCGTCGCTGCAATCGGCGACGCTGGGGTGGGCGATGCCCAGGCGGCGTTGGTCGCCATGCGGCCCGACGGGCGTGTCGTCGCGATGGTCGGTGGGCGCAGCTATAAGTCTTCGCCATTCAATCGCGCGACCCAGGCGCGGCGCCAGCCAGGGTCGGCGTTCAAGCTGTTCGTATATTTGGCGGCCTTGCGTGCGGGCTACTCGCCCGACGATCTGATTGAGGACAGTCCAATCACCGTCGACGGCTGGACACCGCGCAATAGCGATGGGGTGTATCGAGGGTCGGTCACCATTCGTGAGGCCTTTGCTCGATCAAGCAATGCCGCTGCGGTCCGGCTTTCCGAGCGGGTTGGACGAAGCAATGTGATCCGCGCCGCGCGCGAGCTGGGTATCTCGTCGCCGTTGACTGACCGGCCGAGCATCGCGCTCGGCACCTCCGGGGTCAGCCTGGTCGAGCTTACCGCAGCCTATGCCGCCGTTGCCGCGGGGCGCTATCCGGTCCGCCCACGTGGCCTGCCCTTGTCGAGCGAAGCCAATCGCGGAGTTGCGGGCTGGTTCGCGCCGGGCGGTTCTCTGGAGCGTCGCCGCGACTGGGCGCCTATGCTGGACTTGCTGTGGGCTGCGGCAAATGACGGTACGGGGCGCCGCGCCGCACTGAACGTTCCGACCTTCGGTAAGACCGGAACGAGCCAGGATAATCGCGACGCCATTTTCGTGGGTTTCGCGGGCGATTTGGTGGTCGGAGTTTGGGTTGGGCATGATAACAACCGATCGCTCGGCAAGATCAGCGGGGGCACCGCGCCTGCGCAAATCTGGCGCGCTTTCATGGCGCCTGCGACCGCGCTTGACCGCCGCGCCGGTCCCCCCTTGCCCTATCGTGCACCGCAACGTCGGCTCCCTGAACCTCAGCAAAGCCCGATCCCGGAAGATTGGGGTCTCGACGACCAGACGCTGCGCGATATGGTCGACGCTACGCGCGAGCTTATCGACGCCATTACGGAGGAAAATTAATGGTTAAGCTCCGCTAACCGGGGACTTTAACCTCTTCCTAACCAGCGCTGGCTTATTGCCTGTCTCATCGGAGCGGGGCCCGCTTTCGGTGGGGGTGTGGACCTCCGAAGTGGAACCTTAAGGAGACCAGACATGGCGAATTTTCTCAAGCTGATCAAAAATACCAAGGGTGCGACCGCGATTGAATACGGGCTGATCGCAGCCCTCATTGCCGTTGCCGCGATCACCGCGATGACTGCAGTTGGTTCGAAGCTCGGCTCGACCTTCAACAACGCTTCGTCGAAGCTCTAAGCTTCGATTAAGGTTGAACGGCTACGGCGGCGTCGCGAGACGCCGCCGTTTTCGTGCGCGCTCCTGATGGCGATCACGGGTGACGCCTTAGCCAAGGCCCGTTACTAGGCGCGGATGAACGATAATCTCACCGCCGACCGCCCGACCTTTGTCACGCACCTCGAATGCTCGCTGACCGGCGAGCGATACGAGTGCGATCAGATCCACAATCTTTCGAGCGCGGGGCGTCCCTTGCTGGTGCGCTATGATCTTGCAGGCGTTGGGGGGGCGCTAGGCCGTAACGCTCTGGAGGCCCGGCCGACCGACCTGTGGCGATGGCGCGAATTGCTTCCGGTGCGCAAGACCGAGAGTATCGTTTCGCTGGGAGAAATCGAAACTCCGCTGGTGCCGATTCCGAAAGCGGGCGGGACGGCCGTGCTGGTCAAGGACGAGGGTCGGCTTCCGACCGGATCGTTCAAGGCGCGCGGCCTGGTGATGGCGGTAGCGATGGCGCGCGAGCTTGGAATCACCCGCATCGCGATGCCGACCAATGGCAATGCCGGGGCGGCGCTGGCGGCTTATGCGTCACGCTGCGGGATCGAGACGATCATCCTTGCCCCGGAGGAGACTCCCGAAATCAACATTCGCGAGATCGCTGCTCAGGGAGCGCGGGTCTATCGGGTCAATGGGCAGATCGACGATTGCGGAGCACTGGTGGCGCGTGGCGCCGCCGAGGGGCGCTGGTTCGACTTTTCGACGCTCAAGGAGCCGTACCGGATCGAGGGCAAGAAGACGATGGGGCTCGAGCTTGCCGCGCAGCTTGGGTGGAAATTGCCCGATGCGATCTTCTACCCGACCGGGGGTGGAACCGGGCTGATCGGGATGTGGAAAGCGTTCGAAGAGCTTGAGCAGCTCGGGTGGATCGGGTCGGAGCGGCCGCGGATGTATGCGGTGCAGGCTTCAGGCTGTGCGCCGATTGTGCGCGCATTTGAAGAAGGAGCGGAATATGCCAAGAGATGGGATGACCCAGCCACTGTGGCCGCGGGGATTCGGGTTCCCAAGGCTGTAGGAGATTTCCTAATCCTACGCGCGGTTCGCGAGTCGGGGGGCGCCGCAATGGCGGTGGGCGATCCGGCGATTCTGGCGGCGGTGGACGCGGCGGCGAGGAAAGATGGACTGCTCATGTGCCCCGAGGGCGCTGCGACTTTGGCCGCGTATAAGCGGGCGCTCGAGTTGGGGTTGGTCGATGAAGAGGAGCAGGTAGTCCTGTTCAATTGCGCGACCGGACTGAAATATCCGATGCCGGAGGCGGGGCGCCATCTCGACCGCCATTCGGACATCGACCTCGCGCAAATATAGGTTGCGACCACAATCCGGCGCAGTCGAGGCCCGATCCATCTTTAATGCGGGAGTCTTTCCCCCAAATAAACGACCTTTAAGGAAAAAAAGAGTTTCACTTCAACCCGATACCAGTTCGTGGCGACCGTCAGCCATGAGCATTACCCTCGGGGTTGTGGAGAATATCTCATGCGTATCATCGGCCTTGCAGCAATGGCACTTTCGCTATCGGCACTTCCGCTTTCGAGCGTAGCAAGCGCTCAAAACCGCAACGTGCTCAATCAGCAAGGTGGCCTGGTCAACGTCAACGTCACCAACGTGGATCTTCTGACCAATTTCGCCAATGGCAATACGGTCGACATCGAACTTCTTCGGAATGCGAATATTTCGGTCGCTGCCCCGATTACGATCCAGGCTCCGATCAGCGTCGCCGCGACCGTATGTGGTGTCGCGGTTAACGTTCTCGCGCGCGGTGGACCCTCGAACGCGGTCTGCACCGCAACCAGCGGTTCGGAAGCTTTGACCGACCTGGCGCTCCGTACGGTTCAAAGCCGTTAATCCAGCAAGTCACTGCCAAAATTGAAACGGGCGGCCCTTACAGGCCGCCCGTTTTTTTAGTGGGACGCCGCCAAGGGGGCTAGGCGACGTCCCCCAGGCTGGAGGGAACTAGCCTGGAATTGAGACCGCATCGGTGACGTGGATCACGCCATTGGACTGCATGACATTGGCCTGGGTTACATGGCTCATGCCGCCCTTGGCATCGATCAGCATCACCCGGTTACCCATCATGCGGGCGGTCAAAGTGCCACCCTGAACTGTGGTCAGGCGAGCAGTACCGCCGCCTGCGCGAATGCGGGCCATGAGGTCGGCTGCGGTGAGACGGCCGGGGACCACATGATAGGTCAGCACCGACTGAAGCATCGACAGATTGGCGGGCTTGAGCAGCGTATCGACGGTACCGGCAGGCAATCTTGCGAATGCGGCATTGGTCGGAGCGAAAACGGTGAACGGTCCGGCGCCCGACAGCGTGTTTACCAAGCCAGCGGCCTTGACTGCTGCGACGAGCGTGGTGTGATCGGCTGAATTTACGGCGTTTTCGATGATGTTGCGGCTTGCATACATCGGCGCTCCGCCGACGGTCACGGTGGAATCCATGCCGACCATTGCGCGGTCGGCAGTGGTCATGCAGCCGGGGAGGGAAAGGCCCATCGCGAGAAAGGCGGCGGCGCTCGAGCGGATATGCTTCATATTGAAATCCCTAGTTAAAGACGCCCTTGGTGGGCTTCGCACTGAGTTACGGCGAAAGGCGCGTTTCGGATGCACCAGCGGGCCTGTTGGCAAGCCGATGCGCGGGGCTGAAGCGCAGGAAAATCGGCGAAAATAGAGGGCGCTCATTGCCGACGAGGAATTCCATCCCATCTATTGTGCAGTGCAGCATAAGCTCTATGCTTGGGCTTGGGCTTGGGCCGGGGCCCTTCCGTCCGAACAGGAGAAGATATTGGCAAGCCTTGGATCGACCGTTTCGCGATTGGCGGCGCTTCGCCGTGGCGCAGAGGCTCGTCCGCAAGCGGCCAGCGCTCGCCTGACCAAGCTTGACGGCTTCGGCAGTAACCCGGGTGCGCTTGGTGCCTATTGCTACGTTCCGGAAGACTTGCCAGCAGGCGCACCGCTCGTCGTCGTTCTTCACGGCTGTACGCAATCGGCGGCGGGCTATGATCGCGGAAGCGGATGGTCGCAGATCGCCGATCGCCACGGCTTCGCTTTGCTATTTCCCGAGCAGGAACGCGCCAATAATCCCAATCTATGCTTCAACTGGTTCTCTCCGGCAGACGCCCGCCGCGGCAAGGGCGAGGCGCTTTCGATCCGGCAGATGGTGGAGGCGATGCAGACCAAGCATGGCCTCGACCCCGCACGGACCTTCGTCACCGGCCTTTCGGCGGGTGGGGCGATGGCGCTGGTGATGCTAGCCACCTATCCTGACATGTTCGCCGGCGGTGCAATCATCGCCGGACTGCCGTTCGCCACCGCAAATTCGGTTCCCGAAGCGCTCGAGCGGATGCGCGGGCAGGGCGCACCGTCGAAGGCGAGGGCGGCGGCGCTTGTCGCGAACGCCTCGGCGCATCGTGGCCCGTGGCCGACATTGTCGGTTTGGCATGGGACCAGCGATGCGACGGTCGATCCGATCAATGCCGACGGGATCGTCGATCAATGGCTCGCTCTGCACGGCATGGCTGGTGAAGGCGAGGTGACCTCAGTCGACGGTCACCGGCGCGAGGCATGGCGCGATGCCAGCGGACGCGAAGTGATTGAAAAATTCGAAATTCGCGACATGGGCCATGGTACTCCGTTGGCGCCATCGGGGGCCGATGCGTGCGGCGTTGCCGGACCGTACATGCTTGATGCCAATATCTGTTCGACCCAGCATATCGCGCGATATTGGGGAATCGCACGGGCGCTGCCTCAGCACGAGGAACGCTCAGAGAAATTGCCGGCGGAGGGCCGGAAATCGTCGGTCAAAGATGCACCTGCGGCCGCGTTCGCCCGCGGCAACGTTGGCAGCGTGATCGAAGATGCCCTGCGCGCCGCCGGGCTGATGCGTTAGGGCGAAGCTCGAGTAATCTTGAGGCAAATGATTGCCCTGCCGGGTATCCTGCAATCAAGGTTTATGGCCCGGCCGATCGATTGGCGGTCGCTGAAAAAGAGCGGGCACGGCGACGAGCAGAAGTAGGGGGATCAGAAAATAGCGGTGTCGCTCGGCAAATTCGAACCAAATCGCTGAAATGGCCAGGTAAGTCAGTGAGGCCAGGATGATTTTAGAGCCGCATGGGCTTTGCCGCCAGGCGCGCAGACCAAGGGTAAGCGCGAGCAGCCCCCACCAGCTTGCGAGCGTGATGGCCAGCAGCACAGTGGGCAGTCCGCCGCGCATTCCCCAGGTAATCCGACGGACTACATCCGCTTCGAGGAGAAATGCGACTGCCGAATGCCGAACAACTTCCAGGGCATAATATCCGGGACTGTCCTTGATTATTCGGATCGCGCTTCCTCCGATGGCGGATAAGCGCTCTGGTTCGCTTGCGCCGCGGGCCACAGCGTCCAGAAGGAAGTGATCGCCCGTCGCGCCGACGAATAATGCTGGCCCGGCACTCGTAGTTAGCGGGATGAACTGGTCGAACAAAATATAATTGCGGATCCACCACGGCACCATGACGACAGCAGCGACGAAGGCGGATTTGAATAGCGGGCCCAGAATGAACGCGAATTGGCTGCGCTCTCGCGATGCCAGAATCAGGAATACAGGCAAGCCCAGCAGAACCGGCTGGGTCAGTGCAAGCGCGCCCCAGGAAATGCCCAGAACCAACCAGGACGGCGGCCGCGGGGACAGGTTCATCGCACTTCGGATGACGATGAGCACCAGCAGGATCGTAAGCGATTCTTTCTGCGGAATGGGCGCGGAAAGCAGGAACGACGGATAAGCGAAGTAGCCAGCGGCGGCGAGCGGGCAGGCGCGACTCCCGTTCCATCGCCAGATCAGGCGCGCCGCGATCAAATCGATGATCGTATTGACCAGGGACACGGTCGCCACGCTTAGCCCAAGGACCGCCCCCGTTCCTGCGAGCAGTAGAGGATATAAGGGCGGGAATAGTGATCGCACTTCGCCATAACGAAGGGTCTCAACTGCGAGCCCCTCCCCCTGCAACACGGCCTGCGCAAGCGACATGTAGAAGGTAGGATCGCCACCCGGCACGTTGGGGCTGACTTCGCGAGTCAAAATAGCCCGCGCGACAATCGCGAAAAAGATGATTGAAGCGGCCGCGCGCTGCATGGAGGCCGTTCGTGGCATTGGGAACGGCGGGACGAGCATTCATCTCGCAATAGGCGGGACGGGACGAGGCGACCAGTAAGATCGCTCACATGTCCCGGCGACATAGTGCCTAAACTGGCCGCCATTGCGGTCGAATGGTGGAGCCGAGGGGGATCGAACCCCTGACCTCTGCAATGCCATTGCAGCGCTCTCCCAGCTGAGCTACGGCCCCCATCCGGTGGCGCCCTTTAGGCGAAACTGGCCGCTCTGCAAACGGCAAATCGCCGCTGCACGA
>DATLXR010000008.1:0-81105 GCA_035575595.1 Sphingomicrobium sp.
GCGAGACCGACTTCTACTTCGTGGCAGCTGCAGATCCTGAAACCGCTGTCCCGCGCCTTATCGAGTTGGTGCGCGACCGTATACCCAGGCGCTTCAGCGTGGATCCGATCCGCGACATCCAGATCCTCTGCCCGATGAACCGCGGTGGAGTAGGGGCCCGCTCGCTTAACATTGAGCTACAGCAGGCGCTCAACCGCAATGATGGACCGGCGATCGAGAAGTTTGGCACCCGCTTCTCGGTTGGCGACAAGGTGATGCAGATCGAAAACGACTATGACAAAGAGGTCTACAATGGTGACGTCGGCTTCGTTGAGGCCATCGACACCGATGCCGGCGAGATCACGATTAGCTTTGACGGGCGCCCGGTCGCCTTCCAGTTCGGGGAACTGGATCGGATCGTGCTGGCTTATGCCACCACCGTGCACAAATCGCAGGGATCCGAATATCCAGTCGTCGTGATCCCGGTAATGACCCAGCATTACGCAATGCTTCAACGCAACCTGCTTTATACTGCCGTCACTCGCGGCCGCCGTCTGGTGATCCTGGTCGGCCAGCAAAAAGCCATTGCGATTGCGGTCCGCAATGTGTCGGGTCGCCGCCGATGGTCGAAACTCCGGGAATGGCTCGCAGGCGGAGACTGATGAAGCCGACCGACACAAGGAGCGGTCATACCGCCTCCCATGCTTCGGGATCGCGAATTCTTCAGAGGGGCTGCCCGACCGAAAGCCGTCATCGGATGCTGCCCGACAACGCCGAAGTGAGGCGAGCAACAAAGCCGTCCAGCAGCTTCTAAACAGCCCCAGAGCACTCGGTCGCCTAGTGCACTTCCGGCATTGCCAAGTTTTTGCCTTCCTTCCAAATCGGAAGGCGCTTCAGCCGGTATCGCTCTGGCAGCTTGTCGTTGTTGCGCATGAACCGATCCGTGCAATCTATCAGGGTCAGGTGGGCGCCCGGGCGAGACGGATCGGCCAATACGTCGCGGCGGCATTCGAACACCATATCCCTCATGCGGGCGTGTGCAACCATGCCCTCGTTCCAGATCTTACGCTCTTGGGTGGTGGCGGGCCCTTTGATGGAGTAGGTGCCTCTGGCGAAGTCGATTTCGATATCGTCGGGGTGCGGCAGCAGCGTCTGCTCAAGGCGGCCCATCTGCTTATCGTCAAGGGTCAGCTGATCATATTCATATTGCCGCTTATACTCTTCCAGGCTCTGCAACAGCGCCTGGCGTTGGTCCCACGCCTTCTGCTCAAGCTTGGCCGTGCGGTTAATGTAATCGCGTTGCGCATTGGACCCGCCATCGGCAGCAGCCTTGAGCTGGGCCCGGTGCACAGCGCGGATCGCTTCCATCTCACCGTTGCTCGTGCCCACCTTTCTGGCCGCTTCCTCGAGCGCGATCTGTTCGCTGGGTGTAAGCCCCGGTATCGCCTTCTTCTTGTTCCTGCTGCCGAGTGGCCGTCCAAATGGATTGCCCGACACTCCGGGGGGCCACTGATGATCCTTGGGCGGATGCCCCTTGCCCTTCTTGACCGGCTCGCTATCGTTTTCCACGGATGATCTCCGTCAGTTACCTGCCCTATCTAATGCGACGTCCTCGAAGATTGAACCGGAAGCGGCTAAAATTGCGGGTTTGCCGGTATATCGCTGGAACCGCGTGACAATCGTGTCACAGTAAAGCGGGTCAAACTCAATCAGCCGCGCCTTGCGGCCAACCTTCTCGGCCGCGATCAGGGTGCTTCCTGAGCCGCCAAACATGTCGAGTACAATATCGCCGCGGCGGGAGCAGTCGCGGATTGCATCGGCTATCAGCGCGACGGGCTTTACAGTCGGGTGCATTTCCAGCTCTTCCATGCGCTTTGTACCCATGGTGTTTACCCCGGCATAGTCCCAGACGTTGGTTCGATAGCGGCCCGTCTCCCCCAGCCCGAAACTGTTGATGTGTGGGTCGCTGCCCACTTTGTAGACGAAAACCAGTTCGTGCTTGGACCGGTAGAAGCTGCCCATCCCGCCGTTGGTCTTGTTCCAGAAGCAAAGGTTCTTCAGCTCGTCGAACACCGCCGCTCCCGCATCGAGCAACTCGCGCATGTGCCGCCAGTCCATACAGACGAATGCGATCGCACCGTCTCGGCAACGCTGGGCGCCCGGGGCCAGGGTCTCGCGCAGAAAGTTGGTGAATTCGGAGGGGGACATTTCTCCCGCGGCCATGGCGAACTCACGGTGCTTCACCTGGCCAAGACCACTAACATGGCCCGCGATGGGCACGTTGTAAGGCGGGTCGGTAAAGATGAGGTCAACCACCTCGCCTGACAGCAAGCTGTCGTAATCGCTCGCTTCCCGCGCATCCCCGCAGATGAGCTTGTGCCGGCCGAGCACCCACACGTCACCCCTCTTGGTCGTAGCAGTCTCGGCCACTTCCGGGATCTGATCTTCGGGACCAGGCTGCGCATCCGGATTGCTGTCGGCGGCCGCGTCGAGCGCGAAGTCCACCTCGGCCAGCGAAAATCCTGTAAGCTCAACGTCGAATCCAAGGTCGATTAGACCCTGCAGCTCGATAGCCAGAAGCTCCTGATCCCAACCCGCGTTGAGCGCCAGCTTGTTGTCGGCCAGCACATATGCCCGGCGTTCTTCCGGGCTGAGGTGTGAGAGGCGCAAGGCCGGCACTTCGGCCATTCCAAGCTGTTGGGCTGCAAGGACCCGGCCGTGGCCAGCGATGATCTCGCTATCGTCGCTGATCAGTACCGGATTTGTGAAACCAAACCGGCGGATGCTCGCGGCGATCTGCTTGATCTGCTTCTTTGTATGGGTCCGGGCATTACCCGGATAGGCGCGCAACCCGCCCACGGGCCGCATTTCGATTTGCGGGTGATCCATCGACGCTTCCTCCAATGGCCATCGACATAGATGGCGCGCGACGGCACGTCGACCTCGGCCCTGTTCGCGCCATTGGCACTTGTTACCAGCGGTGGTACTCACTGTACTCCGTGCTGTTTCCGAGCAACGGTTTCACTGTTTTACTTTCGCCACAATTTGGCCGAAAGACATCTAAGTCACTGCGGACGCATGGAAATCTCCGGCCGAGATCCCCTTCTCAGCTGCAGAATAGGCCTGGTTACCCTGTAAATGCCACAAATAGAGGGAAAAGGGTGTCGAGACCGGTTCGCGCCCGACTGCGTGGCGCGCCATCTTTTCAATGAGTTCGGCTCGGACTGCGCTCTCCGTATGGAATGGATGGGGAAACAGGGGTAAAAATACTCCAGGGCTCTCGGAGATTTGGCTCTGCCGCCCTAAAATTGTTCGGATCGACTGCTTGTGGCGGCGTATCTGTGGTCAAGTGCGTATAAGGAAGGGATGACCTTCTGCTCCCTACTAGGCCGTTTTTGCGCAGGGTCTGGTCTTTGGGCGGGTCTCATCTTGGGCGGCAATGAATCAAGCGCAGGTCAAATTACAAGGAGCATCGATGTGTCCCTAATCGCGATCTTCACCCTCATCGCGCTGACCCTGTTCGTGCTCGCCACGTTCAAGGTGGGCGTAAGGTTCAATCTCACCGCCGCTGGTTTGGCATTTCTCACCGCCAGCCTGCTTGTGCCAATGCTGGGACAAACTAAAGATCTAGTCAGTTACCGGCCGATGATCATGGACGCGCTGGGCAAGACGCGTGATCAGTTTGATTTGAATCTCCTAAGCTCGGCAGATTCATCTGGCATGGTGACCGTCAAAGCATTGGGCGCGAAAGGCGACGGCGTAACCAACGACACGGCAGCAGTCGCCGCTGCCGATGCCGCGACAACCGGCGGGGTCGCTTTCACGCCTGGCACCTATCTGCTTTCGACCACGCCAACCGTAACGGGACCGCTGGAAATTTATCCCGGCGCGGTTTTGACAGGTCCGGGTGCTGCTCCGCTTGGCTATGCCACCAATGCGCTGCACCAGTCGATCTACAGTACGGCTGCGGACCAATTCGCATCTCGCTATATCCGCCGCAACGCCAATCATGTCGGCGGCACCGCAGGCTTTACGTCATCCGCATTGCGAGTTGATAATTATGTGTCGGCGGGGGTAACCAATTACGAGTGGGCGACCACCTTCCTGTTGGATAACCGTGCGACCGCGGGACAGAATGTCGCCATGTATGCTCTCGGCATCAAGCGTGCCACCGGCCCGACCTGGGGAGCGGTGATTGAGGTCAAGGACGCTACGGGTGCGAACCCGACGACCGGCGCGGTCGGGCTGGAACTCGACGTTTCGGCCAACGGCAGCGACAACAACACTGCTCGCATCGGCATTGATCTAGCTGTCCGCAAACATGATATCGCAGGCGCCGATGTCACTGCGTCCTATGGCGTTCGCATACAGAACGGCAACGAGGCCAACGCGCTCGTCAAGACCGGCTATGGTTTCTACCCCGGGATGAAGACCGAATACGCATTTGATGCATCAAGAGCGCGAACGACCTACGCCGCGTTTAAACTAGCCACCAACCAGAACATCATCTTCTCCGCTGATAACGCCAAGACGATGACCCACACCGGTGGCGCGTGGTCGTTTAACGTCTCCAGCGTGTCGAAGGCCTCGATTGCCGATAGTGGCGCGATCAGTGTCGGCGCCAATCAGGTGGTAGGAGAGCGCGTTAAGGGGACGCCGGCCGTGGCTACCGATCTTGCCTCTGCGATCAAGCTAGTCAACTTCATGCGATCGGCGGGCATCTCGCACGGGTCTATTTCGAAATGACCTCCGGCTTTTCCTTGTAGGCCTAGGACGGAGCATCGCTGATTATCGGGTCGTCTCGCTCGCCAGCCTTCCTTTTCGTGAGAAACAGGCCCGCTCCGACCGCTGCGATCAGCGTTCCCACTGCCAAGGCGGCGCGGCGAGCCGAGGGCGAGTCCATGATCGACGGGCGAGTGGATTCCTTACGCATGGCTGGTTTCTCCGTCGATTGCGAAGGCCACGCGGATGAGCGCGGCTCTGGATGGGAAACCGGCCGACGATTATTCCGTTCCGCAAAATCACGCCACGCGACTGTTCCCGGCTGCGAAAGTGAGCTCAGGCGGCGGGCCAGCTTTCGATGAGTTCGACGAAGCGCGACAGCCATGCGTTGGTCTGATGACCATCGACGACGCGGTGATCGATCGTGAGGGTGACATAGGCCATCGGACGGATCAGGATCGCGTCCTGGCCGTCGATGGTGCGGACGACGACGCGCTTCTCCAGCTTGCCGACACCAAGGATCGCCGCCTGTCCCGCATGGAGGATAATCGGCGCTGCGAGCAGGCTGCCCGACACGCCGTGGTTCGAGATGGTGAAGCTTCCCCCCGACACGTCGGCGCCGGTCAAATTGCCCGATCGGGCGCGCGCGGTGAGGTCGTCGAGTTTTGCGCCGATCTGCTCGACCCCGAGTGCCGCGGCGTCCTTGACCACCGGCACCACCAGACCCTTCTCGCCAAGCGCGGTGCCGACACCGATATTGATCGCCGGCGAGATGGCGATGCGGTCTTCCTGCCACCGCCCGTTGATGGCCGGAGCAACCGCCATCGCCTGTGCCGCCGCCTTGATCAGATAAGCGGTGTAGCTGAGCTTGGTGCCTTTGGCGGCGGCGGAAACCTTATGGGCGGCGATCGCCGAGAAATCGGCTTCGAACAAAGCGGTGACATGCGGAGCGTCGGCCATCGCCCGAACCATATTCTCGGCGATCTTCAGGCGCATCCGGTCGTGCGGAACGTCTGACGGGGCCGTGACGCTGACGCCGGCTTGCGTTGCCGCTTCGACCGCGGCGTCGACATCGTCGCGCGTCAGGCGGCCACCGCGACCCGTACCGGTGAGCCGGGCCGGGTCGATGCCATGCTGAAGGATTGCGCGCTTGACCGAGGGAGAGAGGCGCAATTCGGCGGCCTCCATTTGGTTGATTGCTACCGACGGGGCGGGACGGTCATCACGCGTCGATACTGTCGCAGCCTGCGGCGAAGCGGGCGCCTGTTGGGAGGCATCGGTGCTGATCCGTCCAAGCACTGCGCCAGGGACGGCGTCGGCATCGGTATCGAGGAGGATCTCGCTCAACACTCCGGCGACGGGCGCTGGTACTTCCTGAGTGACCTTGTCGGTTTCGAGTTCGACCAAGGGGTCGTTGACCGCGACTGATTCTCCGACCCGCTTGAGCCAGGCGCGGACCACCGCCTTGGTTCCTTCCTGCTCATCCGGAACTTTGACTTCGAACATCTAAAAACCCACCAGCCGGTCGATCTCGGCGCGAATCCGCTCGACCGATGGCACCGCCCATTCGAGCAGGCTGGGATGATGCGGGCTTGGAATGTCGGGCATCGTCACCCGGGCGACCGGCGCGTCGAGGTCGAGGAACGCTTCGTCGGCGACCACCGCCGCGATCTCCGCGCCGAAGCCGCCGGTGCGCAGATCCTCGTGGACGATCAGGCAGCGGCGGGTGCGGCGGACGCTTTCGAGCACTGCCTCGCGGTCCCACGGCATCAGGGTGCGCAGGTCGATCACGTCGGCACTGACGCCTTCAGCCGCCGCTTCGCAGCGCGGGAGCATTGCGCCCCAGGTGATGATGGTGATGCGGTGGCCCTGGCGGGTCTTCTTTGCCACTCCAAACGGAAGGACGAAGGCATCGCCGGGCCAGGGGCGGCGTGCCCAGCTGTCGTCGAGCATTGCGCGATGTTCGAAGAAGATTACCGGATCGTCGCCGCGCAGGCTCGCGCGGAGCAGGCCGACCGCGTCTTCGGCATTTGAGGGCACCGCGACTTTCCAGCCGGGGTTGTGGACGAATTGCACTTCATTGGTCTGGCTGTGCCAGGGGTCGCCGCATTTGAAGAAGCCGCCGGCTATGCGTAGGACCATTGGCGCGGCGAAGCGGTTGGCGGTGCGCCAACGCATTGTTCCGCAATCATTTATTTGCTCGGTTGCGGGTTCGGCATATTTGCGGAACTGGATTTCGGGAACCGGCATCAGCCCGGCAAGCGCCATCCCTACGGCGCGGCCGATGATGCCTTCCTCATTGAGGCTGGTGTCGAAGACGCGGTCGTGGCCATATTTGTCCTGAAGCCCGAGCGTGACCGCATGGACCCCGCCCTTGGGGCCGACGTCCTCTCCGAAGACGAGCATGCGAGGATTGGCGGCGAGTTCCTGATCGAGTGTTCGCCGGATGGCGGTGACCATGTTGATCCGCTGGCCCTCGGGCGCGGGGTCGACGGCGGAGGGCGCATCCAGGCCGGCGCGTCCGCCAACTTGTTGATAATGCTCTTCGAAGAAGAGATTTTCGGTGACCTGATCGCAGGAAGATCTTCCACGGGCCTCGGCCTCTTCCAGCGCGGCGTCGACATTTGCAGCGACTTCGGCTTCGATTGCGTCCCAGTCGAGATTGGCGGCGAAGGCCTTGAGCTTGGGCAAGGGGTCGCGTGCCCATTCGTCCTTGATCATTTGTTCGGACTTGTAAGTTTGGGTATCCTGGTAGCTGTGGCCTTCGAGGCGCGGGACGGTGAGGCGGATCAGCGCCGGTCCCTCGCGCCCGCGAACATGTTCGACTGCATCGCCGATAAGCTTTGCCGCCTCGGCGGGTTCGGTGCCGTCGCCCGAGAAAATGGTCAGGCCGGAGAAACTCGCGAGGTTGGCGGCGATGTCGCCCCCCGGGGTCTGGTATGAAGATGGCACCGAGATACCGTAGCCATTGTCCTCGATGAAAAAAAGCAGTGGCAAGTTTTGCGTGGTCGCAATGGTTAGCGCGGCCCAAAATCCACCGGTGGCGCAACTGGCATCGCCGCCAAGCGCGACCCCGATCGCTCCGGTCGCGGGCTCGCCGAGCACCCGCTCCTTGTAGATCACCGACTGTGCCCAGCCGGCCGCGGGAGCAAATTGCGCCCCAACCCCGCCGCACATCGGAAGCGCGTGGCATCCGCCGGGGTTCGGAAAATTGAATACCACGCCGATGTCGCGGCCGTCGCTGTAGCCGCCCGCGCGGCCCATTCCCGAGCCGAGCGCATCGGCGAGCGGAACCCCAAGCGCGAGCAGCATCGGGCGCGAGCGGTAATAGCCGCAGGCGGCATCGCCATCGCGCAAATGGAGGCCGAGAATGACCTGGGCGAGGTCATGCCCGCGCGCCGAAAATTGGTAGAGCACCTTCTTTTCGGGGACGAGCTTGGTTTCCTCGAGCGCGTCGAGCGCGCGGCTCGTCGTTACCAAGCGCGCTACCTCGCGCCAGTCGAGTTTGGGATCGATCGCGTTCGTCACTTTCACATCCGCCTCAGCCATCCATCGCCTCGACGATCGCGGCGGTGAAGCGGTCGATTGCATTGTCGGCCATTCCGAGCACGTTGAAGCGCCCGCTGTCGGCCATGTAGATTGCCTTGTCCTTGCGCAGGTGGTGCACCTGCGCAAGATCGAGCGGGAGCATCGAGAACATTCCATATTGCCCGGCGATATAGGCAAGGCGCGGGTCGGATTTTGCGATTTGCGAGCGCACCCGCGCGATCCTTGCGCGCATTTCGTCAAGCTCGGCGCGCCAGTCGGCGGTCAAGGCTTCGTCGTCGAGGATGATCCGCACCGCAGCGGCGCCATGATCGGGCGGCATCGACCACATTTCGCGCGCGATCTGCATCAGATTGTCCATCGCCACGCGGCTCTTGGCGGCGCTGGCGGTCTTGACGAACATCAACCCGACGCGGTCGCGGTAAAGCCCGAAATTCTTGTCGCAGCTTTGCGCGACGATCACTTCGTCGCAGCAATCGAGCAGCAATTGCAGTCCGGCGGCATCCTCATCCAAACCGCGTCCAAGCCCCTGATAAGCGATGTCGACCAAGGGAAGCAGCCCGCGGTGCGCGATGGTCCGTGCAAGGTCGGCCCATTGTTCGGGATCGAGGTCGGCGCCTGCCGGATTATGGCAGCAGCCGTGGAGCAATATGACGTCGCCAGCCGCCGTACCGTCGAGCGTCTGGATCATGTCGTCGAAGCGGATCCGCTGCGCATCGCGGTCGTAATATCCGTGGCGCTCAACCTTTAGGCCCGCGGCTTCGATCACCGGGACATGGTTCGGCCAGGTCGGGGTTCCGACCAATACGCGCGCGTCGGGCCGGGCAAGCGCGATTAGCTTGAACCCGAGCGCGAGAGCACCGCACCCACCCGGCGTCTGCAGTCCAAGAATGCGATCGTCGCCGGCGTGACGGCCAAGCACGATCGGCCGCAGCAATTCGACGAATCTCTTATCCCCCGCGCTTCCGAGATAGGCCTTGGTCTGCTGAGTCTCGAGAAGCCGCTTCTCGGCCGCCTTGACCGCGCGCAGGATCGGGGTGCGGCCCTCTCCGTTGCGGTAGACGCCGACCCCGACGTCGATCTTGTCGGCGCGCTCATCGGCATTGGCGAGTGCGATCAAGCCAAGCAGCGAGTCGCTCTCGATCGGATCAAGCAGGTCGAGCAATTGTGCGCTGCCGCTCGGTCTCAAATTCGTCGTCGGCTGGTCAAGCATGGCGTCGGACTAGCGCAGCCGGAACGAACAGTCACGCCCCTCCCCCGCCGCGTCGTTCACGCATCATAATCGACGGTGACGCCTTCGCCGACCGGGATCGATTGGCAGGTCAATATATAGCCCGCGGCGACTTCTTCGTCGGTCAGGCCGTAGCGTGCCGCCATTTCGACCTTGCCGCTAAGCACTCGCGCCCGGCAGGTTGCGCACACTCCGGCCTTGCATGCGAACGGAGCGGGCATTCCGGCGCCGCGCGCGCTGTCGAGAATGTTGGCGCCGTCGAAATCCACTTTCCGCGTTCGCCCGTCGATGGTTACGCTGAGCGTCAGTCCAGCGGCTTCCTCTTGAAGCGCCGCCATCTGTGCCGCGAGCGCGGCGGACGGCCTGCCCGCGGTGAAGCGTTCGACGTGAATGCGATCGCGCGCGATGCTTAGGTCGATCAGCGCTGCTTCTGCCGAATCCATCATCGGCCCCGGCCCGCAGATGAACCAGGCGTCGACGTCCTGCGGAGCGCCGATCAATTGCGTGATCGCCAAGTCGCAGGTCGTGCGGTCGAGCATATTGTTGAACAAATCGACGTCGCCCGCCTCATCGGACAGAAAATGATAAAGCTGAAACCGCCCCATGTAGCGGTCCTTGAGGTCGGCGAGCGTGTCGAGGAAAATCACCGATGCCGCGTCGCGATTGCCGTAAAACAAGGTGAAGGTCGAGCCGGGTTCGTCGCGCAGGGCGGTGCGGATCAGCGAGATCAAGGGCGTGATCCCCGATCCGCCGGCGAAACCCACATAATGGCCACGCCGCGATGGGTCGAAGTCGGTTGTAAAGCTGCCGTGGGGAGTCATTACGTCGAGCATGTCGCCGGGCGCGAGATGATCGCCGATCCAGTTGGAAAAGACGCCGCCGGCGATTCGCTTGACCGTGACCTTCACGCCCTCGCCGGGGGCTACGCACAGCGAATAATTGCGCCGCACTTCCTCGCCGTGGATTTCGGCGCGAAGGGTGAGGTGCTGGCCTGCGCGGAAGGCGAAGGCGCTTCGCAGTTCGTCGGGAATCTCGAAGCGGATCGAGTTTGCGTCTTCGGTCTCGCGCACCACTTCGGCGACGCGCAGCGCGTGGAATTGCTCGGCCATTACCAGATCGCGTCGGGCAGACTGCGGGGGATGTGCTGCATCACCGCAAGCAGATGGCCGAGATGCTCGCCATGGTGGCCACGGCGACCGCCGAGGATTGGCCGCTGATCGGCGGGAATTGCAAGCGCCCCCTCGGTCAGAACACGCGCGATTTCGGCGCGATATTGTTCCTCGAACAGGCGTGGGTCGGCGGCGAGCCCGCGTTCGACAAGCGCCTCGAGAAGTTCGTCGACTTCGAACAGTTCGGGGACGAAGCGCCAGCACCATTCGAGTCCGTCGGCCATCCGCCGCGCGCTCTCATCGGTGCCGTCGCCAAGCCGCACCACCCATTCGGCGGCAAGCTCGCGGTGATAAGCGACTTCCTTGACCGCCTTTGCAGCGATTCCGGCGATTGCCGCGTCGTTGCATTTGGTCAGCGCGTCATAAAGCATGTGCTGCCAGGTCGAGAACAGCCATTGGCGGGCAATGGTTCGTGCGAAATCGCCATTGGGCTGCTCGACCAGCCAGCAATTGCGGTAATCGAGCACGTCGCGGTGGAAGGCGAGCTGGTCGGCATTGCCGGCTTCATTGAGGAAATTGGTCGCTTGCCCGATCAGGTCGAGCGCGAGATTGGCGAGGCTGAGGTCGACTTCGAGCGCGGGGGCGTGGCCGCACCATTCGGACAGGCGCTGGCCGAGGATCAGCGCATCGTCGCCGAGCCGGCACAGATAATCAGTGCGCGCCGCCTCATGCTCGCCCGCGGTCGGGGCGTCGAAGGCTCCGCCGTCGGGGGCCGATCTGGAATGACGGACCTGGTCGTTTTCGATCACTGGAAGCGAGGGCATCAGATATGCTTCACCACGTCAGGAATGTCGTAAAAGGTCGGGTGGCGGTACACCTTGTCTTCGGCGGGTTCGAACAAGGGCCCGCTGTCGCCGGGATCGCTTGCGACGATCGACGAGGATTCGACCACCCACAGCGAAACGCCCTCCATCCGGCGAGTGTAGGTGTCGCGGGCGTGGCGGAGAGCCAGCGCGGCGTCGGGGGCGTGGACGCTTCCGACATGGCGGTGGTTAAGCCCGCCTTTCGAGCGGACGAACACTTCCCACAATGGCCAGTCTTTTCCTTGCGAAGATTCGGCGCTCACGCGGCTTTTGCCTTGCGCTTTTGTTCGTGCGCCGCGGCGGCGGCGCGGACCCAGGCGCCGTCGTCCCAGGCCGCGCGGCGGGCGGCCATGCGCTCCTTGGCGACCGGTCCTTCGCCGCGAACCACCGCGTAAAATTCCTCCCAGTCGATCGGACCATAATCATAGCCGCTTTTGGCCTCGTTCCATTTGAGGTCGGCGTCGGGGACGGTGAGGCCAAGAAATTCAGCCTGGGGGACCGAGATATCGACGAATTTCTGACGCAAATCGTCGTTGGTATCGCGCTTGATCCGCCATCGCATCGACTGAGCGGTGTTGGGGGAGTCGGCGTCGGGCGGGCCGAACATCATCAGGCTTGGCCACCACCAGCGGTTCAATGCGTCCTGGGCCATGCGCTTTTGCCCGGGCGTGCCACTGGCGAGCGCGATCATGATTTCATAGCCCTGGCGCTGATGGAAGCTTTCCTCCTTGCACACGCGGACCATCGCGCGGGCGTAGGGGCCATAAGACGTGCGCTGGAGCGGGACCTGGTTCATGATTGCGGCGCCATCGACCAGCCAGCCGATCGCGCCCATGTCCGCCCAGGTCAGGGTCGGATAATTGAAGATCGTGCTGTACTTCGCCTTGCCCGAGTGGAGCGCCTCGATCATCTGCTCGCGGCTGGTGCCGAGCGTTTCCGCCGCGCAATAGAGGTAGAGGCCGTGGCCAGCCTCGTCCTGGACCTTGGCGAGGAGGATCGCCTTGCGCCGGAGCGAGGGGGCGCGGGTGATCCAATTGCCCTCGGGCAGCATTCCGACGATCTCGCTGTGCGCGTGCTGGCTGATCTGCCGCACCAGCGTTCGGCGATAGGCATCGGGCATCCAGTCCTTGGGCTCGATGAACTCATCCGCCGCGACCCGCGCCTCGAACGCTTCGAGCAAGGCAGGGTCTTCGGCGGGGCCGATCGGAGCGACATTGGGCTGCTTGCCCATTTCGGTGGTGTACATGGGGCCTATGTAGCGCTTGTTGGGTGCCGCTTCAAATGGCCGGGCGACATGCTAACGATGGAGGCTGCCACTGCCGGGGAAATATTGATGAAGAGCTTTGAGACGATCTTCCTGTCGATTGCCGGGGGCATTGCGCGGATTACGCTCAATCGGCCCGATCGACTCAACAGTTTTACGCGCCAGATGCACGACGAACTGGGTCAGGCGCTGGATGCGGCTGCGGATGCTCGAGTGATTGTGCTGACCGGCGCGGGGCGTGGGTTTTGCGCGGGGCAGGATTTGAACGACCGCGCGGTTGCGCCCGGGGAAGCGGTCGATTTGGGGGACACGGTCGAGGCGAGCTGGAACCCGCTGGTGCGCAGGCTTGCCAGCTTGCCGCAACCGGTCATTGCCCGCGTCAACGGGGTTGCGGCGGGCGCGGGAGCCAATATTGCGCTTGCCTGCGATCTCGTCATTGCGGCCAAGTCGGCCAAATTCATTCAGAGTTTTTCGGCATTGGGGCTGATCCCCGATACTGGTGGAAGCTGGCACTTGCCGCGCCTCGTCGGGCAGGCGCGCGCGCTTGGGCTTGCGTTGACCGGCGAGCCGTTGCTCGCGGAGCAGGCCGCGGAATGGGGGCTGATCTGGAAATGTGTCGAGGATTCGGCGCTAGACGCGGAGACTGACGCGCTGGCGGAGCGGCTGGCTGGCCTGCCGCCGCTCGGGCTCGCCGCGATCAAGCGGATCGTTCGAAGCTCATGGTCGCGGACGCTCGATGAGGAACTTGACCTGCAGCGCGACGAGATGCGCCGGCTTGGCTTCACCAGCGACTATCGCGAGGGCGTTGCCGCATTCCTGGAAAAGCGCGCACCGAGATTTGAAGGCCGCTAATCATTAAAATAAACGGCCGGCCACCTGCTGGTGACCGGCCGCAGTAGTTCGTCCGCTTAGCCGCGCTCTGGCATCGGCGGCGGGGGTGGCGGCGGAACATAGACCGGCGGTGCCGGGCAAATGTCGGTCGCCAGGATCACCGATGCGTCAGGGCAGGTCTGCGTCGCTGCAGGGGGCGGCGGGGGCGGAGGAGGCGGCGGCGGCGGGGGAAGCGCGACCGCACCACCGAAGTTGAAGATCAGGCTCGCAAGCAGGCTATGCGAGCGGAACTTCTGCTCGAAATCCGACGTGAGAACGACGTTGGTGGTCGTGTCGACGACGATCGGGCCAACGGTATTGACCGTGGTCCGGTTCGAATTGCCTCCAGCAGCGAATGTTTCACGCAGATTGACCTTGCCAGTGCGGAAATACCGATATTTCAGACCAACATCGATGTTGCGGCTGACTGCGTAGCGGATGCCCGCAATCCCTTGAAACGCCAAGGCATTGTCCTGGTCGCGAAACAATTTTACGCGCGCCCGGCCGATGCCGCCACCGGCGTAGAAGGACAATCCATCCTCATTTCCGAAGTCGAGCAAGGCGTTCGCCATAATCGACCGTACCTTGACCGCGCCATTAAGGTCGATATCGCTCGCGGGAATTGCCGCGCCTCCAGGGGCGCCAAGGTCGGGGGCGACCGACGGTCGGTTGAGCGCGGAATTGAGCGCGCTGAGAAAGGCCGCGTCGACGTCGAACTCATCGAGGCGGGCGCGCTTGAGGCCAAGTTCGCCCTCGATCCGGAACGCTCCGAAATCATAACCGGCGATGACATCGAGATCGTAGCCGCGCTTATATTCGATTGCAGCGGCATTGTTGAACCTGGCGTCTGCCGGACCGACAGCGAGGGGAGAGGGCTGAAGTTGCGTGGTCGTAAAGTCAGCGAAAAAGTCGCCATCCTGGTCTTCGGCGAACAATATGCCGCCTTCGATTCCGACATAGGGCTGACCGTCGCGGGCAAGTGCCGGCGATGTGACGGCAGCCGCGGCGACCGCCGCGAGTAGATATTTGCGCACGCTAGTTCCCCTGGTTCGAGTAAAAATGCCCAAGGAACGGTCCCCATCGTCGGATAGTTTCAAACTTCAACAATATCATCAAGATAGTTGCATTAAGAGCACGGTTAACGGCGAGCGCGTCCGCCGTCGGGAAATGCTGTGCGTGTTTGGTCGGCGGTTGATGCTTTCTCCGCGGCCCGGGTGACCTTAAGGAAGGCGCAACGTCAGGGAGAAGCCGGTGAAGACTCCGCAATTGTTGAATTATGCCCGCGACGCCTGGGTTCCCGGCACCGGCGAGCTTGCCGACCTCGCCTCGGCGATCGATGGCGCGCCGGTCGCCACGACTGGCTCTGGCGGGTTGGATTTCGGAGAAATGCTTCGCCATGCGCGGAACGTCGGCGGCCCAGCGCTTCGCCGGATGACCTTCCATGAGCGTGCACGGCTGATCAAGGGCCTCGGGCTGGCGATCATGGCGCGCAAGGAGGAATTGTACGAGCTTAATTATCTGACCGGCGCAACGCGCAAGGATGGCTGGATCGACATCGAGGGCGGTGCCGGAACCTTGTTCAGCTTCTCGTCCAAGGCGCGCCGCGAATTGCCCGACGCGCACGTCCTGCTCGACGGTGCGCTCGAGCCCTTGTCGAAAGGCGGAAGCTTCATCGGGCAGCACATTTATTCGCCGCTGCACGGCGCGGCGGTCCATATCAACGCCTTCAATTTCCCGATCTGGGGAATGCTCGAAAAGCTGGCTCCGACGCTGCTTGCGGGGATGCCGGCGATCGTCAAACCGGCGAGCTCGACCGCTTATCTGTGCGAGGCCGCGGTTCGGATCATGGTCGAATCGGGGCTGCTTCCCGACGGCGCGTTGCAGCTGATCGTCGGGCGGGTCGGCGATTTGTTCGACCATCTTGGCGGGCAGGATGTCGTCAGCTTCACCGGATCGGCGACCACCGCTCTAAAGCTTCGCTCGCATACCGTGATTGGCCGCGAGTCGGTTCGGTTCGTTGCCGAACAGGACAGTTTGAACGCGTCGTTGCTGGGACCGGACGCGGCGCCGGGAACGCCCGAGTTCGATCTGTTCGTAAACGAGGTGGTCAGCGAAATGACCTCCAAGGCCGGGCAGAAATGCACCGCGATCCGCCGCGCCATGGCGCCCGCCGAGCATCTCGATGCGGTCGAGGAAGCGATCCGTTCGAGGCTCGTCGCCACCCGCGTTGGCGACCCGCGCGACAAGGCGATCGGCATGGGCGCGCTCGTGTCCTGCGCCCAACGCGACGATGTTCGGGCGCAGATCGCCAAGCTGGTCGATGCGGGCCCGCGCGTCGTTTCGGGCGATCCCGCAGCTTCGCCCGGCCTTGCCGGAGGTGCCTTCCTCGAACCGATCCTGCTTCGCGCCGACGATCCCTGGGCAGCGAGCGCGGTCCATGACGTCGAGGCGTTCGGCCCGGTCGCGACGATCATGCCTTACCGCGATGCGCAGGATGCGGTCGCGCTTGCCAATCGCGGTATGGGTAGCCTGGCCTTGTCACTGTTCACCCACTCGCCGGACCATGCGCGCGATTTCATAATTGGCGCCGCGGCCTGGCATGGGCGAATGTTGGTGATCGATCGGACCAACGCCGCCGAATCCACCGGGCATGGTTCTCCGCTACCGGTGCTGGTCCACGGCGGGCCGGGGCGCGCCGGCGGGGGCGAGGAGATGGGCGGGGTGCGCGGGGTCAAGCACTTCATGCAGCGCAGCGCGATCCAGTCTTCGCCGGCGATGATCGCGGCGATCACCAGCCATTATATTCCCGGTGGGCCAAAGCATGTGCTCGAAGCGCATCCGTTCCGCAAAAGGATGGGCGAGCTTGCGATCGGCGACACGCTGCGGACCGCGAGCCGCACCGTCACCATTCCCGATATCGAGCATTTCGCCGAATTCACCGGCGATAATTTCTACGCTCACATGGACGAGGAAGCGGCCAAGGCCTCGCCGATCTTCGAGGGGCGGGTGGCTCACGGCTATCTGATCCTGAGTTTTGCTGCGGGACTGTTCGTCGATCCCGATCCGGGGCCGGTGCTTGCCAATACGGGACTTGAGAATTTGCGCTTTCTGACCCCGCTTTACCCGGGGGATTCGATGCGGGTCGAGCTGACCGTGCGGTCGAAGTCGCTCAAGAGCGAGGACATTGGAGTCGTCCGATGGGCGGTCGAAATCTTCAACCAGAAGGATGAATTGGTTGCGACCTACGACTTGCTCACCGAAAACCGGCCCTGAGTTTCGGAACGTCGCTTCATTGTCGCTCGTTTCAGCAGATGAATCCCGCTCAGGAGAGAAACATGGCCATTATCCGCGACTTCATGACCAGCGACGTTGAAACCGTCGGCCCCGACCAGACCGCGCGCGATGCGGCCAAATTCATGCTCTCGGCGGATACCGGGTCGATTCCGGTATGCGAGAACGGCCGAGTGATCGGGATGGTCACCGACCGCGACATTGCGGTGCGCGGGATCGCTGCCGGCAAGGGTCCCGAATGTAGCGTTCGCGAATTGATGAGCACGGACATCGTCTGCGTTCGTGACACCGACGATTGGGCGGGGGTCGCCCAGAAAATGAGCGATGCGCAGGTTCGACGCCTGCCCGTGGTCAATGCCGATGACCAATTGGTCGGAATTGTCAGCCTTGGCGATTTGAGCCGGGAAGCGCATCCGTCGGCGGCGAGCGAGGCGCTGGAGGGTGTCAGCGAACCCGGCGGGCAACATCAGCAGTAGCGCGGTCGCCTTAGCGGCCTAGCCCTGAGATCGCTTGATCGACGAGCTTGGCGTCGGTTGCAGCGTCATTGCGCTCGGCGATCAGTCTGGCAGCGGCGGCGGTCGCGGCGGTCGCGGCGGTCGCGCGAAGCTCGTCGATCACCGCGCGCTCGGCGGCGGCGATCTTGGTTTCGGCCATCTTGCTTCGGCGTTCGACCAGGGCTTCGGCGTCGGTCCCCGCCTTGGCGATGATCGCTTCGGCCTCGGCATGGGCGCGCTCGACCAGCGCGGCCGCGTCGGCATCGGCGGCACGCGCCTTGGCTTCATATTCAGCCTTGAGCGCCTCGGCATCGCGGCGGAGCGCCTCGGCCTCGTCGAGTTGCGAGCGGATCGCGGCGATCTTGGTATCGAGCGACTTGCCGATCGCCGAGGGAACTTTCTTCCAGATCAGGAGGAAGATGACGATGAGCATCGCCAGTGCGACGATCGCCGGCGCCTCGACAAAGCCGAACGCGTTTGGCGCGGCATGTTCGCCTGGCACTTCGCTGTGCGCGGTCGGCTCAGACATGGGTCAGTTCCTTTTCGACCGCCTGCCGAACGGCAGCAGGATCGACGTCGATCCCGGCGACCTTGGCGACCATTTCGCGCGCCGCGTCCGCCGCGACCGTTTCAATTTCGCCGAGCGCTGCAAGGCGCGCTTCGGCGATCCGTGCGGTGGCCGCATCGACCTTGGCGTTGATCCCGGCGTCCGCGGTTGCGATCGACTTTTCGGTCTCACGCGCCGCATTGGCCTTGGCCTCGGCGGCGAGCGCGGCGGCTTCGGCACGGCTCTTGTCCATGCCCTGGCGATAGCCTTCCTCGAGCAGGTCGGCGGCCTCCCGGGCGCTTTGTGCCGCTTGCAGGTCGGCCGCGATCCTTGCGTCGCGCGAGTCCACCGTCGACTGGATCTTGGGAAGCATCCCAAGCCCGATCACGGCGAAAATCGCGCCGAAGAAGATCGCCAGCCAGAATAGCTGCGAGGCGTAGATCTCGCCGATTTGATCGAACTGAGGCACTTTGGGGCCTTTCGCTCAGGCGGTCTTACGCCTTAAGGTAGAGCAGGATGGCGATGAGGAACGACAGCAACCCCAGGAGTTCGGCGGCCGCGAAGCCGATAAACAGCCGTCCCTGCTGACCATCGGCGGCCGCCGGGTTGCGAAGCGCGCTCTCAAGGAACGAACCGAAGACGTTTCCCACGCCAAGCGCCGCCATGCCGGCGCCGATTGCTGCGAGACCGGCACCGATAAGGGCGGCTGATTGTGCGTCCATGTCAAAACTCCTTGGTAAGATTGCTAGTGAAGATTGATCGCGTCATTGAGATAGAGCGACGTGAGCAGTGCGAAAACATAGGCCTGGATCGCCGCTACCAGCAGCTCGAGCACCGTGATCCCGATCATCAGGGCGAAACTGGGAATCGTGACCAGCGGCGTTAATATGATGCTCTCAGCGTTGACGCCACTGATGACGAAGCCGGCCAGCACCTTCATTAGCACGTGGCCCGCGGTCATCGCTACGAACAGTCGCAGCGCCAGGCTGAACGGCCGCATCATGAACGAAACCAGTTCGATCGGGAACAGGAAGACCTTCATGGTCCAGTGAACGCCGCTGGGCGCGAATAGCGAGAAGAAGTGGAAGCCGTGTTTCCAGAAGCCCACGATCAACACGATCGCGAAGGTCAGCAGAGCGAGGACCCCGGTAACGGTCAGATGGCTGGTTACCGTGAAAGCGTGCACTCCGAACAAGGCCGTCGGCAGCATCCCCAAAATGTTCGCGAACAAAATAAACATGAACAGCGAAAATACGTAGGGTACGTATTTGCGTCCTGCCGGGCCGATGTTCGAATCCATCATCTCTGTGATAAAACCAGTGAAGCCCTCAACCGCCATTTGCCAGCGGCCGGGAACCAGTTCACGCTTCATCCCACCGAGCATGAAAATCCACAGTACAACTAACGTCACCGCCATCCACGCCGCGCTGTTCGTAAACGCGATCGATTGCCCGCCGATCGCCCAATCCTGGCCGAACAGGGGCTCGACCAGAAATTGGTGCATCGGATCGTCGTTACCGGAAGCGGCTGCCACGCGAGAACTTTCTATTGCTCCGAGCGACCGCAATCACGGTCGCCGGATGGACATCTTGATTATGCTCCAGAACCCGCCGACGGTCCCCAGGACCATCAGCGTGATTAGGAGTATCGGCTCGGTTCCCAGCCAGCCGTCGAGCAGCCAGCCGATCAACGTGCCGCCGACAAGCCCGCCAACGAGAAGCGACAGGACGCGGTTGCCGAGCTGCTCATTGGCGTCGGCCGCCGGCGCCCGGCCGGTCCTCTTGGCTTCCTTCGCCGCCGCCTGCTCCAGTCGCTGTTCGAGCGAATCGAGCCGAGCGTCTTCGGAGAGCTTCGGAACTTGCCCGGGTTCATTCTCCACCATGATCCGGTCTCCCGCGGTTGAGCGCCAGCCTTTGGAAAGGCGCGGCGCGAAAGGCATGGAACATGGCGGCGGACAAGCCCGCCAAGGCGCGGACCCTTTATGAACCGGGGGAGCCCAAGTCAACCTTTGCGGAACGCTAAGGCGCGGTGTAGTGTTGAAGCGTGATGACCCGTTTCGTGCTGTTCGCGGCGCTGCTGCTGTCCGGTTGTGCCGGGCTGTTCGGGGGCGGGCGCGTAATTTCGCCCTACAAGTTCGGCGACAAGGGCGAGCTGGTCGACTTCAACTATGGCTGGCCGGGCGAGGCTTCGGCGATCCCAGCGTTGGAGACGAAGTTTCGCGCCGACCTCGACAAGGCGTGGCGCGAGGCGCTCGCCGCAGCGGTCACCGATCGCGCGCTTGCGACAGCGAACAAGCGCGAATTCAGCGGCTATCGCTTCTCCTTCGAATGGCTCGCCGCCGGTCAGTCGCGGCGATTGCTGTCGCTCGAGGGCGTGTCCTCGGCCGCTTCGGGTAATAGTCAGGCCAGCCTCGGCAGCGCGGCATTTCTTTGGGACCGCCGCACGGGCAGCGCGATTGCGCCGGCGGCACTGCTGACCGATCCGGATCGCCTGTCGCCGCTCCTCCACGGCGCCTATTGCAAGGCGCTCGACCGCGAGCGGGTCAAGCGGCGCGCCCTGGCAGCGCCGGGCGGTCCGCGACCGTGCCCGGCGATGAAGGACGTCAATCTTGTACCGAGCGACGCCAATTCGAATGAGCGCTTCGAAGCGCTTCGCCTGACCGTCGCACCTTTTGTCGCCGGGACCTATGCCGAGGGCTATTATCAGGTGATCCTGCCAGTCACCCCGACCTTCCTTGCCGCGCTCAAGCCGGTTTATCGGCCGAGCTTCGAGGTCGGTCAGCCGCAATAATCAGGGCGCGGAGCCGCCTGACTGACGGTTCGCCGCCGCCATCGCCCGTCGCCAAGCATGTAAACCTCGCCCACCCTCACCCGGCCAAGCAAGGTACAGGCCGCGGTGATTCCAACTTCCTGCGCCGCAACCCCCCGGCTCGCTGCAAAATTGCTGAAAAGGGACCGGCGCTTGATGTTGATCGCCGCGACCTGGGTCCGCAACGCCGGCGAAGGTGCGGTGACAACGCCGACATAGCCGTCGAAGCGTTCGCCGATCAGTCCCGCTGCCCGCGCCTGGACCACTAGGGTCGTCTCCTGAGCGCCAGCGGGCACTGCCGCCAGCGCGAAACCCGCAGCCAGCAGCGCGCGCATCATGGCTTCCTCGGCGCTGGCGGCGGCGGCGAGGGTTGGGGGAAGGTCCCGGGGTTGGAATTGATCAGCGTCTCGACATCCTTTTGCAGACGGACGAGCACTTCCTGCCGGATATTGACGTTGAGGTTGATCTCGATCGGCTTTTCCGGGGTCTTTACCGAAATGCAGCCACCCAACGGCAGAAGCAGCGCCGCGCCGCCGGCGGCGAGTATCAGGCGGGATCGTGTCATCGGCTGGTTCCTCATCATTTGGTCGGTGCGGGGGTTACGGTGACTTCTTCCTTCACCGGGGTCTGAGTCTGGGTGGTTTCTTCCTCGCGGCGGCGGACCTCGACGGTGATTCCCGGAACTTCGTCGAGCGGGCGGGGAAGCGCGTCGGCGATGACGTCCTGAGGATCGCGGAAGCTTTTCGCGGTGGCGATCAGCGCCCGGAAGGGACCCTTGATGCTGACGTTGAATTTGAACGGGATGCGGTTGATCGAGCGGATGAAGCGCTGCGTGCTGGTGTTTCCCAGCCCGACTCCCTCAACCGTCAGCCGCGTGCCGAATTCGCCCGCGAGATAGCCGTCGAGGCGGATGATCATCGATTTGAACCTGAGGTCGCGAAGCGCGTCGAACACGATCCGGCTGACCATCCCGGTGTTCGCCTTGTTCATCACGCCATTGTAAGACAATGTTCCGCCCCCAGGCCGGCTGTCGAGCCGCCCGCCGACGATCCGGCCACCTTCCTCGTCGAAGATCATCGGCAGCACTCCGTCGAACACGCCGGTGGCGCCGATTTCCTTGAAGCCCATCGTGTCGACGAAGGTCTTGGCGTCGAGTCCGATGACTTCGAAAGTCAGGCGCTTGGAGCTCTGTTTCCCGAAACTGAGTATGGTTTCCTGAAGAACCAGGCGACCGCCCATGAACGGCCATTCGCCGCGTTCGATCATCACCTGGCGATCGGGGAGCAAGCGATAACGGACCACGCCATTCTCAACCAATATGCCCGGGTTGATCGAGGCGACAGTGGCCGATTGCCCCGCTTCGGTCTGCAGGCCGAGGAGATCGGAAAAGCGGATCGTCGTGTTCAATCCGGTGACCGGACCGAATTGCGCCGCGAGATTGGTGTCGATGACGTTGAATTCGCCGGTCGAGGCGACCTTGCCGGGCCCCGCCCAATTGATTTGCCCCTGCCCGCGAACCGTGCCCTCGACGAGCGCGATTACGCCTTCGGTCAGTCGCGTCAGTTCTTCGGGCTGGAGCCCGCGCCCGAAACGGATTCCGGGAACGTCGAGCAGCGCATTGCCCGTTCCGTTCGAGAGACGATGGGTAATGGTCACTTCGGAAATCGGCGTCCCGCTTTCCGGATGCTTCAGTGTGCCGCCCGCGCGGATCATGTCATTGGCAAGGCTGAAGCGCATATTGTCGCTGCGCAGCGGATAGAATTTCGCCGGCGTCATCTTGTCGGCAACGGTCAGTCCGCCGTCGAGGGTCAAGGCGTTATTGTAGAATTTCCAATTGCCCGAGGCGTCACTCATCAGCAGCGGCACGCGCCCGACCACCCCGTCCGCGCCCGCATAACGTCCCGAAATGCCCGCCCCGGAAAAGCTCCCGCTAAGCGTCGGAATGTTGATCAAGACCGGGGATGCAGCCTGCCCGAGACGGACGTTAAGGCCACTCGCCTCGAACTGCCGTTGAGCGAGCATCCGCGCCTGCGCCGCGTCGAGTGCGAAGGGCGATTTGCCAAGCTGGCCGCGAAGGCGGACCCTGCGCGTCTCGACTCCAAAGGCGAGCGGGTTGTTACCAGCGCGGTAAAGGATCGCTGGACCGGTTGCGCATAAGGGCAGCGGCGTCGGGCCAAGTCGCAGCCCGCCGATGCGCAAGCTGGCGAAGCGGGCATCGATACAGCCTTCGCCGAAGTGCAGGCTGCCGTTGGGGCCGAAGCGACCGTCGATCGGTATGCGCAGGCCGGTGACTTTCCCGCCGCCCAAGGGACCGTCGAGCAGTGCCACGGTCGAGACCTGGGTCCAGCCGTCGCGGCGCGCCGCGAACCGCACCGGCGCGAGAGCGACGCGCGAGCCGCCGGCCGCATAGGGTGCGATCTGCGCCACTCCGCTGATCGGCGAGCCGTTGCGCGGCTGGTTGAGCGCGATCCGCGCGGTGGGGAGCCCTCCCCCTTCGGTGCGGACTTCGCCGTCGAGGCGGATTTTTCCGCTCGGCCAATAATAGGTGACTCCGTCGCCGCCCGCGACCTTGACGCGCGCTCCGTTGGCGGCGCTGACATCGGCGGTTTCGATCCGCACCGCTCCGCCGCCGCGCCGGTTGATCAGGCGCAAGGCCCCGCCGACTTCGAAGCTGCGCGCGGCGCTGCTGATTCCGCGCGAAATCGCGGCGGCGATCGGCCCGAGCGGCGACTTGCCTGCTGCCGCGAGCGGGCCGGTTATCCCTGCGGTCAGCGATGGCGCGAGCGCGACGCTCGACGCTCCATAATCGCCGACCAGCGTTAGCGCTCCGGCGCGCGCGTTCAATCGATAGCGCCCGTCTATGCGCGTTCGGCCGGCAAGGATCTTGGCGAGCCGGGCCTGCCGTGCCGACAAATCGATGCGCCCCAATATCTCGGTCGGAGTGCCCTTGAAGGTGAGATTGCTGTTGACCCCGGCGAGCCCGTTGATCCCCGCCTGGGCGGTCGTCATCGACAGGCGGCCCTTGCCGTCGAAACTTCCAAAGGCTTCGGAAAAGGTGGAGTCGACCTCCATCCGCGGTTCGCCGAGCCTCAGATTGCTTGCCGGGCATTCGAAGCGGCTCGCACCGACCGGGCCGACGACGTGCGGGCGCCGCGCGACCACCGCGAGGCTGACATAAGCGCGAAGCTGATCGAGGCGGCAGGCGCCCGGCGTGAGCCGCGACGAGGCAGCGGCGAGTTTTCCTCGGAACCCGCCTGACAAATTGCCGCGTCCCTGCAGGGCAAAGCCGAGCGGGCCGTAAGGCGTTGCGAGCGAAATGGTGGTGTCGGCGAGGTCGACCACCAGATTGGGCAGTGCAAAGGGCTTGCCGGTCCTTGGCGGAAGCAATTTGTCGAGCTGGCCCCAGCTGACGCGGTTGCCGACCACCCGGCCCCTGAGGCGAACGCCGCGACCCGCGACCCGATACACCTCGACCGCGCCGTTCCACTTGATCCGCATCTGGATGATCGCACGCCGCGCGACCAGATCGGGATTGGAGGGATCGCCAAGAACGAGATTGCTGACCTGTTGCGTGCGAAGGCCAATTCGATCGAGCTTATAATTCGCGGTGACGCCGCGATTCTTGAGTTCGCGGGCAATGATATCGTTGGCGATCGGCTTGCGCGCAAGCCATACCCCAAGCACGACCACGCACAGGACCGCGAGGAAGGCGATCAATGTCCACTGCGTCCGACGCCAGATCAACGTCCGCCGGCGGACGGTCTCACTTCCTCCGGCCGGTTCGCCCAGATCTTCGATATGCTCGGGAGCCATGGATTCCTTCAACCCGCTTACAAGCGGACCGTTCCGCGTGTGACACAAAGCTTGCGTTGCATGCGGATACGGCTTTGCCTAGCGTCTCGCTAGATGGCCGATGCCCCACCCGACGCCTCAGGCCACCGCGCACGCCTCCGCCAGCGGCTGTTTGAGGGTGGCGAGAAGGCGCTGCTCGATCATGAGCTGATCGAATATCTTTTAACGCTCGCGATTCCGCGCCGCGACACCAAGACGCAGGCCAAGGCATTGATCGCGCGCTTCGGTGGGATCGGTCAGCTGCTTGCGGCGGAACCCGAGGCGCTACGCCGCGAGGGGCTCAGCGATACCGTCGTCGCCGCGCTCAAGATCGCGGAAGCGACTGCGCTGCGCCTGCTCGAGACCCGTATCGAGGGACGCCCGATCCTGTCGAGCTGGGACGCGCTTGGCGACTATCTTCAGGCGGCCATGGCGCATTCGCCGGTCGAGGAAGTGCGCGTATTGTTCCTCAACGCCAAGAATATGCTGCTCGCCAATGAGGCGATGTGGCGCGGGTCGGTCGACGAAGCGTCGGTCCATGTCCGCGAGGTGATCGCGCGCGCGATTGCCCTGGGTGCGACCGCGATCATCGTCGTCCACAACCACCCCTCGGGCGACCCCTCGCCATCGCAACAGGACGTCCGCCTCACCCGCGATCTGGTCGAGGCCGGGCGGCACATGCGGATCATTGTTCACGACCATGTCATTGTCGGCGCGCAGGGGCGCAGCAGCATGAAGGCACTCGGGTTGATTTGAGGGGGCAAGATCCGGGGGCCCGATGTCGCGCACGATTGCGACTCCCTGCGCGCCCTGCTAGCCGCCACAGCCATGGTTCCCCGCTATTCCCGCCCCGAAATGACCGCGATCTGGTCGCCTGAAAACCGCTTCCGCATCTGGTGGGCGATCGAAGTGTTCGCCGCCGAAGCGATGGGCAAGATCGGGATGATCCCCGCCGAGGACGCAGCGACGATCCGCAAGGCGTTCGACAATGATGTTCTTGGCGAGATCGACGTCGCGGCGATCGACGCGATCGAGGCGGTCACCCGGCACGACGTCATCGCTTTCCTGACCTGGGCGGGGGAGAAGCTTGGTCCCGAACGGCGCTGGTTGCATCAGGGGATGACCAGTTCCGACGTGCTCGACACGAGCCTTGCGGTGCAATTGAAGCAGTCGGCCGATCTTCTGCTCGATGGTTTGGATGCGTTGCTTGTTGTGCTCGAACGCCGCGCGCATGAGCATAAGATGACCCCGATGATCGGCCGAAGCCACGGCATTCATGCCGAGCCGGTGACTTTCGGGTTGAAGCTGGCGCAGGCCCACGCCGAATTCGCGCGCAATCGCGCCCGTTTGGCGGCCGCGCGCGACGATATTGCGACCTGCGCGATTTCGGGCGCGGTTGGCACCTTCGCCAATATCGATCCGGCGGTCGAGGCGCATGTTGCGGCCGAGCTTGGCCTCGTTCCCGAACCCGCGTCGACCCAGGTGATCCCGCGCGACCGGCACGCGATGTTCTTCGCGGTGCTCGGGGTGATCGCTTCCTCGATCGAACGGGTCGCGGTTGAAGTGCGCCACCTCCAGCGCACCGAAGTGCTCGAGGCGGAGGAATATTTCGCGCCCGGGCAAAAGGGCAGCTCGGCGATGCCACACAAGCGCAACCCGATTCTGACCGAAAACCTTACCGGGCTTGCGCGGGTCGTTCGCTCCGCAGTGAATCCGGCAATGGAGAATGTCGCTTTGTGGCATGAGCGCGATATTTCGCACTCGTCGGTCGAGCGATTCATCGGCCCCGACGCCTGTATCACGCTCGACTTCGCGCTCGCTCGGTTGACCAATGTGATCGACAAATTGCTCATTTATCCGGACCGGATGCAGAAGAATCTCGACCGGATGGGCGGGCTGATCCACTCGCAGCGCGTGCTCCTCGCTCTGACTCAGGCGGGGCTTAGCCGCGAGGACAGTTACGCGCTTGTGCAGCGCAATGCGATGAAGGTGTGGGAGGCCGATGGCGCGCTATCGCTGCTCGACTTGCTCAAGGCCGATCCGCAGGTCAGCGAGCGCCTGTCATCAGACGATCTCGATGCTTTGTTCGACCTTGGCTATCATCTTCGCCGGATCGACACGATCTTCGAGCGCGTGTTCGCTTGACGGGCGCCGGCCCCGCCTGCGCGATCCAGCCGGCGGGGTTTCTGCTTGCCCTGTCGGAAGAAGGGTTGATCGAGGCGGTTTCGGCCAACATCGCTGCCTTCGTCACTTGCGATCCCGGAAAATTGATCGGCCGACCCGCATCCGACGTGCTTGCGGAGGACGCGATCCACGGACTTCGCAACCGCCTCGCTTTGCTACGCGATTCCGAAGGGATCGAGCGCTTGCTCGCATGCCGGCTGACCCGCGAAGAGCGCAGCTTCGACGTCGCGGTTCATCTGACTGAAGGCCGGATCATCGTCGAAGCCGAGCCCGCGACGATGCGCACCTTTGGCGATATCACCGGCACCTTGCGCGGCATGTATGCGCGGCTTGGCCACGCCAGCGACCTCGACCTTTTTCTGGCGGGAGCAGCGCGGCAGATCCGCGCTTTGACCGGCTTCGACCGGGTTATGATCACACGCTTCGATCCCGACGGGTCGAGCGCGGTCATTGCCGAATATACGCGCAGCGGGGCCTCGAGCCTGCTTGGCCAGCGACTGTCGCCCGATCATTTGCCGCCCGAGGAACGGCGCTGCCTGTTACGCTCCCCGCTCTATCTGAACGCCGACGTGGAGGCGGAACTCGTGCCGCTGATGTTCGGTCACGAACCCGAGCCGCTCGATCTGACGCGCGCCATATTGCGCCCGGTCACTCCGGCTCACCGAGACCGGCTGCGCGAAATGGACGCCAGCGCAATCATGTCGATCGGGTTGGTCGTCGGCGGCTCTCTGTGGGGCGTCATCCTTTGTCTGCACCAGACAGCACGCAGCCCGAGTTTCGAGCGCCGCTCGATCGCCGAGCTGTTCGCGCAACTGCTCGCGCTGCGGATCGAGATCTTCGAATTGAAGAAGGGCTGAGCGCCGCTCAGCCGTCCAATATCGTCTTCAACCGCGCGAAAAAGCCCTTGCTTGCCGGGCATTCGTCACCGGTTTCGGTACCACGAAATTCCTCCAGCAACGCTTTTTGCTGCTTCGACAATTTGGTCGGTGTCTCGACCAATATGCGGGTCATCAAATCGCCGCGCCCGCGATTATTGACCACGCTCATCCCCGCACCACGCTGGCGGAGCGTTTCGCCCGATTGAACGCCCGAGGGGATGCGGATTTCGATCCGCTCGCCGTCGATCCCCGGAATGACGATCGTCCCGCCAAGCGCGGCGGTGGTGAAGCTGATCGGGGCCTCGGCGATGAGCGTCGAACCGTCGCGCTGAAAAATGCCGTGGCGCTTGAGGTGGACGAAGAGATAAAGGTCGCCCGAGCTTGCTCCGCGGACCCCCGCCTCGCCCTCGCTCCCGACGCGGATACGTGTTCCTTCGTCGACCCCGGCAGGGATGTTGACCGACAACTTGCGGTTCTTGAGCGCCCGGCCGTCACCGGCGCACGACGGGCATGGATCGGCAATGGTCTCGCCCGACCCCATACAGCTTGGGCAGCCGCGCTCGACGACGAAGAAGCCCTGTTGCGCGCGCACCTTACCCGCGCCGTTGCAGGTCCCGCAGGTGCGCGGCGCCGCCTGACCCTTCGACCCCGAGGCGGCGCACGCTTCACAGCGCGCCAAGGCCTGGATCGCGATGGTCTTTTCGACTCCGCCAAATGCCTCTTCGAGAGTCAATTCTAGGTCGTAACGCAGGTCCGATCCGCGCGCCGCGCTTGCACGTTGCGAGCGCGGGTCGCCAAAGTCGCCGAAGATCGACGAGAAAATGTCGGAGAAGCCCTCGAAACCCTGCCCGCCCCCGCCGAAGCCATTGCCCCCGCCATTCTGGAATGCGGCGTGGCCGAAGCGGTCGTAAGCGGCGCGCTTCTGCGGGTCCTTGAGGACGTCATAGGCCTCGCTGACCTGCTTGAAACGTGCCTCGCTATTGGAGCAGCCGGCGTTTCGATCGGGATGGCACTCCATCGCGATCTTGCGATACGACGCCTTGATCGCCGCCGCATCGGCGCCGCGATCCACCCCAAGCAATTGATAAAAGTCGGTTTCAGCCATGATAATCCCCCAAATCCGTCATCGCGGGGCGAACCGCGATGACGGAGAATTGGGTCAGCCCTTCTGTTCGTCGTCGACTTCCGAAAATTCGGCATCGACCACTTCTTCTTCGGCAGGCTTGGCCTCGGCGGTGGCGTCGTCTGCGCCGGCATCCGCCGCCGGTTCGGCCTGTTGCTGCTCATAAATCGCCTGGCCGAGCTTCATTGCGGCAGCGGCAAGCGCCTCCGTCTTGGCGGTCATCGCCTCGGGCTCTCCGCCCTCGACCGCGGTCTTGGCTTCGGCGATCGCAGTCTCGATCTCGGTCCTGACCTCGGCCGTGACCTTGTCGCCATGCTCCTTGAGCTGGCCCTCGGTCGAATGGATCAGGCTTTCAGCCTGATTCTTAGCCTCGGCCGCGGCACGTCGCTTCTTGTCGTCATCGGCGAACTGCTCGGCATCCTTGACCATCTTTTCGATGTCGGCATCCGAAAGTCCACCCGACGCCTGAATTCGGATCTGCTGTTCCTTGCCGGTGCCCTTGTCCTTGGCCGAGACGTTGACGATGCCGTTGGCGTCGATGTCAAAGGTGACCTCGATCTGCGGCACACCGCGCGGCGCAGGGGGGATTCCGACCAGATCGAACTGGCCGAGCACCTTATTATCGGCCGCCATCTCACGCTCGCCCTGGAAGACGCGGATGGTGACCGCATTCTGATTGTCGTCGGCGGTCGAGAAAGTCTGGCTTTTCTTGGTCGGGATGGTGGTGTTGCGGTCGATCATCCGCGTGAACACCCCGCCGAGCGTCTCAATGCCGAGGCTTAGCGGCGTCACGTCGAGCAGGAGCACGTCCTTGACGTCGCCCTGAAGCACGCCCGCCTGGATCGCAGCGCCCATTGCGACGACTTCATCGGGATTGACCCCGATGTGCGGCTCCTTGCCGAAGAATTCCTTCACCACTTCGCGAACGCGCGGCATGCGCGTCATCCCGCCGACCAGAACGACTTCGTCGATGTCCTTGGCCTCTAGCCCGGCATCCTTAAGCGCCTTGCGGCACGGCTCGAGCGTGCGATTGATCAGCTCGGCGACCAATTTCTCAAGGTCGGCGCGCGTGATCGTTTCGACCAGATGCAGCGGGGTAGTCGCCCCGCCTTCCATCCGCGCGGTGATGAACGGCTGGTTGATTTCGGTGGTCTGCGCCGACGACAGCTCGATCTTCGCTTTTTCGGCGGCTTCCTTGAGCCGCTGAAGCGCGAGCCGGTCGGTCTTGAGGTCGATATTTTCCTTGGCCTTGAACTTGTCGGCAAGGAATTCGACGATCTTCGCATCGAAATCCTCACCGCCGAGGAAGGTGTCGCCATTGGTCGATTTGACCTCGAACACGCCGTCGCCGATTTCGAGCACCGACACGTCGAACGTGCCGCCGCCAAGATCGTAAACCGCGATCGTCTTGCCGTCATTCTTCTCAAGCCCGTAGGCGAGCGCGGCAGCGGTTGGTTCGTTGATGATGCGAAGGACTTCGAGGCCCGCGATCTGGCCGGCATCCTTGGTTGCCTGACGCTGGGCGTCGTTGAAATAGGCCGGAACGGTGATCACCGCCTGAGTGACGGTTTCGCCAAGATAGGCCTCGGCGGTTTCCTTCATCTTCTGAAGCGTGAACGCCGAAATCTGCGAAGGAGAATAATCCTTGCCGCCAGCACCGACCCAGGCGTCGCCATTGGCACCCTTGACGATCTTGTAGGGGACCAGCTCGGTGTCCTTCTTGGTAATCGGATCGTCGAAGCGGCGTCCGATCAGGCGCTTGACCGCGAAAATCGTATTGTCGGGGTTGGTCACCGCCTGACGCTTCGCCGGCTGGCCGATCAGGCGCTCGCCGTCCTTGGTGAAGGCAACCACCGACGGGGTGGTGCGCGCGCCTTCCGAATTTTCAATGACCTTGGGCTTTCCGCCCTCCATCACCGCAACGCAGCTGTTGGTGGTGCCGAGGTCGATCCCGATCACTTTCGCCATGTTTTGCCCTCTTACTCTGACTGATACGCCGCCCAGGCCCATCCGGGCGGCATTGTGGTTTCGGAGGCGATATAGGGGCGGCTTGCGCAACGACAAGGCGTTCCCGGGCCGGGATGATTTGTTGATCCTTTGTGCGCTATGGCGGCCACATGGGGGCAGTTCGCGAGGGTAATTGGCTTGATGCGGCGCGGGTGCGGCGCGTTGCGATGGTGTGCCTGATGGTCTCGGCGGCTGCGATCATCCTGCTGTTCGCGACTGCTCACGGCACGCTCGACTGGAAGGGCCGGCCGGTCGGGACGGATTTCAGTCAGATGTGGACGGCCGGGCAGATGGCATGGGACGGCCGCGCCGCAGAGGTGTGGGACTGGCCAAGCCATTTCGCGGTCCAGCAGAGCGTTCACGGTTCAACCACCGTCGATCTTTATGGCTGGCACTATCCCCCGCCATTCCTGATCATCGCCGCCGCGCTTGCGACCATGCCTTATCTTGCAGCGCTGATCGCGTGGCAGGCGGCAACGCTCGCGCCGCTGGCATTGCTCGGCCAGCACTACCTCGGACGGCGTGACGGCTGGCTGTTCGTCGTTGCGGCGCCGGTCACGCTGATCTGCATTGCCCACGGTCACAATGGGTTCCTTACCGCGCTCCTGCTCGGTGGCGGGCTGATCCTGCTCGACAGGAAGCCGCTGCTCGCCGGAGTGCTGCTTGGCTGCCTCGTCTACAAGCCACAATTTGCACTGGTCATTCCTTTGCTCCTGCTCGTCACTCGGCAATGGCGCGCAATATTCGGCGCGGCTCTGTCGAGCATCGCGCTGATCGCACTGACCCTCGCGATCTGGGGGTGGCCGGTGTGGCAGGCGTTCCTCGACAGCCTGCCGCTAACTCGCGACCTGGTGATCGAGCAGGGTCGCACGGGCTGGGAAAAGATCATGTCGCCGTTCGCGGCGGTGCGCTCCTGGGGGTTGGCGATCGGGCCTTCATATTTTGTTCAGGCGGGCTTCAGCCTTGCCGCAATTGGCGCCTCATTGTGGCTGGCATGGCGGAGCCGGCCGGCGCTTCGCAATGCGGCCACGACCGCAGCGGTGCTGATCGCCACCCCCTATGTGCTTGATTATGACTATGTCGTGCTGCTGCTCGGAATCGGCATCCTGTGGAAGGACGGCGAGCAGGACGGCTGGGGATCGTGGGAGCGCACATTGCTCGCTTTTGCCTGGATTGTGCCGCTGATCGCTCGCTCGGTGGCCGAGGCGACTTTATTCCCACTGGGGCTGGTCAGCGCGCTTGCGGTGCTTGGAATTGCGCTCCGCCGTGGGATCAGGGCATCGCCATCCCGCCGTTGACGTGAAGCGTCTGGCCAGTGACGTAGCCGGCCTCGCGGCTCGCCAGATAGACCACGCCGGCACCAATGTCCGCGCCGCTGCCCATTGCCCCTGCCGGGATCCTTGCCAGGATCGCCGCTTTCTGAGCCTCGTTGAGCGCCTCGGTCATTGCCGAGGTCATGAACCCTGGCGCGATGCAATTGACCGTGATCCCGCGGCTCGCGACTTCCTGCGCGACCGCTTTGGACATTCCGATCAGCCCGGCCTTCGACGCGACATAATTTGCCTGTCCCGGGTTGCCGGTCACTCCGACCACCGAAGTCACCGAGATGATACGCCCAAAACGCGCCTTCATCATCGGCTTGCACGCCGATCGCATCAGGCGAAAGGCGGCTTCGAGATTGACCGTGAGAACGTCGGAAAACTCTTCGTCCTTCATCCGCATGGTCAGATTATCGCGGGTGATCCCGGCATTATTGACCAAAATGTCGAGCTTGCCGAGCGCTTCCATTGCCCGAGGAACGAGCCGATCGACCTCAGCGGCGTCGGACAAATTGCACGTCAAGGCGACATGATCCCCGCCCAGTTGCTCCGCAAACGCTTCGAGCTTGGCCTGGTTCGACCCCGACAAGGCCAGCCGCGCGCCCTGTGCGGCGAGCGCGGTGGCGATCGACAAGCCGAGCCCGCCCGAAGCGCCGGTTACCAGCGCGGTCATTCCCGACAAATCGAACATCATGCGATCTCCTTCGCCAGGGCTTCCAAATCCGCGATGCCGACGACGCTCGTGACCTTTGCGTCGGGCGCGATGCGCTTGACCATCGGGCCGAGCACCTTGCCGCCCAGCTCGATGAATTCGTCGACGCCTGCCTCAGCCATCGCCGCGACGCTCTCGCGCCAGCGCACCAGGCCGGTGACCTGCTCGACAAGCTGCCCGCGGATCGTATCGGGGTCGAGCACCGGGGCGGCGGTGACATTGGCATAGAGCGGCACCACCGGCGCATGGATCAGCGTGTCGCCAAGCGCCTGCGCCATGGCGTCGGCCGCGGGCTGCATCAGGCGGCAGTGGAACGGCGCCGACACCGGAAGCAACACAGCGCGCTTGGCCCCCATGTCCTTGGCCATTTCAATCGCCCGCTCGATCGCGCCCTTATGTCCTGAGATAACGACCTGGCCTGGGTCATTGTCGTTGGCGACTTCGCACGTTTCGCCTTGCGCCGCCGCCGCCGCGATTCGCCTGGCAAGCTCGAGGTCGGTTCCGAGCAGCGCGGCCATTGCGCCGACGCCGACCGGGACTGCCGCCTGCATCGCCTGCCCGCGCAGCTTCAGCAGCCGAGCGGTGGTCGCCAGATCGAACGAACCCGCCGCGCACAATGCCGAATATTCGCCCAGGCTGTGCCCGGCGATGAAGCTGACCGCGTCTGAAAGATCGACATTCCCTTCGCGAGTAAGCGCGGTGAACACCGCGAGGGCATTGGCCATGATCGCGGGCTGGGCATTCTCTGTCAGCCGCAGCTCCTCGTCCGGCCCGTCGCGCATCAGCCGGAAAAGATTTTGCCCAAGCGCTTCGTCGACCTGTTCGAACACGTCGCGCGCGGCGCGGCTGGACTCAGCGAGCGCGGCGCCCATGCCAACCGCCTGGCTGCCCTGCCCCGGAAACAGAAATGCGCGCATTATCATCCCTCGTTCTGCTTGAAGTCGCGCCGGGACCTAAGCCCAGCCCGGCCCGCTGCCAAGGGCCGCGCCGCCTTGCCACGAGGCTTGCCATTCCTGGCTCAATGCGGCAATGGCGCGGCAGCAAGGCGACGGAACGCGTTTCCGCCGCCCAATTGCCTTGACGACAGCCGGAGGGTCGCTTGCATGGTGCAGCGTCAGCGATCGGCCAACAGATGAGAAACGCATGCCGCTATACGAGCATGTTTTCCTCGCGCGTCAGGATCTGGCTCAAGCCCAGGTCGATACGCTCGCGGAGAACGCCACCAAGATCGTCGCCGACCATGGCGGATCCGTGGTCAAGACCGAAACATGGGGCCTTCGCGGCCTCGCTTACCGCATCGCCAAGAATCGCAAGGCGCATTATGTCATGCTCGACATCGATGCCCCCGCGCCGGCGATTGCCGAACTCGAGCGCCAGACCGGGATCAATGAGGACGTGCTTCGCTTCCTTACGATCCGCGTCGATGCGCATGAAGCTGGCCCGTCGGCGATGATGCGCAAGTCGGAGCGCAGCGAGCGCGGCGACCGTGGCGGACCGCGCGGTGGTGACCGTGACCGTGGTGATCGCGGCGACCGTGGCGATCGCGGCGACCGTCCCGACCGCGCCCCGCGCGCCGAGCAGGAGGCTTAACCGATGGCTCGTCCCTTTTTCCGCCGCCGCAAAAGCTGCCCCTTTTCGGGCAAGGATGCCCCGGTCATCGACTATAAGGACGTCCGCCTGCTTCAGGGCTTCGTCTCCGAACGGGGCAAGATCGTCCCGAGCCGCATCACCGCGGTGAGCACCAAGAAGCAGCGCGAGCTGGCCAAGGCGATCAAGCGCGCCCGCCACATCGGCCTGCTTCCCTATATCGTGAAGTAAGGAGCGAACGACATGGATGTCATCCTGCTCGAACGCGTGGAAAAGCTTGGCGCGATCGGTGACGTGGTCACCGTCAAGACCGGCTTTGCACGCAATTTCCTCCTGCCGAACAAGAAGGCGCTTCGCGCCAACGCGGCCAACAAGAAGCTGTTCGAGGCCAATCGCGCGCGGATCGAGTCGGACAATGCCGACCGCCGCTCCGAAGCCGAAGTCGCGTCGAAGGATGTCGATGGCAAAACCGTTCAGCTGATCCGTCAGGCGTCCAACACCGGACAATTGTACGGATCGGTCTCGGCCCGCGACATCGTCGAAGCGCTCGAAGTCGAAGGCGCCAAGGTCAGCAAGAGCCAGGTCATTCTCGGACGTCCGATCAAGGCGATCGGAATGCACGAGGTCAAGATCGTGCTCCACGCCGAGGTCACCGCGATCGTCAAGGTCAATGTTGCCCGTTCGCCCGAGGAAGCCGAACTCCAGGCGCAGGGCGTCGACGTCATGTCGTCGATGTTCGAACGCGACGAGGCGGGCTTCACTGAGGATTACGACCCCAATGCCGAACCCGGCGCGACCGCCGAAGCTGGTGACGAGGCTCCGGCCTCGGACTCAGCCGAAGCTGGCGAGGGCGAGGGCGAGGGCGAACAGGCCTAAGCAGCGTCACGATCAAATCAGCCGCCGGGGTTCGCTCCGGCGGCCTTTTTTGTGCGTACCGTTTTCGCTTCGTCGCATCCGCTGAAACAATGGTGAAACTAGAATTGCAGCTTTCGAGCCACTCGTTTCGGCACCGCCTCATGTCCCTGCGACTGTCGGCGTCGGCTCGTCGCATCGCGCAGGAACGCGGTCCCCGGTATCTTGGTTAATCCGTCACGAGCATCCGCTCAGTCGAGGAGAATGGATCATGGACGAACGTGAAAACCAGAATTCGGACATCAGCAAATCGACCCAGCCGCAAGAGCCACAAAGCGAGAATAAGCAGTCCCCCGAACTGAGCCAGGGACAGCAGTCGCAAAGCGAGAAGCAGTCGGGCCAGCAGGAAACTGGTCAACAATCAGGCCAGTTCCAGTCGGATCGCTCGCAGCAGCAGTCCGAAACCGGCCAGGCTTCCTACGGCAATTCCGGCCAGTCCGAAGCGGGACAATCGCAGCAGCAGGCGGAATATGGAAGCTCCGGCCAATCCCAGTCAGACGAATCACCCTTCGGCCAGTCTGATCAGTCGAGCGAAGGCGGCTCGGCGACCGGGCAAGCCAGCGATGGATCGGCAAGCAGCAGCGAACTGATCGAAGATGACGAAGACAGTGAGTTCGCCAAGGACGGACAAGGCGCCCGCGAATAATCGCAACTGTTGATCAGGGCCGCGTTTCTGTCGGAAGCGCGGCCCTTTTTCTAAGCGTCGCGAGCAAGGAAGGCGGCTTCCCGGGCGACCGATTCCGTGAAGCTTGGACGGGCGAGGATATCGGCGACAAATCGCGCGACCTTGGGGTGGCGCGCCGAGTCTATTCCGATGCCGCAATGTTCCAAATTGGCGAACGGCGAAGCCACGGAAATGTCAGCCAACGTCAGGTGGTCGCCGACCAGGAAGCCACTGTCAGGGATTTGACCTTCGAGATAATCGATCAACGGCGGAAGCGTCTCGCGTTCGGCCTTGTCGGCGGCGGCGAGATCGCCGTCACGCTTAAGGAAGCGCGGCGCCACCACGCGATTGAAGAAGATCGCAGCGCCGCACGCGCAAAGGATGGTGTCACCGAATTCGTCGAACCAGATGGTGCGGCCGCGCTGCTTCGGATCGCCCGGGATCAGCGCTGGCTCAGGCTGCTTGGCTTCGAGGTAATGAATGATCGCCGAGCTGTCGGCGAGCATATAGCCGTCGTCGTCCAGCGCGGGCATTTTGCGGAACGGACTCGCCGCCCCAAAGCCGGGGTCGGGATCGCCAATTCCGACCGGCCTTATGTCCAGTTCGATCTGCTTTTCAGCGGCAAAGGCTATGACCTTGCGAACGAATGGCGACAGGCTCGAACCGTATAGAATCACTGTTTTCTCCCTAGGCGCGGCGCGCGCCTTAACGTCACTAAAGTCGCAAAAGTCGTAGGTTCAAGCACCATTTCGCGGCATCCGGTAATAATCGGCGATGCGGTCGAGCGCGAGCTCGAGCACCAGCTTGCCCGCCCGCGCCGGCCAGCCAAGCGCGGTTTCGGCAACACGCATTCCCTCCCCCGCGCAGACGATCCGCCACACTATGTCGGCAAGCCCCGGTCCCGCCGCTTCGACCGCCGCTTCGAAACGGCGGCGCGCGTCGAGTTGCGTGCCGTTCAAATCCTGTGACTGCCCGGCCCCGCCGCGTCCGCGCGCGACCGGAGCGGCATCCCAGGACATCGTTACCCGCGGATCAAGCTGGGCGCGTTCCCAATCACATCGCAGCCGCTCACCCGCATCATATTGACGCTCGGTGACATGGCCGTGGGCGCGCAGCCAACCCAAGGGGCTTTCGGCCAGATTGACGGTAACCGACCGCGCCGGCGCTGCTCGCGTGCGGCGAACGGTCGGGTCACCAGCAATCGCCCGTTCAATGAGCAGCTTTCCTTCATGACGCGATGCCGATTCGACCATGCAACCTCCTTTATTGACCAGCTGCTCTTGCCATAAGGGAGAGATTGTAGGACAGAAGAAAACCATAGGGGTTCGGGATTTGTGAAGGAGCTGCCATGATTACGCGCATTCGCGAAGTTCGCCGGGCCCGCGGAATGACCCTCGACGAGGTTGCGCGCGCCGCGGTTCCACCGACCACTCCGCAGACCATCGGCAGGCTCGAAACGGGGATGCGCACAGTGTCGGTGGGCTGGCTCAACCGGATCGCGGCGGCACTTGGAGTCGAAGCTTCGGACCTCGTCGATCACCCCGACGGAGCCGAAATTCCGGTCGTCGCGGTCCTCGGAGCGAACGGCGCCGCCGCGCCCAAGCGAACCGCTTTGGTGGTCCCGCCCAAAGTCGCACCTGGCCTGGTCGCAATCACCGTCTCGGCAAGCATCGGTGATTATCGCGCGGGTGACGAAATCTGGTGCGAACGGCTCGATCCCGAAGATTTCGGCCGCGCGCTCAATCGCGACGTCATTGTCCCGCGCCCTGCGGGCCGATTCCTGTTCGGCCGGTTGATCGGGCGTGAGCAGTCCAAATTGCACCTGCTCCCTCCCGGCGCGGGCGGCCGCCAAAGCGTCGTCGCCGATCCCGCCTGGGCAGCCATGGCGGTGCGTCTGGTGCGCGCCCTATAATCGGGGCAAGCCGCATCTAGCTAAGTTATTGACAAGCAAGTAGTTTATACCTTTAGAGCCCGAGTGATTTCCTCATTGTTCCTCGCGCTCTCGCTGGCGATTCCTTTGGCTTTGCCGCGTACGGATTGGGCTCGCCTGCGCGTGTCGCTCATATATTTCTGGCGCCACGGCTATTTTCCCGATCTCAAGCGCCCCCAATTTTTCAACGAAAAAGTGCAATGGCGCAAATTGTGTGATCGCGACCTTAGCCTCGCGGCGCTGACCGACAAGCTCTACGCCAAGTCGCTCGCGGCCGACATCATCGGTCCGTCACTCGTCATTCCGACGCTTTGGCAGGGCGAGCAACTGCCCGGCTCACCTCCCTGGCCAATGCCGTTCATCGTGAAATCCAATCATGGATGCGGGCAGTTCGTGGTCGTCCGGTGCGACAGGGATTGGACACGCGCGCAGAGGGAATCTCCCAAATGGCTCGTCCGCGCCTATGGCGAATGGCTCGACGAATGGCATTATCGCCGTGCCGGGCGAACGCTGATCGTTGAGCCCTTCATCGGGCCGAAAAACGGGCTTCCCAACGATTATAAGATTTTCGTCTTCGCCGGAGTTGCCGAGTTCATCCAGGTTCACGTCGACCGGGGCGCCAACCATCGCTGGGTTCAATATGACCGGCAATGGACGAAGCTGTCCAACTCGCCCGAAACCATCGAGGCCCCTGTACAGCTCACGCAAATGCTTCTGGCTGCCGAGCAGATCGCGTTCGGCCGCGACCATCTGCGCGTCGATTTTTATGAAATCGATGGCCGCCTGTGGTTCGGCGAGACCTGTCTCTTTCCCGGCTCGGGCCTCGATCCGTTCGACCCCTTGTCGCTCCACGAGACGTTCGGACATTTGTGGGGGATCGGGGCGAAGCGGTTTTGCCAATCCCAAGCAGCCGACGCGCTTGCCCTTGGCAGCGACTAATGGCATCGCCCCGACACCGCGATCGCGCGGGCGCTTAGCTCAGTTGGTAGAGCATCTCGTTTACACCGAGAGGGTCGGCGGTTCGAGCCCGTCAGCGCCCACCACCTCATTTTCGTAGCGGTACCCGATGGTCCGCACCAAGGACATGATCAGGCACAAACGCCCGTCACGCCTCCGCATCGCGCTCCTACTCAGGCCGAGGGTCGAGCAAGGTCAGACCGCGGCGAGCGCGCCAACCTCCGAGAAATAGCGGCGAATTCCGACGCTGGCGGCTGGAGCAAGCTCGATGAAGACGCGGCGGCCGTCGTGAGGATCGGCACGGCGTAGGAACAGCCCATTGTCGGTCATTGTCTTGATCCAGCGCAGCGCAGTCGTCGCCGGAACCGCCGCGGCGATGCATAAAGACGAAACCGGGACGCGGTGCTGCGCAATTTCCGCGGCGAGCAAGTCGAGGAGCATGTCCCATGCCGGGTCTGCAAACAATTCCTCGTCGAAAAAGCGCGCACGGAGGCGGCGCGCGCGAATAATTGTGCGCACCGTGTCACCGCTAACGGCTACAATTTCGGTCGGATCATGCTGCGGGCGTTCGACCGAACTGCCCGGCGCATCGGGCCCGGTCGACAATCGCGCAAGCGTCTGAGCAATCCGGCCGACTTCATCGCTGAGTTGCTTGAGGCGAAGCGACCCCGGGCCGCGCGAAACGTCGTGAAGCGTCGCGGGCATTTTGGCCTGCGCCGTGGCCAGGGCAAGCGTTGCGCTACGCTCGAGCAGGTCGGGATCGATGAGCACATAGGTTGCCTCGGCGTCGAGCCGCGCGGCAAGCGAGTCGATCAGGGCAAGCGGTGCCGCGACGATGGTCGGCATTCGGCCCGCGGCAGCTTCGCCATTGGCATGGTCGAGAAGGCGGTCAAGCGCCTCGCTATCGTCGTCCGGATCAAGTTCGATCCACAGGCCGCTTGCAGACGCCTGCCGCTTGAGCCGGTCGATTGCGCCGTCGATCGGCATTGCCGATGCCCGCCAGCCGCTCTCCTCGAGCCAGTGCATCGCGCGCGAACGCGCCGATTCGCTCGCCGCGGCAACGAGCATCGGCGGACGCGCATCAAGTCTATAGTCGTTCGAAAGATATGAAGTGCCCGTAACCATTACTTCCCCCTCAAGAAGCTAATTTTGGACCGAGCAGGATTATACTTGACCCGAAACCGTGACGATTGTCACTCGGGATTGGCGCCACAATGGATCAAATATTGCGTAAAGTTAAACCAACCCAGCGTAGTGGGACAATATGAGCCCGCATATCGCCGCCACCCGCCGCGCCACTGCCCGCGCCGTCTGGCTCGCCAAATTGTCCGAAGCTTTGGCAATCGCCGACAATTTGACGCTCGAACTCGGACGCGACGCGGAGCATGTTGAGGCGGTTGTGGCGCTCGCCAGTCAGGTCGAACTCGTCCGGGCAGAAATCGACTCGCTGCGGCACGCTAGCCTGATGCCGCTGGATGAAACCCTGCCGAAGTGGACCTTTTAGAAACGCATTATATCCCTTTCGGCAAATCGCCCCCGCCACCGAACTCATCCAGGAAAGGCGCGATCGGTGGGGCTTGCCATCCTGCCGTCGCGCAAAAGCCGCGGTTGAGGAAGGCCATCTTGCCGTAGCGGAGCGGCGTTCCGTCCAGCCCGTCGACCCGGCCCCCTGCGGCAAGCAGAATGGCATGACCCGCGGCCGTGTCCCATTCGCTGGTCGGCGACAATCGCGGGTAAATGTCGGCGCGGCCTTCGGCGACGATGCAGAATTTGAGCGACGATCCGACCGAGACATGGCCGCACGCGCCGATCGCTTGCTCGAGATAGTCGGCGGTCGCCTGATTGAAGTGCGATTTGGAAGCCACCGCGTCCCGCGCCTCGCCGAGCTCGCGCGTGTAAATGGCAATGCGCCCCTGCCCTTCGTCGAGCCAGGCGCCTTCGCTAACGATGCCGCCGTGGAGACGGTCGGTGTCCGGGGCATAGACCACGCCGAGGCGCGGGGAACCGTTGACGATCAGCCCGATATTGACGGTATAATCATCGCCGCCACGAACGAATTCCTTGGTCCCATCGAGCGGATCGACAAGGAAATACATGTCGCCATGCGCGGGGATTCGACCCGCTGCGACCTCTTCCTCGGCGATGATTGGAACGCCCGGCGCGGCCTTCGCCAAGGCCGCGAGGATGATTGCCTCGGCCGCCCGGTCGCAAACGGTGACGGGGGACAAATCGGACTTGGTCTCGACTTCGAACCCGGCGCCAACCAGCCTGAGAATTTCGGCGCCAGCGGCGCGTGCCGCGACCGCGCAGGCGTCGAGCAATTGCCGTTCGTCCAAATTCATCTGTCGTGGCGCTCCATCCAGTCCACCTAGGCGCGCCTAGCGCGGCGCCATCCGAATCCCGCCATCGAGCCGGATGCTCTCGGCGTTCACATAGCTGTTTTCGACGATGAAAATTGCCAGGCGGGCATATTCGTCGGCGGTGCCGAGCCGCTTCGGGAACGGCACTTGCGCGGCGAGCGCATCCTGTACCGGCTGCGGCATCATCGCCATCATTGGTGTCTTGAAAATGCCCGGCAGGATCGTGTTGACGCGAACCCCGTCGTTCATCAGATCGCGCGCGATCGGCAGCGCCATGGCCAGAACGCCGCCCTTCGACGCCGAATAGGCCGCCTGTCCGATCTGCCCGTCCTCGGCAGCGACAGAGGCGGTATTGATGATCACCCCGCGCTCGCCGTCATCGAGCGGATCGGCGGCGACCATTCCGAACGCCGAGTGCGAAATGCAGCGGAACGTGCCGACCAGATTTATCCCGATCGCAAGTTCGAACTGGTTCATCGGGTAACGCTTGCGTGTCCCGGTGGCCTTGTCCTTGCCGACGGTCTTCACCGCATTGGCGACGCCTGCGCAATTGACCAGGATGCGCTCCTGTCCGTGCGCGGCGCGGGCCTTGTCGAAGGCGGCGGCGACCGTTTCGTCATTGGTCACGTCGACCTCACAGAAGACGCCGCCGATTTCCGCCGCGACCTTTTCTCCCTTGTCCGAATCGCGGTCGAAGATGGCGACCTTCGCGCCCTTGGCCGCGAGCGCGCGCGCGGTCGCCTCGCCGAGCCCCGATGCGCCCCCGGTCACCACTGCTGCTGTTCCGTCGATGATCATTAATCTTCCTTCTTTGCGTCTATTCGCGCCAGCAACGCGTCGACCTGCACCTGCCCGCCCGTCACGGCATTGAGCTGCGCGACCACGCCGTCGAACGGCGCAACCAGCCCATGCTCCATCTTCATCGCCTCAAGCGTGAGCAGCCGCTGACCCTTGCTCACCGCGTCGCCCGCCGCGACCTCGACGCTGGTTACCTTGCCGGGCATCGGCGCAATGATCACTCCGCCGCCGGCAACCGCGCCTACGGTGCCGCGCGCGGTGAGGTTGAATTCGAACGCCTGCCCCTCATAGAAAGCGACGACCCGCTCGCCGTCGCTGAAGCCATTCACGCACGCCATCGACCCATCGTCGAACACGGTTCGGAACTGGCCCCCACGGCCAAGCGCAAGCGCGCGCCACGGTTCGGCATTCAGCCGAAACCCGTTCAGATCGGCGTTAAGCGCAGGGTCGCTCTCGCCCAATGCAACAGCCAGTGCACCGCGCCAGATCGCGTCGTCGGGCTCACCGTTCGGGGCGAGACTTGCAAGATTTCGTTCGATGAAGCCGGTGTCGATGTTCTCGCGCGCGAAATCCGGGTGAAGCAATGCTTCGGCCAGAAATGCCGCGTTGGTTCGCACCGGCCAAACTTCGGCGTCGTGCAAGGCATGGCTCAGAGCTGCAATGGCGTCCCATCGCGTGCTTGCGTGCACGACCAACTTGGCAATCATGGGATCGTAGAAAGGCGAGATCGCGTCGCCTTCCTCAACCCCGGTTTCGAGCCTGAAGCTAACGCAATCGGGTTCATGGCGCGGCCCAGGCACATCGAAATGCTCAAGCCTCCCGACGCTTGGCAGGAAGCCTTTGGCCGGGTCCTCCGCATATAGCCGCGCTTCGATTGCGTGGCCGTCGATCGACAGTTCGTCCTGTCGCTTCGGAAGCGGTTCGCCGCTGGCGACGCGCAGCTGCCACTCGACCAGATCAACCCCGGTGATTTCCTCGGTCACCGGATGCTCGACCTGAAGCCGCGTGTTCATTTCCATGAACCAGATGCGGTCTGCGCGCAGCCCATTGCTGGTGTCGGCGATGAACTCGATCGTCCCCGCGCCTTCGTAATTCACCGCTTGCGCAGCCTTGACCGCTGCCCCGCACACCGCCGCGCGCGTCGCCTCGTCCATCCCCGGCGCCGGAGCCTCTTCGATCACCTTCTGGTGGCGGCGCTGGAGCGAGCAGTCGCGCTCGAACAGATGGACGACATTGCCGTGGCTGTCGCCGAACACCTGCACTTCGATATGGCGCGGGCTTTCGATCCATTTTTCGATCAGCACGATGTCGTTTCCGAACGACGACGCCGCCTCGCGCTTGCAGCTTTCGAGCGCGTCTACGAAGTCCGCGGCGGCATCGACCTTGCGCATGCCCTTGCCGCCGCCGCCCGCGACCGCCTTGATTAGCACCGGAAAACCGATCGCCGTGGCTTGCTCGGCAAGGAAGGCCGGATCCTGATTGTCGCCCATATAGCCCGGCGTGACCGGTACCCCCGCCTCGGTCATCAGCTTTTTCGCCGCGTCCTTCAGCCCCATCGCACGAATGCTGTCCGGCTTGGGCCCCACCCAGATCAGCCCCGCGTCGATCACCGCCTGGGCGAAATCGGCATTCTCGCTCAAAAAGCCATAGCCCGGATGGATCGCGTCGGCCCCGCTGGCCTTCGCAGCGGCGATGATCTTTTCCCCGACGAGATAGGATTCGCGTGCCGGGCTCGGCCCGATATGCACCGCCTCGTCCGCCAGCCGCACATGCAGCGCCTTGGCGTCCGCGTCCGAATAGACCGCGACGGTGCGAATCCCCATCGCGCGCGCGGTGCGGATGATCCGGCACGCAATCTCGCCGCGATTGGCGATGAGCAGCGATGCGATCATTCGGCAGCTTCCAGATTGCGCATCGGCTCAGCCGCAGTCATCGGCACCATCCCCAATTTCGTGAGCAAAGCCGCGTCGGCGCTGTCGCCCGCATTGGCGGTGGTCAGCAATTTGTCGCCGGTGAAAATGCTGTTGGCGCCCGCGAGGAAGCACAAAGCCTGGGTCGCTTCGGACATCGACTCGCGCCCCGCCGACAGCCGCACCATGCTCATCGGCATCGTGATCCGCGCGACCGCGACGGTGCGCACGAACTCGATGTCGTCGATCAGGCGGTCACCCGCATACATGTCGCCAAGCACGGTTCCCTTGACCGGCACAAGCGCGTTCACCGGAACGCTTTCGGGGTGGCGCGGCAGGGTCGCGAGCGCATGGAGGAAGCCGATCCGGTCCTCGCGCGTCTCGCCCATCCCGACGATCCCACCGCAGCACACTGCCATCCCCGCACTGCGCACTTCCTCGAGCGTATCCAGCCGATCCTGGAAAGTCCGCGTCGTGATGATGTCGCCATAATGTTCGGGCGACGTGTCGATATTATGGTTATAATAATCGAGCCCCGCGTCCTTGAGCGCGCGCGCCTGCTCGCCGGTCAGCATGCCGAGCGTCATACACGTCTCGAGCCCTAGTCCCTTCACGCCGGAAACCATCGCGCACACCGCGCCCATGTCGCGTTCCTTGGGGTTTCGCCACGCAGCGCCCATGCAGAAGCGCTGCGATCCCGCCGCCTTGGCCTCCGCCGCCGCGGCAAGCACCGCGTCGACGTCCATCAATTTGTCGGCCTTGAGCCCGGAATTGGCCGAAGCCGATTGCGAACAATAGCCGCAATCCTCAGGGCAGCCCCCGGTCTTGATCGACAGCAAGGTGCACAATTGCACCTCGCCGGGCGCGTGATGCGCCCGATGCGTCCCGGCTGCGCGGAAGATGAGCTCGGAGAAATGAAGCGCAAAGAGCTCCGCAATCTCGGCGCGGGTCCAGTCGTTGCGGGTCATAGATTCACATCCGGAACAGGCCGAACGACGGGCGCTCGGCGATTGGGGCGTTGAGGCAGGCGGCGAAGGCAAGGCCAAGGACGTCGCGGGTCTGCGCCGGGTCGATGATCCCGTCGTCCCACAGCCGCGCGGTGGCGTGCCACGGATTGCCCTGCGCTTCATAATCATCGCGGATCGGTTGCTTGAAGGCTTCGGCCTCCTCGGGCGTCCATTTCGCCGAATCGCGGTGAACCGTGGCGAGCACCGACGCCGCCTGCTCACCACCCATCACCGAAATGCGCGAGTTGGGCCAGGTGAACAGGAATCGCGGCGAATAGGCCCGCCCGCACATTCCATAATTGCCCGCGCCGAAGCTCCCGCCGATCAGTACGGTGACCTTGGGCACTTGCGCGGTGGCGACCGCGGTGACGAGCTTGGCGCCATGCTTGGCAATGCCGTCCGCCTCCGCCTTTCCGCCGACCATGAAGCCCGAGATATTCTGAAGAAACAGCAAGGGAATGCGCCGCTGGCAGGCAAGCTGGATGAAGTGCGCGCCCTTCAACGCCGATTCGGAAAACAGCACGCCATTATTGGCAAGGATCGCCACCGGCATCCCCCAGATATGCGCGAAACCGCACACCAAAGTCGTGCCGTAAAGCGGCTTGAACTCATGAAATTCCGACGCGTCGACGATCCGAGCGATGATTTCGCGAACGTCATAGGGCGCGCGCACATCGTCGGGGATCAGGCCGTAGATCTCGTCCGCGTCATAATGCGGAGGCCGCGGGTCGCGAAGCCCACTATCCGCGCCCGCCTCGGCGCCGAGATGCGACACGATATCGCGAACGATGGTCAGCGCATGCTCGTCATTTTCGGCAAGATGGTCGACCACTCCTGACTTGCGCGCATGAAGGTCGCCGCCGCCCAATTCCTCGGCCGAAATCTCCTCGCCGGTCGCGGCCTTGACCAGCGGCGGACCGGCAAGAAAGATCGTCCCCTGCTCGCGAACGATGACGCTCTCGTCGCTCATCGCCGGAACATAGGCGCCGCCGGCGGTGCAGCTGCCCATGACGCAGGCGATCTGCGCAATGCCCTTGGCCGACATATTGGCCTGATTGTAGAAAATCCGCCCGAAATGATCGCGGTCGGGAAACACTTCGGCCTGATGCGGAAGGTTCGCGCCCCCGCTGTCGACCAGATAGATGCACGGCAGGCGATTGGCCTCGGCGATTTCCTGAGCGCGAAGATGTTTCTTGACCGTCATCGGGAAATAGGTGCCGCCCTTTACCGTCGCGTCGTTGGCAAGGATCATGCACTGGCGCCCCGACACCCGCCCAATCGCCGCGATCAGCCCGGCGCCAGGCACTTCGCCGTCATAAAGGTCGCAAGCCGCTAGCTGACCGATCTCGAGCAAGGGCGCTCCCGGATCGAGCAGCCGCTCGACCCGCTCGCGGGGAAGCAGCTTGCCGCGCGACGCGTGGCGCTCGCGATGCTTCTGCGAACCGCCGAGCGCCGCGAGCGCGACATCGGCCCGAAGCTTTTCCGCGAGCGCGCGATTATGCGCCGTCCGGGCACGCGCCTCGTCGCTCGACAGGTCGATCTTGCTGTCGATTCGTGCTGCGCTCATCGACTGTCATTCCCTGTTCGTCGAACATTTATCCCGCTCTGCGCCTAGCGCCCCTGCCCCCGCTTGCAAAGCGTTGCCGGAACGAGCAGTTCCACGCCGAACGCCACCTCCCGAAGGATATTCGATGAAGCGCACTAGCCTGTTCCTGTTCGCCTCCGCATTCGCGCTCAGCGTCGCTGCCTGCCAGCAGATCGCGCCAGACCCCGTGGCGCCCAAGGCAGAGGCAGGAACCGCGCTCGGAATCGATACTGCGGCGATGGACAAGTCGGTCAAGCCCGGTGACGATTTTTATGCCTTCGCCAATGGCGCGTGGATGAAGGCCACCGAAATCCCGGCCGACCGCTCGTCGATCGGCGGCTTCACCATGGCCGACCTCAAGCGCGAGGCGCAGGTCAAGGAAATGCTCGCCGGACTGATTGAGGGCAAGCCCGCGGCGGGCAGCGACGAAGCGCGGATCGCCGATTTCTACCGCGCCTTCCTCGATACCGCGGCGATCGACCGCGCCGGGATCGCGCCGGTCCAAAGCGACCTCGCCGCAATCGCCGCAATCGCCGACAAGCGCGGGCTTGCACAGGCGATCGGCGCCTCGCTCCGTGCCGATGTCGATCCGTTGAACGCGACCAATTATTCGACCGAAAATCTCTTCGGAGTGTTCATCACGCAGGGCCTGACCACCCCCGGCGAGCAGATTCCTTATCTGCTCCAGGGCGGCCTCGGAATGCCCGAGCGCGAATATTATATCTCCGGCGAAGCCGAAATGGCCAAGCAGCGCACTGCCTATCGCACGTTCATCGAAGCTGTGATGCGCACCGCCGGAAACCCCGATCCCGCCGCCGCGGCGACGCGGATCCTCGCGCTCGAAACCAGGATCGCGCGCGCCCACGCCGACCGTGCGACCAGCGAGGATTTCACCAAGGGCGCACAAATCTGGTCGCGCGCCGACCTCGAAAAGCGCGCCCCGGGCCTCGACTGGGGAGCACTGCTTGGCGCGGCACAGCTCGGATCGGCGGCGAAGTTCCAGGCCTATCATTCGACCTCGATCCCGCGCCTTGCGGCCTTGGTCGGATCGGAACCGCTCGACGCTTGGAAGGACTGGCTGGCGTTCCACATGCTCAGCCAGAAGGCCGACGTCCTTCCCGCTCCGATCCGCGATGCCAGTTTCGCTTTCAACGGCACGTCGCTCAACGGGACCCCGCAGCAACGGTCGCGTGAGCGGCTCGCGATCGACGCCACCTCGGCGGCGCTGCCCGACGCGGTCGGCAAGGCCTATGTCGTCAAATATTTCCCCGCCTCGGCCAAGGCCGCGGTCCAGGCGATGAACGAAAAGATCAAGGAGGCCTTCGCCAAGCGCGTCGAAGCGCTCGACTGGATGGCCCCCGCGACCAAGGCCGAAGCGCTCAAGAAGGTTCGCTCGATCGTCGTCGGAGTCGGCTATCCCGAGGGTTGGCGCGACTATGGAAGCGTCGCGATCAGCGGGACCGATGCCTACGCCAACGCCAAGGCGGCGAGTCTCGCCGAATATCGCCATCAGCTCGCCAAGATCGGCAAGCCGATGGATCGCAACGAATGGTGGATGCCGCCGCAATTGGTCAATGCGGTCAATCTGCCGGTCCAGAATGCGCTCAACTTCCCGGCAGCGATCCTCCAGCGGCCATTCTTCGATCCGACCGCCGACGCGGCGTTCAACTATGGCGCGATCGGAGCGGTAATCGGCCATGAAATCAGCCACAGTTTCGACAATAATGGTTCGGCGTTCGATTCGACCGGGCTGATGCGCAATTGGTGGACCGACGCCGACAAGTCGCGGTTCAATCAGGCGGGAAGCGCGCTCGCCGCCCAGTTCGACCAATATGAGCCGTTCCCCGGGCTGAAGGTCAACGGCAAGCTCACGCTCGGCGAAAATATCGCCGACGTTGCCGGGCTCGCCGCGGCTTATGACGCCTATCGCGCCGCTTTGGGTGGCAAGGAGGCGCCGGTGATCGGCGGCTTCACCGGCGACCAGCGCTTCTTCATCGCTTATGCGCAGGCCTGGGCGACCAAGACGCGCGATGCCGCACTGCGCGGCCGCATCGCCACCGGAGTCCACGCCCCCGGCCAATATCGCGCGCTGACGGTCCGCAACAATGACGCCTGGTACGCCGCGTTCAACGTCCAGCCTGGCGACAAGCTCTATCTGGCACCCGAAAAGAGGGTGAAGGTCTGGTAGGTCGAAGGCGCCAGCCGTAGCGAAAGCGAAGCGAGCGTCGTTCACGCAAGCCGTTCGCCATCTTCGAGTTGCGATCCATGCAGCTCGTCGGGGACACGCGGCCTTCTGCGCGAAAAGCGCTTTGGTCCTCTTGGACATTCGGAGCTTCGGTCATAGCATGAGCGATTCAGCGGAACATGGCGCTTGCCGAGCGTTTATGGCCGAGTAGCTGATGGAGGGCCCGGATATGCAATCAAAGCGCGAGGCCAGCTCACAGCTCATCCTGCGCCGCAAACCGCGCCTAACCGGCTGGCTTGGCCTTGGATGGCGCATCGCGGTGATGGCCGGACTGCTCGGCCTTTTGATCCTGATCCACTGACTCGAACGCGACGGACTCAAAGACACTCATGACGGGGACGTGGGCCTGGTCGACGTCATCTATTTCACGATGATCAGCGCGACCACGACCGGCTATGGCGACATCGTGCCCGTTACAGACAAGACCCGCCTGTTCGACGCGCTGATTGTCTCGCCGATCCGCATCGCCTTTCTGTTCATTTTGGCCGGCTCCGCATATTCGTTCGTCGCCCGGCGATCGTGGGAAAAATTTGTCATGAAGAAAATTCAGCGCAACCTGTGCGATCATATCGTAGTCGCCGGATACGGGACCAAGAACAGCCGCGCCGTTCAGGAACTGATCGAACTTGGAACAGAGCCGAACGACATCGTTGTTATCGACACCAGCGAAAATCGGCTCGACAAGGCGAAGGCGCTTGGATGCGCAGTCCTGGGCGGGGACGCGACCCGCGACGAGACGCTCAAGGCCGTCCAGATCGAACGCGCGAAGCTTCTGATAATTTCGGCGGGACGCGACGATACCTCCATTCTGATTTGCCTTACGGCCCGCCACCTCGCACCCGAAGTGCGAATTAGCCTCGCTGTGAACGCAGAAGACAATGAGGTGCCGGCGAGGCGCGCGGGCGCCGACGTCGTCGTCAATCCGCTCGACTTCGCGGGTGCAAAACGTCCGAGACGGTGAGCCGGACGTGCTTGTTCTAACCGAATATAAAAATATGGCGGTGTTCGACAGGGGCCCTCAGTTCAGCGACGACATGAATCGCAAGCTCGCCGGATCGCTGGAGAACCGGCAGGCGCAAATGGCCCAAGCTCGGGGACTTTCGGACCCGATGGGCTCGATGATGGCGCGCGAAGTCCGCCTCCGCCGATAAAGCCACGACACGCGAAGTGAGGAGTGGGAGCGGGGACGTCAAACGCCCCGCTTCCCAACAGGAGAATAGGCGTCGGGGTGTTTCGGATGACAGCTCACGGCGAATCATCGCCTCCGGCCTAACCCGCGCCAGCGGCTGCCCGGGCTGCATGGCGCACATGACGAATGGCTCACGCCCCGATCAATTCCCGCCCAATCAGCATCCGCCGCACTTCATTGGTGCCCGCGCCAATGTCGAGCAACTTCGCGTCGCGGAAATAGCGTTCGACCGGCCAATCCTTGGTATAGCCTGCACCCCCGAGAGCCTGCACCGCTTCGTTCGCTACCCGCACCGCATTTTCGCTCGCCAGCAATATCGCGCCCGCCGCGTCGAACCGCGTGGTCCGCCCGGCGTCGCACGATCGCGCCACCTGATAGACATAGGCGCGCGCCGAATTGAGCGCGACATACATGTCGGCGATCTTGGCCTGCATCAGCTGAAAGCTGCCGATCGCGACCCCGAACTGCTTGCGCTCGCGGACGAAGGGCACGACCCCGTCGAGGCACGCCTGCATGATCCCAAGCTGGATCCCGGAAAGCACGGTGCGCTCGTAATCGAGCCCGCTCATCAGCACCCCGACCCCGCCATTCTCCGGCCCCATGACGTTCTCGGCGGGGACGAAGCAGTCGTCGAACACCAATTCGCTCGTCGGCGATCCGCGCATCCCCATCTTGTCGATCTTCTGCCCGATCGAAAAACCCTGCATTCCCTTTTCGATCAGGAAGGTGGTGATCCCGCGCGACGGCTTGTCGTCCACGCCGCCGGTCTTGGCATAGACCACCAGCACATCGGCATATTCGCCGTTGGTGATCCAGAATTTGGTGCCGTTGAGGCGATAGCCATTGTCCGATTTTTCGGCCTTCAACTTCATCGAGACGACGTCGCTCCCCGCCCCCGCCTCGCTCATCGCCAGCGCGCCGACATGCTCGCCCGAAATCAGTTTCGGCAGATAATGCCGCTTCTGCTCGTCATTCGCCCAGCGGCGGATCTGGTTGATGCACAAATTGCTGTGTGCGCCATAACTCAACCCGACCGAAGCCGACGCCCGCGCGACCTCCTCCTGAGCAACGACATGCTCGAGATAACCAAGCCCGAGCCCGCCAAACTCCTCCTCGACCGTAATCCCGTGGAGCCCCAACTCGCCCATCTGCGGCCACAGATCGCGCGGAAACCGGTCCTCGGCATCGATCGCGGCGGCAATCGGCGCGATCTTGTCGCTTGCAAAACGGCGCGTCGAATCGCGGATCGTGTCCGCCATTTCTCCAAGGTCGAAATCCAACGCGGCTTCGGTCATCATCGTCTCCTGTCCGGGCCGCCGCTAGCAGACGCCAAGAGGCTTGGACAAGGCGCACGCGGGCCTTATGTGCACTTGCGAAACAAGCGTTGGAGAATCTCATGGCCACCGATCCGATCGTCATCCTGTCGACCGCGCGCACTCCGATGGGGTCGATGCAGGGCAGCCTTTCCGACGCCAGCGCCACCCACCTCGGCGCGACCGCGGTCAAGGCGGCGGTCGAGCGTGCCGGAGTATCGGGCGAGGACGTCGATCGCATCTACATGGGCTGCGTGCTTCCCGCCGGTCTCGGCCAGGCCCCCGCGCGACAGGCGGCGATCAAGGCCGGTCTCCCCGCCTCGGTTCAGGCGACCACGGTCAACAAGGTGTGCGGATCGGGGATGCAGACGGTGATCATGGGCGCCGAAGCGCTCGCTTGCGGCAATGCCGACATCATCGTCGCCGGCGGAATGGAATCGATGACCAACGCGCCCTATCTGCTCAAGAAGCATCGCGGCGGCGCGCGCATCGGCCACGACACCGCCTATGACCATATGTTCCTCGATGGGCTCGAAGACGCCTATGAGGAAGGCCGCGCGATGGGCAGCTTCGCCCAATGCACCGCCGACGAATATCAGCTCTCGCGCTCGGACATGGACGATTTCGCAATCACCTCGCTCGCCCGCGCCCAGGAGGCGATCAAGTCCGGCGCCTTCGCGACCGAGATCGCTCCGGTGACGATCAAGGGCCGCAAGGGCGACACCATCGTCGACACCGACGAAGCGCCCGGCCGCGGAATGCCCGACAAGATCCCGACGCTGAAGCCCGCCTTCGCCAAGGAAGGGACGATCACCGCCGCGACCAGCTCCTCGATCAGCGACGGCGCCGCCGCAATCGTCCTCTCGCGTCAGTCAACCGCCGATCAGAAGGGCCTGACCCCGGTCGCCCGAATCGTCGCAACCGCCGCCCACGCGCAAAAGCCGTCCGAATTCACCATCGCTCCGATCGGAGCGATCGAGAAATTGCTCAGGAAGGCCGGCTGGCAGGTCGGCGAGGTCGATCTGTTCGAAGTCAATGAAGCCTTCGCCTGCGTCGCGATGTTCGCGATGAAAGACCTCGGCATCCCCCACGACAAGATCAACGTCCACGGCGGCGCCACCGCACTCGGCCACCCCATCGGCGCCAGCGGAGCGCGCATTCTGGTCACCTTGGTCAACGCGCTCAAGACCAAAGGCCTAAAACGCGGCGTCGCAAGCCTGTGCATCGGCGGCGGCGAAGCGACAGCCGTGGCTGTGGAGCTGGTTTAATTGCGCCTGGACGACGGAAAGCCGTGGTTTCGCCAATGGCTGGTCATCGGCTTCAGGCCGATTACGCCGGAGGGCCAGCTTGTCATCGAAATCATGGCAGGCATTTGTGTGTTGGCAGGGATTCTAATGTTCTGGCTGGTTGATCACCCGGGTTGGGCTTTCGTCGTCATGGCCGTAACTATGCCGCTCGTGTTGGCAGGTTACGTGATCATCTACTGGAAGCGAGAAGATAATTTTTGACCAAGCGCTTTAGCTGAACCCACATTAGTCGAGTTTCTCGCGGTCGCTCAAACCCCAAAGATCGCTCTGGGAGATAAACCCCCGGCGGTTGCCAATCTCGATCCTGCACCAGCTTGCGTCACACTTGTCGATCCGACCGATCACGCCAGCTTCAGCGCGGTAGCGAACCGCCGCGGCAACGTTCGGCTCGACACGAATTTCGCGCGGGTTCCCCGGTTTGACCATCGCCGTCCGCCGATCGCTTAGCAACGTCACCAGCATCCATCCCTGTTGCCCGCTCGGGTCCTCGATCTTGCGCCAATTGGGATAGGTCTGGACGACTCGGATCGGCAGATCGCGGCGCTTGTAGAGCCAGATCCCCGGATAATTGCGCCCCGGCCCGGTCCGCATCATCGCTTCGCCCGACGCGATCGAGGCCCAATAGGGCGGCTTGCGGTCCTGCGCGAAAGAAGGGCTACTGCAAAATAACAGCGTCATTCCCGCGAAAGCGGGAACCCAGCGCAACAAGGAAAACTGGCTCCCCGCTTTCGCGAAGACGACGGACGCACGATCCATCAGGCCCCCGTCAAAATCCGGTCGACCAGCTGCTTGACGCTCGGCACGAACCCGTTCGAGTAAAATGGGTCGGACTTGAAGCGAAACGCCGAATGGCCGGCGAACATCAGATTGTCGTCGACGTTCCCGCCATGCGCGATGTCCTGCAACGTCTTCTGGATGCAGAAGCTTCGCGAATCCGCCAGCCGCCCGGTCGAATTCTTCTCATTCTCCGCCCAGCTCGAAAAGGCGCATTGCGACAGGCATCCCATGCAATCGGCCTGGTCCTTGCGGATCTGCTTCTGCTCCTCGGGCGTCACGAAAATCAGCGTGTCGTCGGGCGTCTTGATCGCCTCGGTAAAGCCCGCGCCAAACCATTCGCGCGCATGCTGAAGATCGCCCTTGGTCACCCAATAATTCTTGCGCGTGCCAATCCCGACATCGAGCTCGAACGCGTGATCGCCAATTTGCTCGCGCGTAAAGGCGATCTGGCGCTCGCTGCGCGCTTCCAGACTGCGCAGGAACGGGGTCCGCACCGCCGAGGAATAAAATCCGGTCGGCGAGAATTTGTGGAGCAGGATGTCGCCATCCTCAAGCGTCATCAGCCGCGCCTTCCAGCCCGGCGGAATCGGGCTTTCCTGGGTCAGCAGTGGCCGCGTTCCGAACTGGAACATGATGCTTCCAAGCTCGGGATTGTCGATCCAATTGTCCCATTCGTCGAGCCGCCACACCCCGCCCGCCATGACGATCGGGACCTCGTCCGAAATCCCGCCCTCGCGCATCACGGCGCGAAGCTCGGCAACGCGCGGATAGGGGTCCTGCGGCGCGCGCGGATCCTCGGCATTGCTCAGGCCATTATGCCCGCCGGCGAGCCACGGATCCTCATAGACCACCGCGCCCAACCATTCGGGAGCCTTCGAATAAGCGCGCTTCCACAAGGCCCGAAAGGCCCGTCCCGAACTGATGATCGGCAGGTAAAAAACGCCATAGGACGCAGCGATTTCGGACAATTTATACGGCATCCCCGCACCGCAGGTGACCCCGGCGATCTTGCCGCACGTGCGTTCTAGAACGCCGTGAAGGATCGGCTGAGCGCCGCCCATTTCCCACAACACATTGATGTTGATCGCGCCCTTGCCGTTCGCCAGTTCATAAGCGCGCTCGACCTGCGCAACCGCGCCCTCGATGCCATACTGGATGAGCTCCTCATGGCGCTCGCGGCGGGTCAGCGACTGATAGACCTGCGGAATGATCCGGCCCTCGGGATCATAGCTGTCGGCGTTGACCGCGGACACCGTCCCGATTCCGCCAGCCGCCGCCCATGCGCCCGAACTCATGTGGTTGGTGGCGCTGACGCCCTTTCCGCCCTCGACCAGCGGCCACACTTCGCGGCCGGCGTATTGGATTGGCTTCAAGCCCTTGAACAATGCTCTCTCCGTCGTCGTTGCGCGACCTTATAAGCCGTAGGACCAGCCTTGGCGCGAAAAAAATGTCTCAATCCTGAAGCGCATAGTCGAGCCCGATGTCCACCGCCGGGGCCGATTGGGTGATACGCCCGACCGAAATGAAATCGACCCCAGTCTCCGCAATCGCGCGGATCGTGTCGATCCGGACCCCGCCCGAAGCCTCGAGCGGCACCCGCCCGGCGACCAAAGCGACCGCCTCGCGCAATTGATCATTGGTCATATTGTCGAGCAGCAACCGGTCCGCACCAGCGTTCAGCGCGGGCTCGATCTGGTCGATCCGGTCGACCTCGAGCTGAACCTGCAGCCCGCTGTCGGCCTTTTTCGCGGCGCGCACCGCTTCGGCGACCCCGCCGCACACCGCGACATGATTGTCCTTGATCAGCAATCCATCGTCCATCCGCATCCGGTGATTATGCGCACCCCCCATCCGCGCCGCATATTTGGCAAGCGCGCGAAGGCCGGGGATGGTCTTGCGCGTATCGAGCAGCACCGCCCCGGTTCCGCAAATCGCATCGGCATATTCGCGAGTCAGCGTTGCGATTCCCGACAGATGCTGGAGCGTGTTGAGCGCCGACCGCTCGGCGGTAAGCATCGCGCGGGCATTGCCCTCGATCCGCAGCAGGACCGCCCCCGCGGCGACCGCATCGCCATCTTCCGCGAACCGCTCCACCGCGACCTCGGGGTCGAGCGACCGAAAGAAGGCGACCGCAATGTCGATCCCGGCAAGGACGATCGGCTCGCGGCAGTTCATCGTCGCAACGAAGCGCGCTCCCGGCGCAATCGTTGCCGCGCTGGTAACGTCGCCGCCAACACCCAGGTCCTCGGCAAACACCCGCCTGACGAAATCATCCATGTCGAACCCGGCTATTGCTTCGGCCAATTTTGTCTCCTCGCCGCCCGCCTATTCGCGAGGGCGCTCGGCTGCGCAAGCCCGTTCAGGCGACCGCCGCGCTTGAAGCACCCGCACCGGCGGTCACTCCGGGCGCAAGCTTCCAAATTCCGCCCTCGCCATCGCCCTCGCGCAAATAGCGCTGGGCATCGCGGCTGGCATAGCCCGATCCGTCCCACGCCTGCACGGTGACGGTAACGTCCCCGCTGGCGACCTCGATCAGATTGAAGCTTTGCTCCTCGTCGCGAAGCCGGGTCGAAGTCGCGGTCCCGGCCTGAACCACCAGCGACGATCCGGCACGCGTGACGAGGTCCGGCGCATAATGGCTCGACGCGCGGTGATTATGCCCGGCGAGCAGCAGATCGACCCCCGCCTTGCCGATCGCGTCGAGCGCAAGCTCCTGCCGCCCGATCGCCTTGCCGAGCTCGGGCCCTTCCCCGACAGGCAAAGCGAACAAGGGATGATGAGTCACCAGGACTCGCGGCATATCCTCGCGCGTGCGCCCAAACGTCTCGCGAATGTGGGCGACCTGCTCGTCGTTGATCCGCCCGTCCTTGAAGGTCAGCGACCGCGCGGTGTTGATCCCGAGCACCGCCGCATCGGGCAATTCGTGGAACGGGCACAATTCATCGTCGATATAGCGGCGATAACGGGTCAGCGGCGACAGGAACCGCCGAAGCACGTCGTAAAGCGGAACGTCGTGATTGCCCGGGACGCCGAGCACTTCATGCCCGGCATTGCGAAGCCGGCTAAGGAATTGGCAGGCTTGCTCGAACTCCTCGGTTCGCGCGCGCTGGGTGAAGTCGCCCGAGACGACCACCAGATCGGGTTTGGATTCGTCGGCCCGTACTTCGACCGCAGCGACCAGCCGCGGATCATGGGCTCCGAAATGGAGGTCGGACAGATGGAGAATTCGCGCCATGACCCCCTAACGCGCGCTCCGCCGCTTCGTTCACCTTGCGCGATTGCTGCGCGCGGCTAGGCTTGGCGGATGGACCGGACCGAGGCGAATAGCGGCACGCGCGAGATCAGCGAGAAATTGCGCTTCGACGTCGCCGCGCTCGAACGATGGATGGCCGCGAACGTCGATGACTTCCAGGCGCCGTTGACCGTCAGCCAGTTCAAGGGCGGACAATCCAACCCCACCTACCGGCTCGACACGCCGTCCGGCCGCGCCTTCGTCCTCCGCCGCAAGCCCCCCGGCGTTCTGCTCCCCGGCGCGCACGCGGTCGAACGCGAGGCGCGCGTGATGAATGCGCTCGGCTCCACCGGCTTCCCGGTCCCGCTTATCCACGGTCTGTGCGAGGATGAAGCCGTGATCGGCACGCCCTTCTTCGTAATGGATCTGGTCGATGGACGGATCATCTGGGAAGCGAGCTTTCCCGCGCTCGATCGCGCCCAGCGCGCCGCGCATTTCGACGCAATGAACGCGACGATCGCTCAGCTTCACACGATCGAACCCGCCGCGATCGGGCTAAGCGACTATGGCCGGCCCTCGGCCTTCGTCGAACGCCAGGTCGCGCGCTGGTCGAAGCAATATCTGTCCGACAACGGCGCCGGCCGGCTGCCGCAAATGGATGCGCTGGTCGATTGGCTCGGCGCGAACCTGCCCCCCGATCGCGGCGAGGCGCGCGTCGTCCACGGCGATTTTCGCTGCGATAACATGATCTTCGCAGCCCGCGAGCCGCGCGTGATGGCGGTGCTCGACTGGGAATTGTCGACCATCGGCGATCCGGTCGCCGACTTCGTCTATCATCTGCTGATGTACCGCATGCCCGCCGGTCTGTTCACCGGTTTGGGCGGGCTCGATCTCGCCGCGCTCGGAATCCCCAGCGAGGAGGACTATGTCGCCGCTTATTGCCGCCGCACCGGCCGCGAAAGCCTGCCCGACGTCGATTATCTGATTGTGTTCGTGATGTTCCGCCTCGCCGGGATCCTCCATGGCATCAAGGGCCGCCTTGCGCGCGGCAACGCCTCCTCCGCGCACGCCGCGGCAATGGTCGACCAATTGGAGCCGCTCGCCGGCCTCACCCTCGAACAGGCCAGACTCGCCACCGACGCAAAATAAACATAGATGATAAGAACATAGGCAAGATAGGAAAGCCGATGGAAAGCGTAACCTTCATCTATCTTGCCATATTCGCCACCCTCTTAATATCTTTGCTTTGGAAATCGACCCGCGGCAGCAATGCGATGGTCGCAATCGCCGGAATCATCGGCGCGGCCTATGGCTTCAGGGCGCATGGCGCTTATGCGATCGTCCTGCCAATGCTCGTCGCGCTGATCGGCGGGGTCCAGGCCGGCCGCGGCCTCATCGCCGGTCGCAGAGCGCGCTTCGAACGCCATGAGCAACCACTCCGCAACGGCCCCTTCGCGCCAATGGACCGCGCCACCGCCCGCCATTTGATCGACCAGGGCATCTGGATCGACGCCAGCGCCGGCGACGAGCTATCTCGCGCCGGCGAACCGGTCACGCACCTCCACTGGATCGCCGACGGCGACGCCGAAGTGCTCGTCGAAGACAGCCCCGCTGGCACTTGCGGCCCACAGGCATTCGTTGGCGAAGCAACCCTGTTCAGCGGCGAGCCTGCTACCGGCACCGTCCGCCTGCTCAAGGACTCCAAAGTGTGGAGCGTCGAAGCCGACGTCCTGCGTGCCTATGGCGAGGCTCATCCCGAAGTGCGCCAGATCCTCGATCACGGCTTCACCCTGAGCCTCGCCGAAAAACTCGACGCAATGAACCGCGCCGAGGCCGCGGCGGGTTAGTTCACCGGAAAGCCCCGCCGCTTGAGCAGCGCCGTCACATCGGGATCGCGCCCGCGGAAAGCCCGATAGGCTTCGGCGCGGTCGGTCTCGTTTCCGGTCGATAGCAAGGTAGTGCGGAAGCGGTCTGCGGTCGCCTTGTCCCAAACGCCGGCTTTTTCGAAGGCCGCCCAGGTGTCGGCGTCCATCGTCTCCGACCACAGATAGCTATAGTAGCCTGCCGAATAGGCATCCGACGAGAACAGATGATTGAACTGCGGCAGGCGGTGCCGCATCACGATCTCCTTCGGCATTCCCAGTTCGGCAAGCGTCTCGCGCTCGATTTTGTCAGCATCGACCACACCATCGGACAAAGTATGAAGCTTCATGTCGACCAGCGCCGAGCTTAGATATTCCACCGTCGCAAAACCCTGGTTGAAGGTCTTCGACGCCTGGATCTTGTCGATCAGCCCCTTGGGCATCGGCGCCCCGGTTTTGTAATGGCGCGCGAATTTGTCGAGCACTTCGCGCGTCAGCAGCCAATTTTCATTCACCTGGCTTGGATATTCAACAAAGTCGCGCGGAGTCCCGGCAAGCCCGGGATAGGTCGGGCTCGACAATAGCGAATGGATACCGTGGCCGAATTCATGAAACAGAGTATCCGCGTCGTCGAGGCTGATCAGTACCGGCTCGTTCGGGCCCGGCTTGGTGAAATTATTATTGTTCGACGCAAGCACCAGTCTGTCGCCGGTCAGGCCCGAACGGCTGCGATAGGTCGTCGCCCATGCACCTGAGCGTTTACCCTCGCGCGCATAATTGTCCATATAGAACAGGCCGACGATCGCCTTCGACTTGCGGTCGAGCACTTCGAACGTGCGCACATCGGGGTGGAATACGGGAACCTTGCCCGTATTTTCCTTGAAATCGAGATCGTAAAGCTCGCCCGCGGCCCAGAACATGCCGTTAATCATGTTCGACAGTTCGAAGTGCGGCTTGATCTCATCCTGACTGAGGTCGAAACGCTCCTTGCGGACCTTCTCCATATAATAGCGATAGTCCCAGGGCTCGATCGTCAGCTTGGTCCCTGACTTATCGGCCAGCGCCTGCATGTCGCGAACTTCCTCCGCCACCCGCGCCTTGGCCGCGGGCCACACCCGCATCATCAGGTCCATCGCCTTGGCCGGGGTCTTGGCCATCGTGTCCTGCATCCGCCGCTCGGCATGGCTTCCATAGCCAAGCAGCTTGGCGCGGTCGGCGCGCAGCTTGACGATCTGCGCAATGGTCGCGTTGGTATCGTTGGCACCATTATTATCGCCACGATTGACGAACGCGCGCCACACCTTTTCGCGAAGCGCGCGGTCGTCGGCGAAGGTCAGCATCGGATCGACCGCCGACCGCGTGTTCTTGATCGCGAAGCCGGTCTTGCCCTGCGCTTTGGCAGCGGCCGCCGCAGCCGCCTTGACGTCGTCGGGAACCCCCGCGAGCTCGGCGTCGGTCACATTCAGATACGTGCTTTCGTCGGCCAACACCTTCTCGCTGAACGAAGCGAACAAGGTCGCAAGCTGCTCATTATAGGCGCCAAGCTGCTTCTTTTGCGCATCGTCGAGCGCGGCGCCGCTTCGTAGATATTGCTCGTAGGTGCGCGTCACCAGCCGCTTTCGCTTGGCATCAAGCCCGCTCTTGTCGCGCGCTTCGTAGATCGTCTTGATTCGAGCGAACAGCGGCCGGTTGAAGCTGATCTCGTCGTAAGTCGCCGACAATTTCGGCGCCCATTTTTTATCGAGTGCCTGATATACTGGCGTCGTCAGATTGCTGGTCATTAGACTAAAATAGGTATCGACCCGGTCAAGCCGCCGCCCAGCGAGTTCAAGAGGCTTGATCGTATTGGCAAAGGTCGGAGCAGCGCGGCTGTTAGCGATTGCGGCAACCTCGCGACGCAGTTCTTCGATCGCGAATTGGAACGCCTGGTCGAACTGCGCGGGCCTCACCTTGTCCCACTGCGGAACGCCCGCATAGGGACCGGTGAAGTCCTTGAGCAAAATATTGTTCGGCACGACGCGGCTTGCCTTGGAAGCGGGTTGCGCAACCGCAGATGCCGCCATCACAACCGCACTGCCAGCAAGCGCCACCGCGGCCACGCCGGTCCAGTAAATCGACTTCATCATCCACTCCCGTGATAAGAATTATGTTGGACCTAGCCGAAACAGCCTGAACCGCAAGCAACGGAATCATGTCGAAACTTCCACTTGTCAGGAGGCGGACGACGATCCCAAAACAAGGAGCAATTTCGCGTCGATGCCAACGCCTGCGGCCCGCTTCGCGGCAATGAATTGCGCAACGTCGGCGCGCGTGACCCGATGGACGATGATGTCCTCGCCATCGACCCCGCCGCCCTCCCCGACCCGAACCAGCCCGGTCGCGCGGATCAACGTGAAACTTTCACTCAGCATCCCAGGCGACGAATAATATTCGCCAAGATTTTCCACGGCTTCGGGACGATAGCCAGTTTCCTCGACCAGCTCGCGCGCCGCCGCGGCCTCGGCGCTATCCTCAACACTGTCACCATCGCCGATCAGTCCGGCGGGGAGCTCGAGGCAAGCACGCCCGATCGGCACGCGATGCTGCTCGACCAGCAGCAGTTCCCCCTCATCGGTTTCGGCAAGGATGACGACCGCGCGAATGCCGCGCGAACGTTTGACATATTCCCACTTTCCGTCGCGAACGGCGGATACAAACCGCCCGGCCCACATCACTTCTTCAGCCATGCAAATGCTTCAAAGCTCGATCAGCTTGTCGGGAATTTCATTGGTATCGTCGCCGCTCTTGGGAAAATGATCCGCAAGCACTTCGCCGATGATCGCAACCGCGGCGGCAATGCCCTCGCCCGGGCGGCCCGCCTTCACCTCGACGAGCAGCGCCGCCATCGCCTCGCCCCAGGTATCGGGCGTTGTTACGGACGTGATCGCCTCGTCCGCGACGATCTCGGCGCGATGCTCACCGAGCGAAAGATAAATCAAAATCCCCGTACGCCCGACCGTGCGACGCTCGGCCCCCGCCTTGAACAGCTCGATCGCGCGCCGCCGGACCCGCCGGGTCTTGGTCGAACCGGGGGTCAACGCCAGCCGAAGCGGCATATATTTGCAAATAAACAAGACCGCGAGAAAAGCCGCTAGCGCGAACAATAATAGCAATAGCAGCAGTTCGCGCAGCCCCGGCTCGGCCGACCAGCCATTGATCTGGCTATGAAACGCCTCAAGGCAATCAGGCACCGCGGCAAACCAGGCAAGCGTCAGGAACAGTCCAAGCACCGCGTAGTGCAGCCCCACATCGTGGTAAGCATCCGAACGTTCCGTCGAGATCGCAACGATCTCGCCGTCGCTGCGCGCCTCGGCAGCTGCAATTGCAGTACTGACCAGTGCATGATCCTGGGCATTCAACTTGCGCATTACCAACCCCCCGAAGCGCCGCCGCCGCCGAACGATCCGCCGCCGCCGCCAAAGCCTCCGCCCCCAAAGCCGCCGCCTCCGCCAAAGCCGCCAAAACCGCCGCCCCCACCACGCGACGAAGAGCGCGCGATCTCGCTCAGCCCCCACAGGACAATGCCGAGATTGTCCCCGCGTCCACGACCGCCACGGAAACGCCGTCCGCCGCCCCGTCGCGCAACCGACGACAATAGGAAAAAGAAGACGATCACGATCATCACGACCGGAAATGCACTGGGCTGCTCGGGACGCCGTGTCTCGGCCGCACCAATCTCCCGTGCCCGCCGCGCCGCCTCAGCCGGTGGAAGCTCGAGCGTTGTCACGATTGCATCGGCACCAGCGGAGATGCCACCCGGATAATCGCCCGCCTTGAACCGCGGCAAAATCGAATTGCGAATGATTACGCCAGACACCGCGTCGGTCAGGAAAACCCGCGCGCCATAGCCGGTCTCGATCCGGACCTTGCGTTCCTTCGGCGCAATGATGAGGATGACCCCATCGTCGCGCTGTTCGTCACCAATTTGCCAGGCGCGACCGAGCCGATAGCCATAATCCTCGATCGTCCGCCCTTCGAGGCTCGGTAGCGTCGTAACCACAAACTGCCGCCCGGTACGCGTTTCAAGCGCGGCAAGCTTCGCGGTCAGCTCCGCCTCCTGCGCCGGAGCCAGCAGATTAGCCTGATCGACCACGCGGCCGCTGAGCTTCGGGAAAGTCTGACCGAGCGCCGGCGCCGCGGCGGCCAGCACCGCCAGCCAGAGCAAAATCGCCCGAAGCATCCTGGTCATGCCGCAGCCTTCTCTTCAACAGGCTCAGGCTGCGGCCGGCGCGTGTCGCTCCGCAACAAAAGGTCGATCCGATCTACCGCCAACATTGCCGCTTTGCCTATTTCTCCTTCGCGTAACTCGGGAATCATTGCACGGATAACTCCGGCGGCCCGCGCGTCAGTGAGCAAGCCCTCAAGGCCAAGGCCAACCTCGATTCGAATTTTCCGTTCAGACTGGGCAATCAGAATCAAAACGCCATTATCGACGTCTTTCCGACCGATGCCCCAACGATTGGCCAGGCTCAGCGCCACCTTCTCTATTTTCTCGCCGCCAAGATTCGGCAGGGTCACCAAGACAAGTTGATCCGACGTCGCTTCCTCAAGCTTCGCCAATTTGGAAGTCAGCGCCTGCTCGGCGCCAGGATCGAGAAGGTTGGCACGATCGAACACCCGCCCAGCGAGCGGCCGTTCGGAGTGCTGCGCCCTAAATTGAACCGGCGCCGCGGGACCGCCTTGGTCGCAGGAGATTACGAACAAAGCGAGAGCGGCGAGAAGCGTCTTCACTAATCTAGCTTTCGGTGTCGAAATCGACCTTCGGCGCGTTCTGCGATCCTGCTGCCGCCTCGAACGGAACCTTCGGCTTGGCGCCGTAAAAGATCTTGGCGCCAATCGCGTCGGGGAAGGTGCGGATGCGGGTATTATAGCCGCGAACCGCCTCATTATAATCGTTGCGCGAGACGAGAATGCTATTTTCCGTCCCCTCGATCTGGCTCTGCAAGGTGAGGAAATTCTCGTTCGACTTGAGCTCGGGATAGGCTTCGAAAATGGCCGGGCCGCGAAGCACGTTTAGCGAATTGCTGACCGAGCTTTGCGCTTCGTTATAGGCGCGGACCTTGGCCGGGTCCGACAGATCGGCGGGGCTGAGCTGAGTCGATGTCGCGCGGCTGCGCGCTTCGGTCACTCCGACCAGAACGTCCTTTTCCTGCTTGGCATAGCCCTTCACCGTCTCGACGAGGTTGCCGATCAGATCGTTGCGGCGCTGATATTCGCTCTGAACGTTGGCCCATTTGGCGTTGACGTTCTCCTCCGCGGTCGGAACCGAGTTCAGCCCACACCCAGCCAGGCTAAGCGCGGCGAGCGGAACGAAAAATGTGGAGCGGCGATATGCGGTCATGGAAATTCCCCCTCTAACGATGTCTTGACCGGAAAGTAGGACGAGCCATGCGTCGTTTCAATCGGCACATCAAATGGATGCGCTGAAAGGAGAATTTGGGGGCTTTGGCCGCCGGCGTCCCGTACTGCCAAACTGAGAGTCCAGGGGATTCTGTTGCCCGGCTCCCCTGGAAGCCGCTGGAATCCCCTTCTGTTGCCCGGCGGGGTCCGACCGCGCTTTTGTCCTAATAACTTCTGACCGTTAGGCCGTCAGTTACGCGGCAATCGCAAGAGCCTCATTATCGTTGGCACTTGTGTGAACGAGCCTTTGCGGTGGTCTCATACCGATCGGCAACCTGGTCTTTATTGCACTCGTCGATCCTGTCTCGCCCCCATCAGCAACGGCGCTTTCCCGTGAAACTTCGAATCGCCGCTGGTGGTGGAGGCGCCGGGGTACTGCCCCCCGGGTCCGAAATGCCTATTCCGCCAAATACTCTACCGACATAGCCGTTAGTGCTTGCGCGCTACCGGCAAAGCCAAGATAGGCTCGACGTCCAATCGACGCAAGGTGATTGACTTTTAAGCGACCGTCGCGGAACCGTTATGAAGTTGGCGGCGTTGAAACCAAACGTGTAGTAAGGCGAATACGCCGCCGCACTGATAAAAGGGGATTTTTAAACATGAAGAAGCTATCTTTCGCCATCGTTGGCGCCGCTACTCTTGCTCTTGCCGCTTGCGGTGGGAAGGGTGACGACGCTCTCGGCGACAACGTCAATGACAATTACGAAGCTGCCGCCGACAACCTCGAGATGATGGCCGACAACGCCGCTACCCCGGGTGAAGCTGCTGCGCTCGAGAATCAGGCCGACGCGCTTGAGGCCGAAGGCGATCGCAAGGAAGAAGCGATCGACGAAGCCGACGTCAGCAACGCTGCCGCCGTCAACGCAATGTAACCTTGTTCCTTGCCGCTTGCGGCAGGGACAAAGGAAAGGGCCGGCTCCTTCGGGACGCCGGCCCTTTTTCTTTGCCCGCGACCTCCTATGACAAGGTCGCGATGAGCAACGATCAAGCGATTCCCGCCGCGACCCTGATCGTGCTGCGCCCCGCCACGGGCCCGGGGCCACCCGAAATCCTTGTGGTCGAACGGACAGCCGAGATGGCGTTTGCAGGCGGCGCGATAGTGTTCCCGGGTGGGCGAATCGATCCGGCAGACCGCGCGCTGGCCGATGCACTGGGCAAGCCAGACGACGCGGCAAAAATCACCGTGATTCGCGAGACGCTCGAAGAAAGTGCGGTCGTGACCGGAGTCGTCGGCCCCCTCGATCCGCTCGCCGGCCCGGCGCTTCAGGCAGCATTGCTGGAGGGAATGCCATTCGCGGAACTGCTTGCCAAACAACGCCTGACACTCGATCTCGACTCCCTGACCGCATTCGCGCGCTGGAAGCCCGCGTTCAAGCAAGCACGGCGCTTCGACACGATCTTCTTCCTCGCACGCGCGCTCCCCGGCGAGTGGCACCCGCTACCCCAGCCGGGCGAATGTAAAGCTGCCGAATGGGCCAGCGCGACCGCCTTGCTCCGCCGAATCGCCGCTGGAGAAGCCTCGGCAATCTTTCCAACCCTGCGCAATCTCGAACGGATCGCCCAGTACACAAGTTTCGACAGCGCGCTGGCCGATGCGCGCGCGCATTCGCTCGACACGATCGTCCCATGGATCGAGGAGCGCGGCGGCGTGCCCCACGTCTGCATCCCCGAAGATCGCGGCTATCCCAAGACTGCCGAGCCAGTGACGACGGCGATCCGTGCGTAAGCCGGGCTGCCTGCTGTTCCTCGCCTTGCTATTAGTCTGCGCATGGTTCGGCTGGCGTGAGTATCAGCGGCTTTTGCGCGAAGAGCCCGAACGCTTCCCCTGGACTCCATTGTCACTCGCCGACCCGATCGGCCCCTTCACTGGCCGTAAACTCGCCGCGCTGGGCGAGGAACGCGAACGTTGTGAAGACCTGCTCGCGGCCATCGGCAACGCCGGCCGCCCCACCCCTCCCCGCCGTCTTAGCGAGCCCGCCTGCGGCTTCGACGACGGTATGGAACTTCGTCCCGAAAACCGCGACTCGTTGCGCTACGTGCCTGTGAGGCTGATCACCGCCTGCCCGGTCGCCGCCGCGCTTGCATTGTGGGAACGCGAAGTGGTTCAGCCCGCCGCGCTTCGGCATTACGGACAGCGCGTCGCGGGCGTCGACCATTTCGGAAGCTTCTCGTGCCGCCGCCTCTACGGCCGCAGCGATGGCGCGTGGAGCGAACATGCCACCGCCGATGCGGTCGACATCGCCGGTTTCCGCCTTGCCGACGGGCGGCGGATCATCGTGCTGCGCGACTGGAACTCGTCCGACGCCGCTTTCCTGCAGGCGGTCCGCGATGGCGCATGCAAGCTGTTCGCGACCGTCCTATCGCCCGATTACAACGCCGCCCACGCCGATCATCTTCATTTCGACCAGGCCGCGCGCGGCGCGACCGGCTGGCGCGGCTGTAGCTAATTTCCAGGCAGTCGTCCCGGCACGCTCCCGAGTCGCACCGATAGGGCCACGAAAAAGGGGCCCGCGGCGCTTGCCCGAGCCCCTTTCGATCCTGATCGCGGCTGAACTATTTCAGGTGGCGCGAGAGATGCTTGTTCATTTCAAACATCGAGCATTTGTCGACGCCGAAGACCTTCTTCAATTTGTCGTCGGCAAGGATTTCACGCTTGTTTTGAGGGTTTTGGAGATTGTTCTTGCGAATGTGATCCCACATTTTCGAAACAACTTGGCTGCGCGGCAGCGGATCGTTTCCGACAATCGCTGCGAGTTCCGGCGACGGAGTCACCGGGCGCGCGAGGCCGCCCCCTGCTTTGCGTGGTGTCCCGGTCGATGCTGCTTTGGCCATTTGTCCCTCCTGTTGTGTCGCCTGCAAGGTAGAGCGCGATTTTCTCCTCTACGCAAGAGGGAGCGGCTCTAGCGGTAATTAATCGCGCTCAAGGTCGAACGGCACCACCCGATTGGCCGAATCGTGACCGATGTCGGCGCGCCCCCCAAAAGCGATCCCAGAGCGCTCGCACCATGAGCGGACGATACTTTCGGCATCGCATCCGAAGCTGGGCTCATTCGCCGGAATATCGCTCATTCGGCCGACGCGGATCGACGCGCAGCGGCGGACCTTTGCACTTCCGGTAACGTGGAACATCGCGCGGTCGATCCGATACTCCTGCTCGGCGACATCCTCGATCAGCAAATCGGCATCGGTGAAGTCCGGCTCAAGTGCGGTCCCGAGCAAATTCGACAACACGGTCAAATTAAACGCCAGCGCGCGCATCCCCGGTTCAAGGGCGGGTTCCAGTGCCGCTGGCGATCGATCAACCAACCAGTCAAGCGCACGCCCGATCGCGGCCTTGCCGCCCTCGCGCAAAATGTCCTGGACCATCGGCCCATGCGCCACACGAAGGCCCGCACGATCAAATGCGGCGAGTAGAAAGCCCGCATCCGAATAGCCGAGGTATCGCTTCGAATGCGCGGCTTCGGGCAGATCGCTAACCGCAGCCTCCGCAATTCGGTTTGATCCATAGCCGCCGCGCGCGAACCAGATGGCGTCGACCGTGGGATCGGCCATCATTTCCCGCAGCGCCGCCAGCCGGTCTTCATCGCGACCCGCGAAATGGCCGTCGCTCGCGAAGCATTGCGGGTGGATGACCAGTTCGACCCCGCCCCGCGCCGCGGCGATCTCGGTCACCGCTGCGGCGGCCTGGGGATGGAGCGCGCAGCTTGGCGCAACGACTGCAATCTTCATGCGCTCCAGATTTGCACAAGCCGCGGCCGCCGCATAGGGCAGCGCCGATGACCGACTTTCCCCCCTCCGCCCGCACCAATTTCCATTTCTGCGGAATTGGCGGCAGCGGGATGCTCCCCCTTGCCGCAATCGTCCGCGCTACCGGGGCGCAAGTGACCGGCTCCGACCGCGCGCTTGACGCTGGACGGCTCAGCACAAAATTCGATTATCTCCGGAGCCTCGGCATTCGCCTGTTCGCCCAGGACGGAAGCGGGGTCAGCGACGGCGCGACGCTCGTGACCTCCGCGGCGGTCGAGCCGACCATCGCCGACGTGATCCGCGCGAACGAGTTAGGCCTGGAGCATCTCACTCGCCCCGAACTCCTTGCGCAATTGCTCAACGCAGCGGCTACCAGCGTCGCGGTCGGCGGGACCAGTGGCAAGTCGACCGTCACCGGAATGATCGGCTGGATGCTTCACGCAATGCAGCGCCGGCCAACTGTGATGAACGGCGCAGTGATGCGCAATTTCGTGTCGTCCGACGCGCCATTCGCCTCGGCACTGGTCGGCGCTCCCGATCTGTTCGTCAGCGAGGTCGACGAAAGCGACGGATCGATCGCTTTATACCACCCCGACGTTGCGGTGCTCGGCAATGTCAGCCTCGATCACAAGTCGATGGATGAATTGCGCGACCTGTTCGGCGGCTTCCTTGGCGCCGCGCGCACCGCAGTGATCAACCTTGACGATCCTGAAGCGCGCCAACTCGCCGATCGTTTGCCCGCTGGCGAGGTCGTCGGTTTCGGATTCGACGCGCCCGGAGCAGCGCTTGCCGCGCGCAACCTCGATCTCGAGCCCGACGGGCTGTGCTTCGATCTCGAAACGGCCGACGAAAAGCACAAGGTCGTGCTCGCGGTTCCCGGACGCCACAACGCGCAGAACGCCCTCGCCGCGCTAGGCGCGGTCCACGCGCTCGGGTTTCCGCTAGACGAAGCCGTTGCTGCGCTAGCCGGCTTTTCGGGACTCAAGCGACGGCTCGAAACGGTCGGTACGGCAGGCGGCGTTACCGTGATCGACGATTTCGCGCACAACCCGGACAAGATCGCCGCGACACTCGATACCCTCACCGCTCAGCCGGGGCGCCTGCTGATCATGTTCCAACCGCACGGCTTCGGCCCACTCGCGAAAATGGGCGACGAGCTTGCGCGGACTTTCGCAAGCGGGATGCGCGACGAGGACCGGCTATTCCTTCCTGATCCCGTCTATCAGGGCGGCACGACCGACAGATCGCACGGTTCGGACTGGCTTGCAGCTCAGGTCCGCGCCGCGGGCAGCCATGCCGAGCACATCACCGAGCGCGCCGCGATCGGCCAAGCGCTGCTCGCTGAAGCTCAACCGGGCGACCGAATCGCAATCCTCGGCGCACGCGACGACACGCTCAGCGAATTCGCAGCCGAGCTGGTGGATCGCCTCGACCGCGGAACCCATCCCCGCGCGACCCATTAAGCGCTCATGGCCAAGCCCGGAACCGTCATCGGCTGGAAACTCGACCGCCAGCAGCGCGAGCAATTGCTTGGTCGTTTCACCCCGCGCTACGCCGATACCGTGGCCGATCACGTCACGCTCGCGACCGATGCCGCCGGAAAGCCGCTACCCCCGCCAGTCAAAGCCGCAATCGTCGGCCATGCCGATGACGGCCACGGCCTTGAGGCGATGGTGGTTGCGATCGACGGTACCACAGACCGCCCCGACGGGTCCGTGTTTCACATCAGCTGGTCGCTCGACAAGGCGAATGGCCGCCGCGCCCGCGAAAGCAATGATCTGCTTCAGCGCGGCTGGACCCGCTTCGACGATCCGATCGTCATCCGCGTCGAACCGGCACGCTTTTGAGCCCTCCCCATTTATTTCTCGACTGCGACGGAGTCCTCGCCGACTTCGATGCGGGTGCACAGCGCCTGCTTGGAGCCTCCCCTGCCGAATTTCAACGCCGTCATTCCCGGGGCGAATTTTGGAAACGCCTCGCGCGGGAACGCGATTTCTACGGCTCTCTTCCCGAGATGGATGACGCCCGCATTTTGTTCGACGCTGTTGCCGCGTTGAATCCAACCATCCTCACCGGACTTCCGATGGGCAATTGGGCAGCACCGCAGAAACATCGCTGGGCCGCCGAGCATTTCCCCGGCGTGCCGATCATCACTTGCATGGCGCGCGACAAATATCGCCACATGAATGCAGGCGACGTTCTGGTCGATGACCGTGACGATCACCGTGCAAAGTGGGAAGAGGCCGGCGGAATCTTCGTTCACCACATCGACGCAAAGCAAAGCTTGCGCGAACTGGCCGAAATCTATCCGGGGCTGAAACCCTGACGCAGCGTCAAGCCGCCGCGGCGACGTCGACCTTCTCGACCCACTCGGGCCAGAACACGGGTTCACGGGTCGACCAACCAGGCGCGGTCGCCGCGCTTTCGCTGATCGACTGAAGCAGGCCACGACGCCGCTCGGGATGAAGATGCGGAAGCGCCGCCGCCGCGCAGAACGCCGCCGGAAGCCAGGGCCGAACCCCGGCGCCAAGCAATCGCTCATAAAGGAAACGGTAAGCCGCGAAATTGGGCAGGCGCCCCTGGCCAAGGTCGAAAGCCGACAAGGTCACCAGCATCCCAAGAAACGGTTCGATCATGTCGAGCCCGCTGTCGTCGGGGATTTGCATCCGCAGATGATCGAGCTGCTTGTAGAAGCGGGCCTGCGCCCCGATCGAAGCGACTTCGACATCGTCGCGCGCCCAAGTGCTCTGGGGGTCGGAGCGGGAGAAAGCGACGTCAAGCGAACGGCGAAGGTAGCGCTGGGTCGACTTGGGAAAGCCGGCGAATTCCTTCATTTCCGATATCAGCAGCGCGCCACCGGCGGGCTGGCTGGTCTTGGTCGTCATGATCCCGACTCCTCTTTCACAGGTGAGATCATGCGGCCGCGTCGGTTTCCAAACGCTTAACCATATACCCACCCCCCGTTCACAATGAATCAGAGGAGAGTCGTGCTCGCAACATAAAAGCGAGACGCCGCCGACTTCGCGCCGCTGCTGTGTTATTTGGAGCACGCAAATAGCGCGCCAAACCGCCCGAGTTATTTTTGTTCGGGAAAGCCCGAAGAAGGCACTGGTTTATTCCCGCCGGGCGAAGTTACCGCAACCGGATCGGACGCATCCATTGATTCGTCGCTGCCGACATCGACCTTGGCGTCCTGGTCATCGGGGTTTTTCTTAAGCTTAAGCTCAAGTTCGCGCTCAGGTGCGCGATTTTGCGTAGGCGCTTTTTGTGCCTCATCATCGGTTGGGGTCGAACCGGCCAAAATATCTTCCTTTCTCATATTGCTCCGACCAACGACCGGAACGATTGCGCGTTCCGGACCGCCTTTGTTCGACAGGCGGCGGGCGGGCTTCTGCCAATGCCCATTACGCCGATTGCGTCCGTGTCTCCGCGCGGTCAAGAAGGCGCTGATGGAACATGTCCTTGATCCTGCGGGCCGCAAATGGCGCTCGGCCCTAACCGATTGGCGAGTCGCCCTGCGCTCGATCGCCTTTTTCTGGCTGTTCTACTTCGCGACCGTACTCCTCCGCGGGTTGCTCAGTCCTGAAGCCGCCTCCGCGATTGGCTATCGGGCGATCAACACCTTGCTCGGGGTCGCTTTGTCGCTGCTGATGTATGTCGCGCTTGCTTTCGCTCGAGGCGGAGGCGTTCGGCGCATGGCGATCGTCGCATCGATTGCGGCGATCCCGGCGGCCGCAATTCTTTCGGTGGTTTCGCTCCACCTCTCCACCCAATGCTTCAAAGAATATCATCGAACCGGCACCGTTGCTACGGAAGGATTTACAATCTTCAACCGATGCAAATCCGGGCAGGCGATGGGCGGCAATCGCGATGGGAGTGGTCTCAATCCACTACCCAGCGACGAGGCGCTCGCTGAAAAAAAGCCCCGGATGATCGCCGATGGCATGGTCACCTGGTATTTCCTGTTCGCCGCATGGAGCGCAATCTTCATCGCGATGACTCAGCAGCAATTGGCACGACTTACGGAGCGCCGCTTGGCCGACGCCGAAACCGCCGCGCATATCGCGCAAGTTCGGGCGCTTAGATATCAGGTCAATCCGCACTTCCTGTTCAACACGCTCAACAGCCTTTCCTCGCTGGTCATGACCGGCCGCGCCGACCGCGCCGAGGAGATGCTGATGGCGCTCTCGCATTTCTTTCGCACGAGCCTTTCGCTCGACCCATCGGCGAATGTCACCCTGGCCGAGGAAATCGCGCTTCAACAACTTTACCTGAAGATAGAAAAGGTTCGCTTCCCCGATCGACTACGGGTCGTAATCGACGTCCCCGAGGATCTCGGCGCGACCCCAGTCCCCGCCCTGATTCTTCAGCCGCTGGTAGAAAATGCCATCAAATATGGTGTATCTGCGACCCGCGATCCGATGGAGCTGACAATTGCCGCCCGGCGCCTCGATGGAGGCAGAATCCAAATCGACGTAATCAATCAACTCGTCATTGGCGCGGCTAAGGTTCCTGCGCCCGCACCGGCGCACGACGGCACCGGTCTCGGCCTCTCCAATGTCTGCCAGCGGCTTCATGCCCATTATGGCGACCGTGCCGATTGCCGTTTCGGGCCGATCGCGGGCGGCTATCAAGTGTCGCTGGCTATTCCCATCGACAGCGATGACTGACGTTCCGCTCCGCATATTGATCGCTGACGACGAGCCGCTGGCGACCGACCGGCTGGGCATGTTGATCGGCCGGATAGAGGGCGCGACCCTCTCCGGAATCGCCCATGACGGCGAAGACGCGCTTCGCCAGGCGGAGTTGCATCGCCCGGACCTCGTCCTGCTCGACATCGCCATGCCCGGGCTCGACGGGATCGAAGTCGCGCGCGGCCTCTCGCGCCTGCCCTTCTCCCCCGCAGTGGTATTCATCACCGCCTTTGACCAGTTCGCGGTCGCCGCATTCGAAGTTGCAGCGGTCGACTATCTGATGAAGCCCGCCGATTCAGACCGGCTGGCGCGTGCAGTCGATCGCGCCCGCGCTTTTCTGGGGCAGAGAGACACGTCGGGAAAGGCGGATTCCGCCCCCCAAACGCCATACCTCGAAGAATTCTGGGCATCGGACTTGAGCGGGCTGGTGCGCATCGCCGCGCATGACATCGACCGCGTTTCGGCCGAGCGGGACTATATGCGCCTCCACGTGGGCAAGCGCAGCTGGCTGATCCACCATTCGATGGCTGCGCTGGAGGAAGGACTCGACCCGGCGCTGTTCGTCCGCCTCCACCGCTCGGCAATTGTTCGCCGCGATACGATCAAGGGCTTCTCGCGCAATCCCTCGGGGCGCTGGAGCGCTCGGCTCGAGGACGGTAGCGAACAGCCGGTCGGGCGGCTCTATGCCGATCAGGTACGGCAAATCGCAGGGCGCTAGGCTCTCAGCCCCCGCGTCCCTTCTTCCTAGATGGCGGGTGGTCCGGTCGAGCTGCCTGCCATCGTCGGAGGTGCACCAGTCGATGCGACCACGGGTATTGCGGCTTCGCCATGCGGCGCGGTTTCGGCGATCTCTTTCTCGCCACGCGCAACTGCGCCCGTTACCGCGACATCCAAAGTGACATTACCAAGAGTGCGGACGATGTCGGGTATATTCTCGACCGCGACCAGCAGCGCCAACGGAGTGATCGGAACCCCCAGCGCAAGGCAGATCGGGGCAATTGAAGTGATGAAGCTGATCTGGCCCGGCAAGCTCGCCGAGCCATAGCTCATCACCGCTGCAACCGCGGTTGCAGCAAGCATCTGCGGAAGGGTCGGCTCGATCCCAAGCCAATGCGCAATATAGACCGCAACCGCCATGTTCATCGCCGGGCCGGTTGCACGAAACAAGGCGACCGACATCGGCAGGACGATCGCGCGCACGCGCTCGGACACGCGCAGCGCCTCGGCCGAAACCAGCATTGCGGGGAGCGAAGCGAGGCTCGACTGGGTCGAAATTGCAACCGCCTGGGGCGCAAACATCGCCCGCTGGAATTCGCCCGGGGACCAGCGCGCCACCGCCAGTGCAATGGCATAGCCGACGATGATCACCACCAGTCCGACCGCGCTGACGATCGCCATATAATGCGCCACCGCACCAAGCGCCGCGGCTCCCGCCCCGGCTCCGACCGAGAATCCGAGCGCGAATACGCCGATCGGGGCAAGCCACAGCACCCAGCCGATGATTACCAGTAGCGCATCACCGACCGCATCGAAAAAACTGCCAAGCAGGCGCCGCTTGCCCGCAGGCAGGCTGGCGATTGCAAAGGCGAACAGCAGCGAAAAGACGACGAGCGCAAGGGTCCGCCCCTCGGCGGCGGCGCTGACCACATTGTCGGGGACGAAGCTGCGCAGAAGCTCGCCCGCGCCCGGCACCGGCGTTTCGGTCGCGCTTGAATCAACCGACGCAAGCCCGGCACGAAGCGCGGCCGCCGCTGTCTCGGGAAGCGGAAACAGCGACACGAGCAGCGGCGTCATTAGCGCCCCGATAATCGCCGACCCGGTCAGAATAGACACAAACCAGATAATCGCGCGCCGCGCAGTGCCCCCGGCGCGAGCATGTTCGGCCCCAGCGACAATCCCGGTGACAAGCAGCGCAACGATCAGCGGCACGACCGTCATCTTCAACGCGTCGAGCCACAAACCGCCGATCGTCGACGCCGCCTCCACGGCCGGTTCGCGCCAACCGCCGCCCCCGGACCCCGCCAGCGCGCCCAGCAGCAATCCTGCGATCAGCGCGACAATCACCAGCCAGCTCGAACGCGACTTCATCGTGAGCCCTCCTGTAGTTCGCCGCATGTACTCACGCCGGAAATCATGGGAATTCCCAGCGAATTCGATGCGTCGTCGCCGCCTTGACCGGCTTGCCGTCCAGCCCAAGCGCCGGAAGAAATGCCCCACGCCTCTTGATGACCGCGCAGGATTGCGCATCGAGCGCCGCCACTCCGCTGGTCTTGATAAGGGTGCAGTCCGCAACCTTGCCGGTTTCGTCGATCAACAATGCAAATTCGACCAGGCCCGACTGTTCCTGCCGTATGGCTAGGCCGGGGTAATCATTGGCGTTGAAATAGCCACGGAGCGGATTGGTCGACATCGGGCCCCTCCTGAGCCTGGCCTGAGCTTTTTCGCCGACGTTCCACACCTGCTGGAGGTCGGCAAGGCAGCTGTCCATTGCCTTCATCAAAGGGATCATTCCCGCCAGCGAGAAGTTCAAGCTCACCCCCTTCCCCGCAATCGACAGGGTCTTCGACTGGCGCACAAGCGCAAAGGATTCGAGCGGCAAATTGATCATCTCGACGCGCCGCTTTTGTCCTGGCGGGCTGAATGCCAACAGACTTACTGGCATCGACGGACCCTGATCGAGACGGAGCGCGGCATCCCGCTGGAAAATATCCGCCAGGGCGCCGCCGCGGACGTTCGCCATCGTCATCACGCTACCGACCGCCGATGGCTTCAAGACCAGTGCGAGCGGCTTATCCTTGGTCCCGTAATCCCGCGCCGCAGTGCATTGACTCGGCGCAAAATCGACCACCCATTTGCCGGTCGGCTCGAGCGGCGGGGCGGCGGCGGCCGGAGCCGCCCAAAGTGCAATCGACGCGAGCGCGCTCAAGGGGAAAAACTTCATTCCGCATTGATGCACAGCCCACGCCTGCTGGCAAGCCGCCGCCCGGCCAGCCCGCGCCACCCTTTGCCGCAACAAACTTGGTTGGCGCGAACCTTCCGCCCCTCCCGCGCGTTGACCCGCATCACCCCTTCCTCCCTCGGAGTTGTTCAATGACCGACACCAGCCACGATATTTCGACCCTCAACGGCCTTATCGCCACGACCATCGATAGCGTCGATGGCTATCGCTCCTCGGCCGAGGCCGTCGAAAGCCCGCGCTTCGCCGAAATGTTCACCGCCCGCGCAAGCGAGCGCTCATCGGTCGCCGAACAGCTCCGCTCCGAAGTCCGCCGCCTTGGCGGCAATCCCGAGGACGACGGCACTGTACTCGCCGGCGCCCACCGCGCTTTCCTCAACCTCAAGGCAGCCGTCACCGCGCGCGATGACAAGGCTATCGTCAATGAAGTCGAGCGTGGCGAAGACCACATCAAGGCCAAATATGAAGCCGCGCTCGCCGACGACAATCTCGCTCCCGAGTGCCGCAGCCTGATCCAGACCGCCTACGGTTCGGTCCGCAGCGGCCACGACCAGATGCGCGATCTCAGGCACAACCTCGAAGCATAAGGACCGGCAAGATGAGCATTTTCGGAAAGATCAAAGACGCCATCTTCGGCCATAAGTCGGCAAGTGCCGATCCGGCCTCGCGCCCGCAAATCCCCGCCGGGATGGCGGGCGGCGCTCCTGCCGGCTCGCAGCCCAGTCCGTCGATCGGCGGCGGCGGCGGCGGGGTCGATGTCGAGCGGACCCTCAACGACATGGCTGCTCAAAAGGGCAATCCCGACCTCAACTACAAGACCTCGATCGTCGACCTGATGAAGTTGCTCGGGATGGATTCGAGCCTCGACAACCGCAAGGAACTTGCGACCGAGCTCGGCTACACGGGCAATAAGGACGGCAGTGCGGAAATGAACATCTGGCTTCATCGCGAAGTGATGCGCCAGCTTGCCGCCAACGGCGGTCAGGTTCCATCAAGCCTAACCGACTGACGTTACATTTAGGGCGGCGGCCAATCAGCCGCCGCCCAACCTATATCTACGGGCCTCTACCGGGCTAAGACTGGTCGCGGAGGCCTGACGATGAAGCGAAAGAAATATGAGAAGCTACTCGAGCCGATGCAGGCCGAACTGGTCGACCTGGCGCGATGGATTTCCGTCACCGGCCAACGACTGATCGTCCTCTTCGAAGGGCGCGACACCGCCGGCAAGGGTGGTGTTATTCAGGCCATGTCCGCCAAGATCAACCCGCGCCAATGCCGCGTGGTCGCGCTGGGCAAGCCGAGCGAAAGCGAAAGCGGCCAATGGTATTTCCAGCGCTATATTCACCATCTACCGGGCAAGGGTCAGATCACGCTTTTCGACCGCAGCTGGTACAATCGCGCCGGCGTCGAGAAAGTCATGGGCTTCGCCAAATCAAACGAGGTCAAAGCCTTCCTCCAAACCGTTCCGCAATTTGAAAAAATGCTCGTCGATGACGGCATCATCCTGTTCAAATATTGGCTGAGCTGCGATCAGGAAAAGCAGGAGGAGCGCTTCGCCGAGCGCCTCGCCGACCCGCTCAAACGGTGGAAGTTGTCGCCGGTCGATCAGGCCGCGCGCAAGCATTACGCCAACTACACCGCCGCGCGCGAGACCATGCTCCAAGCAACGCACACCAAGCATGCTCCGTGGACCTTGGTCGACTTCAACGATCAGAAACGCGGCCGCCTGACCCTCATCCGCGACCTCCTCGACCGGCTCCCCGACACCGTCTGCAAGGAATCAAAGATCGACTGGCGGCCTTTGGGCCACGAGCCGCTCGACGAGAAATTCGGTGCGCTAAAACCGATCAAAAATTTCAAGGAAGATGAGGAGTAGCGCACAGCCGGCGTGTCGGCGCCGCTACCCTACCGCGACGTCCCCTAACAAAAACGAAGCCGCCAAATTCCACGCGGCTGAGCGCCAATAGAAATGGGGGCCGGCATTGCTGCCAGCCCCCATCTGCGCCGAGCGAAGGATCCGCCGGTGTTCGTCAGCTTGATGACCCGAAGGTCTTCCGCTCCTCGATCCTGGCTCACCAGCTCAGGCGTCGCTTTCACATGTGGATCCCAATCCGAAGACGGGTTCCTCGTGCTTCCGCGGCCCTTCTTGGACCATTCCCCTTTCGCGCCGCCTGCTCTCCGAAGAGTGCCGCGTATCGCGCAGGAAAGAATGGCTCTTCCGGCGCCTCTGCCGGCTGGTCCGAATAGAAACCGAAGTCTCGCATCATCGCCTGCCGGTGGAGATCGGACCTTCCGTCCCTTCCTCGCCCTTCCTGTCGTTGCCGACCATCCGGGGAGGCTGGGACTTCCGTCCCGATCACCCATTCCTTATGACCCTCGTCCCGAGTCGCTCAAAGCGAAAAAAGCATGCTCATGCCTGTGGATAACGGGGATATCGCGTATAACTCTGCAATCGGCGCGGTTGCCCTTCTGTTCCGCGCTCTTTAAATCGAATCGGTGCCCGATCTCCCCGCCCCCAGCCCCGAACCAGCAGGCAGCCGCGCACCCTCCCCCGGAGGGTCCGCTCCATTTGCTTATTTAAACGGCCTTAACCCGCCCCAGCGCGAGGCGGTGCTGACCACCGAGGGCCCGGTGCTGATGCTTGCCGGCGCGGGCACGGGCAAGACCGCCGCGCTCACCGCCCGCCTCGCGCACATCATCGCCACCCGCCGCGCCTGGCCGAGCCAGATCCTCGCCGTGACCTTCACCAACAAGGCCGCGCGCGAAATGAAGGAGCGCGTCTCCGCAATTTCCGGCGGGGCGATCGAAAATATGCCCTGGCTCGGAACCTTCCACTCGGTCGCCGCGCGAATGCTCCGCACCCATGCCGAGCTCGTCGGTCTCCAGTCGAACTTCACCATCCTCGACACCGACGATCAGCTGCGCCTGCTTAAGCAATTGATCCTCGCCGCCAACCTCGACGAGAAGCGCTGGCCCGCGCGCCAGCTCGCCGGGCTGATCGACCGCTGGAAGAACCGCGGCCTCACCCCCGAACAGCTCGACGCCGCCGAAAGCGAGGCCTTCGCTCAGGGCCGCGGACAGGAATTTTACGCCGCCTATCAGGCCCGACTGCGCACCCTCAACGCCTGCGATTTCGGCGACCTTTTGCTGCACATGCTAATCATCTTCCGCGCCCACCCCGACGTGCTCGAGGCCTATCGCGCGCGCTTTCTCTACATCCTCGTCGACGAATATCAGGACACCAATTCGTCGCAATATGAGTGGCTCCGGCTGCTTGCCGAACCGCGTCGCAACCTCTGCTGCGTCGGCGACGACGATCAGTCGATCTACTCGTGGCGCGGCGCCGAGGTCGCCAACATCCTCCGCTTCGAAGTCGATTTCCCCGGCGCCGCGGTGATCCGCCTCGAACAGAATTACCGCTCGACCCCGCACATCCTCGGCGCCGCGACGGGCCTCATCGCGCATAACAGTGGCCGCCTCGGCAAGACCTTGTGGACCGCGCACAATGAAGGCGACAAGGTCAAGGTCATCGGTGTCTGGGACGGCCCCGAAGAGGCGCGCCGCGTCGGCGAGGAATTGGAAAACCACCAGCGCGGCGGCGGAACGCTCGACGATTCCGCGATCCTGGTCCGCGCCCAATTCCAGACCCGCGAATTCGAGGAACGCTTCATCGCCATCGGGCTCGCCTATCAGATCGTCGGCGGCTTCCGCTTCTACGAACGCGCCGAAATCCGCGACGCGCTCGCTTATCTGCGCTTGGTCGCCCAGCCCGCCGACGCCCTCGCCTTCGACCGCATCGTCAATATCCCCAAGCGCGGGCTCGGCGACAAGGCGGTCGCCCGGATCCACAATTTCGCCCGCGCCACCGGTCAGCCATTGCTCCTCGCCGCGGCGCAGATGCTCGACAGCGACGAACTCACTCCGCAGGCGCGCCGGAGCCTCGGCCGGTTCGTAGGCGACATCGCCAAATGGCGCAGCCAGGCCGCGACCCTGCCCCATCCGGAGCTTGCCCGCCTGCTGCTAGACGAAAGTGGCTACACCGCCGTGCTCCAGGCCGAGCGCAGCGCCGAAGCCGCCGGCCGCCTCGAAAACCTCACCGAGCTTACCCGCGCGATGGAGGAATATGAAACCCTCGGCGCCTTCCTCGAACATGTCAGTCTGGTGATGGACAATGACGCAGCGCGCGGCGAGCCAAAGGTCACGATCATGACGATCCACGCCGCCAAGGGCCTCGAATTCCCCTTGGTGTTCCTCGCCGGCTGGGAGGAAGGCGTCTTCCCCTCGCAGCGCGCGCTCGACGAGGGCGGAACCGCCGCGCTCGAGGAGGAACGCCGCCTGGCCTATGTCGCGATCACCCGCGCCCGGACCCGCGCGACCATCCTCCACGCCGCCAACCGCCGCATCTACGGCCAGTGGACCAGCAGCATCCCCAGCCGCTTCGTCGCCGAATTGCCCGAAGATCACATCGACAGCGAAACCACGATGAGCGGCGGCGAAAGCCTGTGGCGCGCGCAATGGAGCGAGCACGCCGACCCCTTCGCCCACCTCGGCCCCGCGCAAGCCATGCGCAACGCCGCCCGAGGCCCCGGCTTCCAGCGCGCGCTGAACCCCTCTCCCCTTGAGGGAGAGGGCGACTCCGCGCAGCGGAGCGGGGTGAGGGGTCGCACGAGCCTCTACTCCCGCACCCCTCAGGAATCCCGCGCCTCGGCCGTCTCCCTGAGCAACAAAGGCCGCGAAGACCTAAGCCTCGGCCAACGCGTCTTCCACGGCAAATTCGGCTACGGCAAAATCGAAGTCATCGAAGGCAATAAGCTCGAGATCGAGTTCGAGCACGCGGGGAGGAAGCGAGTGCTCGATAGTTTCATAAGCTTGCCCTGAGTTGCCTCTTTGTGGCGATCGGCAAACACGCGCCCGCTACCCCGGACTTGGTCCGCGGCCACTCTTCTCCCTATCCCGAACATAGATTTGACCGCTTTCAACTTCCCGCACCACGTTGGCCCCGCAGAATTTATCGCCAGCCACGCCGAACGTGGCAAGTCATCGCTACAGTAGTCCTGAGTCAATCGCCATGCGGATCAACAATTGAAGCAATGCGATACACTACTAAAGCTGCGCCTATAATCAATGTTATTGAATAAACAAGAAGAAACGTTCCGATAAAACCACCAATAGCGTCGAGGAGTTCCAGAGTTCTCAAAAGGTCTTTCTGTTTCCCAAACGTTGACGCCAAGTCAAAAATCAACGAACTTTTGGAAGCCACAGCCCATATCAAAGCTATCACTTGAATAAATATAAAGTGAAAGAACGTTGCGTTTATCTCTCTTAAATAGGGCACACCTCCATCATTGACTACAGCCCTAAGCGATTTTTTTAGTCGATTTGTCATTAGACTAAAAAGAATTGCATAAGTCCCTAAACTGAATCCTAAGAGACTAGGTATTAGAGAAGACTCAGAGGTCGCCACTCGGAACTCGGCCACCAATCATACCCTAGAAGGCTTATAGCAAGCGCCGTCAAAAAAAGAGGCGACCCGAAAGTCCCCCAAAGGCCGCCATACTCTCGCCAATAACGGAGAAGACGCTTATAAAAGGGGCGTATTTGCGCCGCCATGTCTATTGCCGAGTCCGACTGGGTATCAAAGAGCGAAAAGCTGCTTCTTCGGAAGTCACATCAGGGTCATACTTATGATGTGGTAGTTTCGGATGATCCTCTGATGCGCAATCGTTGTTGCGTGTCAAGAACAAAGAGGGAACACTGCTGGTCCTCGAAATGCCTAGTCGACCATTTCAACTGGCACCGAGCTCGCACTAACTCGAAATGTCACTCGCCAGTTCTTCAGTACCGTCAGCCACCATT
>DATLXR010000009.1:0-51219 GCA_035575595.1 Sphingomicrobium sp.
TCGCTGATCGCCGACGCGCGTACCGCGATGACCGGGACGATGGCGCCCGCATATCGGCGGATGATTGCCTTGCTCACCGCGCAGGCGAAGCGCGCCGGGACCGACGACGGCATATGGCGATTCAAGGATGGAGCGGCGCAATATTCGGCGCTTCTCAAATTTTACACGACCACGGACCTCAATGCCGACCAGGTTCACTCGCTCGGGCTGGCGCAGGTCGCGCGGATTCACGGCGAGATGACCGCGATCAAGAATCAGGTCGGGTTCGCCGGGACGTTGCAGCAATTCTTCACGCATATCCGCGACGGCAGCCAATATTATTACCCCAACACCGCCGCGGGAAAGCAGCGCTACCTCGACGAATCGCTCAAGGCGCAGGCGCTGGTCGCGGCGGCCTTGCCGCGATATTTCGGTCGGCTGCCTAAGTCGGACTTGCTGATCAAGGCGGTCGAGCCGTTCCGCGAGAAGAATGCGGGCAAGGCTTTTTACCAGGACCCGCCGCCCGACGGGTCGCGTCCTGGCACCTATTACGTCAATCTATACGACATGAAGAACATGCCTTCGACCGAGGTCGAGGCGCTTTATTGCCATGAGGGGCTTCCCGGGCATCACCTGCAGGGCGCGCTGTTGAGCGAGCTTGGCAAGGGCGAGGTTCCGCCCTTCCGCCAGTTCAGCGGCTATACCGCGACCGACGAAGGCTGGGGGCTCTATGCCGAGAAATTGTGCAAGGAGATGGGGCTTTACACCGACCCCTACCGCAACTTCGGCCGCCTGCAGCTTGAGCTGCACCGGGCAATCCGGCTGGTGGTCGATTCAGGGCTTCATCACAAGCGCTGGACGCGCGAGCAGGCGATCAAATATGTCGAGGACAATAGCGCCGATGCCAAAGGCGGGATCGTCAAGGCGATCGAGCGCTACATCGTCTATCCGGGGCAGGCGACCGCTTACATGGTAGGCAAGCTGAAGATCGAGGAATTGCGCGCCAAGTCGAAGGCGGCACTGGGTGCGAAATATGACGATCGCGCGTTCCACGATACGATCTTGCTGGCGGGATCGATGCCGTTGGAGATGCTCGAGGCGCGGGTCGACGGGTGGATCGCGCGGGAGCGGTAACTGATTGAAGTGGTTAAATGAGGGCTGGCGTCCGAACATGGATGCCAGCCTTTCGCTTACGTGACTCTTGAGTTTTCGGTGGTCCACGCCTAAATCGGACTGGAAAGCTCCGATTAGACATGCGACTCACCCATCTTGCCGACTATGCAGTCGTGATCATGACCGCCGCCGCACGCCGTGACGGTGGCGCCCGGCTGTCGGCGGCAGACATTTCCGCCGAGACCGGGGTTCCATTGCCGACCGCTCAAAAGCTGATGGGCAAGCTGGCTTGTGCCGGGCTGCTGACCAGCGCGCGCGGTGCCGGGGGCGGGTTCACCTTGTCGCGGAGCGTCACCGAAATCAGCCTTGCCGACATCGTCGAGGCGGTCGAAGGGCCGATCGCGATGACACAATGTGCAGGCTCGGACGAGGTTTCGGACTGCGCCTTGGACGCGCACTGCCGGGTCAAGCCGCACATGGGCATCGTCGGCGCCAAGGTGCGGGGTGCACTCGGCGCAGTGAGCCTTCAGGAACTCGCGCAATGACCGAATTGCTCAAAAACCGCAAAGCGCATGAAGCGCTGGCCAAGGATTATGAATGGGGATTTTCCTCCGACATCGAGCAGGAGTTCGCGCCCAAGGGCCTGTCCGAAGACACGGTCCGCTTCATTTCGGGCAAGAAGAATGAGCCTGAATGGATGCTCGAGTGGCGGTTGAAGGCCTATCGCGCGTGGCTCGAAATGGAAGAGGTCGACTGGGCCAAGCTCGATATTCCCAAGATCGATTATCAGGACGCCTTTTATTATGCTGCGCCGAAGGCCAAGCCCAAGCTTGGGTCGCTCGACGAGGTCGATCCCGAAATTCTGCGGGTTTACGAGAAGCTCGGAATCCCGATCGAGGAGCAGAAGGTGCTCGCGGGGGTCGAGGGCGCGCGAAAGGTTGCGGTCGACGCGGTGTTCGACAGCGTGTCGGTCGCGACGACGTTCCGCGAGGAATTGAAGCGCGCGGGCGTGATCTTTCTGTCGATTTCCGAAGCGATCCGCGAATATCCCGAATTGATCCGCAAATATCTTGGAAGCGTCGTTCCGCAGCGCGATAATGTGTTCGCTTGCCTCAACGCCGCAGTGTTTTCGGACGGCACCTTTGTACTTGTGCCCGAGGGCGTACGCTGCCCGATGGAATTGTCGACCTATTTCCGGATCAATGCCGAGAATACCGGCCAGTTTGAGCGCACTTTGATCGTTGCCGAAAAGGGGTCGTACGTCTCCTACCTCGAAGGCTGCACCGCGCCGATGCGCGACGAGAATCAGCTCCACGCCGCGGTGGTCGAGATTTACGCGCATGAGGACGCCGAGGTAAAATATTCGACCGTCCAGAATTGGTATCCGGGCGATGCCGAAGGCAAGGGCGGGATCTTCAACTTCGTCACCAAGCGTGCTTTGTGCTCGGGTGCGCGGTCGAAGGTCAGCTGGACTCAGGTCGAGACCGGAAGCGCGATCACCTGGAAATATCCGAGTTGTATTTTGAAGGGTGAAGGAAGCGTCGGCGAATTCTATTCGATCGCGCTGACCAACAATCGCCAGCAGGCGGACACCGGGACCAAGATGGTGCACATCGGCGCGAACACGCGGTCGACGATCGTTTCGAAGGGCATCAGTGCCGGGCGGTCGAACAATACGTATCGCGGACTGGTGCGGGTGCTCGCGGGTGCGGAGGGGGTTCGCAATTTTACCCAGTGCGATTCGCTGCTGATCGGCGACCAGTGTGGTGCGCACACCGTGCCCTATATCGAGGTCAAAAATCCAAGTGCGCAGATCGAGCATGAAGCGACCACTTCAAAGATCAGCGACGACCAGCTTTTCTACACGATGAGCCGTGGGCTGGACGCGGAAAGCGCGGTTGCACTGATCGTCAACGGATTTGCGAGGGAAGTGCTCAAGCAACTGCCGATGGAGTTCGCGGTCGAAGCGCAGAAATTGCTTGGGATCAGCCTTGAGGGGAGCGTGGGATGAGCTTCGACGTTCGCCTGGTCGAACCCGATGATGTGGCCGAGCTCACCGAAGTCATAAACGGGATTATTGCGAAAGGTGGGACCACGGCATTCGAACAGCCGTTCGAGCCCGAGGCCTTCGCCGGCCAATATCTGATTGGCCCGCAAGTTCTATGCGCATTTGTTGCGATCGACCCAGTAAGCCGTCGGCCCGAGGGTTTCCAGATTTTGGGCGACTTCGGCCATCCCGTTCCGGATGATTGGGGCGATATCGGCACCTATGTCCGCGTCGATGGCAAGCAGAGAGGGGTCGGCACTGCGCTATTCTCCGCGACCCGCGAAAGGGCGGAAAACCTTGGCCTGACCGCGATCAACGCGACGATCCGCGCGGACAATGACGGAGGGCTTGCCTACTACAGCAAGCTCGGGTTCCAGGATTATGCGCTGGACCGATCGGTGCCGCTTGCGGACGGCCGTCCGGTGGACCGAGTCCACAAGCGCTACAGCCTAAACGCGGAAATCAATGACGATGCTTGAAATTACCAACCTCCACGCCACCGTTGCCGACAAGCCGATCCTTAACGGCGTTTCGCTCATCGTGCCCGCCGGTGAAGTGCATGCGATCATGGGGCCGAACGGGTCGGGCAAGTCGACGCTTGCTTATGTGCTCGCAGGGCGACCGGGATATGAGGTGAGCAAGGGCACCGCGACCTTCACGCCCTCTGGGAAAGCGCTCGATCTTCTTGCGCTCGAGCCGCACGAGCGGGCTGCGGCGGGGCTGTTCCTGGGCTTTCAATATCCGGTTGAAATACCCGGCGTTTCCTATCTGCAGTTCCTGCGCGAAAGCCTTAATGCGCAGCGCCGTTCGCGGGGCGAGGCCGAGCTTTCCGGGGCGGAGTTTATCCGGCTGGCCAAGGCGCAGGCGGCAGCGCTGGGCATGGATAGCGAAATGCTCAAGCGCCCGGTCAACGTCGGCTTTTCGGGCGGCGAGAAGAAGCGCGCGGAAATGGTCCAGATGGGGATCATGAATCCCCGCCTGGCGATCCTCGACGAGACCGACAGCGGGCTCGACATCGATGCCTTGCGCAGCGTTGGCGCGGGGATCAATGCGATCATGCGCGCGCCGGACAAGGCGGTATTGCTGATCACGCATTACCAGCGCCTGCTCGACTATGTCCGGCCCGACCGGGTGCATGTGCTGAGCGAGGGCCGGATCACGCGTTCGGGCGGCCCTGAACTCGCGCATCAGCTTGAGCGCGAAGGCTATGTCGAGGCGGCCCTGTGACCGCTTTGCCGACCCGCAAGCTCGAGGCATTTCGTTATGCCGACATCGGCGCACTCGCTTCGGTGTGGAGTGCGCTGTCGCCACCGCAAATCATTTTGCATTCGGCCGCGCAGCGCCTGCAGCAGATATGGCTGCCCGATGGCGAGGACGTGCAGATTCGCCGCGTGGAACTGACGCTCGGCGCGGGTGCGTCGGCGAGTATTTTCGCGCTCAATAATGCGTCGCGCTACGGACGGATCGAGCTTGACGTGTCGCTTCACGATGGCGCCGATTTCGCCTTCGATGCTGCCAATATCGGTGGCGGTGATTCGACGTTGGAGATCGTGACCACCGTGCGCCATCTGGGACCCGGCGCGACGTCGCGGCAGATCGTTCGCAGCGTGCTCGGGGGCACCGCGACCGGAAGCTATATGGGTAAGGTCGCGGTTGCGCGCGAGGCGCAGCAGACCGACAGTGTGCAATCGGTCAAAGCGATGTTGCTGACGCGCGGCGCCAGCGCCAATGCCAAGCCCGAACTCGAAATCTATGCCGACGACGTCAAGTGCGCGCATGGTGCGACAGTCGGCGAGTTGGACCGCGAGCAATTGTTTTACGCGGCGACGCGAGGGCTCGATCCGGCCACGGCACGGGCGCTGCTGCTCGACGGATTTGTCGGCGGATTATGGGATGGGATTGCTGGCGACGATCTGGGGATTTCCGAACTCGCGCGCGCCGCGTTGAGGTCGGTCGCGTGAACATCGCCACTTCAATTGCTTCGGCACTCAGCGTGCGCGATCAATTTCCGGCGATCCCGGCGGGCTGGCATTATCTCGACAGTGCTGCGACCGCGCAAAAACCGCAGGCGGTGATCGACGCGATCGGCCGCGCTTATGGCCATGATTACGCCACCGTCCACCGCGGGGTTTACGAGCGATCGGCGACAATGACCCAGAGTTTCGAGGCGGCGCGTGCCGCGACCGCTTCGCTGCTCGGCGGGCAGCCGGGCGAGATTGTCTTCACGCGTGGCGCGACCGAGGCGATCAACCTTGTCGCATACAGCTGGGCGGCCAACGCTTTGCGCGCTGGCGACCGCATCTTGCTGTCGGCGCTTGAACATCATTCGAATATCGTTCCGTGGCAAATCGTTGCGGAAAAGGCCGGCGCGCAGATCGACGTTTGTCCGCTGACTGCCGACGGGCGCATCGACCTTGACGCGGCCGAGGCGATGCTGACCGACCGGCACAAGCTGGTTGCCTTTGCTCATGTGTCGAACGTGCTCGGCTCGATCCTCGACGCCAGGCGGGCGGCGCGGCTCGCGCACGCGGTCGGTGCGAAATTGCTGCTCGATGGCTGTCAGGCCGCGCCGCGCCTGAATGTCGATGTTGCCGCGATCGACTGTGATTTCTACGTCTTCTCGGGCCACAAGCTTTACGGTCCGACGGGAATTGGCGCATTGTGGGCTCGCGCGGAAATATTGGACGCGATGCCGCCGTGGCAAGGCGGTGGTGCGATGATCGACCAGGTGAGTTTCGAGCGCACGACGTTCGCGCCCGCGCCGGGACGGTTCGAGGCCGGGACGCCGCACATCGCCGGCGCAATCGGGCTTCATGCCGCGATCGACTGGACGCGGTCGATCGGGCTCGACGCGATCCACGCGCATGAAAGCGCTTTGGTCGGCGAGGCGCGAGCAGCGCTTCGCGAAGTGCCCGGGATTAGCCTGTTCGGACCGGGTGACAGTGCCGGAATTATTAGCTTTGCGCTGGCCGGGGTTCATCCGCACGATATCGGCACCATATTGGATGATGAGGGTGTCGCGGTTCGCGCCGGGCATCATTGCGCGCAGCCATTGATGGAATTGCTCGGCGTTCCAGCGACCGCTCGCGCAAGCTTCGCAGCGCATAGCGAGGCGAGCGATATCGAAGCGCTGCTTCGCGGGCTTCACAAGGTGAATCGAATTTTCGGATGAACAAGCGGATCGACCTACAAGAAGTGAGCGGGGTCGAAACCCCTGCGCGCGCTCGAGTGACACCCGAGTTCGAGCGCAAGCGGGATTATCTCGCCGGTTTCCTGACCGAGGACAAGCCGGTCGCGGACGCGCACGGCCCCGGCGGCGATTTACAGGAAGCGGTGATCGAGGCGCTGAAATCGATCTACGACCCCGAAATTCCGGTCGACATTTACGAGCTCGGGCTGATCTACGATGTGGCGGTCGATGCCGACGGCGACGCGGTGGTGTCAATGACGCTGACGACGCCCAATTGCCCGGTCGCCGAATCGATGCCCGCGGAAGTCGAGTTGCGTGTTCTCTCAGTCCCCGGGATCCGTGATGCCGAGGTTAAGCTGGTGTGGGACCCGCCGTGGGATCCGTCGAAGATGAGCGACGAGGCCCGCCTAGAATTGGGGATGCTGTGACCGTTTCCACGCGCGTCCGCCCGGCCGCGATCATCCTTACGCCCGCGGCCGAGGCGCGTGTCGCCGAACTGATGTCGCGCGCGCCCGCCGAGGCGATCGGGATCAAGCTTAGCACTCCGCGGCGCGGCTGTTCGGGGCTGGCCTATTCGGTCGATTATGTGACCGCGGAGGACCGGTTCGACGAGAAGATCGTGACGCCGGGAGGAACGCTATACGTCGACGGTGGATCGATCCTCTACCTCATCGGCAGCACGATGGACTGGACCGAGGATGATTTCGCCGCGGGCTTCACATTCGCGAACCCCAACGCCAAGGGCGCGTGCGGATGTGGCGAAAGTTTTACCGTTTAACCGCTACGGATTTCGCGAAAACCATGCTATCATTGCCCTCAGCATTTGTCGGGGGGGCAAATAATGACTCGCAGCTTGTTCATGGCTTTCGCGCTGGTCGTTTATGCGATTTTCTTAGCCACCTTTCTTTATCTGATCGCTTTCGTTGGAAACTTGCCGTGGGTGCCGGTCACCGTCGATCGCGGCCCCGATGCGCCGGTCGGTACGGCGGTGGCGATCAATCTCGCGCTGATCGCGATGTTCGGATTGCAGCATAGCGTGATGGCGCGGCAGGGTTTCAAGCGGGCGTGGACCCGGATCGTGCCCAAGGCCGCCGAGCGCAGCTTCTACGTACTCGCCGCGAGCCTGATGCTGATCCTGCTGTTCGTTGCGTGGAGGCCGATCTACGGTGTCGTCTGGCAGGTCACCAATCCGCTTCTGGTCGGTGGATTGTTGGGATTGTTCGCGCTCGGCTGGGTGATCGTTTTGACCAGCACCTTCCTGATCAATCACTTCGAACTATTCGGGCTTCAGCAGGCCTGGTTCAATTTGCGCGATCGCGCCGCTGCGGCTCCGCAATTGCGCCAGCCGTTTCTGTACCGCTTCGTGCGGCATCCGCTTTACAGCGGGTTCTTCATCGCCTTCTGGGCGACGCCAACCATGACGCTTGGCCATTTGCTGCTCGCGAGCGGAATGTCGGTCTATATGGTCTTGGCCATTCGCCTTGAGGAGCGTGATCTGGTCGATCTGTTCGGCACGGATTATGAGCAATATCGCGAGAATGTCGGGATGCTCGCGCCGCGGCTGGGGCGGCGATCCTCGGCCGCGCCCTAGAAGGCGAAGCTGCCGCGGATTGCCGCTCCAACATCAGGCGTCGCTCCGGCGACATGGCCGGGGTTTCGGCGGGCATAAAGATTGCCGCCGATCCAGCCCGATCCGAGCCGGGTTCCATAGCTTAGCTCGGCATCGATCTCGCGACCGCTCGGGCTTAGTGACAAACGCTGAGTTCCGTTCGTCGCAAGGCCGGTGGTGTAGTCGTATCCGGTGGGCAGCGTGAGGGACAGGCCGCCCTGATCGATCCGGATCGGTTGCGAAATCCTGAAAACGAGGCGATCGGCGTCAGACAGCAGTCCAAGCTTGGCCAGGTCGAAGGCGTAGGCCGAGGTCTGGAACTGACCTCCCGCAAAGCTGGTCCAGCCGCGGCGAGCCGAAAGGCCTGCGCTGAAACCCTTGCCAAGGACGCGCCGCGCCTCCCCATCGATAAACCAACTGCTCGATCCGCCGCCGCCGAGCGTTTCGCCCATTCGCCCGCCGAGCAGGCTGCGCTGCTCGTCAAGCCGGGTCATGCCCAGCGAGAACCAATTGGCGCCAAGCTGCTTGTCGAAGCTTGCGGTCGCAAGGCGATATGGCCGGTCAAGCTCGTCGGCACGCAGGTCGCGCACCGCTTTGCCATTCTCGGCGGAGAGGGTCAGCCCGATCTGCTTTCCCAGATCGCGGCGAAGCGCGACGCTGTTGCCGCGCGCGGCGGCGAAGCCGGGTTCGCCGCTGATGTCGCGAGCGACGAGAAAGGCACCGGCATTGGCGCCGCTAAGGTTGCGTTCCAGCATCTTGGCGCTTTCGGCAATTCCGAACGCGAGCCGAGTGCGCCGGTCCAGTTTCGCGACGGCGTTTCCAGCGACCATTCGCGACCGACGAACGTCGTCGGGCCCGAATTTGACTTCGGCGAGGTCGAAGAAGGGCCGGGCGTCGCGGGTCGCAATCGACAGCGACAAGGCGACGGGGCCGGCGGTTAGGGAATTGCTGCGCATTTGCCCCGACAAGGCGCGTTCGAGCGGACGGCGCTGCTCCGCAGCCTGGAGAGACTGAGAAAGGTCGAGCGCGAAAGCACGCGAATAACCGTCGAGGATGACTGTACCAAAGCTCTTTTTACCCTGCGCGCCGTCGCCGGCTGCTTCGGGCAACGCACTGCCCAGCGAACCGTTCGTCACCTCGGACGTCGTTCCGGCAAGCGTCGCAGTCCCAATCGGCTGGAATGCGCGCTCTATGTTTAGCCGACCGCGACCGAATGTCGTATCGATTCCGGCGGCGCCGACATCGTCGGCCGACCGGAACAATATGTCGATGATCTGCTGTCCCGATAGATTCGGAAAAGCCTGCGCCATCAAGGCGACCGCGCCGGTTATGATCGGGGCCGAGAAGCTTGTGCCCGAATAAAGGAAACCCGCTCCAGTGTGGTCGATGGTTCGGACGCTCCTGCCCAGCGCGGTCAGATAGGATTGCGACGAGCTTCCAGCGAGGTTCGAGAAAGGAGCAAGCTGGGTCAAGCTTCCATCGAGCCCGCCGGCAATGATCACCTTGCCCGGAAAGTTCTGCGCGGCGCTTGATGCGAAGGGATCGGCATTGGCGGACTTGGCCGGATCCGCACCATCGTTGCCGGCGGAAATGACGAGTACAATTCCGGCGTCCACCGCTCGTGCAATTGCCCCGATCAGGGGTTGCCCGGCCGGATCGCCCCCAAGCGACAGATTAATCACACGCGCGCCGGCTAGCCTCGCGGCATCGATGCCGGCACCGATCGAGCTGTCGCTGAACGAACAGCCCTTGTCCGGCGCAGTGTTGGCGCATGAACCGGGAGTATCTGCGCGAAGCGCAATAATCGTGGCGTTGAAGGCCACCCCCAAATTCTGCGCATCATTGCGCCCCCCGGCCGCGACCGCCGTAACCGCCGTACCGTGTCCGTCGATGTCCTCAAGTGCGCGCGTGCCGGCGACGTCACGGCTGGCACTGTCGATGCGGCCCGCAAATTCCACAAGCGCCGGGTTGATCCCCGAATCGATGACCGCCAGCTTTACGCCCTGCCCGGTCGCACCCGATTGCCATGCGCTAATCGCTTTTGACGAAACCGCCGCATTCGAGCGCTGATATTCGGCGCTGTCGAAATTAATCCCGGCCGGACCCGGAGTGGGCGTCGGGGTGGGCGTCGGGGTGGGCGTCGGGGTCGGTGTGGGAGTTGGTGTAGGCGTTGGTGTTGGCGTTGGCGTTGGCGTCGGGCCGGCAATCGGGGGCGGAGTCGAGGAGACGCCGCCGCCACCTCCGCCACCGCCACCGCAGGCGGACAGGGCCAGCGTAAGCACGCACGCGGTCGAGGCCATCCAACGGTTCATTCGCAACCCCTCCACAAGTCCCTGGAAACACATAGCTTTCAGCAACCCTTATGCCGAAGCAAACCTTTCCACTTGATGAAGCGGCAATTCGCGATAGGCCGCACCGGGATGGATTCGCGCTTTGCCCATGTCACCGACTGGATCTTCGACCTCGACAATTGCCTTTATCCGGCTTCGTCGCGGCTGTTCGATCTGATCGACGAGCGAATGGGCGCTTATATCCAGCGACTGCTAAGTTGCGATCAGGCAGAGGCAAGGCGCGTCCAGAAGGCTCATTTTCACGATCATGGTACGACGCTGGCCGGATTAATGATGCATCACGGCGTCGATCCGAATCACTTCCTTGACGATGTCCACGCGATTTCGCTCGACCGGCTTAATCCCGATCCGCGGCTGTTACGCGCGCTGGCGCGGCTGCCGGGTCGCAAGCTGGTCCACACAAATGGCGACGCACCTTATGCCAGGCGCGTGCTTACCGCACTTGGGATCGCGGAGCAGTTTGCCGAGCTTCACGACATTCATGCCGCCGCACTGCGCCCCAAGCCCGATGCCTACGGTTACCGGCGGTTGCTCAACCTTTTCGCGATCGACCCGGCGCGTGCGCTGATGGTCGAGGACATGGCGCAGAATCTGAAGCCCGCCAAAATGCTCGGACTGACGACCGTGTGGGTCGACAATGGCTCCGAACGCGGCAATCACGGCCATCACCCCGATTTCATCGACCATCGCATCACCGACGTCGGCGAATGGCTCGACCAGATTACGAAGGACGATCAATGACCGACCTGCTTGCCGCGATCATCGACGACGCCTGGGAAGCGCGCAGTGCGATTACGACTGATACTGCGGGCGAAATTCGTGACGCGGTCGAAGCGGCGATCGAAGCGCTCGATTGCGGCGAGGCGCGGGTTGCCGAAAAGGTCAACGGTGAGTGGCAGGTCCACCAATGGCTGAAGAAAGCCGTCCTGCTGTCGTTTCGCCTCAACCCGATGGGCGCGATTGCCGGTGGGCCGGGCGGAGCGCCGTGGTGGGACAAGGTCGATTCGAAATTTCTTGGATGGGATGCAGCGCGCTTTGCGCAGACAGGGTTCCGCGCAGTGCCTGGGTCAATCGTTCGCAAGGGCGCCTTCATCGCGCCGGGCGCAGTGCTGATGCCGAGCTTCGTCAATCTGGGAGCGCGGGTCGGCGAAGGCGCGATGATCGACACTTGGGCGACGGTCGGAAGCTGTGCGCAGATCGGCCGCAACGTCCACATTTCGGGGGGCGCGGGGATCGGCGGTGTGCTCGAGCCGCTCCAGGCCGGGCCGGTGATCATCGAGGACGATTGTTTCATCGGCGCGCGCTCCGAGGTCGCCGAAGGGGTGGTGGTCGAGCAGGGCGCGGTGCTGTCAATGGGTGTGTTCCTTGGCGCATCGACCAAGATTGTCGACCGCGCATCGGGCGAGGTGATGTACGGCCGCGTGCCGGCCTATTCGGTGGTCGTCCCCGGATCGCTTCCGGCCAAGGACGGCGGTCCAAGCCTCGCCTGCGCGGTGATCGTCAAGCGCGTCGATGAGCGCACAAGGTCGAAGACTTCAATCAATGAGCTGTTGCGAGATTGATCAACAAAGGCATCAATGAGCTGTTGCGGGACTAGCTTCGCTAAGCAGTTTGCTGGCCTCGGGGCTGGTCCAATCGAGGTCGCCTGCAAAGCGCCACACCTCTTTGCCGACGCTGTCGTAAAGCACGGTGGTCGGCATAATTTGCACCCCGAGCGCCGAGGTCAGGCCCATCTCGGGGTCGTGATAGGCATCGAGATTGCCGACCCCATGCTGTTTAAGGAATGCCGTTACGGAGCTTTGCGGAGCCATGTCCTGGCTGACCGCGATGACAGCTAATTTGCCATCTTGCTCCACCGCAAGTTGGTCCAGGGTCGGCAATTCCTTGACGCACGGCGCGCACCAACTCGCCCATAAATTGAGCAGGACCGGTGATCCCTTCAGCCCGGCAAGGCTGAAATCGGCGCCGTCAGGGTCTTCGAATAGGGTGGCCGGAGCGGTCTCGCCCTTGTGGCTACGGTCAACACCCTTGGCCGGCCTGGTCGAACCCGTAGCTTGTTCGCGACCCGGGTTTTGCCTATCGCACCCGAGCCCAAGCAAGCCAATCAGGAGCAGGACGATCAGCCGCAACGGCGATTCCAATCAGATGTGGGGCGGTCGGTTCGCCGGTGGCCCGGCCGCAGTGATGCGCGCGATAAATGCATCGATCGCAATCGACAAGCGATTGTGGCGCGAAGACATTGCCGCGAGCCGCGCCCACGCCGCGATGCTCGGAGCGCAAGGATTGGTTTCGGCCGACGATGCAGCCGCGATCGACCAGGGGCTGGCTCAGATTGAACAGGAATATGCCGAGGGCAAGCTGGTCGAGGATCCGGCCCTCGAGGATATCCACATGCACGTCGAGCATCGGCTGGCCGAACTGATCGGCGAGCCCGCGGGACGGCTGCACACCGCGCGCTCGCGCAACGACCAGGTCGCGACCGATTCCAGATTGTTCGTCCGCAATTGCATCGACGAGACGATCGAGGCAATCGACGTTCTCGAAGCGACATTGCTCGACCGTGCCGACGAACATTGCGCGACCATCATGCCCGGCTTCACCCATCTCCAGTCGGGCCAGCCGGTGACGCTTGGCCACCATCTTCTGGCGTATCGCGAAATGCTTGCCCGCGATCGAAGCCGGTTCGTCGATGCGCGCGCGCGAATGAATATTTGCCCGCTCGGAAGCGCGGCGCTTGCCGGGACCGGCTTTGCGATCGACCGTGATTCGACCGCGGCCGTGCTTGGTTTCGACGGACCCAGCGCCAACAGCATCGATGCAGTCAGCGACCGCGATTTCATTGTCGATTATCTTCATGCCGCTGCACTTATCGCGGTCCATTTGTCGCGGCTTGCCGAGGAAATCATCCTCTGGGCGTCGCAGCCGTTCGGTTTTGTGCGGCTACCCGATGCCTGGTCGACCGGATCGTCGATCATGCCGAATAAGCGCAATCCCGACGCCGCCGAACTCATTCGCGGGCATTCGGCGCGGATTGTCGGCGATCTGGTTTCCTTGCTGGTGCTGCTGAAGGGGCTGCCGCTGGCCTATGTCAAGGATTTGCAGGACGACAAGCCGCCCTTGTTCGATGCGCACGACCTTTTGTCCCTGAGCCTTGCGGCGATGGCAGGAATGATGACGGAGATCGAATTTGTTCCGGGGCGAATGCGCGACGCCGCCGCTGCCGGACATGCCACTGCGACCGATCTTGCGGACTGGCTCGTCAGCGCGGCGCAGGTACCGTTCCGCGAGGCGCATCACATCGCCGGGCGCGCGGTGGCGGCTGCCGAGCAGGCGGGCAAGCCACTCGACGAACTTTCAATTGCCGAGCTTCAGGCGATCGACCCGAGGCTCGACGAACGCGTCTTGCCCCGACTGTCGGTCGAGGCGTCGGTTGCAGCGCGCACCTCGGCTGGCGGGACCGCGCCCGTCAGGGTAAGCGAGGCGATCGCTGCCGCTCGCGCGGTGATCGCAAAGAGGAAGAAGCAATGATTCGTGCCCTGTCGATTGCTGGCCTGGCGGTGGCGCTCGCTTCGTGCGGACAGGTCGCGCCGCTGCGCCCGCTTCCCGGAAAGACGCTCCCGGTCAAACCGCTGGTCGCGACCGAAACGCCAAGCGTCAACGATCTGCTTGCAATTACGCCGATGGCGAAGCCGGCACGCACGGACGAATTGCTGACGCGCTCGCAACCGCGCCGTGCCGATCGGTTCGACTTGCCCCCGGCCGACGGCGGCGCCGCACCGACCGAGAGGGAGCCGACCGCCCCGGCGCCGAGCACGACCGGTCCTGATAATGTCCGGGAGCCGCGGTGAGCAGGCGGGTTCGCAAGGCCGTCTTCCCGGTCGCCGGACTCGGAACGCGTCTGCTCCCGGCGACCAAGACCATGCCCAAGGAAATGCTGACGATCGTCGATCGACCGCTGATTCAATATGCCGTCGACGAAGCGCGCGAAGCCGGAATCGAGCAGATGATTTTCGTTACCGGGCGCGGCAAGTCGAGCCTGATCGATTATTTCGATTTGGGCTTCGAGCTCGAGGCAGTGATGGAAAAAGCCGGCAAAAGTCTTGACCCCTTAAGCTCCGCGCGCTCGGGTTTTGGCGAGATTGTGTCGGTCCGCCAGCAGCAGCCGCTTGGACTTGGCCATGCCATCTGGTGCGCGCGCGACATTGTCGGCGATGAGCCGTTCGCGGTGCTGCTTCCAGACGATCTGATGGTGGGCAAACCCGGCGCGCTCAGGCAGATGGTCGATGCGTTTGCACGGCTTGGCGGCAATATCGTCTGCGCCACCGAAGTGGCACCCGAGCAGACCGCGAGCTACGGCATCATTACGCCCGGGAAAACCGATGGCGCGGCAACCGAAGTGCTTGGCCTGGTCGAGAAGCCAGCGCCTGCGGACGCCCCGTCAAGGCTCGGGATCGTCGGCCGCTACATCCTGCAACCCGAAGTGATGGCTGCGCTTGGAAAAGGCGAGCGGGGCGCGGGCGGCGAAATTCAATTGACCGATGGGATGGCCGAGCTGATCGGGCGGCAGCCGTTTCACGCACTGACGGTCGATGCTGTGCGGCACGATTGCGGCGATAAGACCGGGTTCGTCCTTGCAAACCTTGCCATTGCCCTTGAACGCCCGGACACCGCGCCCCGGGTGCACGAATATCTCAAAGGGCTTTAGGTCCGCCGCGGCGAACCTCTCCCTCCAGCTTGCGCCGTTTATTTTCGCTTTCAAGCCAGCGGTCGCGCATTTCGCCAAGCTCGATCGCGCGGGTGACGACGCGGGCGTCGAGCGTTTCATTGTCGTTCCTAAGCCGCTGAACCGACCGGGCGCGTTGGAGCTCACGGCCGATGCGTGCGATTAGCACCTCGATATGGAAGGGCTTGTGGACAACTCCGTCGGCCCCCGATTCGAACGCGCGAACGGCGGCGTCCCGCTCGGACCGGCCGGCGATCAAAACCACCGGCAGTTCACGGTATACAGCGTCGTCGCGGATCATCTGGACAAGCTCCACGCCGCTCGTCCCCGGCATGGTCAGTTCCGCGATCACGAGATCGGCGGGCACGCGACGAAGCTCGGCCATCGCGCCCTGCGCGCAATCGGCGGTCGCGACCCGATAGCCGGCTTCGGCGATCCGCCGCGCAATGGTGCCGAGGTAATCGCGATTGGGTTCGGCAATCAGGATTCGTGGCGCGGCGCCAAGTTCGATGGGTGCATCCAAATTATTATGGCTCAAGTTCGACGTCCCAATAGAGATAATCGCGCCAGCTTCGATGGAGATAGTTGGGTGGAAAGCGCTTGCCATGATCTTGCAGCTGCCAACTGGTCGGACGGATCGGCTCGCGCTCGATATGCATTTGCGCCTGACGCGGGGTGCGTCCGCCTTTCTTGAGATTGCATGGCGCGCAGGCGGTCGCGACATTTTCCCAACTGGTGCGTCCGCCTTGCGCCCGCGGAACGATATGATCGAAGGTCAGTTCGCGATGGCTTCCGCAATAGACGCAGCGAAAGCGGTCGCGGAGGAACAGGTTGAAGCGGGTAAAGGCCGGATATACGTTGGGACGGACGAACTGGCGCAAGGCGATCACCGACGGCAGCTTCATGACGTGGTTCGGGCTGTGCACTTCGCGGTCATAATGCGCGACGACGTCAACGCGTTCGAGGAACATCGCCTTGATCGCCGACTGCCACGGCCATAGCGACAAGGGATAATAGCTCAGCGGAGTGTAATCGGCGTTGAGCACAAGCGCCGGGCAGCTGTCGACATGGCGCGCATGTTCGGACCGAACGGCTTCGGATTGGCGGATGAGGTCAGGATGATACATGCTTCGCGCAAGCCTCCAGCGTCCGTTGGTCCGAACACCGATTCCCCGGCCCTGTCGCACGCAAGGTGGAGAAGGCGAACGGCCCGCTTCCCTTGTGACCACCCGGATGCCAACCCGAAGTGACTTAAAGATGAATCGACTATCCGTGATTCGCCGTCAAGGGTGAAGTGATGATCACCACTCGCTTCGCCCCCTCGCCTTCGGGGCGCCTCCACCTTGGCCACGCTTTCAGCGCTATGATCGGGCAGGTACGGGGCGAACGATTCCTGTTGCGGATCGAGGATCTCGACCCGGGCCGCTGCCGGCCTGAATTCCTTGCTGGAATCTTCGAGGATATGGATTGGCTGGGGATCGCGGTGGACGAAGCGCCGCTGGTCCAGTCGGAGCGAACGCATCTTTATTCCGCGGCGCTCGAACGGCTCAGGACCGAGAAACTCGTCTATCCCTGCTCCTGCACCCGCGCCGACATCGCCCAATCGCTGACCGCTCCGCACGGCGATGCCGGAAGCGCTTACCCTGGAACCTGCCGGGGGCTCGCGGACGATCCGGAACGCCGGGCGTCCGTTCCGCATAGTTGGCGGCTCGACAGTGCTGCCGCGCTAGAGCGCACGGGCCGGCCGAGTTGGACCGAGGAGGACGGCGATCGCTTTACTGCAAGTGCGGCCGACATTGGCGATGCCATCCTCGCGCGCAAGGATGCGCCCGCCTCCTATCATCTCGCCTGCGTAGTCGATGATGCCGCATCGGGTGTGACGCTGGTGGTTCGGGGTGAGGATCTGCGCCCTTCGACGCCGGTTCAGCGACTGCTCCAGATGCTGCTTGGCCTGGCTGAGCCCAAATATCTCCATCACCCGCTGATCCTCCACGACGACGGCCGCCGGCTCGCCAAGCGCGACCTCGCCCCGACCCTTGCCGCGATGCGTGCCGATGGTGTCGATGGCCGGGCGTTGGCTGCCGACCTGCTTTCGGGGCAACTTCCCCTAGGATTCCGGCTGTCGTCTCACTAGATAGGGAGCATCATGAACATCCTCCTCATCAGCATCCTTGTCGTGGCGATGGCCGCGACATTTTATGTCCTCGTGCGCGGCGTAATCGCGATGGCCAATGGCAAGGATACGAGCGGCGCGGTGCAGCAGAAATATATGCAGAAACGCGTACTCTATCAGGGGGTCGCGATCGTTGCGGTGGCGCTGATCCTGATGATTGCCGGCGGCGGCCGAAGCTAGGCGCGCCGTTCCGAGAGATGGTCAAGCTCAACAAGATTTACACGCGCACTGGTGATAGCGGCGAAGCTGGCTTGGTTGACGGCAGCCGTGTCAGCAAGGCTGGAGCGCGCATGGCGGCGATCGGCGAAGTCGATGAAGCGAATAGCGCGATCGGCGCCGCGATTGCGACGCTTGACGAAGGAGGCGAGCTTGCTCGGGGTCTTCGCCGAATTCAGAATGAAATGTTCGACCTTGGAGCGGACCTCGCCACTCCGTTTGGTGGCGAATTCGAGGAACATGCGTTGCGCATCGTTGCACGCCAGGTCACTCGGCTGGAGGAGGAGATTGACGCGATGAACGCAGGGCTTGCGCCGCTCACCAGCTTCATCCTGCCCGGCGGTTCGATCGCAGTGTCGATGCTCCACCTTGCCCGCGCGACCGTCCGTCGCGCCGAGCGGGCAGCGGTCACGCTCCATCTTGCCGAGCCGGTCAACGCCCACGCCATCGCTTACCTCAACCGATTGTCCGATTTTCTGTTCGTCGCCGCGCGGCTTCACGCCATGAGCGGAGACGGCGATGTGCTGTGGCAGCCGGGGGCGACGCGCGACAGCTGATTGAACCTCTGGCCGGGCAGAAGGTTATGGTGCCGGGAGGAAGTCGATTGGCGCGGTCAGACGAGCAGGCAGGTTCCGATCTCGCCGCACGGTTCAACGCGACGCGCGCGCTGACCCTGGCACTGGCCGAGCCGCTCAGCGATGCCGATGCGACGATCCAGCCGCACCCGGACGCTTCGCCGGCCAAATGGCATCTCGCGCACACCACATGGTTCCTTGAGACCTTCGTTCTTCGCGATCATGTCGCGGGCTATCAACTTCACGACGAACGCTGGCCGTTCCTCTACAACAGCTATTACGAAGGCGAGGGCGAGCGCCACCTGCGTGCGCGGCGAGGGATGATCAGCCGTCCGAGTCTCGATCAAATCCGCGAGTGGCGGCAAGCGGTCGATGAGCAGGTGGGCAAGGCTTTTCCCTCGCTTCCTCCCGAGGCGCTGACACTGATCGAGCTTGGGATCCAGCATGAGCAACAGCATCAGGAGCTATTGCTAACCGACATTCTTGCCACCTTCGCCGAAAATCCGATCGAGCCGGCTTATGCTCCGGCGAGTGCAGTGGCGGATGCGCCCTTAGCGCCCGCGTCGTTCATTCCCGGCACGACGGGGCTGGTCGAGATCGGCGCCGAAGTGGCGGGCTTTGCCTTCGACTGCGAGCGGCCGCGGCATCAGGCGCTGCTGCACCCACACGCAATCGCCGACCGCTGCGTGACCAATCGAGAATGGGCCGAGTTCATCGTCGACGGAGGCTATTCGACCGCTACCCTGTGGCTGAGCGAAGGCTGGGACTGGGTCCAGCGCGAATCGAACGCGGCGCCTCTGTACTGGCACGGGCTAAATGAGCATTTCTCGCTCGCCGGTCGCCGTCCGTTCGATCCCGCGGCCCCGGTCGCCCATGTCAGCTTTTATGAAGCCGACGCCTTTGCGCGCTGGGCGGGCAAGCGCCTTCCGACCGAGGCCGAATGGGAAAGTTTCGCAGCATCCGCCGACCCGCGTCTTGGCCACCAGCTCGACTTTCCGAGCGAAGGAGCAGTGGCTGTCATGCCGGGACCGGGCGGCGGTCCCTTCGGCGACGTTTGGCAATGGACCCAGAGCGCATTTTTGCCCTTCCCCGGCTTCGTCCCCGAAGCTGGCACCGTGGGGGAATATAATGGCAAGTTCATGTGCGGCCAGTTCGTCCTGAAGGGTGCGAGTTGCGCCACGCCGCGCGGTCACAGCCGCGCCAGCTATCGCAACTTCTTCCCGCCCGGCGCGCGCTGGCAATTTAGCGGAGTTCGCCTTGCTCAGGACTGCTGAACGGGTCGATCCCGCTTTTCGCCGCGACGTCCTTGCCGGACTGGCCGAGCCGGTTCCGGCAATCCCGGCGCGCTGGCTTTATGATTTGCGCGGTTCGGAATTGTTCGACGCGATCACGCGCCTGCCAAGCTATTATCCGACGCGGACCGAAACCGCATTGCTCAAGACGCGGATGAGCGAAATTGCGGCTCTCACCGGCCCTGACTGTGCCGTAGTCGAATTCGGCTCCGGGAGCTCGACCAAGACTCCGCTCCTTCTGAGCGCGATCCATCCAAGCGCCTATGTTCCGATCGACATTTCCGGGGAATATCTGCGTGACAGTGCGGCGCGGGTCGATGCGCAATTTTCAGGCATGGCCGTTCATCCGGTGGAAGCCGATTTCACCAAGCCGTTTGCGCTTCCCGGCGCGATTGACGGATTTTCACGCCTTGGCTTCTTCCCCGGCTCGACCATCGGCAATTTCGTTCCGCGCAGCGCCACCGATCTGTTGCGCCACTTCCGCGATATTCTTGGCACCGGGTCGAAACTGCTGATCGGGATGGATCGGGTCAAGCCCGTCGAGCGGCTGATTGCTGCCTATCAGGACTCCGAAGGCGTCACTGCCGAGTTCAACCTCAATTTGCTTCACCGGATCAATCGCGAGCTCGATGCCGACATCGACATCGGCGCTTTCGCCCATGAGGCGCGCTGGCATGACATGAAGGGCCGGGTTGAAATGCACCTGGTCGCCAAGCGCGATGTCGAGTTCGCGATCGATGGCCAGCGCTTCGCCTTCGCCAGGGGGGAAAGCATCCACACCGAGAATAGCCATAAATATGGCCCGCGCGGCGCAAGGCTGCTGCTGCTCGCGGGGGGCTGGACGCCGCTTGCCGAATGGGCCGACGACGCCGGGGACTTTGCCTTGGTCCTTGCCGAAGCGCAGCGCGAGAGGTTCGCGCCGTGATGGCTGTTTCAGAAAGGTAAGCCCGCTCCCGCACTTCATCAAGCAAAGCACGGCGGGACGCAACAGGCTCCTCACGAAGATTGTGCAGCGCGGGATGGGCGGCTAGAGGGGCGGCATGCTCTACGCGCTCTTCGCTATCGTCGACATGATCCTCCAATTGCTGGTGTGGATCATCATCGCTCAGGCGGTCATCAGCTGGCTGGTGGCGTTCAACGTCATCAACACCTCGTCGAACTTCGTCCGCACTTTGCTCGACGCGCTCGACCGGCTGACCGCGCCGATGTACGGCCCGATCCGCCGCATTCTGCCCGACTTCGGCGGGATTGATTTTTCGCCAATCGTGCTGATCCTGGCGATCCAGATCATCCGCAAGCTGCTTGAGGGACTCGCGCTGGAGACCAGCGCGACGATCATGTGACCGCACGGATAATCGACGGCAAGGCCGCCGCTTCAGCGCTGCGCGGGAGGGTCGCGGACGCGGCTGCAGCCTTTCAGAAGATTGCCGGACGGCCGCCTGGGCTGGCGGTGGTCCTGGTCGGAGAAGACCCGGCGTCATCGGTCTATGTCCGTTCCAAGGGCAAAGCGACGATCGAAGCGGGAATGATCAGCTTTTCCCACCCGCTTTCCGCTGACACCAGCGAGGCTGAGCTGCTTGCGCTGATCGAGCGTCTCAACGGCGATCCTGCGGTCGATGGGATCCTCGTGCAACTTCCGCTGCCATCGCAGATCAGCGCCGCCAGAGTACTAGCGGCAATCGACCCGGCCAAGGATGTTGACGGCTTCCATGTCGAAAATGTCGGGCGGCTTGGCGTCGGCGCCGATGCGCTTGTGCCTTGCACTCCGCTCGGCTGCCTATATTTGCTCAAGTCGACGCTTGGCGAGCTTGCCGGGCTCGACGCGGTAGTGATCGGTCGTTCGAATATCGTCGGCAAGCCGATGGCCATGCTCCTGCTGGCCGAGAGCGCGACGGTGACCGTCGCGCATAGCCGCACGCGCGATTTGCCCGAATTGGTTCGCCGCGCCGACATCGTCATCGCCGCGGTCGGCCGCCCCGAAATGGTCCGCGGTGACTGGATCAAGCCCGGCGCCACCGTCATCGATGTCGGAATCAACCGGATCGACGGCAGGCTGGTCGGCGATGTCGCGTTCGACGAGGTTTCGGCGGTCGCGGGTGCGATCACTCCGGTTCCGGGCGGGGTCGGGCCGATGACCATCGCAATGTTGCTCCGCAATACGCTGGTCGCTGCTCATCGCCGCGCCGGGCTTGCCGATCCGGCCGGGCTATGATCGAGCTCTTCACCTCGGCCTTCGTCACCTTGCTGGTGATCATCGACCCGCCAGGATGCGCGCCGATCTTCGCCTCGTTGACGCGCGGGGCCGACGCTGCCCATCGACGGCGCATGGCAATCCGATCATCGATTGTCGCGTGGGGCATTTTGATTTTCTTTGCGTTGCTCGGTGAGCCGATGCTCGACACGCTTGGCATCAGCCTTGCCAGCTTCCGCATCGCCGGTGGAATCATGCTATTCATCATCGCGCTCGAAATGGTGTTCGAAAAGCGGACCCAGCGCCGCGAGGTTCGCGCCAGCGCGATCGAGGGTACGCCCGAGGCGGATGATATTTCGGTCTTCCCGATGGCCATCCCGATGATTGCCGGGCCAGGCTCGATCGCGTCGATCATGCTGCTTATCGGGCGCGCCGACGGCCCGCTCGAATGGGGCGTGGTGCTTGCAGCGATGACGCTTGTGATCGTCCTCACCTTGCTTGCATTGCTGACCGCGGCGCCGCTGATGCGCATGATCGGTGCCAAGTTGGAAGCGATGATCACTCGGATACTTGGAGTAATTCTCGCCGCGCTGGCCGCGCAATTCGTGATCGACGGGATCAAACAGAGCTTTCCCGCCCTTTAGATCTACTTCACCACTCGCCACATTTTGAATGGTGAGTCCGGGCCAAGGTCGATCGACTTGAGCCAGCCGGGAACGCGTCCGCCGATCAATTGCATGTAGAAGCCCTTTGGCGCTTCGGCAGTGAAGATCGTGGCGGTCGACATGTTCGGGCAGACCAGCAGATAATCGCTACGATATTCCTCGACGATGATGCGCCGCGCCTGGACTTCGTCGCCACGGAAGGCGTTCATCACGTCGGCGATGGCGCGGTCGTTGCGGTGGTAGGGGCCAGCGATTGCACTGTGATGCGTAACCGCGATCAGCCGCGGGCCAAGGTCGACGAAGCTGAACACCACGCCCTTCGGCTGCCGCGCAACGGGTGCCATCGCGCCTAGCGAAGGACATTGGCGGTTGGCCTTGTCGACCGCTTTCTGGATATCGGTTTTGGGCTTACCCGGGATCTGTCCGGTGACGAGTGGGACGATTGCGCCAAGCCCCGCCAGAACCGCAAGCACCGTTCCCGGGACGCGGAGCAGCGCGCTTTTGGCGTTGAACGCGAGCGGGGCGAGGATGAAGGCGATTGCGACCGCGCCGGGGATCGCCATCATCTGCGCCGCCGGCCCGGTCCTCGTCTGCCAGAACAGGAGGGCGAGCGCTGCAATCGGCGAAAGCGCGACGCCGAGCGTCCGCCGCAGCAAGTCAGGATTGGCACGCGCGCGCCAGCTCAGGAGCGTCCAGCCGATCAGTCCGGCGATCGGCAGCGACAGCATAAGCGCGACCACTTCCCAGCCGTGGCGATACACCGGGCGCGCCTCGCGTACATGGCTCAGCCAGAGGCGGGTTGCTTCCGGGCTGACCCCCTCAAGCCGCTCGAGGCAATGCGGCGCGGCCAGCGCGTGGAACAGTGCGACCGTCGCCCCTGCACCTGCGGCTGCGGCAAGCCGTACCGGCCAGCGTTCGATCGGGGCTCGGGACAGGACAAGCATTACCACACCCGCGACCAGCGCATTGCCAAGCCAAACCGGCGAAAGCGCATCGCACACCGCAAGGCGGTTGGCCTCCGAAGCGAACAGCAGGAAGGCGAGCGCCGAGCCGCCGGACAGACTTGCGGCATAGGCAGTCAGTCGCTTGCCCTCGGTACGATCGGCGACCCAGAACAGCACCGTCGCTCCGCCCATCAGCCCAAGATAGATCAAGAGTTCGAGCCCGATCGCAAGCGAGGCAGCGCTTGCGAGCCCGAGCGTCACTCCGCCGCGGGCACGTTTAGGATCCGCGAGACCGGCCAGACCGAGCGAGAGCAAGGCGAGTTGCCAGCCGTGATGGTCGATCCGCAACGGCTGCACCATTCCGGTGGTCGATGCCGCAAAGAAAATTGTTACCAGGACCAGCGGGACGACCCGAGAATCGACTAGCCGGCGGGCGGTCAGCACCAAGCCGAACAGCATCGGCAATAATGCGAGCAGGGGAGCAATCGTTACCGCCCAGCGCTCGGCCTCGGCGCCGCCGAGCAGCGGACGAAGCGCAAGCATCAGCCCCGCGATCGGAAGATCGACCAGCCGCGACCAGTGAATGTTCGCCCCTCCGTGGGCTGGGTCAAAGCGGTGCTGGGTCAGGTCGAACCAGTCCTGCCCGCGAAGCAAGGCGCGCACCTGCGCCAGCCGCAGATTATCGTCGGTGTCGCCAAGGGCGAAGCCGCGGATCGCCGCCCAGCGATTGAAGATCGCGTAGACGACATATCCGATCCAGAACATCAGCACGAGCAGCCGCCAGTGGCGCTCACTCCACTTCATCAACGCTTCGATCAACCTGCGCGCCCCTTGCAAAACCCGGGCCCCGCTCTAACGGCGTGAGGGTCAAGAAGAAATGGTCCAATTCGTCCTCAACCGGCTCGACAGCGAGCGCCGCGCAATTGCCGTGCAGATGCTTCGCTATGCCATCGCCGGCGGAGCGATCACGGTCGCGGTAGCCGCGGCCTATTGGGCAATCGCCGAATTCGCCGGGGTCGACCCGATGATTTCGCTCGCGATCGTCTTCCTGTTCTTTTCGGGCGTCAGCTACCTCGTCCACGGTGCCTACAGCTTCAAGGATCATGGAGCCCGCGATCAGCATCATGTCCGCGGCGCGCGCTTTCTTGCGATCAATGTGGTTGGTTTCCTGCTCAATCAATTGTTCGTCTGGTATTTGGTCAAGCATCTCGGCGGGCCGACCTGGTGGCCGACCTTGCCGATGATTTTCGTCACTCCGCTGTTGACCTTCGCTCTCCATCGCCGCTTCGTTTACGCATGAACGCCGACGTCGAACTTAGCCTTGTGGTTCCAGTCAAGGATGAGGAGGCCGCGCTCAAAGTTTTCCTCGCGCGGGTCGTACCTTTGCTCGAGAAGCTCGACGATCCTGCCGCGGGCTCGTTCGAAATCCTGTTCATCGATGACGGAAGTAGCGATTCCACGCTCGACCTGATCCGCGCTGCCAATGCCGCCGATCCGCGCATTCGCGGACTCTCGCTGTCGCGCAATTTCGGCAAGGAAGCGGCCTTGTCGGCGGGACTCGACCGCGTTCGCGGCAGGGCGGTGATCCCGCTCGATGTCGACCTTCAGGACCCGCCCGAAGTGATTGCGCCGATGCTCGCCGCGTGGCGCAGCGGGGTCGACGTGGTTTACGGGGTGCGCGACAATCGCGAAAGCGACAGCCTGCCCAAGCGTCTGACTGCCGACCTATATTACCGCGCGCACAATTGGCTGAGCAGCGACAAGATTCCGGAACATGCCGGTGATTTCCGCCTCCTCGACCGCCGCGTCGTGGAGGTCATCCGCAAGATGCCCGAGCGCAACCGCTTCATGAAAGGGCTGTTCGCCTGGGCAGGGTTCAAGCAGGCCTCGGTCAGCTACCACCGCGAAGAACGCAAGGTCGGCGCTTCCAAATTCAATTATTGGCGGCTGTGGACGCTGGCGATCGACGGGATCACGTCGGCCTCGACCGTTCCGTTGCGCGTGTGGAGCTATGTCGGTGGTTCGGTTGCCTTGTTCGCCCTCGGCTACGCAATTTTCATCATCATTCGAACGATGATTTCGGGGATCGAGGTTCCCGGATATGCCTCGCTGATGGTCGCGATCCTGTTTCTCGGTGGGCTGCAGCTCTTCTCGCTTGGGGTGCTTGGCGAATATGTCGGTCGCATCCTGACCGAAGTGAAGCACCGCCCGCTTTATGTGGTTCGCGAGACGATCGGGAGCGATAGCTGATGGATCGCGCGGTGTTCGATCGAATGGCCGATCTCGACCAGCACCACTGGTGGTTCACGGCGCGGCGCAGGATTCTCGCCAGCGTGATCGAGCGCTTCATTCGCCCGCCGAGCAATGCCCGGATCCTCGAGTTGGGCTGCGGCACCGGGCATAATCTGGAGATGCTTGGTCAATTCGGGCGGATCGAAGCAAGCGAACTTGACGGTTCGGCGCGGGCAATTGCCGAGAAGCGTCTCGGCCAGCCAATCGCCAGCGCGGCGCTTCCCGATCTGCCGATGTTTCCAGCGGCAAGCTACGATCTGGTCGCCTTGCTCGACGTGCTCGAGCATGTCGTCGACGACAAGGGATCGCTTGCAAGCATTTTCACTCGGCTCAAGCCCGGGGGCGCGCTACTGGTCACCGTTCCGGCCAACAAATGGATGTGGAGCGCTCACGACGTCGCTCACCATCACCACTGCCGCTACAGCAAGAGCGAAATTGCGTCGCTCGCGCGCGGTGCCGGTTTTGAAATCGACCTGCTGTCGCCTTTCAACAGCCTGCTGTTCCCGCTCATCGCCGCGGTCCGCGCGATCGGCAAGCTGACCAGGCGCGAAGCAGCCAATGACTCGATGCCCGCCGCGCCGGTCAATCGCGCACTCGACCGAATCTTTGGGCTCGAAGCCGGGCTTATCGGCCGATTGCCGTTTCCGTTCGGCGTATCCTTGGTCGCGGTTTTGCGGCGACCGCTGGCGGATTTGCCGACCGCCTGAGCAGTAGCGAACCCTTTTCGCCACGCACCGGCTCCCAGCCCGCTACCCATTCGGCCGGAATCGGTGGCATGTCGACCAGCCACAGATAATCGAACGCCTGGCGCGGGATCGCGCGCAGGCTGAGTTCGACCGGAACGCCCTCCCGTCGGCAGCCCTCGCTTCGAACAACCCCCGACGGATCGCCCTTGAACCAGCCGGCCTGCGGATAGTGGGTGGTCAGCAGGCTCGATCCGGCGAGTGGCCACTGATCATTGGCGAACCCTTCGCGCCGGACGATGACCATTGACGGCAAATGGTCGCTGCGGCGCATCGCCCAGCCCCGGCAAGGCGACCACACCAGCGTCACGACCCGCGCGCCCATCGGAACAGATTTGAGTACGCTTAGCTGGCGATCTTGTTTTGCAGCGGCGATTCCAAGGCTAACGGTGGTCCCCGCGGTCCGCACCAACAGGAACGCCAGTGCAGCGAATGCGAGCGTGCGAGCCAGCGGGTAGGTTGTTTCGGCCTTGAAGCGGATCGCGAGCACGAAGATCGCAAGAAGATATGGGACCAGCCGCATGTCGGCATAGGCAGAACCGAAGATTATCCGTGGGAGCAGGAGAAAGCAGGCGGCAAGCATTAGTCCGGAAAAAGCGAGGTTGCGCGACAGCACTAGGCGGCGGTGGACCAAGGCAAACAATGGCACCGCGAGCACGACCCCGAGTGCGATGAGGTCAAACATTTCCCACCGGTCACGAAATGCCCTTGTAAAATATTCCCATTTGAAGCCCCAGGCGAACCAGCCCTTAGTCAGTCCGCCACTTGCCCCGCTTCGCCACAACAGCATCAGCAGCATTGGCAGCGCCAAGGCGCTTGCGTGCAAAGCCGCGCGAAGTCCCGACTTCCACCAGCTGGTGCCCCGGTCGTGCTGACGAACCGCTTCAGCCGAAAAGCACAACAGCCCGAGCGTTCCCCAGCCGAAGGTATGCGCGAAAAAGACGATGAAGCTGATCGGCAGAAACAGCAGACCGCGGAGCCGAAGCTTGCCCAGTCGCCCAAGCCGTAGCCACAGCCCGAATCCAATCAATGCGAGCGCCATCGACAAAGCGAAATTGACGAAGCCGAACAGGAACGGATGCCCGAACGCGAGCGGCAGCGCGAAGGCAACGGTCGGCGGCAAGCGATTGTGAACCTCGCGCGCGACCCACAGCATTCCGGCCACGGTCAGCGGCGGGATCAGCATCACCACCAGTTTGGTCGCAAGTTCGACCCCGGCCAATTTGGCCAAGGGGATCGCCAGTCCGTCGACCCCGAGATTGCCGATGGCTAGCCAGCGAAAGCTGTACCATTGATGGAGGAACGGGCTTTGCGCGACATCGACCGCGACCTTGAACCTTCCCATGTGGCCGGGCAGATCGACCAGAGGCGGGAAGCGCGGGTAGAGCAGGGGCACGAAGGCGAGGAGGATCATCACCGCGACGAACAAGCGGCTTTCCCACCATGGGCGAGGACCGGGCGGGGATGGCGGGGCTGCGGCCGTGATCACGCGCGCCTCCCCGGCTGCTGCCGGAGGCTCATCTTGCCAAGGCCTTATGTGTGGCGCTGGTCATTGGCCCGGGCATCGTCCTTGAATGTCACCGCGTTCCCGCTCGACAAGAGGACGGCGAGGTGCGCTGCGCGCCTTGCCACCCATGCGCCGCCCATTCAAGCGGCATACAGGTGCGACGCTATAGATTTGCATTGCAAATAATGTGGAGGATTAGCGAATGCACAGGATTCTTGTTGCTGGCGCGCTCGCCGCGATTACGGTCCCAATCCTTGCCCAACCGGTGGCGCCCGTCGCCAGGCCGATGGAGGACCGGATCCTTACCAGGGTCGAAGTCGACACCCTTACTCGCACGCATTTTGCCCGGCTTGATGCGAACCGCGACGGCTTCCTGACGACAAATGAAATGGCAGCAGCGCAAAGCGTGCGCCTGGCCAAGCGGCATGCGCCCCACGGGCAAGGCGCGGGCCATGCCATGCGTGACCCGAACGTGGCGTTTGACCGGCTCGACGCCAATCGCGACGGGACGATCAGCCGCGACGAATTCGCGCGTGGGCGGCAGATGCGGATGGAACGCATCGTCATCAAGAGAGACGGCATGGGTCACGGAATGCACGGCGGGATGATCGGGCCCGGAATGCTCAGCATGGCCGATGCGAACAAGGACGGCCGAGTTTCGCTCCAGGAAGCAACCACCGCCGCGCTTCGCCGCTTCGACATGGCCGACAGCAACAGTGATGGCCGGGTTACGCCCGAGGAGCGCCGCAATGGCCGCATCATGATGATGAAGATGCGCTAAGGCGGCGTCCAACACCCTGCTCGCTACTTCAAACAAGGGTCCGGCTGTTGCGCCGGGCCCTTTTTCGTGCAGTCTTCTATATGATCAGGAGTGACTTCATGCCGCGCTTTGCCCGTACCGCCATCTTCCTCGCGACCGCCGTCTCCTTGCCCTTCGCTGCCGCTCGCGCGGACGAGGGGATGTGGACCTTCGACGCCTTTCCAACCGCCAAGATGCGCTCCGCTTATGGCTGGGCACCCGATCAGGCGTGGCTAGACCGAGTGCGGTCTGCCAACGTTCGCCTCACCGGTGGCTGTTCAGCTAGTTTCGTCTCGGATAGCGGGCTGATTTTCACCAACCAGCACTGCGTTGCCACCTGCCTCGAAAATCTGTCGACCGGCAACAAGGATATCCTAGCCCAAGGGTTCAACGCGCGCTCGCGAACCGACGAAAAAGCATGTCCAGGCCAGCAGGCCGAGGTGGTCACTTCGATCCGCGACGCGACGGCAGCGGTCAAGCAGGCGATCGGCACCGCCACCGGCGAGGCCGCGGTCAAGGCGCGCACCGCAGCGATCGCCACGATCGAAAAAGCCGGCTGTACCGACACGGTGACGACGCGTTGCCAAGTCGTCAGCCTTTATGGCGGCGGTCAGTATAAACTCTATACCTATCGCAAATATAGCGACGTGCGTGTCGTCTGGGCACCCGAGGCCGCCGCATCGACCTTCGGCGGCGACCCAGACAATTATAATTTTCCGCGATACGCCTTAGATGGCGCTTTCCTGCGCGCTTATGAAAATGGCAAGCCGGTCGCAACGCCACAGCATCTGACTTGGACCGGCCGCGAGCCGGTCGATGGCGAGACGATTTTCGTGACCGGCAACCCTGGCTCTACCCAGCGGCTTCTCACTCAAAGCCAGTTCGCGTTCCAGCGCGAGGTAAATTTGCCGCTGCTCCTGGCGACTCAGGCGGAGCTTCGCGGCCGGCTGATCTCCGCGATGAAGGAGAGCCCAGAACGCGCGCGCCAGGGCGAGGACACGCTCAACGGCCTTGAGAACAACCTCAAGCGCGCAATCGGTCGCACCCGCGCACTTGGTAATCCGGCGTTCAATGCCATGCTTGCCGCCAATGAGGCTGCTCTCCGGGCAAAGAGCGCTGGAAACAGTGCGATCGGCGATCCCTGGGGTGAAATCGACCGCGCGGTCCTTGCCCAGCGCGCACTCGATTCCGAATATCGCTTTGCCGAACCATCGGGCGACCTGTTCGATTACGCGCTGACGCTGGTTCGCGCTGCCGATGAGCGAACGAAGCCCAATTCCGAGCGGCTTCCGGGCTATTCCGACAGCGCGCTGCCCTTGCTGGAAAAGACCACGCTCGATGCGCGTCCGATCCACCCATGGCTCGATGCGTTGATGATGGAATGGTCCTTGTCCAAAGCGCGCGAATATCTCGGCGCCGACCATAAGCAGACCCGCCTGCTGCTTGGGAAGGACTCTCCCGAAGGCCTCGCTGCACGGCTCGTTAACGGAAGCAGGCTCGGCGATCCAGCGGTACGCAAGGCGCTTTGGGACGGCGGCGCACCGGCGATTGCCGCGTCGACCGACCCGATGATTCTTTATGCTCGAAGCCTCGATGCCAATCAGCGCCGGCTGCAGAAACTTTTCGATGAACGCTATGACGGGCCGGTCACTGCGGCGCGTGCGCGGCTTGCCGATGCGCGCTTCGCCGCGTTTGGGGATAGCCTCTATCCCGACGCGACTTTCTCGCTTCGGATCACCTACGGCAAGGTCGGCGGATGGGTCGAGAATGGTCGCAAGACCGATTACCGAACCCGGTTCGGCGGGGCCTTCGAACGCGCCACGGGGGCGGACCCGTTCGCACTTGCGCCAGCCTTTCTCGCCCGACGCTCTGCGATTAACGAAGCGGGTGCGCTCGACTTTATCTATGCCGCCGACACCATCGGCGGCAATTCGGGGTCGCCGGTAATCGACCGCAACGCCAACATCATCGGCGCCAATTTTGACCGCAACATCCACGGGCTTCGCAACGATTACGCCTATGACATGACGATGGCGCGGTCGATCGCGGTATCGACCGCGGCAATCGAGCAGGCGCTGAAGTCGATTTACCCGGCGCCAGAATTGCTGGCCGAGCTGAAGCGTCGCTAAGCTAGGTCGCGGCCCGATACTTTGCTTCGGCCTCGGCCATATAGTCGCGCGTGATTGGCAATGCGCGACGGTCGCGGATATATTGGACCTGGTAATTGCACATCGTACCATTTTCGAACCCGACCACCGCGCCCGCGAGATAGAATTCCCACATTCGAAAAAAGCGCGCGTCGTACATCGCCTCGATCTTGTCGCGTGCCGCGGTTGCGCGATCGAGCCAGTGGCGCAGCGTATAGGCATAATGCAGCCGCAGCGTTTCGACGTCGCTGACGATCAACCGAACCTTTTCGCTCGCAGCGCACATCTGGCTTAGCGACGGAAGATGGTAGCCGGGAAAGATATATTTGTCGGTGAAGGGCTCGGGCGAACCTGCCTTGCCGAACTTGCCAATGGTATGCAGCAGCATGACTCCATCGTCGTTGAGCAGGTCGCGGCAGGTGGCAAAGAACTCGTCATAATGGGCCGCGCCGACATGTTCGAACATTCCCACTGAGACGATCCGGTCGAAGCGTCCGCTGACCGCGCGATAGTCCATCAGCTCGAACTTGACCCGGTCCGCGACACCTGCCTCCTTGGCTCGCTGCTGGGCAATTTTGAGCTGTTCCTCACTGAGCGTGATGCCGAGCACGTCGACGTCGGCGACGCGGTTTAGGTAAAGTGCGGTCCCGCCCCAGCCGCAGCCGATATCGAGCACGCGCTGCCCCGGCTTGAGGTAAAGCTTGGCGGCAATATGCGCTTTCTTGTCGGACTGCGCCTGTTCGAGGCTGTTGCCGGGGTCGGTAAAATAGGCGCAGCTATATTGGCGGTCGGAATCGAGAAACAGATCGTAAAGATCGTCGGATAGATCGTAATGATGCGCGACATTGCGCCGCGAGACGTCGGCGGGATTGCGGCGGAACAGCGCCTTCCACTTGCTCTTGCCCTTGTTCATCGCGGCGCGCCCGCCGGCCTTATCCTCCCAGCGATTGGCGCCGACGATCATTTCCATGAGGTCGAGGATGGTGCCGTCCTCGATCACCAGCCGACCGTCCATATAGGCCTCTCCGAGCCCCATACGCGGGCTCTTGGCAAGCTCGAACAGCACCTTGCGGTCGGCGATCCTGACGGTCAGCGCCTTGCCCCCGCCCGGGCCATAGGTCGAGCGCTCGCCGTCCGCGCCGATCAGGGTCAGCCGGCCTTGCTTGAGGATTTTGCCGAGCAGCTGGTCGATCAAGGCCATTCACACTCTCCCATATTAAGAGTGGCTTGGCACGCGTGCCCCTCGCCTGCAACTGCAAGCCTAATCAGGCGGCGGCGGCAGCCTCGCGGTCGGTTTGCGCGCGGCTCTTTTTCTCGGCGGCGGTTTTGAGCTGGCCGCACGCGGCGTCGATATCGCGACCACGCGGAGTCCGAACCGGGGCCGAGATCCCACCGGAAAAGACGATGCTCGAAAAACTCCGAATTCGCTCATCGCTCGAGCATTCATAGGGCGCACCCGGCCAGGGATTGAACGGGATCAGGTTAACCTTCGCGGGCAATTGATACTGCTTGAGCAGCCGCACCAGCTCGCGCGCATCGTCGTCGCTGTCGTTCTTGTCCTTGAGCATCACATATTCGAAAGTGATCCGCCGCGCATTATTGGCCCCCGGATAAGCGGCGCAGGCGCTCAGCAATTCGTCGATTCCATATTTGCGGTTGATCGGCACGATCTCGTCGCGCACTTCCTTGGTCACCGCGTGGAGCGACACGGCAAGATTGACCCCGATTTCTTCGCCAGCGCGCGCCATCATCGGCACCACTCCGCTGGTCGACAAGGTAATCCGCCGCTTTGACAGCCCAAGTCCGTCGCCGTCCATGACGATCTTGAGCGCCTGCTTGACATGGTCGAAATTATAGAGGGGCTCGCCCATCCCCATCATCACGATGTTGGTCAGCATTCGCCCGTCACTGGTGTAGCTGGTGTCGCTTTGCGCCTCGCCTTCCTTGGGCCATTCGCCAAGCGCGTCTCGCGCGAGCATCACCTGACCGACGATTTCGGCGGGATCGAGATTGCGCACCAGCTTCATCGTCCCCGTGTGGCAAAAGCGGCAGTTGAGCGTGCAGCCAACCTGGCTCGAGACACACAAGGTCCCGCGATCGGCGTCGGGGATGAACACCATTTCATAATCATGGCAGTCGTGCGTCCGAAGCAACCATTTGCGAGTGCCATCGGTCGAAACCTGCGCTTCAACGACTTCGGGACGAGTGATGACGAAGCGCTCGGTGAGCCAGGGCTGCTGGCTCTTGGCTATATCGGTCATGGCCGCGAAGTCGCTCGCACCGCGGTGATAGATCCAGTGCCAGATCTGCTTGGCGCGAAGCTTGGCCTGCTTCGGCTCGAGCCCGGCGGCTTCCAGCACCGCGCGAATTTCGTCGCGCGGGAGCCCGACCAATTCGCTTCGGCCATCGGCGCGCGCCAGCGCCGCGCGCGGGACGGGCACGGGATCGACGGGGCCGGGAATCGGCATCAAATTGGTGTCGGCGCTCATGGAAGCGGGTGATTTAGTCGAGGCGCCGTCGATTTACCAGCATTACGCTGATCAGGGCCCGGCAGGCAGTGCCGTGGCGCAGGCGGCAGCGGCATCGATCGCGGTCGGTGACCCTTCGGTCGAATAACGATCGATGAACCGCGAGCCATTGGCCGCGCGCGCCTCGATCCGCATAGCGCCCCCGCCGCGAAGCGCAGCGACGATCGCCTGTTCTTGCGCCGGACCCCGGCTCCACGCCAGCGGCCCGCGCGCAACGAGAAGGAAGGGCGTGTCGCCGATCGTAAGCATCACGCTCGACCCGGCGCGCGTTGCTCGCGACAATGACGCCGCGAATTGTCCGTGCCGTCTTCGATCGAAGCTCAGGCTCGCCCGGCCCTGGGAACGCATAGGGCTCGCGGGAAGCAGCGCCAGGCTTGCGGCTTCGCAATGCACCGCCCCGCGAAGCGCTGCCCAGCGCCCAGCTGCGGCGACCACTTGTGGCGGCCTGGCCAGCGCCGGCGCGCTTACACAGGTCAGCGCGATCGCAATTGAGCAGTTGAGCGGTGTCATCTTGGCAATTCTAAACGGGCCGGACATCTCCGCAAGATGTCGCGCGAGCGAAAAATCGATGCTGATTTTTCCTATCGCATTCTGATCCATTCTGGATTAGCCTAATCGGGCTCGGTTCACGCGACCTTCGGGGGATTGTCGCCATTTATCGGGCTTTATCCAATCGGAATAAGTGCGGGCCTCGCCGATGAGCGCGGGTCTCCTACTGTCCGAAATCACCGGCGAACTCGCCTTGTTCGCGGCCGCCGGTTACGCCTTGTTCGCGATCGACGCCCTTGCCGTTGACCTGATTTACTTCGTCCGGCGCGGATGGCGGGCGGTAACTATCTACCCAATTTACCCGCGCGCCTTCGCAAGCAAGCTTCCCGCCCCGCGAAATCCCGGACGGCTTGCAGTCCTCATCCCGGCCTGGGATGAATCTGCGGTCATTGGCGAAATGTTGCGCGCAACGCTCACCCGGTTTGAGCACGACGATTACCGGCTCTACGTCGGTTCGTACCGCAACGATTTCGCGACTACTGCGGCGATTGCCACTGTCGCCGATCCCCGCGTCCGCGCCGTGCGCGTCGACGTCGACGGACCGACGACCAAGGCCGATTGTCTCAACCACCTCTATCGTGCGCTCCTTGCCGATGAGGCGGGCGGCGAGCCGCGGTCCAAGGCGATCGTGCTTCACGACGCCGAGGATTTGGTCCACCCGCTCGAGCTAAAGCTGTTCGACCTTTTGGTCGAGCGCGCGGCATTGGTTCAACTTCCGGTGTTGCCGCTTTGCGACCCGCAATCGCGCTGGGTCAGCGGTCATTATGCCGATGAATTCGCCGAAAGCCACATCAAGGACATGGTTGTCCGCGAAGCCGTAGGCGCTGCAATTCCGCTGGCGGGGGTTGGCTGCGCAATCGAGCGCGATGCGCTCGACCGGCTTGCGCTCGATCATGGCGGACTGCCCTTCGACGCGCTTAGCCTGACCGAGGATTATGAGCTTGGTTTGCGCATCGGCGCGCTTGGGCTTCGAAGCCTGTTCGTCCGTATTCCGGCGAACCCGGGAAGCCGCGCAATTGTGGCCAGCCGTGGCCATTTCCCGACCGATCTCGCCGCCGCGGTGCGCCAGAAGGCGCGCTGGGTCGGGGGAATTGCACTGACCGGCTGGGACCGGCTCGGTTGGGCGGGCGGGATCGGAGAGCGCTGGATGCGAATGCGCGACCGCCGCGCGCCGCTGGCCGCGCTGTTGTTGGTTGCCGGCTATTTCGCAGCGCTATTGTGGCTTCAACTTGAACTTGCCGGGGTACTTGGCGCGACGCTTGCGTTCGAGCCTTCGCCGCTGCTTGCCACCCTGTTGAAAATCAATTTTCTGCTGCTCTGTTGGCGAATATTGATGCGTGCCGGTTTCACCACTGCCGCTTATGGCCCGATGGAAGGCCTTCACTCGATCCCGCGCTTGGTGGTCGGCAATCTCATCGCCATCCTCGCCGTTCAGCGCGCCTTGGCGATCCACGAACGCGGCGGCCTGCAAGTGTGGGACAAGACCCGCCATATCTTTCCGCCACTCGCAGCGGTTGCACGATGAGTCGGTCGCTTCGCTTCGTCGGCGGCGCTTTGGCACTTTGGGTTGGAATACGCGCGGTCAGCCTCGGAATGGTACCGGGGGCAGAGGCATTCGCACTCGAACGTCCGGCAAACGCGAGACCCGGCACGACGGCCGGGCAATCGGCACTACCTCCGATCGTCACGACCGAATTCGGGCCCATCGCCCCCGTTGCACCAGTCTATGCGATTGATCCTGCTGCCGTGCCTGCCCGGCGCTATGCGGGCTATCCTGCTTATGGATATGCTTCGGGCGGCGGTTTTGCGCCGATCTATGCGACGCCTTATCCGCGACAGATGCGGACGGAGTTCGCCGGCTCGTCGCGCCCAGCGCAGCGCCGCGAGCTCGATTTTGACGGCGTTGGCGACTGGTCCCTTGAGCCAGCGGCGGCGCGCTATGCCTCGATCACTCCGCTCGACCGATGGCCGCTCGCGCAGATTGCGAATTCGCAGGGCGTTCCGGCCCGTGCCTCAGCCCAATCCGTGCCTGCACAGCAACCCCGCCTTGATCGCTTGTCGATGACCGCTTGGGCAATGCTACGGAGCCAGCCGACCGGCCCGGTGAACGAGAACGGCTCGTCGCTCGCCGCCAATGGCATGCTTGGTGGCAGCCAGGCGGGCGCGCGCATCCTCTATCGCTTCGACCCGCGAATCGCGCTTAGTGTACGCACCACCGCCCCGGTCGGCGGCGTCACCCGCACTGCCGAGCTCGCTGGCGGAATGCGGTGGCAGCCATTCGAGCGGATCCCAGTGGCCCTTACTGCCGAGCGTCGCCAGTCGGTCGGACGCGACGCCGGACGCTCCGCGTTCGCCATTTTCGCGGAAGGCGGGGTCTACGACCGTCCAATGTTTGCGCGGTTCAATCTCGATGCCTATCTGCAGGCCGGAATCGTCGGCGTGCGTGACCGCAGCCTCTTCGCTGACGGGTCGGCGACGCTCACACGGCCGTTATGGCGATCGTTCAGCGGCGGGGTCGGAGTGTGGGGCGGGGTCCAGCCGGGACTATACCGGATTGATGCCGGACCGCGGCTAACGTGGCGCGTCGGCCGCTCGCTTAGGGTTCATGCCGACTACCGCCAGCGGCTTGCCGGAAGCGCCGCTCCCGGATCGGGTCCAGTGATGACCCTCGCCGGGGACTTTTAACCGCCGATATTCGAGCTTGCCATGGTTTTGCCGCGCTCGTGCGGCTAGCCTTGCGCGACGCTCATGGACATATACCTCCCAATCGCCGGACTGTCGGTCAATGCGCTGCTGATCATCGCGCTCGGCGGTCTTGTCGGCATATTATCGGGAATGTTCGGGGTTGGCGGCGGCTTCCTAACCACCCCCTTGCTAATCTTCTACGGCATCCCGCCGACGGTCGCAGTCGCTTCGGCGACCACCCAAATCACCGGGGCCAGCGTGTCGGGGGTCTATGCCCATTATCGCCGCGGCGGCGTCGACTTCAAGCTTGGCGGGGTGATGATTGCCGGGGGGGCAATGGGAAGCCTGACCGGCGCCGGGCTGTTCCGCCTGCTTCAGGCCTCGGGCCAGATCGATCTCGTCATCGGCTTCCTCTACGTCCTGCTTTTGGGTTCGATCGGTGCGCTGATGCTGAGGGATTCGCTGGTCGCGCTCAATTGGGTCACTCCTGCAACATTGGTCGCCAAGCCCCGCCACAACCGCTGGGTTGCCGCACTTCCGATGCGCTGGCGCTTCTACGCCTCTGGCCTTTATTTGTCGCCGCTTGCTCCGCTCGCGCTCGGTTTCCTCTCCGGCATTTTGACTGTGCTGCTCGGGGTCGGCGGCGGTTTCATCCTCATCCCCGCGATGATCTACATTCTTGGAATGGCGGCGCGCGTGGTCATCGGCACCAGTTTGGTGATGATTCTCGCGGTAAGTGCAGTGACGACGATGATCCATGCGATGACCACACAAGCGGTCGATATCGTGCTTGCCGCACTGTTGCTGGTCGGCGGCGTTGTCGGCGCGCAATATGGAGCAGTGCTCGCGACCCGGCTTCGCCCCGACCTGCTTCGTCTTGCGCTGGCGATCATCATCCTGCTCGTCGCGCTGCGAATGGCGCTCGGCCTCGCCTGGCGGCCCGACGAAATTTATTCGATCGAATATCTATGAAGCGGGCCGCAATTCTCCTGCTTGCTCCGCTGCTCCTCGCGCAGAGTGAGCCGGTACTTGTTCCGGACGTTTCGTCGCGCTCGATCGAGATCCGTTACAGCTTTTCGGGCGCGCAATTGCTGCTGTTCGGCGCGATCCTCTATCCCGGCGGCCGGGTCCCCAAGCGCCCCGCCAACATCGTCGTCGTCCTCAAGGGCCCGGTTGAACCGATTGTGGTTCGCGAAAAACAAAAGATCGCGGGCATCTGGATGAATGCCGATTCGAACCGCTTCCGCTCGGCGCCGTCCTATTATGCTGTCGCCTCCTCACGCCCGGTGCGCGAACTGGTCGACGAGCGCACCGCATCGATTTTTGAGCTTGGCCTCAACGACCTGCAATTGTCGCCCGGCGGGGGTGCGCTTCCCGACAAGGAACGCCGCTTCGAATCGGGGCTGCTCGACCTTCGCCGCCGTCAGGGGCTTTATGGCGAACAGCCCGATGGCGTCGAGATTTCCGACGGCGTTCTCTATCGCGCGCGAATCTCGATCCCGAGCCAGGTCCCGGTCGGCACCTATACCGCCGAAACCTTCCTCATCGACCGCGGCAAGGTTATTGCCGCCGCGACCCGCGATGTCGCGGTCGGCAAAGGCGGGTTCGAGCGCAATGTCGCACTTGCCGCACGCGAGCACGGCATCCTTTATGGCCTCGCTGCAGTCTCTCTGTCGCTGCTGCTCGGATGGGGCGCGGCGATGGCGTTCCGACGCCGCGGGTAACACCCTTCTAACCTGATCTTAACCAGCTTTGCGCTAGCCTCGGCCGGACTTGATTATACCAGGGGCGAAGCCGGCAATGACCGACAATAATAATCTTCAGCAATTCCTCGATCAAATGGGGAGTTACAGCGAGGAAAGTACGAGCGAAGCCTCGTCCTCCGATCGCTCGCCTGTGGCGATCCCCTCAATCGGGCAGGTAATTGAAATTGCGGGCTCCGGATCGCGCGTTGCGATGCACGCCGACCGCATGCATCATCTTATGGATCATCCCGATCCGTCGATCGCCATGTCGGGCCAGGTCGGCAGCCAGATCAAGATGAAGGTCGGGTCGAGCTGGCTGATCGCCAACGTTCGGACATTATGCGCCGGCGACGATGGCGCGGTAGTGGCCAACGTCGATTTTCTCGGTGAAGGCAATCAGACCGCCACCGGCAGCCTGGTCAACTTCCGCCGCGGCGTTACGCGCTATCCGATCCCGGGCTGCGAGATCATCCCGGTGAGCACCGCCGACATGCGCGCGATCTTTGCCGCCGACGACAGCCCGCACGTCGAGATCGGCACGGTCTATCCTACCGATGATATTCGCGGCACGCTCTACGTCGATCCGATGCTATCGAAGCATTTCGCAATCCTCGGCAGCACCGGAACCGGCAAGTCGACCTCGGTCGCATTGATTCTTCACCGCATCTCGGAGTTGAGCCCCGAGGGGCACATATTGATGATCGATCCGCACGGCGAATATTCGGCGGCGTTCAAAAGCTGCGGCGAATTGTTCAACGCCGATAACCTCCAACTGCCATACTGGCTGCTCAATTTCGAAGAACATTGCGAAGTGCTGTTGACCACCGACGGCGCCGAGCGCGAACGCGACCGCGACATTCTTGCCAAATGCCTGCTTGCGGCGCGCACCAAGGGCAAGGCCGCCGAAACGCTCGGCAAGGTCACCGTCGATTCGCCCATCCCCTATCTCTTGTCCGATCTCAACGCGATCCTGGTCAACGAAATGGGCAAGTTGGACCGAGCGGGCGACACGCTCCCCTACCAGCGGCTCAAGACTAAGCTCGACGAATATAAGTCGGACCCGCGCTACAGCTTCATGTTCTCAGGGATGCTGGTCAGCGATTCGATGGGCAGCTTCATCGCCAAGCTGTTCCGCCTGCCGAGCAACGGCAAGCCGATCTCGATCGTCGACGTTTCGGGGCTACCGTCCGAAGTCACTTCGGTGGTGGTGTCCGTGCTTGCGCGAATGGTCTTCGACTATGCGATCTGGTCTCGGACCGAGGCGCAGCGCCCGATCCTGCTCGTGTGCGAAGAAGCGCATCGTTATGTCCCCAAGGACGACAGCGCCAAGGGCCAAGCGGTGCGCAAGATATTGGAGCGCATTGCCAAGGAAGGCCGCAAATATGGCGTGTCGCTGGGGCTTATCACGCAGCGCCCGTCGGACCTCGCCGAAGGCGTGCTGTCGCAGTGCGGAACGATCATTGCCATGCGGCTTAATAACGAACGCGATCAGGCCTGCGTACGGGCAGCAATGCCCGAAGGCGCGCGTGGATTCCTCGATGCAATCCCGGCGCTTCGCAACCGCGAATGCATCGTCTGCGGCGAAGGGGTTGCAATTCCCATCCGGGTCCGTTTCGACGACCTCGAACCTGAAAAGCGCCCCGCTTCGTCGGACCCGAGCTTTGCCGAATTATGGCGCGAAACCGGCGACGAATCCGGCATAATCAGCCGGACCATCCAGCGCTGGCGCGGGCATGGGCGCTAATCTGCTTCGGCCCCGTTCGCCCGGGTTGTCACTGGATTCGCGGCTGTTAGTAGCGATTCATGAACCGCCCAATTGCACTCATTGAAGCACCTTCGAACCTTGGATTGCGCCCGCTTCGGGCGGGACATGAGCCGGGAACATGGCGCGCTCCCACCGTTCTCGCCAATGCCGGCCTCGTCCAGGTGATCGCCCCACAATCGGTGAGCGAAATCGAGCGCCGCCCGTATAGCCCAGACCGTCAATTGGGCACAGCGCTTCTCAACGGCCCGGCGCTGCGAGACTTTAGTCTCGAACTCGCCGATCAGGTGGAAGCAGCCATCGCGCACGGCCAATTTGCGATGGTAGTTGGCGGCGATTGTTCGGTCTTGCTCGGATGCCTCGCGGGCGCGCGCCGGACAAGCGAATTGAGTCTGATCCACATCGACGGCCACAGCGACTTTCGTCATCCCGGAAATTATGATTCTTCGACCAGCCTCGGTGCAGCAGCCGGAATGGATCTAGCGCTTGCAACGGGCCGCGGGGAAAGCCTGATGACCGACTGGCCTGGCGTTTCCTCGCCGCTTGTTCCTGACGAACGCGTAATCCAAATCGGGGAGCGCGAGGGCCGCGATGCGGATTTCGCGTGGCCTGACGTCAATGACTCCGCAATCACGCGTATCGATATCTTCGAAGCGCTAGAGGATGGCGCCGCGCGGACAGCAGAGCGCGCCCGAAGCTTCCTGAAGTCACACGCACTGCCGTTTTGGATCCACGTGGATGTCGATGTGCTCGATCAGCAATATATGCTGGCCGTCGATTGTCCCGGCAGTCCGGGCCTTGCTCCCAACGACCTCGCACTGCTCCTACGCGAGCTGCTTCGTGACCGAGCAGCGCTCGGAATGACCCTTTCTATTTACGACCCGGACCTGGATCCTGACGGTCGCTACGCACGGCTATTGGTCGAACTGCTGGCGAAGGGCATTGGCCATTAGTAAAAATCAATCCGTCGGCACTTCCTGCCTGCTTAATGCGCGGCGCCTACATTCAGCAACTGCTTCAACCGTGCCTTGAACCGGGCCGCTTGCAGGCGGTCGAACACCGGCGCACCGGCGAAGCGCACGCTACGCGGGTTGACGGCGCGACCGCCGCGGTAAGTTTCGTAATGGAGATGTGGTCCGGTCGAGAGACCGCTGCTCCCAACATAACCGATGAGCTGGCCTTGGCGGACGACCGTCCCTGGCGCGACCACCATTCGGCTCATGTGGCTATAGCTGGTTGCGATGCCGCCTGCATGGGCAATTCGCACCTGGCGGCCATATCCCCCCGCCCATCCCGCCCGGCTGACCAATCCATCGGCGGAGGCGACGATCGGAGTTCCCCAATGCGCACCAAAATCCATTCCCTTGTGCATCCGCGCAAAGCGGAGGATCGGGTGGACGCGAAGCCCGAAATTGGACGTGACGGGGGCGCTAACTGGCCATGCCAGTGCGCTCGAGGAGATCTGCGCCAGGCTCGCGGCATCGTACCAACCGGTGCGCCCGCCGACGGTCCAGTTGAGCATCTGGACAGGACTTCCGCCAAAACGCTCGACCCCCGCATAAAGCAAAGGCCCGCTGCGCTCCTCACCGGTCGCGGCGCGGCGGTGGGCGATGACCAGGTCAAACCGGTCATCAGGTCCAAGGTCGGCGCCAACATCGAGCCGCGTCGCAAGCGCTTTAAGATAATCGGTCGCGGTCTCAGTCGACACGCCCGACGAACGCAGCGACCAGTAGAGCCCGTCGCCAACCCGCCCACGAATTCGGCGCGGACGCTGGTCAACCGCGATCCGCCGCACGGTCGCGCTTAGCCCATCAGCACCGCCGTTGATCGTCAGTACCACATCAAGCCCCGCTCGAAGCGCGACCCGCTCGATCCCCCGAAATCCGCCTGCGGCGCGGCGTCCGAGACGAAGCTTGATCGAAGTGCCAACGTCAAGCCCGCGCGGCGCTGCGCTCGCCACCAGTTTTGCGACCGTTTCCGCATCCGCTGGCACCGCTCCGACGCGCACAAGCAATCGATCGATCCGGTCGTCCGCGCTGAGCTTCAGGTCTAAATCGATCGCGGCGCGTTCGGGTGCTGCAAGCAAAGGCGAAACCCGATCGCTCGCAACCATTCGCGCTCCGCTGCGCGAGCCCGCGGCGAGCGCCGATATTCCGATCTCGCGATATTCACGCGCCTGCCGCTCATCCGCCCCGACCGGAGCCGCGGCCACCGGCTCAAACTTTGGCGCGATGGTCGCGACGCTCCCACACAGCAGCAAAAGCGTTGCCACCCCGCGCCACCAGCGCGCGCTGAACGGATTTTCGGCAAGATCGACCGTCAGCGTAAATCTCGCAGGGGCCGCGCATCGAACGAAGCTGCGCGGCGCGATCGAGCGCGGCAGAGCGATTGCCCCACCCCCGCCCACATCCATGTCGCGCCATTGGTACAATTCGGCCTCCAATCTCCTTTTGACCCTTCGTGGTTAAGAAGCGCCTAAAGCCACGTTCGCGAAGATCGCGGCTTGCACTTCGGGCGGGGGGTGCCACATTGAAGCCATGTCACCGCGAAGCGACGGCATCGTTCGGGCCATCCTTGGCCCGACCAACACCGGCAAGACCCACTTGGCGATCGAGCGGATGTGCGCGCATTCGTCGGGCGTCATTGGCTTCCCGCTTCGCCTGCTCGCGCGCGAGGTTTATGACCGGGTGGTGTCGATCAAGGGCGCGGCGCAGGTCGCGCTGATTACGGGCGAGGAACGCATCCTCCCGCCCAAGGCGCGTTATTATCTGACCACCGCCGAATCCATGCCTGTCCCAGAGGAAGGCTCGAACGAACGCGACTTTGCCTTCGCAGCGATTGACGAAGCCCAGCTCGGCATTGATCCGGAGCGCGGTCATGTCTTCACCGACCGAATGCTACGCGCGAGGGGGCGCGAGGAAACACTGATCCTCGGGTCAGCGACATTGAAGCCCCTGATCCGTCGACTCCTGCCAGAGGCCGAGATCGTCAGCCGGCCGCGCTTTTCGACCCTGCGCTATGCCGGCGCCGCAAAGCTGTCGCGGCTCCCCCCACGCTCGGCAATCGTCGCCTTCTCCGGAGAACAGGTTTACGCGCTTGCCGAAATGCTGCGCCGCTTCAAGGGCGGGGCAGCGGTGGTGATGGGCTCGCTTTCGCCAGCGACCCGCAACGCCCAGGTAGCCATGTTCCAGCGCGGGGAGGTCGATTATCTGGTCGCCACCGACGCCATCGGCATGGGGCTGAACATGGACGTTTCCCATGTCGCCTTTGCCGGGCTGGACAAGTTCGACGGGCACCGTAACCGTCGCCTGACTATTCCCGAAATGGCGCAGATCGCCGGCCGCGCCGGACGCCACCAAAAGGACGGAAGCTTCGGGACGCTGGGCCTTGGCGGCGAGTCCGCGCCCGAATTCAGCGATGAGGAAATCAATGCAATCGAGGAGCATCGCTTCCGCCCGCTCGACCATCTCTACTGGCGCAGCGCGGACCTCGATTTTACCAGCGTTACCGATCTCATCCGTAGCCTCGAGGCCCGCTCAGACGATCCGCTTCTCCGCCCGGCGCCGCTCGCAATCGACCTCGCCGTCCTGAAACAGATCGCCGAGAACCCCGCCATCGCCGCCGAGCGCGAGAAAAAGGCTCGTAAATTATGGGCCGTGTGCGGCCTGCCGGATTTCCGCAAAGTTGGACCGATGCATCATGCGCGAATGGTCCGCCGCCTCTACAGCTATATCGGGGAGGGTGGTCACATCCCTCACGAATGGTTCGCCGCCGAGGTCACCCGGCTCGAAAATGTCGCTGGCGATATTGAGGCGCTTGCCGATCGCCTCGCCGGAATCCGGAGCTGGGCCTATATCGCCCAGCGGCCCGACTGGCTTGCTGATCCCGCCAAATGGGCCGAGCGCACACGCGCCGTCGAAGGCCGGCTGTCCGACGCTCTCCACGCCGCATTGACCCAGCGCTTCGTCGACCGCCGCACGGCCGTCCTGGTCCGCGATATCGGCGCGCGCGGTGCCGATGCCCTCCCAGTAACGGTCGCCGCCGATGGTGAGGTCAGCGTTGGACCAGAGCCGATCGGCCACCTCGCTGGATTCGATTTCACCGTCGATCCGACGGCGCGCTTTGCTGATAAGCGCCTTCTGCTCGCTGCGGCCGAGCGCCGCCTTGGCGCGGAGCTCGACCGTCGCGCCGCAGCACTGTGCGACGCACCCGACCTAGATTTCCGTCTGACCACGGAACAGCCCACATGCGGCCTCGCGATCTCCTGGAAGGGTCATGTCCTTGCCCGTCTCGCCCCTGGCCGGTCGCTGCTCGAGCCCGCGGTTCGAACTTCCCGAGCGCTCGATCGCTTGTCGGCACCCCGCCGCGCCCGCCTCCGCAACCGCCTCGAACTTTGGGTGGAAAACCAGGTCGCGCGTTATCTACCCGTGCTCAAGCATCTCGCCGTCGCCGCCGCCGATCCTGCGGGCAGTCCCGGGATACGCGCGCTAGCCGCCATGCTAGTCGATTCGGCTGGACTGCTCCCACGCCGAGCGATTGCCGCACAGCTCGCCACCCTCGACAAGGCCGATCGCTACACGCTCCACCGCCACCGAGTCCGGCTCGGCGCACTCGACGTCTTCGTCCCGGCATTGCTCAAACCCGGCGCGATCGAGTGGCGCGCGGCGCTGGTCGCGGTTCGCGCCGGTCAGCCGATGCCGCGCTTGCCCCACGCCTCCGCAGCGACGCTCGACGGCTCCGCCGATCCGCGTGGTGCAGCTTTCGCCTTCCGCCGCTTCGGATCGACCTGGCTGCGCATCGACTTGGCCGACCGGCTCGCAACCCACGCGCATCACAGCAAAGCAAACAGCGGGGAGGATCCGGTCGATCGCGCGCTCGCCACCAGTCTTGGCCTCGACCCCGACACATTGCGAAAGCTGATGGCCGAAATCGGCTTCATTCCCGTCGGCGAAGCCTGGAAATGGCGTGGCAATCACCGGCCTGCTCGCCGCGCCGACCCGCCGCGCCCCGGCAATGCCTTTGCTGCCTTGGCCGGATTGCACAAAGGTTGAACTTGCGGATCGACCGTTATCTCCACTGCATCCGCCTGGTCAAAAGCCGCACGCTCGCTCGGTCACTAATCGAGGACGGCCACGTCCGCCTCGACGGCCGCCGGGTGTCGAAGGCGAGCGAGGCGGTCCGCGCCGGCCAGGTCATCGCTCTGCCTCTGCACGGCGCAGTTCGCGTGATTCGAATAAGCGCGCTGCCCCTCCGCCGCGGCCCGCCGGTCGAGGCGCGCGAGCATTATGAGGAACTTGTCGCCCCAGCGGGCGATTGACGCCGCGCCGCACCATGGCTTAGCGAGGCCGGACCATTTAGGAGCGCGCTTAACCATGACCTATGTCGTCACCGACGCCTGCATCCGCTGCAAATATATGGACTGCGTGGAGGTCTGCCCGGTCGACTGCTTCTATGAGGGCGACAATATGCTCGTCATCAATCCCAATGAATGCATCGATTGCGGAGTGTGCGAGCCCGAATGCCCAGCCGAGGCGATCCTTCCGGATACGGAGAATGGTCTTGAAAAATGGCTCGAGCTCAACACGACCTTCTCGTCGCAATGGCCCAATCTGACCCGCAAGAAGCCCTCACCCGCCGATGCCGACGAGCATAAGGGCGAAGAAGGCAAATATGACAAATATTTCTCGCCCGACCCGGGTGAGGGTGACTAAGCTTCGCTTCCGAATATGCCTCTTTCATAGGGAATTGGATCATGGTTCGACTGCTTCTCGCCGCTGCGGCCCTGTCCATGACGGCGCCTGCTTTTGCCCAGCCGAGCGAACCGGCGCTGCCCGATCCCAATGACCAAAGTGACACCTTCACCATCGGCGTCGGCGCTGCTCTGGTCCCCGATTATGAAGGCTCCGACGACTACCGCCTGATCCCCGCAGCAGCGGTGCGCGGCCGGGTGAGCGGAATTTCCTTCTTCAGTCGCGGCACCTATCTCTACGTCGACTTGATCAAGCGCGGCGCGGGTCAGATCGAGTTCGACGCCGGACCGATCGCCGGGGTCCGCTTCAACCGCACCGGCAAGATTAAGGACGATCGGGTTGATCGCCTTCCCGAACGCGACAAGGCGATCGAGCTTGGCGGCTTCGCCGGGGTCACCGCGCACGGCCTTACCAACCCCTATGACGCACTCAGCTTCCGGGTCGATGTGGTCAAGGATGTATCCAACGCGCACGATTCGATGGTTGTGACGCCCTCGATTGATTTCGGAACGCCCTTGTCACGCAGCTTTTACGTCGGCGCCTCGCTCAGCGCTGAATGGGTCGGCGGCGGCTATGCTGATTATTATTACAGCGTGACCTTGTTGGACGGCTTCACAGCAGGGCTGCGGCCCTACGACGCCGACGGCGGGTACAAGGGCTGGAAACTGGGCCTTCTCGGCAATTACGCATTCTCGGGCGATCTCACCCGCGGCATGTCGCTGTTCGCCACCGGCAGCTACGGCCGCCTGTCGGGCGACTTCAAGCGTTCACCGATCGTCGCCGACCGAGGCAGCCCCAACCAATGGCTCGCGGCGACCGGTCTGGCCTATACCTTCTAAGACCGGACGCCCGGGGGTACTCACTAAGGGTTCAGGCGAGCGACACTAGTTGCTGAGTGAGTTTCTTATGGAGATTGCCAATGATCCGCGCTTCCTTGACCCTGCTTGCATTGCTCGCCGCCGCCCCACTCTTCGCCCAGGACGCACCGAAGCAGCTCCCGCGCGCCCGGTTCCAGGCGCTAATGCTTTCTGAATTCAAGCAGGTCGATGCCAATAATGACGGGGATCTGAGCAGGTCCGAATTCGAAGCTTCGCAGAAGGCAGCAATCGAAGCGCGAGTGCAGGCCCGCAACAATGCCCTGTTCGCACGCCTCGATAGTGATAAGAATGGGCAGATCAGCGCCGCTGAATTCGCCAGCTTCCCGGCGAGCGCGCCGCGGCCCGATGCCACTGCATTTTTGCGTCTCGATTCGAACAAGGACGGCAAGGTCAGTGCTGCCGAACATGCGGCGGGTACCACCGCCAACTTCAACCGGATCGACAGCAATAAGGACGGAACCGTAAGCGCCGCCGAAGCCAAAGCTTCGCAGGGTCGCTAATCGCCCGACTAAAGGCGGTGGAGCGCAGCGATGATTTCGTCGGCCGCGTCCGCGGCGGTCATAGAGTTGGTGTCGATCCAAATGTCGGGTGTTTCGGGAGCCTCGTATGGACTATCTATACCGGTAAAGTTGGTGAGTTCACCGGCGCGCGCCTTGGCGTAGAGGCCCTTCGTGTCGCGCGCCTCGGCAACCTCCAGTTTCGTGTCGATAAAGATTTCAATGAATTCCCCGGGCGGAACCATTGCCCGGACCATCTCGCGTTCGGCTCGGAAGGGCGAAATGAACGCGGTAAGCACGATGAGTCCGGCATCGGCCATCAATCGCGCGACCTCACCTACGCGCCGGATATTCTCGATCCGGTCGGCCTCGGTGAACCCCAAATCCTTGTTGAGCCCGTGACGAAGATTGTCGCCGTCAAGCAGGAAAGTGTGCCGTCCGCTCGCCGCCAGTTTCTTCTCGACCAGATTGGCAATCGTCGACTTGCCCGCACCCGATAGCCCGGTGAACCACAACACGGCGGGCTTGTGCCCTTTCAACCCGGCATGCGTTTCACGGCTGACGTCGAGATGCTGGCGATGGATATTCGACGCCCGGCGAAGTGCGAAGTGAAGCATTCCGGCGGCGACCGTGGCATTGGTCAATTTGTCGATAAGGATGAACCCGCCCAGAACTCGGCCAGGAGCTCCGCCGGCCGTTGCGTAAGTCTCGAAGACCAGATCGCGGTCGCACAATATTTCGGCAACCCCGATCGCATTGAGTACAAGCGTGGGCGCGGCGAGATGTTCAAGGCTGTTGACGTTGATCTGATATTTGGGCGCCTGGACGGTAGCGGTTGCCGTCTGAGTACCAAGCTTGATCCAATAGCCGCGCCCGGGAACCAGCGGCTCCTCATCGAACCATACCAGCGACGCCTCGAACTGATCGGCGGCCTGCGGTGGATTATCGGCGGCGGCGATCACGTCCCCGCGCGAGCAATCCACTTCGTCCGCAAGCGTCAATGTGACCGATTGGCCGGCAGCGCTTTCGATGAGATCGCCGTCGGCTGTAACGATGCGGTCGATTTTGGTTTTTCGGCCGGACGGCAGGATGCGTACTTCGTCCCCGGGCCTGACAATTCCCGCGGCGATCTGCCCGGCAAAACCACGAAAGTCGTGGCTTGGCCGGTTAACCCATTGCACCGGCATTGCAAATTGCCGCTCAGCCTCGCTCCCAATGTCGATCGGAACCGATTCCAGCCACTCCAGCAGGCTCGGCCCCTGATACCATTCTATGGCTGTGCTGCGCTCAGCAACATTGTCCCCGCTTAGCCCCGAAACTGGGATCGCGGTCCAGTCCTCGACCCCAGTCGCCTCAGCTACTAAGGCGTAATCGGCGAGGACCGCCTGAAACGCGCCTTCGTCGAAATCGACCAGGTCCATCTTGTTGATGGCCAGAACGAACCGCCGAATCCCCACCAGATGCGCTAGGAAACTATGCCGACGCGTCTGGGTCAGTACGCCCTTTCGCGCATCGACCAGCAGCACTGCGGCGTCGGCGGTCGAAGCGCCGGTGACCATGTTGCGCGTATATTGCTCATGCCCTGGCGTGTCGGCGACGATGAACTTGCGCGTTTCGGTTGCGAAGAAGCGGTAAGCGACATCAATTGTAATGCCCTGCTCGCGCTCGGCGGCGAGACCGTCGACAAGCAATGCGAAATCGACGTTTTGCCCCTGTGTCCCGACGCGCTTGCTGTCCGCCTCAAGACTCTGCATTTGATCATCGAAAATCTGACGCGTGTCGTAAAGCAGGCGCCCGATCAGCGTCGACTTGCCATCATCGACGCTTCCGCAGGTGATGAACCGCAACAATTGCTTGTCACGATGGCGCGCGAGATAGGCACCGATGTCCGCCGCGATCAACTGCTGTTCGGCGTCGATGCGGACCATCAGAAATAGCCCTCTTGCTTCTTCTTCTCCATCGAACCGTCGCCGCCATCGCGGTCGATCACTCGCCCCTGCCGCTCGCTGGTGGTGGCGAGCAGCATTTCCTGGACGATCTTCTCGATGGTGTCCGCCTTGCTCTCAACCGCCCCCGACAGCGGGTAGCAACCAAGCGTCCGGAAGCGGATATTGCGCTCGACCGCTTCTTCGCCCTCCTGAAGGCGAAAGCGCGCGTCGTCGACCATCAGGATTAGCCCGTCGCGGACCACAGTAGGGCGCGGCGCAGCGAGGTACAGCGGCACAATCTCGATCCCTTGCGCCATGATATATTGCCAGATGTCGAGCTCGGTCCAGTTCGACAAAGGGAACACCCGCATCGATTCCCCGGGCGCCGTCCGGACATTGTAGAGCGCCCATAATTCGGGCCGCTGGCGCTTCGGATCCCAGCGATGCTGCGCAGTGCGGAACGAAAAGATCCGCTCCTTTGCCCGACTCTTCTCCTCGTCGCGCCGTGCTCCCCCGAACGCCGCGTCAAAGCCATGCGCGTCGAGTGCCTGCCGCAGCCCGTGCGTTTTCCACAGATCGGTATGCAACGGCCCGTGATCGAACGGGTTGATGCCCTTGGCCTCGGCCTCCGCATTCTTGTGCACGATTAAGTCGATCCCGGCCTTGGCAGCGACCTTGTCGCGCAACGCATACATGTCGCGAAACTTCCAATTGGTATCGACATGGAGCAGCGGGAACGGCAGCGGCGCCGGAAAAAACGCCTTCTTCGCCAAGTGCAGCATCACCGCGCTGTCCTTGCCGATCGAGTAAAGCATCACCGGCCGCGCCGCCTCGGCAACGGTCTCGCGAAGAATGTGAATGCTCTCGGCCTCGAGCCGGTCAAGGTGGGTCAGTCGCGTCATCCCCGCCCTTCCAGCCGAGCAAAAGCGGCGGGTCAAGCGAAACGCTTCCCCTCGCCCGCGCTTGGCCCTAAACGGGTCTGATCCCCGGGGAGCCGTATGGCTGAGAGGGGCGGTGCAAATCCGCCCGACCCGTCGAACCTGATCCGGCAAAACCGGCGTAGGGAGAGGACGCGCATAGCCGGTCCGCGGGATCGGCGAGCACGGCCTCCTCCCCAAGAGGAGAAGAAGTTGGCCGACATCGATCCACGCATCACCGCCGCCCCAGCCGTAACCACTGGCCCAATCCGCGGATCACGCAAGATCCACGTCGGCCCGCTCAAGGTCGCAATGCGCGCCGTTAACCTCGAACCCTCCTCCGGCGAGCCACCGCTCAACCTCTACGACACCAGCGGACCATACACCGACCCCGCCGCGCGCATCGACATCAACGCCGGCCTCGCCGAGCTTCGCCGCGACTGGATCCGCGGCCGCGGCGATGTCGAGGAGGTCGCCGCCCGCGAAACCCGTCCCGAGGACAATGGCCAGCTCGGTCCCGACAGGAGCGGCGGGGTCGCCCCCTTCCCCAACGTCCGCCGCCGAATCCTCCGCGCCCGCCCCGGCGCCAATGTCAGCCAGATGCACTACGCCCGCTGCGGAATCATCACGCCTGAAATGGAATATGTCGCGCATCGTGAAAATCTTGGTCGCGAGAACCTCGGCCGCGACCATGTCCGCGACGGCGAGGATTTCGGCGCGTCGATCCCCGACCATGTCACCCCCGAATTCGTCCGCTCCGAAGTCGCGCGCGGCCGCGCGATCATCCCGAACAACATCAACCATCCCGAATCCGAGCCGATGGCGATCGGCCGCAATTTCCTCGTCAAGATCAACGCCAATATCGGCAATAGCGCGGTCGCCAGCGACGTCGCGACCGAGGTCGACAAGATGGTCTGGTCGATCCGCTGGGGCGCGGACACGGTTATGGACCTCAGCACCGGCCGCAACATCCACGACACCCGCGAATGGATCATCCGCAATTCGCCCGTCCCGATTGGCACCGTCCCGATCTACCAGGCGCTCGAGAAGGTCGGCGGCGTCGCCGAAGACCTCAATTGGGAAGTCTATCGCGACACTCTGATCGAACAGGCCGAGCAGGGCGTCGACTATTTCACCATCCACGCCGGCGTCCGCTTGCCCTACGTGCCGATGGCCGCCAACCGCGTCACCGGCATCGTCAGCCGCGGCGGATCGATCATGGCCAAATGGTGCCTGTCGCACCACCAGGAAAGCTTCCTCTACACCCGCTTCGAGGAAATCTGCGAGATCATGAAGGCCTATGACATCGCCTTCAGCCTCGGCGACGGGCTGCGCCCCGGAAGCATCGCCGACGCCAATGACGAAGCGCAATTCGCCGAGCTCTACACATTGGGCGAACTCACCAAGGTCGCGTGGAAGCATGA
>DATLXR010000010.1:0-26765 GCA_035575595.1 Sphingomicrobium sp.
CCGCCAGCCGTTGTGCATTTAATGCTCGTTGAACGACCGACGGAAGGCTCCGGTCAGCGGCTCGAGCGCATATTGCAGCGGAGATCGCGGCCTTCAAACTGGCGCTTAGCCTCTTCGAACAGGTGGCCGATGTCGTCTTTGTCACCGTCGACAAAACCGAATTTTTTTGGGAGGGCCATTCTCAAGCATCACTACCTTGAGAACGCGCTGGCGGCGTCCTCTTCCTGTCGCTTTCGCCTCAAACAGAGACTGAGTCCGAAGTTGGTACGCGAGCGCCCAAAATTCACCGGCGGCACTGAATGACACGCGGCTTGCGGTTCGCCCTGCAGGGTCGTTGCTGGCCGGCAGCGACCTTGGAGATGTTGCAACCAAGTTCCAGAAACGAGCTTACATACGCTGACATGCCGTCCCGTGCTCCCAGCGGGTAAACAAGCAGGTCAGAAAGTCTCTAGTGTGGGACGCATGACTGAGCCCGGCACATCCGCTTGGATAGGGAGCTGTCACGCGCCCGGTTGTTGCAGGAACGACGGCTTTCGCTACTTGGCGCCAAAAGCAGCCAGTCTGCTAGCAGCTAGAAAAGGTAATCAAAGCGGGCTCGCTAATGTCCACTTTCCATCCGTAGCGGACATTCGTGGTCAATTGGCCAGGTTGCGCTGCGGATGCCTGCTCTGGGTGGGAAGCGGACATACCGTACCATTTCATTGGGTACGCTGCCTTCCTCAGGCATTCAGCTTGGCTGCTTCTGTCTTGCAGTCGTATGGCAGGTCCATCTCCTTGCAGAAGTCAGGCCAGTGGCCACTCGTGCGCCAGTATTTTAACAAACCAATGCGCTTCGCCACCTGCATAAACCGGAGATCACGTCGAACGTCCTTCAGTGCCGGACGAAACAATATTCCCGAATTTCTTGCCACCACGCGCGTCGGCGACCGGGCCATCAGCGCGAAAGCCTCCTCCGTGGCGTGCGCTTCGCCAAATCCGTGAAGCGGGTAGCCGGAAGCGCGAGCTGCGTACCTCTTCGCATGCTCGACCAAGCGCGCGGCGTTCTCCGTCGAGGGATTGAGACGGTAGTGGATGAACATCGGCGTGATGTTGTCATTGTCTTCTGCCGCCATACGCAAGGCGATGCGAGGATCGCCGGAGCGCAGATGAAACATCCGCTGAGCTTCACGCAATGCCGCTGTGCCTGCCCAGCTGCGTTCTGCGTGGCCCAGCTCCGCACGCGCGGCCTCGACCTTACCTGACGTCTCTAGAGCCATGATGAGGTTCGTCCGGGAAGTGGGCGAGAGTGGATCTAGCTTAGCAGCTCTCTCGGCCGCGCCGACTGCATCCAACATCCGCCCAACTCTTAATAGGGTGTTCGACTCTGCTGCGAACACCTCCGAATTTTCGGGCGCCACGGCCTTGGCTCTTACGATCAATGCAAGCTTCTCGGCGTACGCCGTGTACGGCTGTATCTGCGCTTCGACGATAAAGGCTTCTGGAAGGGTGGGGTCGCTCTTCCGCGCGGTCCCAATGTGCTGCAGGAGCGTCTTCCTCCGTGCTTCGTAGCCGGCGCTCTCCGAGTACTCCAGGTTCTGAACAACGTAGGACTCCGCGAGCAAAAGGCGGGACCACGCCGGACTAAAATGCGGTCTTTCCGCAATCACCTTCGCCATCATCGACACAACTGGCTCGGTGTCTCGTCCAGCGAGCTCAGCGCAACCCGCAAGGAACAGTTTGAGCAGGTTACGGGGGAGATGGTCCTTTTCCCTTGCTTCCAAAGCGCAGGCAAGAACGCGCCCGGCCGTAAGGCTGACTTGCTGGCGCAAATCGGCAGAACGTCCTTCAGGGAACTCAAAGTCATGCGACCACAAGACACTGCGCTTATGTCCGTCCAGCAGCATCAGACTCCCTTTGGACGTGCCGTCTGTTGAAGCAGCGGCCGCCTGGAACAGCAGGTCCGACTTAACCTCACCGTCGACATTCTCGATGAGCTGCCACTTGCCGGACGCAAGTTGCGCCAGACTACCGAATTTCACGAACATGTCGTTCGCAAGCGCGCGCGAAGGCGGCGAGTCGTCGGCCGCCGCGACCGCAACGGCGGGCGAAACGTCACTCTTTAGCAAGAACCAGGCGCTTGCAGACGCGGCAATCACCAGGAGAAGCGCGGCGGCAGCCGCAGCCCAGCGAGCCATTGGATGCTCCCACAAGTGGACTTTGCTAATCGCCGCTGTTGGCTGGTCCTCGCCGGAGACCAGTGCCTTCACGCTTGATTGCAGCTTCGCCCAGCCAGCGTGCGATCCGCCTCCGCGCCAGCCGCGTAGGTCGGCGCACTGGATCTGATTGAACGGCATCGGCGGGAGGGTGTCGTCGAGCTGTGCCTGGACGAGCTTGCCGTGGGTCCGTGCGAAATCGGCTTCGGCGCGGACCCACTGCGACTGAGCGGCCTCCTTCGACCACAGGACGACGACCGCGGAAGCGCCGCGAAGCCTCTGCTCGATGATTTCACTATAGGCGCGGTGGGCGGGGAGCTGGTCGTCCCGCCACGCCTCGAACCCGCACGTCTTAAGGCCGCTCTCGACGCGCTTGGCGAGCGCCTCGTTCGCGCGCGAATAGCTAACGAAGACCTCGGCCAAACCTGCCTCCTGGATAAGCGGCCTTCGCCATATCACATGCAAAGCTAATGTCCGCTTTGGATCGATAGCGGACGTTACTTTGGCTCACCGGTTTGAACGGCAGCACCCTTCGTCATGAACTTCTGGCCGTTAGCAGACAGTCGCCTTTCGAGATTCAAGTTGCTTTAACGGACATCGGGGTTGCTGGCTGGATTGGGTCCGCTTTTGACCCCCTCCGCGAAATTCCGAATGCCTACTTGTTCCACCGGCTTATCAAACGCACCATTGGGTCTGCAACGGGGCACCTAATGGTGCCGTCCCTGCCCGGGGAGAATGCACCGGCGACTCCAAAAGCAAAGGGCCGGAGCGTTTTCACGCCGGCTGGAAACCTTGCTGACTAAGTCGGCTTACGGCGCATTGCAGGAGGTCCTCCCGAAGACCCGATTCGCCAACATCGCCCAACTGGGTTAACGTCAGTTTAAGCTACAGGGGGGCCAGTGATGGTGTCCATTTCCAGCGCGTACTGGTTTTTGCAAGCTGCCGCCGCGGCGCAGCCTCAACAAAATCCGCCACCGCCCGAGACTGAGCCCGAAGTGGTCGTCGTCACGGGGACGCGCATTCAGACGCCGAACCGGACGAGCGCTAGCCCGGTTCAGTCCGTCCGGTCCGAGGATTTCGTGATGACCGGCGTTCCCAACGTCGAGCAGACGTTGAACCAGCTGCCGCAAATCACTCCGAGCCTGACCAACACCTCGAATAACCCAGGCACTGGGGCGGCCACGCTCGACCTGCGCGGGCTGGGCAGCGTGCGCACGCTAATTCTGGTAAACGGCCGGCGCTGGATCGCCAATGATGCCGGGCAGGTTCCGGAAATTGACGTCAACACAATATCGGCGGCGCTGATCGACCGGGTCGATATTGTCACCGGCGGCGCCTCGGCGGTCTATGGCTCCGACGCGGTGACCGGGGTCATTAACTTCGTGCTCAAGCGAAAGCTTGAGGGACTGCATCTGGAGGCGCGCCAGAACCTTACCGAAATGGGCGATGCCAGCGTCAGCAGTGCCGACCTTAGCTACGGGACCAGCTTTCTTGGCGGTCGCGGCAATCTGATCGCTTCGGCCGGGTGGCTTAACCAGAAGCCGGTATTGCAGGGCTCGCGCGACTTAAGCCGCTTCGCGCTGAGTGATGGCTGCGTAATTCCTGACACTCGACGGGGCGACGGCTCGGCCGAGCCCGCGTCTGACCCGGATTTCGATTGCGCCGACGCGGGCGAGGAGTTCGGGCTGATTCGCGGTGGCAGCGGAAATATCCCGGCGGGACGAATTGCGACGCGGGTTCTGTTTCCAACTGGGGCAGGCAATGCCCTGCGACCGGTCCCCGGTCCACGATTCACGCCCGACGGGTCGCTGGTGCCGTTCAACTTCGCGGCCGACGCCTTCAACTTCGCTCCGGAGAATTATCTGCAGGTGCCACTGCGGCGGATCAGCGGCAATTTGCTCGCCTCGCTCAAATTGTCCGGACACTTTGAGCCCTACAGCGAGCTGAGTTTCGTGCGCACCCGCAGCCCGCAGCAGCTTGCGGCTGCTTTGGGCCGGGTCGGTGGTGGCGGCACGGTGCCGTTTTTCAGGCTGAACCTTGATAATCCATTCCTGTCCAGTCAGGCGCGACGGATCCTTGACATCAACTTCGGACGGGACGCCGAGGGCGATCGCGGCTTCATCCAGACTGGTCCGAATTTCTCGCTCAACCCGGCCTTCGGCGGCGACGCGGACGGACTCATCGCATTGCCCGGAAACGCGTCATTTGCGACCCGCCTCACCGGCCTCGGGCCGCGCCGAAGCGAAAGCGAACGCAACGCCTATCGGGGCCTTGCCGGGATGCGGGGCAAAATCACCGGCGAATTCGACTACGATGTCTATTACAGCCGCAGCTATGTGAAACACGGCAATCCGCTAGTGAACAGCGCGTCCGTCAGCCGCCTGCAACAGGCCATATTGGCGCGCCGCGACACGACGAGCGGCGGCATCGTTTGTATCGATCCGAGCGGCGGCTGCGTCCCGGTGAACCTATTCGGCGTCCAGGACGTAAGCCCGGAAGCAGCCGCTTTCGTGAGCGCCGAGGTGTCCGAGGAGACGATCGTAGAGGAGAAAGTGGCGGAGGCCGTCGTCAAGGGGCCTCTGTGGGAATTGCCGGCGGGTTCATTGCGCACGGCGTTGGGGGTCAACTGGCGCAAGACGTCCTACGATTTCCGGCCCGATCGGACGCTGGAGGAAGGTGACAATCTAGGCTTCCTCCCAGCAGTAGGCGCGTCGGGTCAGGCGCAAGTCTTCGAAGGCTTTGCCGAGTTTCTGTTACCAATCTTCAGCGAGCGGCGCTTTGCCCATGATCTGTCAGCCGAATTCGGGGTGCGCTACTCGGATTACGATACAGTCGGCGGAGTCTGGACTTGGAAGGCGATGGCAAGCTGGTCGCCCGTGCGCGCGGTGCGCCTGCGCGGCGGTCTGCAGAATGCGGTGCGGGCGCCAAACGTCCGCGAGCTGTTCGCCGAACCGGTGACCAGTCTGTCCGGTTTCTCCGATCCCTGCCAGCCGCTCGCCGGCTTCATCGGCCTGCCGGCCATCGCTCAGGGCTGTGCCGCTATCGGTGCCGGAAATGTCCCTGCGCAGCCGCCACTCGGGTTTACCTTCGCACCGCTGACCACGTCCGGGTCGAAGGACCTGGAAGCCGAAACCGCAAGAACGCTGACGCTCGGCGCTGTCGTCCAGCCGCGGAGGCGGCTCAGTATCGCCGTCGATTATTATGACATCGACATCCGCAAAGCGATCGGCGATTTCGGCGGCGGGCTCAACTTCACGCTGTTCGGCTGTGTGCTGGGCAAAGACCCGTCCAGCCCGCTGTGCCAGGCGGCGGAGCGGGACGAGGACGGAACCATCACCGGCCTGGTCCTGCCGACGGCCAACCTTGGCCGGCTACGCGCACGCGGCGTCGACTGGCAGGTTAGTTATGGCAAGGGGCTGGGGCCGGGCGACCTCAGCATTGCGCTGTCGGGGACACGTTTGCTCAAGTCGGAAATACAGCCAAACGAAGGCATTGGCGCGATCGACTGTGCCGGCTCGTTTGGCCAGCCTTGCGGCGGCACGATAACCGGCACCGCAACGCCAAAATGGAAGCTGTACAATCGGGCAGCATATGCCATCAGGCCGGCAACAGTGACCTTTCGACATCGCTATTTTTCGACCACGCGGGATGCGCGAATTGTTTTCAGTGAAGCGCTGGGGCTGCCGCAAGCCCCCATCCCGGAGTCGGCGCGAAAACTTCAGTCGCGCCATTACTTCGACGCAGCCGTTGCTTTTGCCGTCAGCGACCGTTTCGAACTGACGCTTGGGGTCAACAATTTGACCGATGCCAAACCATCGCTGGTCGGCAACCAGCAAGTGCAGGCGAATACCGACCCGTCGCTCTACGATGTGCTCGGGCGGCGGTTCTTTGCGGCAATTCGGGCGCGGCTGAAGTAAGCCCTCAATTGATGCTCACTGGCCCGAGCTCGGCGCGCTCCTTGGCGAGGTGGCCCAAAATCTGCTGACGCAGTGGCTCGAATCGGGGATCCTTCTTGAGTTCGGTAAGGGCCGGATCGATGCCGATGTCGGTGTGAAGCGGGAGATAATTGGGCAGCCAGCCGCGACGAACGGCGGTGGACAACAGCCCGATCGCTGCGTCGGTCCGCCCCTGGACGGCGTAGATTCGGGCGAGACGGACCTGCTGATCGCCATCCGGGGCCGGCTCCTTCGACGCGGCGGCCTCGGCCAGCTCGAGCAGGCGGCGGGCCTGCGCTTCGTCGCCGACGCTGCGCAGTGCCCGCGCCGCTACTGGCGCCAGATCGGAAAATTGAAAGCCGACCAGTGCCTCGAATTGTTCGGGGGTCGAGGCAACGGCACGGTATCGTTTGGCAAGCCGTTCGCCCTGATTGCTCAGGAAATAGATGCGGCCGGTCACTTGAGGCAGCGCGCCGAAGGTCCAAAATTTTTCGGGCGGCATCGCGGCTTCGACCATGTCAAGCACCTTCGGGTCGTTCCTTCGAATGAACGGAACCCATGGCGAGGGCGGGGGAACGACCTTGTCCGCCGCCTCGAACAGTCCGAGCTGCAAAAAGGGACCAAACAGACCGTTCGCAAGCAATTCTCGTTCGTCTGCCGAGGCGTTCCTATAGGCCGGCAGCGCGGCGTTGACGGCGCCCGACAAGTCGCCCCGCCTTGCGAGTAATTGGCTCTTGATCAATGCGCTAAGGATCCGGTCGCCTAGTTCCTCGACCCGCGCGAGTTCTTGCTCCACCGCAGCCACATTTCCAATCCGGTAGAGCAATTCGAGCTTGTTAAGGATTGCCGGCCACCACAACGGCTCGCGTTCGACGACCTCAGAGTAAAGCCGCAATTTTTCTTGTGCATGAGTGGCGGGGTCAAGGCTATTCGCTAACCAGTGAAGGGCTTCGATGTCGTTGGGATCGAGCGATAGCGCCCGATGCAGAGCGGCCTGGGCGGCTGGCCCTGACTGAAGCGTAAAGCCGAGCGCTGCATGCCCAGCCGCTAAGTTCGGCGCCAGCGCGATCGCCCTTCGCGCATCGGCTTCACCCGGGCTTGGTCCCTTAATGCCGAAACCCTTGACGACGGCCAGCGTTGCCCAGCCCGGCGCGAAATTCGGGTCTAAGCGCACCACCTGCTCAAGTTGCTTGTGGGCCTCCTGGTATCCGCGCGCCTGCCGCTTGCGGATCTTGGCCCTCGCGTCGCTGTACAGCGCGTAAACCTCGCCGCTGGTGGCGATATTCTGCGGCTGCGTTCCGCCGCGCTCGGCCAGCCGACCACGGACATGCCCCTCGATCTCACCGGCGATTTCGGATTGCAAGGCAAAGACGTCGTCGAGCCGGCGGTCGAAATTTTTGCTCCACAATTCGGACCCGTCCTCGGTGCGGACAAGATTGGCACTAACCCTGATGCGGTCGCCGGTCGAGCGGACGCTGGCCTCGACCAGAAAATCGGCGACCTTGCCTGCTGCCGCGGTCCCCTTTTCCGCGATTTCCTCGGCCGTATTGGGTCCCAGCACCAACAATTGCGGATTGCGGCCAATCGCCTGGCGGGTATCCTCCCAGATGCCAGCGACGAGGCTTTCATCGCGAGAGTCGAGACTTTCGAAGGGGAGGACGGCGACCCTCGGCCGCTTGGTTTCGCCGCCGCCGATCAGGAGGGGTATCAAGGCCGCCGCGACAAACAGTAGCAGCGCGCCCGCCGCCATCAGCCAGCGGCCCCGCGGCTCGGCCCACCATTTGACCGGGGCCGGATCCGCTGGAGCGGTCAGTTCCTCGCCCTTGATCAATGCGGCGACGCTGTTCTGGAGCTTGGACCAGCCGGGATGCTTGTTACTTCCTCGCCATCCTTTAAGATCGGCGCTCTGGATCTGATTGAATGGCATCGGTGGCAGGCCGCCATCGAGTTGGGCCTGCACTAATTTGCCAGCCGAACGGGCGAAATCAGCCTCCGCCCGAACCCATTGTGACCGGGCGCCAGACTCAGACCACAGAACGACCACCGCCTTGGCTTCCGTAAGGCGCTTTTCAATTACCTCTGAATAAGCGCGGTGAGCAGGAAGGTGCGCGTCCCACCAGACGATAAAGCCGGCGGCTTCAAGCGCCTTGGCGACACGCCGCGCAACCGCTTCATCATCTCGCGCATAACTCAGGAAAACCTCGCTCACATTGCTCCCCGACAGGCTGCGCGTCCGATCTTTATCACAGTATACGGCGGCAGGCGCTAGTTGCTCGCCGGAAAATGGCATTCCGCTTACGAACCTTATTGAACGGATGGCATCTCGCGGGATTACGTTGAGCGCCTGTACCACTCTGAAGGGTCCTACCTGCTCGGTCTCGAGCGAACCCAATGAGCCACGCGATTTAGTAACCCCAAAGGCCCGATCTCTAAGCCGCGGCTTGCAATTGATTAACGGCTACTTTCGGGGCGCTGTCGAGCGCTTCTGTACGTCCGCTTGGGTCGGTATCAGTCATTCCCGCCCTTGCGGGATGAACGGCTGGATACTCGACCTCGTGCCCCCCAGCGGACCGTCAGCTTGCGGCGAGAACGAGCCCTTCGACGGGCGATGCTTGGTGTGTTAAGCCAACGTCTGCAAGCGGTGGAAAATCAGACCCTCGCTTTCCCGAGAACATTTATCGTTTGGCGGAAAATAGTGTTGCCAGCGGTGCTGCCGCATTCGATGTAAACCACGATGACGCTCTGCTGCCAGTCGTCGCCTATTGTCGCAGTCTCATGAACTGAGACTTAGTCACCGAAGAGCAACCTCCGCTCCATTAGTATGATAGCACCGCCAGCCAAAAATTGCTGCTGTGCTTCCGATCATGACAGGGCTACTTAGCCACTGGATCGAAGCGTCACCGAGATGCCAGTTCGATGGGCTTGGATGGCTTTGAATATGTAATGACGATCGGCACGGCAGCCGGCATCGATATGGTTTGCTCAGGTTCCACCGATGCCGTCGCGGGTGCGGTGCCGAACAGCCAACGCGCAAGCCGTGGGGCGTCTTCGAGACGGACGCAGCCATTGCTCAAATTGCGATTACTTGAAGCGAAGAGTTTCTTGTCCGGCGTGTCATGGAGAAAAATTCCGTCACTTCCAGTGAAGCCGAACTTAATCTTTCCCATGGAGTTGGAGCGGCCAGGGAGCTGCCTTACGTAGATTATCGAACGCCCCGCGGCGACGGCGGGCCAATCGATCAACTCCGGCGAGACCTCGGTGGCATCGGGGGTGAAACCCGATACTATCTTGTAATGGTTCTTCCGGAGATATGCCGATCCCTGTTTAACGACGCGCGGCGCAATGATGGTCTGCGCAAGGTCGGTTGGCACATTCCAATAGGGGTTGAGCGTCGCCGTTTGAAGGGTGCTCCTCATGGTCGGTGTGGCGGAGTTGGGCTTCCCGACGATGACCCGCATTGAGTCAGACACGCGGCCGTCTTCAACCATGAACAAGCGGGCCTCTCGTGCATCGACGAGAACATAACGCCCCTTAGCGGGCAAGCTGCCACTGAACGCTGCGTCGCCACCAAGGATTTCGCTGGGGTCAAAGCCAATTACGGCTCCGCGCTCCTGCTCAAAACCTGCCGCCAAAGCTTGGCACGGCAAGGCCGAGACCAGTAGCGCAGGGTAGAGATAATATTTCCAATTCTTCGTCACTGTCATTCTCTCAAAAGCATTCAGGAGAACAACTCGGCATGCGCGACGAAGTTGCAATTTAACTATAGATTAGGTGTCAACCCAATGGATTAGACTGGGTTCAGCGAGGGGGCATGCGGCCCCTCAGGCCATCATGAAGCCAGCCTTGTTGACTTCGGACGTGATCCGCGCGTCGAGTTCGTCGCTGATCCCATTGCGGAGCATCGGGAAGACCTCATCCTCCTCCATTCGGGCGTGGCGCGCGATGTCGGCACGAAATTCCCTTACGGTCGGACGGAATTCAGGCGCGTCCTTGGCCATATTCTGGAGCCGATGAAGATAGGTTTTGACCTCGCCATGCTCCTTCTCAAGCAGTTCCGCGACACTGCGCTCATTGGCTTCGCGAAGCGACGGATAGACGACATGCTCCTCGGCATAGGCGTGCTTGTCGAGCGCGTGGCCGAGTTTCATCAGCAGCAGAGCGCGCTTGGTCGTCTGGCTGTCATCGGTTTCGAGCAGTTTGTCGAACAGAGCGAGCACCGCTTTATGTTCGGCGGCAAGGCTGTCGGCCCAATTGCCAGCCGAAGCGCTGATCCCTTGAACCGCCAGCTTGCGGCCGATGTTCGCAGCTAGCGCGAACATCGCTCCGCCAACCGCCGCTCCGGCCAAGACGCCGGTGGAGGTCCAGTCGAACGCGCCCTTTTCACGCGACGATCCGCTGCTGTCGCTTGAACGTGGCGATGAAGTGCGGCTGTTGTTGCGCGCGGCCATGGCTCGACTCCCTGTTAACGGTCGGCTTTTGAACCCTTTTACAGTGTAACTGTTCCGCGGCTTGTCGCACGCTTCGCCGCGTTTGAGACGCGTCTTCACTTAAGCGCGGATCAGCTGGGCGACCTCGCTCGGCCCGAGCGGGTGGCTGAGCTGGTCCATCGTGCATTGGCTTGGCGCCTTGTCGGGGCGACGGCGGATAAGGCGGGTGCCATGGCGAAAGCGATCGCCCGTGACCTGATCGTAAAGCACTTCAATGACAATTTTGGATTCAACCGGTTGCCATTCGGCCGATCGGCTGGTCCACCGGCTGGGGCCGCCCGGTGCCTTGCCGGTGAAGCCGGAAGAACCCGCGATGGCGCCGAGTTCCGTGGCCCATACCTCGCGTTCGCCTGCAGCAATCGATGAGGTGAATCCGACGTGGTTGAGCAGCCCTGCCGAGTCGTAGAGGCCGAGCAGAAGCGAAGCGACGCCGGTTCCGTTGCGCTCGCGCCTGAAGCCACCAATGACGCAGTCGGCACTGCGCCTGACTTTGAGCTTGAGCATCGCCCGTTCGCCCGAGCGGTACGGATCATTGAGCCGCTTGGCGATGATGCCATCGAGGGCCGCGCCGCTGCGCTCAAGCCACGCCGCCGCTTCACGTCGATCCGTGCTGTGCGGGGACAGGGTCAACGCGGGTTCCTGCTCGACCGCCATCAGCGCCTCCAGCGCCGCGCGGCGCTCGTGTAGGGGGTTGGAGAGGAGCGATCTACCCTGCCGCGATAGGCAGTCGAAGACGATGAATTGAGCGGGGGTTTCAATCGACAGGCGCGTGATCCGGCTTGTCGCAGGGTGGAGGCGCGCCTGAAGTGCGTCGAACGCCGATTCGCCATCGACTTCGATGAGCAATTCGCCATCGAAGACGAATTCACGTTCGTTGAGCCGGGCAAGCATTGAGATGATTTCCGGGAAATAACGTCCGAGCGGTTTGCCTGATTTCGACCACAGCTCGATCTTGTCCCCGTCGCGAATGGCGATGCAGCGGAATCCGTCCCACTTGGGTTCGAATTGCCAGCCTTCCTCGACCGGCAATTCGTCAACCAGCAGCGCTTCCATTGGCTCAAAGGGGGCCGTTTCAGCGCGCTGCGGCATCTTCGTCGGCCGGCGGGTCTATCCGGGCGGGTTCCGGATAATCGCCAGGTTCGACGATTCCGACGTTGGGCCGATCTTTTACCGGTTCGGGCGGAGTGCTGCTCGCGGTGTCGGATTTTTCCTTGCCCGTTCCCTTAACATGCTGTGTCATTCAGTCGTCTCCTCTGTCACAGTAAACAGAGCGCATTCAAACCCGTTCCGATATCGCACGTGTTACGAAACCGTCGCCGAACAGCCGCGTTGACCCATCATATGTATCGACCGACTACGAACAACCGCGACCGCGTCGCTACGATCGCCGCGGTGGCTGCGATCCACGTGGCGCTTGGCTATGCTTTTCTGAATCTGTCGGGGACGCTGCGCCCCGGGGCATTGCAAGACGATCTTCGGATTTTCGATATCGCCAACCCGCCGCCGCCACCGCCGCCGGTGCTCGAAAAGCCGCCCGAGCCCGAGCGGACGAAGCCCAAGCAAGAGGAAGCCGCTGCCGCGCCGGAGAATATCAAGAGCAAGGCGACTCCCGTGGTCGCGCCCAAGCCGCGAATTGTGATTCCGGTCACGCCTCCGATTGTAGCGACCACTACTCCCAACGTCGGCACGGCCGCGACCCAAGGGGCGTCGCCTGTCGTCGGGCCAGGGACGGGGGCGGGGGGCGTTGGTACGGGTACTGGAAGTGGCGGGTCGGGTAATGGGGATGGCGGTGGGGGTAGCGGTGGTACCGAGACGCGGCCGACGATTGTCGAGCAGAGCAAATTGACTTCGCGCGATTATCCGATGGGCGCGATCCGGGCCTGGCCTCGCAATGGCAAGGTGTTCGTCGCGGTTCGGGTTCAGGTCGATGGGCGGGCTACCGACTGCAAAGTGAACCGGTCGAGCGGCAATCCGGCGATCGATGCCGATACCTGCCGGCTGGTGATGGCCAAGGTTCGATTCAATCCGGCGCGCGATCGGCAGGGGCGGGCGTTTGTCGATTGGTACGGATATATTCAGGAGCCGGTGGGGCGCTGGTAATCTGCTCGCGCCGCCTGGCGGGGAGCGCTAGGGAGTCGCGATGGGTGCCCAGGTTTCGACTCTGCTATTGTTCGGTGCGACGGGTGACCTGTCGCGGCGAATGTTGCTGCCATCCTTGTATGCGCTGCATGCCGAGGGGCTGTTGCCTGAGGGGTTGAGGATCGTCGGGACTGCGCGGAGCGCGCTTGATGATGCGGCGTTTCGGGCGATGGTGATTGAAGAGGTTGGCGGACACGACAAGAATGCTGATGCTGTAGGAAAGTTTGCCGAGCGCTTTTCCTACATTTCGCTCGATGCGACCAAGCCTGAGGACTTTACGCGGCTGAAGGTCGATCCCGAGGGCGGGCTGGCGATTTTTCTGTCGACTGCGCCGTCCCTGTTCAAGCCGACGATTGGGGGGCTGACGAAAGCAGAGCTTACGGGTGGCTCGGTGCGGCTGGCGCTCGAGAAGCCGCTTGGAAGCGACCTGAAATCGTCGCGCGAGATCAACGATGCGGTCGCGCAAGCGTTTCCCGAGGAGCGCATTTTCCGGATCGATCATTATCTCGGCAAGGAGACGGTGCAGAACCTGCTTGCTTTGCGCTTTGCCAATTCGCTGTTCGAACCGTTGTGGAATTCGGCGCATATCGACCATGTCCAGATCAGTGTCGCCGAGACCGTCGGGCTCGAGGGGCGCGGCGATTATTATGATGGCGCGGGCGCGCTTCGCGACATGGTCCAAAACCATATGCTGCAATTGCTTGCGCTGGTCGCGATGGAGCCCCCGGCACAATATGATGCGGCGTCCATTCGCGACGAAAAGGTCAAGGTGCTGAGATCGCTTCGCTTTATCGGCGCGGAACAGATCGGCGAGCATGTCGTCACTGGGCAATATGTCCGCAGCGCCGGTATCGCAGGCTATGCCGAGGAGCTAAACCGCGAGTCCGACACCGAAACCTTTGTTGCGCTTAAAGCCTTTGTCGACAATTGGCGCTGGGCGGGGGTCCCTTTCTATCTGCGCACCGGCAAGCGCATGCCCGAGCGCAAGACCGAGATTTCAATCCAGTTCAAGGGCGTCCCGCATTCGATTTTCGCCAAGCGCGGCGCCACGACCAGTGCGAACCGGCTTGAGATCGCGATCCAGCCCGAAGAGAATATCCGGTTGATGGTGATGGCCAAGACCCCGGGGCTCGACCGCGACGGGATCCGCCTTCGCGAAGTGCCGCTCGACATCGACATGCCCAATGCCTTTGCCGACCAGCGCCGCCGCCGGATCGCTTATGAGCGGCTGCTGCTCGATCTGATCGACGGCGACCCGACCCTGTTCGTCCGCCGCGACGAGGTCGAAGCGCAATGGCAATGGATCGACGGCGTCCGCGCCGCCTGGACCCAAGCCGGAGTGAAACCTTTACCCTATGGCGCAGGAAGTACGGGCCCGAAGGCCGCGACCGCGTTGACGAGCCGCAATGGAGTGCATTGGAATGATTGAAGCCGAATTTTGGGATTATGAAACAGCTGAGGAAATGGCCGAGGCGGTCGCGGGCGACGTGGGCTTCATCATCGAAAGCGCGATCGACGCGCGCGGGGCGGCGCTGATCGCCTTGCCGGGGGGCAAGACGTCGGAGCCGATCTTCGCCAAATTGGCGCAGGCGAGCCTGCCGTGGAAGCGGGTGACGATCATCCCGACCGACGATCGCCTGGTCAAAATGGACAATAAGATGAGCAATATCCGCGCGCTCGCGAGTCATTTCATCAAAAGCGGTGCGCGAATCTTCCCGATCGCTGCGGAAATCGCCGATTACCGGCTGGCGGGCAATTCGGCCGATGCGCGGCTTCAGGATTTGCCGTGGCCGCCCGACCTGGTGCTGCTTGGAATGGGCGAGGACGGCCATACGGCGTCGATCTTCGCGGGACCTGACCTTGAGGACGCGCTCAATGCGCCAAATGCGCGTCGGGCGGTCGGAGTCATGCCCGATCCGCTTCCCAAGGATGCGCCGGTGGCGCGGGTCACCTTGACCAAATCCTCGATCCTTTCGGCGCGCACGATCCTCATCGCGATCTCGGGCCAGTCGAAGCGCGACCTGCTCGAACAGGCGATCGAGGACGGCAATTCGTCAAAACTTCCGATCGGGCGGCTGCTCGCCGAGGCCGAACAGCCGATCGACATTCATTGGTGCCCTTGATGGCGATCGACCCGCGCGTTGCAGCGGTCACCGACCGGATCATCGAGCGGTCGAAGGCGACGCGCGGCAAATATCTCGAGCTGATCGCGTCCGAGGGCGAGCGCGGGATCGACCGGGGGCGGCTGAGCTGTGGCAATTTCGCTCATGGCTTTGCCGCCGCCGGGGAGGACAAGCCCGCGATCCGCGCGATGCGCGCGCCGAATATCGGCATCGTCACGGCCTATAACGACATGCTGTCGGCGCATCAGCCCTATGGCCGCTACCCCGAGCAGATCAAGATTTTCGCGCGCGAGGCGGGCGCCACCGCGCAGGTCGCTGGCGGTACTCCGGCGATGTGCGACGGAGTGACCCAAGGGCAGGCGGGAATGGACCTGTCGCTGTTCAGCCGTGACGTGATTGCGATGTCGACCGCGATTGCACTGAGCCACGGCATGTTCGAGGCGGTCGCCCTGCTCGGCATTTGCGACAAGATCGTTCCGGGGCTGCTGATCGGGGCGCTTCGCTTCGGCCATTTGCCCGCGCTGCTGATCCCGGCGGGACCGATGCCGTCGGGGCTTGCGAACAAGCAAAAGCAACGCGTTCGCCAGCTTTATGCCGAGGGCAAGGTGGGCAAGGACGAATTGCTCGCGGCCGAGGCGGCTTCCTATCATGGCGCGGGGACCTGCACCTTTTACGGAACCGCCAATTCGAACCAGATGATGATGGAGCTGATGGGACTGCACATCCCCGGAGCGGCGTTCATCAATCCGGGAACGCCTCTGCGGCAGGAACTGACGCGCGCCGCGGTGCATCGTCTTGCCGCGCTGGCGAAGGAAAGGGCGCGGCCGCTTGGTGCGTGCGTCGACGAGCGCGCAATCGTCAATGCGATGGTCGGGCTGCTCGCGACGGGCGGATCGACCAATCATGCGATCCATATTCCGGCGATTGCGCGTGCGGCCGGGATCAAGGTCGACTGGCACGATCTGGATGAATTGTCGGGGGCGGTGCCGATGATCGCGCGAGTCTATCCCAACGGATCGGGCGACGTGAACGATTTTCATCATGCCGGGGGGATGGCATTCGTAACGCGCACCCTGATTGATGCGGGGTTGTTGCATGGCGATCTGATCAGCGCCGGAGCCGATGATTTCGGGGATTATGCGACTGCTCCCGAGCTTGCCGGCGAAACGCTTAGCTGGTCGGCGGTCACGCGTTCGTCGAACCTCGACATGCTTCGACCAATTAGCGATCCCTACCTTGCCGATGGCGGGATGCGGCTGCTTGCGGGCAATCTTGGCCGCGCGATCTTCAAGACGAGTTCGGTCGCGCCCGAGCGGTGGACGGTAAAGGCGCCGTGCCGGATTTTTTCGGATCAGGACCAGGTGCTTAGCGCGTTCCAGGCGGGCGAGCTCGATCGCGATGTGATTGTGGTGGTCCGCTTTCAGGGGCCGCGCGCGAATGGAATGCCCGAGCTGCACAAGCTGACCCCGGTGCTCGGAGTGCTTCAGGACAAGGGGTTCAAAGTCGCTTTGGTCACCGATGGGCGGATGTCGGGGGCGAGCGGCAAGGTGCCTGCGGCGATCCATTGTTCGCCCGAAGCGCTTGGCGGTGGTCCGCTTGGCCGCCTGCGCGACGGCGACGTGGTGCTTCTGTGCGGGCCGCGCGGTTTGATCGAGGTGGATGTCGATCTTGCGGCGCGTGAGCCTGCGAGCCCGCCGCCCGCGCCGGTCGGGACGGGGCGCGAACTGTTCGCACTGATGCGTCACGGGGTCGATAATGCCGAGCATGGCGCTTCGGCGATGCTTCGCGCGATGGAGGAAATTGCGTGAACATCGACGCGATCATGCGGATCGCGCCGGTGATCCCGGTGCTGCTGATCGACGAAGATAGTGACGCGGTGGGGCTTGCCGAAACATTGGTCGCGGCGGGATTGCCGGTGATCGAGGTCACCTTGCGGACCGAGGGCGCGATGGCGGCGATAAGGGCGATGGCCGGGGTCGAGGGCGCCGTAGTTGGCGCCGGGACGGTGCTCAATGAGGCGATGCTAGGGGATGCGGTGGACGCGGGGGCGAAGTTCATCGTCTCGCCGGGGCTGACCGGGCCGCTTGGCCGCGCGGCGATTGCCAGCGGCGTGCCTTATCTTCCCGGGGTTGCGACCGCGGGGGATATTATGCGCGGGCTTGAGCTTGGATTCGACCGTTTCAAATTTTTTCCGGCCGAGGCATCGGGTGGACTGGCGGCGCTGAAAGCGCTTGCCGGGCCGTTCGGTAATGTTCGTTTCTGCCCGACCGGGGGGATCAGCGAAGCCAATGCGCGCGCCTGGCTCCGGCATCCGTCGGTGCTGTGCGTCGGCGGGAGCTGGATCGTGAAGACCGGGGAGACAGAGTTGGCCGCGATCGGGGTCCGCGCCCGCGCCGCCGCGCAATATGCGAGACTGGCTTTTTAACAATCCTCGAGCGGCTTGCCCCGCGTTTCCTTCAAAAACAGGATCGTGACCACCGCCGACAAGGCCGTGAAGCCGACCGCATACCAGAGGCCGGCGTAGATATCGCCAGTGATGGCGACGATGGCGAAGCTGGTGACTGGCAGGAAGCCGCCGACCCAGCCCGTGCCGATATGATAAGGCAGGCTCATCGCGGTGTAGCGGATGCGCGTCGGAAACATTTCGACCAGCGCCGCCGCCTGCGGACCGTAAAGCGCGGTTGCCGCGACGACGAAGCCGAACAGGACGAGCAGCAGGGTCGGGTAATGGATCGCAGCCGGGTCGGCCGACTTGGGATAGCCCTCATCTTCCAGCGCCTGATTGATCGCCGCGGCCGCGCCCGCCTTGACCTTCTTGATGTCCGCTTGCCCCTCCCCGCCGGCGATCGGTCTGCGCTGATTGCCGACCAGGACCATGGTTTCGCCGTCGATCGACTGCTTGGTGGTGTAGCCGACGCCGCGCGCGACCAGCGCCGACTTGGCAATGTCGCAGGCGGATGTGAACTTGGCGGTGCCGGTCGGATCGAACTGCGACGAGCAGGCGGCGAGGTTGGTTTCGACCAGTACCGGGTTCGACTGCTGCGCCGCGACCAAAGCCGGATTGACCGACGAGGCGATGAGGTGCGAGCCGGGGAAGTAGAGCGCCAGGGCGAGCAGCATTCCGCCGAGCATCACCGGTTTGCGGCCGACGCGGTCGCTGAGCCAGCCGAAATAAACGTAAAGCGGGGCCGAGACGAGGGTCATGGCGATTAGCAGCATGTCCTTGGTCGAGGCGGGAAGGCCGAGCGATTTTTCGAGGAACACCTGCATGTAGAAAAAGGTGAAGTACCAGACGGCGCCCTGGGCGCACATGATCGCGAAAAAGGCGATCAGCACCTGCTTGAGACTGTCACGGCAGGCAAAGGCCTCGCGCAGAGGTGAGTTCGACACGTCGCCGTCCTCGCGCAATTTCGCGAAGTGCGGGCTTTCGGAAAGCTTGATCCGCATCCACAGCGAAATGGCGAGCAGCAATGCCGACGCCAGGAACGGAATTCGCCAGCCCCAAGCGGCAAAGGCGTCCTCGCCGAGCGTAGTGCGCGTGGCAACGATCACCAGCAAGGCGGCAAGCAGCCCGAACGAGGCCGACGACTGGATCCATCCGGTGGCCGCGCCGCGCTTGGCATTGTCGGCATGCTCCGCGACGTAGATCGCCGCGCCGCCATATTCGCCGCCAAGCGCGGTGCCTTGGCAGATGCGCAGGAAGATGAGGAGGATCGGGGCGAGGATTCCGGCCTGTCCATAGGTGGGCAGGAGGCCGATGGCGAAGGTCGCGCCGCCCATCAGGCTGACGGTGGCGAGGAAGGTAGCCTTGCGCCCGACGCGGTCGCCCATCGCGCCGAAGATGATCGCGCCGAGCGGGCGAAAGGCGAAGCCAACCGCGAACAGGGCCAGCGCCGCGATCAGCGCCGAATTTGGGTCGAGCCCAGCAAGGAAGACCTTGGCAATGACCGGCGTCAGCGATCCGAAGATGAAGAAGTCATACCATTCGAACGCGGTGCCCGCCGATGAGGCAGTGACCACCCGCGCCATCGACCAGCTTCGTTCCGGATTCGCCATATGTCCCCCTGTGCTGCGCCTTGTTAACGCGGCCGGCGCGAGGTGCAACCGATCAAGGTCCGCGGCGGATCACTTCGTCGACCGTTGCGACTCTGAATCCCCATTTGAAGACGCGGAGGCGATTGTCGATCGTGCGGCGGTCGGCGCGCAGCGTGAGCCACTGATCGACGTCGAGGCGGTTGGGCATCCGGTAGCGGATGTGCGCGGCGTTGCCGGCGACCTGGACGCGGACCGGGCCGGATGCGTCGGTCAGCGTCCCGTCGCAATTTCCGGCGGCTGAGCAGTTCATGACCCAGCGCCGTCGCCGGACCTTGCTGCCCTCGGCAAGCCGCTGGTCGAGGACGAGGCTGCCGCGGCCGTCGGATTTGCCACTGCTGATCACTTGCAGCGGTTTGGAGTGTTGGAAGATGATGTCGATTGTTCCCTTGCCGCTGCTGGGGCCGGTGAAGAAGGCGATCAGGTCGAGTTTCGGCTCTGCCGCGCGCGGTGGGGGAGGGTCACTGCGGCCGCAGCCTGCAAGGATCAGGGATAGCAACAGTGCGATCCGCTTCATGCGCGGTCCTTGACCAGCGCTTCGACCACCGAGGGGTCGGCGAGGGTCGAGATGTCGCCGAAGCCGCTTGTCTGGCCTTCGGCGATCTTGCGCAGGATGCGGCGCATGATCTTGCCCGAGCGGGTCTTGGGGAGGGCGGGGGCGAAGTGGATCGATTCGGGCGTGGCTAGGGCGCCGATATGCTTGCGGACTTCCTGGTTGAGCTCGACCTTGAGCGCGTCGCTGCCGGTCTCGCCGAGGTTGAGGGTGACGAAGGCGTGGATGCCCTGGCCCTTGATGTCGTGCGCGACCCCGACCACCGCGGCTTCGGCGACCAAAGGGTGGGCGACGAGCGCGCTTTCGACTTCGGCGGTGCCGATGCGGTGGCCCGAGACATTGATGACGTCGTCGACCCGCCCGGTGATCCAGTAAAAGCCGTCATCGTCGCGGCGGCAGCCGTCGCCGGTGAAGTAGAGGCCGGGGTAAGCGGTGAAATAGGTCTGGAAGAAGCGGTCGTGGTCGCCCCAGACGGTGCGCATCTGCCCGGGCCAGCTTCCGCGCAGGCACAGATTTCCGCTCGCGGCGCCGTGGACTTCGCGGCCCTCGGCATCGACCAGCAATGGCTCGATCCCCGGGAGCGGACGGCCGGCCGAGCCGGGCTTCATCGGCATCGCGCCGGGGACGTTCGAGATCAGGATTCCGCCGGTTTCGGTCTGCCACCAGGTGTCGACCACCGGGCAGCGCTGGTCGCCGACGACGCGCCAATACCATTCCCACGCTTCGGGGTTGATCGGTTCGCCGACGGTGCCGAGTAAGCGGAGCGAGGTGCGGCGATGCGCTTTTACGGGGCCGTCGCCTTCGCGCATCAAAGCGCGGATCGCGGTCGGGGCGGTGTAGAAGATCGTTACGCCGAGCCGGTCGCAGCTTTCCCAAAAACGTCCGGCGTCGGGATAATTGGGGACGCCGTCGAACATCACCGTGGTCGCGCCGTTGAGCAGAGCGCCGTAGATCGTGTAGCTGTGGCCGGTGATCCAGCCGACATCGGCGGTGCACCAGAAGATGTCGTCTTCGCGCGCTCCGAACACCCAGTCGAAGGTGGTTGCGGCCCATACCGCATAACCGCCAATGGTGTGGACGACGCCCTTGGGCTTGCCGGTCGAGCCTGAAGTGTAAAGCACGAACAAGGGGTCTTCGGCGTTCATCACCTCGGCAGGGCAATCGGGGGAAAGCGTTTCGCGTTCGTCTTCCCAGACGAGATCGCGGCCGGAGTGGAGCGGGACGTTAGCGCCGGTGCGCGCAACGACGATGACGCGTTCGATGTTGGTCGCGGCCAGATCGCAAGCGGCGTCGACATTCGCCTTTAGCGGAATTCGCTTGCCGCCGCGCACGCCTTCGTCGGCGGTGATCACGACCCGAGCGCCGCAATCGTCGATCCGGCCAGCGAGGCTTTCCGGCGAGAAGCCGCCGAAGCAGACCGAATGGACCGCTCCGATCCGCGCGCAGGCGAGCATCGCCGCCGCGGCCTCGGGGATCATCGGCATGTAAATCATCACCCGGTCGCCGCGAGCGACGCCTTCGCGCCTGAGCAGATTGGCGAAGCGGCAGCCAAGGTCGTGCAATTCGCGATAGGTCAGCGTTCGGCCATCGCCGGGTTCATCGCCTTCGAAGATGATCGCGACCTTGTCACCGCGCGGATCGAGGTGCCGGTCGAGGCAATTGGACGCGAGATTGAGTTGGCCGTCGGCATACCAGTCGATGTGGAAATCGGCTTCGTCGAACGACCAATTTCCGGCACGGGTCGGGGCGCGTGTCCAGTCGATGCGCTTGGCCTGAGTGCGCCAGAACGCATCGCGATCGACCGCGACATCTTCGCGAAGCGCCTGAAGTTCCGCGCGGCCGATCCGCGACCTAAAGTCGGGCGGAACCGGATGCGTCGGATTGCTCACGCCGCCGCCATGTCGATCACGAAGCGATAGCGGACGTCGCCCTTCTCCATCCGATCGAACGCCTGATTAATCTCGTCCATCCGGATCGTCTCGACCTCCGGGTGGATGTCGTGCTCGGCGCAGAAGTCGAGCATTTCCTGAGTTTCCGTTATGCCGCCGATCAAAGATCCGGCGAGCATTTTATTGCCCATCACCAGCTTGCCGCCGTGGATAGACGGCAGCGGAGCGATCGCGCCGACCAGCACCAGCGTTCCCTGCGCCCTGAGCAGGCCGAGGTACGGCTGGACGTCGTGCGCAACTGGGATGGTGTCGAGGACGAAGTGGAAGCGTCCCGAGGCCGCCTTCATCGCCGCCTTGTCGGTCGAGAGCAGAATTTCGTCGGCGCCGAGTGCGCGGGCATCATCGCCCTTTTGCGGCGAGGTAGTGATCATGGTGACGTGCGCGCCCATCGCCGCGGCGAACTTGACCCCCATATGGCCGAGCCCGCCAAGCCCGGCGATCGCGACCTTTTGGCCGGGGCCGACGCCGAAGCGGCGGAGCGGCGAGTAGGTCGTGATCCCGGCGCAGAGCAGAGGCGCGGCGCGGGCGATGTCGAGCTGGTCGGGAATTCGGCAGACGAATTGTTCGCGAACGACGATCTGCTCGCTGTAGCCGCCCATCGTCAACGAGCCGTCCACGCGGTCGCGGCCGTTGTAGGTGCCGGTCATCCCGTCGAGGCAGAAATGCTCATTGCCGGCGGAGCATTCGCTGCACTGCTGGCAGGAGTCGACGATGCAGCCGACCGCCACACGGTCACCAGCCTGATAGCTGGTTACAGCGCTTCCGACATCGGTCACCGTCCCTGCGATCTCGTGGCCGGGGACCATCGGATAATGGCTTCCGCCCCAGTCGTTGCGCGCCTGATGAAGATCCGAATGGCAGATGCCGCAATGGCTGATGGCGATGGCGACGTCTTCGGGGCGAAGCGAGCGGCGCTCGATCGTCATCCTCTTCAATGGCTGGTCGGCGGCCTCGGTCCCCCATCCCTGCGCTTGAGTCGGCATTCTGTTCCCCCGATTATTGCGATCGGGCGATGACCCGTTGCGCCTGGATGAGATGTGGGCGGTCAACCATATGACCATCGACCGACAACACTCCAGCGGTCGGATCGGCAGCAAAGGCGTCGACGATTGCTTGCGCATGAGCAACTTCGTCCGCCGACGGAGTGAAAGCGGCGTTGATGATCGCGACCTGATCGGGATGGATCGCGAGCTTTCCGGTGAAGCCTTCGGCGGCGGCGGCGCGCGCTTCGGCTTCGAGGCCTTCAAGGTCGCGGAAGTCGGCGAACACGCCATCGACCGGCTCGACCCCCGCGGCGACCGCGCCCGCGAGGCAAAGCGAACGCGCGAGCCGGTAGGTGAAGGCGAGATTGCCATCGGAGCCGTTCTTGCCCGACGCGCCGAGCGCCGCGGAGAGATCCTCGGCGCCCCAGCTCATCGCGGCGAGCGGCGATTTGACGTCGCGGTAGGACAAGAGGCCGAACAGGCTCGCCGCGGTTTCGGTGACGATCGCGTGGATCGGGACATTGCCGGTGCGGTGCGCGAGTTGGGTGACGTCGGCGCCGCTTTCGGACTTGGGAAGCACGATTCCGGTGAAGTCGGCCGAAGCGAGCAGCTTGAGATCGGCCTTCAGATATTCGCTTCCGAGCGGGTTGATCCGTACCCACCATTGCGGCCCGCCCGAGCGCGCGGGAAGTGCTTTGAGCAGATCACGGGCATTGGCCTTCTGTCCGGGAGCGACGCTGTCTTCGAGATCGAAGATCAGCGCGTCGGCGGCGCTGTCGAGGGCCTTGGCAATCTTGCGTTCGCTGTCCGCCGGGACGAACAGCCAGCTTCGTGCGGTCTCGCTCATACCGCTTTCCTGGCGATCAGCGCCGAGCGCGTGCAGCGGCAGACGAGTTCGTCGCGCTGGTTGAAGCTTTGGTGCTCCCAGGTGACGATTCCCGCAGTCGGGCGCGATTTGGAATCGCGAAGCGCGATGACCTTGCTTTCGCTGCGCAGCGTGTCGCCGACGAATACCGGGGCGGGGAAAGCCAAGGCGTCATAGCCGAGATTGGCGATCAGCGTTCCGAGCGTGGTGTCGCTGACCGAGACGCCGACCATCAATCCGAAGGTGTAGATGGAATTGACCAGCGGCTTGCCGAATTCGGAGGCTGCGGCGACCTCATGGTCGAGGTGCATCGGCTGTGGATTATGGGTCAGTGCGGAGACCAGCACATTGTCGGTCTCGGTCACCGTGCGGGTGACGGCATGCGCGACGTGATCGCCGATCTGCCATTCATCATAAAATCGTCCAGGCATTGAGATTCCTTAAGCGGGGGCGCGGGCGGGCGCCAGCAAGACTTCGGCAATTGCAGCGGTGATCGCGTCGCCGTCGAGGCGGTAGGCGGCGTAAAGTTCGGCGAGCGAGCCGGTCTGGCCGAAGCGCTCGACCCCGAGCGGGGCGACACGATGGCCGAGGACTCCGCCGAGCCATGAGAGCGAGGCCGGGGCGGCGTCGCACAAAGTGACGAGGCCGGCGCCGGGGGCGAGGCGGGAGAGGAGGGTTTCGATGTGGCTTGGAGTATGCCCGTTGTTCCAACGTGCGGCTTGGGCTTCGATCCAACCGCGGTGCAGGAGGTCGGGGGACGTAATGTTGAGCAGGCCGAGGCCGGGGAGGTCGGCGCTCAATTCCTCATGCGCGGCGAGCGCTTCGGGGAGGATCGCGCCCATTGCGACGATTGCGGCTTCGGCGCCGGGGGTGGGTTCACGCAGCCAGTATCCGCCGGCGATCGCTCCGGCTTTCCAATTGTCATCGGCTCGGTCGATTTGGCGGACGTTGCGGGTCGAGAGGCGAAGGTAGGTCGATTCGCCCGCTGTGTCGTCGATCTTGCGGAAGGCTTCTTCGATCATCGCCGCGAGTTCGTCGGCGAAGGCGGGTTCGTAATGGCGAAGGCCGGGCTGGCCCATCGCGATCAGCGGAGGATTGATCGATTGATGCGCCCCGCCTTCGGGGCCGAGCGTGATCCCCGAGGGAGTGGCGACCAGCAGGAAACGCGCGTCCTGATAGCAGGCGTAGTTTAGGCTATCGAGGCCGCGGGCGATGAACGGATCGTAGAGGGTGCCGATCGGGATCAGGCGTTGGCCGAACAGATCGCCGGAGAGGCCGAGTGCGGCAAGCATCAGGAAGAGGTTGGATTCGGCGATGCCGAGTTCGATGTGCTGACCCTTGTTTGTGGCCGACCACTTTTGTGCCGACGCAATCTTTGCGGCAGCGAAGACGTCCTTCATTTCGCGCCGTTTGAACAAACCGCGCTGATTGACCCAGGCGCCGAGATTGGTCGAGACGGTGACGTCAGGCGAGGTGGTGACGATGCGGTCGGCAAGCTCGCCGCCACTGCGGCTGAGATCGAGCATGATCCGCCCGAACGCCGCCTGGGTCGATTGTTCGTCGCCGCTGGGGGCGGGGATTGGGGGGACCGGGATGGTGCCGAAGGCGCGCTCGCGCTTGGTCCGGGCGGTGCGGCTGCGCGCGATCATCGCCTCGACCGCGGGACGGGCGTTGGCGCCGATCCCGGCGAGCGGTTCCCATTCCTCGCCTTCGGATATGCCGAGCGAGTCGCGAAAAGCGTGTGCCTGGGTCGGGTTCATCAGGCCCGAATGATTGTCCTTGTGCCCCGCGAAGGGGAGGCCGAAGCCCTTGACCGTCCAGGCGACGAACAGGGTCGGAACGTCGTCCTGGGCAGCGTCGAAGGCTTCCACGAGGCTTTCCATGCAATGTCCGCCGAGGTCGTTCATCAGCGCGCCGAGGGCGTCGTCGTCGCTTGGCGCGAGGAAGGGGGCCGCGCTCTTGCCGAGGTCGGTGAGGATGCGCGTGCGCCAGGCCGCGCCACCCTGAAAGGACAAGGACGCGAAATCGGCGTTGGGGAGCGCGTCGAGCCACTGCTTGATCTTTGGGTGCGCGGCGAGCGCTGCGCTTAGTTTCTTGCCGTAGCGGAGTTCGACCGTGCGCCAGCCGCAGCTCGCGAAAATCTCGTCGAAGCGTTCGAACATTCGGTCGGCGCTGGTAGCGTCGAGGCTTTGGCGGTTGTAGTCGACGATCCACCAGCAGTTGCGGATGTCGTGCTTATAGGCCTCGATCAGGCATTCGTAGATATTGCCCTCGTCAAGTTCGGCATCGCCGATCAGCGCGACGAAGCGGCCGCGGTCGGCATCGTCGAGCAAATTGTGGGCAGTGAGGTAATCCTGCACCAGGCTGGCGAAGGCAGTGATCGCAACGCCGAGGCCGACCGAGCCGGTCGAGAAATCGACGGGGATCCTGTCCTTGGTTCGGCTTGGGTAGCTTTGCACCCCGCCGAAGCCGCGGAAGTTCTTGAGCTGGTCGAGCGATTGCGAGCCGAGCAGATAATGGATCGCGTGGAGCAGCGGACCGCCGTGGGGCTTGACCGCCACCCGATCGTTGGGGCCGAGCGCGTGGAAATAAAGCGCGGCCATGATCGCGGACATCGACGCGCAGCTCGCCTGATGCCCGCCGACCTTGAGCCCGTCGGCAGAGGGGCGGACATGGTTGGCGTGATGGATCGTCCAGGCGGAGAGCCAGCGCAGGCGATCGTCAAGAATGCGGAGCGAGTCGAGGTCGGCGGTCATCATCCCGCCGTAGCGAATCGGCGGCGCGGGACAAGGCGGCGGCTGCGAGGACGACGTGGGTGGCAAGCGGGGGTTTGCCTGCTAGGCTGCCGGGGTGATTGGCGATTTCGACGAAGTGGCGACGGCGGGCTCGATGCCCGACTGGACGCGAGAGACGAAGGTCTCGTTTTTCGAATGGGCGCCTTACAAGTCGCTGCTCGCCGCGATCCGTTATTATCAGGCCAATCGGGACAAGGGCGACGTGCTCTCGGCTGTTCGCTGGCGGCTGGGCGCGGCGCGATGGCGGTTCTGGTCGGTGATCGGGGGAGTCAGCATTCCCGTGCGATGCCAGATCGGCGGCGGGCTGCAGATGCCGCACACCAACGGCATCGTGATCAGCGTCGGCGCGCGGATCGGATGCAATTGCGACATTTATCAGCAGGTCACGATCGGCGAAATGAAGGGCGGCTATCCGGTGATCGGAAACAGCGTTTTCATTGGGCCGGGTGCGAAGATTCTTGGGGCGGTGAAAATTGGTGATGGTGCGTGCATCGGCGCGAATGCGCTGGTCATTCAGGACGTGCCCGCAGGCGCGAGGGTTTTTGCTACGCCGTCGGAAATTAGGGGTGGGCGTTAGTCGCCGCGGGCGTCGAAGCGTTATTGCGCGGTGCGGATGCAGGCGATGTGGGCGATGGCCCAGTCGCCGAGCGCC
>DATLXR010000011.1:0-31217 GCA_035575595.1 Sphingomicrobium sp.
TCGGGCTCGTTCTCGCCGTCATATGACAGCACTTGAGCGATAACGAGGACTTCATTGTAGAAGCCTTCGGGGAAAAGCGGGCGGATCGGGCGATCGATCAGGCGGCTGGTCAGCGTTTCCTTTTCGGTCGCGCCGCGCTCACGCTTGAAGAAGCCGCCCGGGATGCGCCCGGCGGCCGAGAATTTTTCCTGATAGTGGACGGTCAGCGGGAAGAAGTCCTGCCCCGGCTTGACGTTTTTGGCGGCAGTCACCGCGCACAGCACGACGGTCTCGCCCAAAGTCGCTAGCACGGCACCATTGGCCTGTCGCGCGACGCGTCCGGTTTCGAGCTTCAGCGTCTTGCCGCCTAGATCGATTTCCACAGTCTTGATATCGAACATATTAATTCCTTCGCCCGGACGCCAAATGCGCGCGGGTTCATCTTGGTGCGGGCAGTCCGGCCCGCGGCGGATCGGGGCATTTCTGTCCCCATGCGGGTTCCCATGAAAAGACTTTCAAGGGTCCCTGAGCGCGTCACCGGATTGCGACACGCCCGATAGGACAAGGGCGCCCGCAGGCGCCCTTGGTAAAACTATTTGCGAAGACCGAGCTTGGCGATCAGATCGCTGTAGCGCTGGGTATCTTCGCGCTTGAGAAAGTCGAGCAGCGAACGGCGCTTGTTGACCATCATCAGCAGGCCACGGCGCGAATGATTGTCCTTGGCGTGCGTCTTAAAATGCTCGGTCAGCGTGTTGATGCGGCTGGTTAAGATCGCAACCTGTACCTCGGGCGAACCCGTGTCGTTGTCGGCGCGTCCATGGTCCTTGATGAGTTCCTGCTTCTTTTCAGCGGTAATCGACATCGTCATACTCCTAAAATCAAATGTTGAACCCGCGTACGACCTTGACGTCGCCATCCGCGACTTCGACCAGAGCGATCGGCCGTCCGGCATCGGTCGCGAGGTGAAGCCCCGAAATCGCGGGGTTCCCGCAAAGCCGCTGACCAAATCGGAGCAGCTGAGCTTCGTCGGGAGTGACGGGGAGGGCCGGGATGTCGTCCAGCCCCGCAATGAGCGGGAGAACCGCCCCATCAAGCCCGCGCGCCTTAGCGGCCTTGTCCAGAAAGTCCAGTGAAATCGCCGACTCCAGGGTGAAGGGACCCGCCTTCGTGCGCCGCAGCATTGTGACGTGGCCGGCGGTGCCAAGTGCGAGCGCAATGTCGCGGGCGAGGCTGCGAATGTAGGTTCCTTTTGAAACGGTCGCAGCGAGCGTTATCGCGTTTAACTGTCCTTCGCCGTTTTTGTGAGCCGAGCAGATGGTTAGGGAGTGAATCGTTACTTGGCGCGAGCTAAGAACGACTTCTTGACCGGCGCGAGCCAAATCATATGCGCGTTTACCGTCGATTTTTAGCGCGGAATAAGCGGGGGGTACTTGGTCGACCGATCCCGTAAAGCCGGGCAGGACCGCTTCGACCTCATTTAGGGTCGGCCGATATTCGCCCGTCGCGATTACATCACCCTCAAGGTCGAGCGTGTCGGTTTGCGTGCCGAAGTTGATGGTGAAGTCGTAGGCCTTGGTTGAATCGAGCATGTGGCCAGCAAGCTTGGTCGCTTCGCCGAGTGCGATCGGGAGCACGCCTGAGGCGAGCGGATCGAGCGTTCCCCCGTGGCCGACCTTGGTTTTCGGCTCACCTGCATCACGCAACGCGCGTTTTACCCGCCCCACGCATGAAGTGGAGCCAATGCCAACTGGCTTGTCGAGTATGATCCAGCCGTTCAGTGCCATGGGCCGCGCGATAGACATGGCCGAGCGCTTTGACCATAAGTTCGGCCAGTGTCCCGACCGGAAAGCGCCCCTCCCTTGCACCGTACAACGGCGTCCTGCGGATGATTCGGGGGAGGCAAATGATGCAGTTGGGGCTGCGCGAATATTTGCCGTTGCTCTTGACGATTGCTTTGTGGGCCGTGATTTTCGCCGTGATTGGACATGCCGACACTGCGCGCCTGTTTGCGGCAACGGTGGCGATGCGCGCAATGCTGATGCTGACCCGGCTAAGTACCGGCGCCTCTCTCAGGGCACGGGTCGGCGCTCCGCTCGAAATCCAACGGCAAGCGAAACGCTATGCTTTCGGCGTTCAATTTGCGGTACTAATCGCCAGCGCGGTCGCGGTAACGTTGCTCCTGTTGGGCCTCGATTTGATCGGCCAGCACGAGATCGCGATGTTCCTACCCCTAATCGCGATTGGGCTTCCGGCACGCGTGTTGCGCAATGCCGATTTGAAAAGCGAGTCGCCTTATTCACGGCTAGCGCTGTCGAGCGGGGGGCTTGCCGCCGCGGTCGCCGGCTGGTGGGTTGGGCTTGGGCCGATCGGAATGGCGCTGGCGTTCGGCGCACGTGAGTGGATTGCCTATGCAGTCGTTCGGTCGTGGCCGAAGGCACAACGGGCACCGCGTAGCCCGGTCCTCGAGCCAATGACCCTCGCCGAAGTCGCGCGCAACACTGCGGTCAGCGGAAGGCGGCTGCTCACTTACCGGATTTCCAAGGTAGTGCTGGCGATGCTTGGCCCGGTTGGCAACATTGCAGCGCGTACTGGACGCGGCCTTAATTGGCACAGCAAGATAGAACCCTATCTGCCGCATCATTTGCCCGGCTTCATCCTGTTCGCGCTGATTGCAACCGGAGGTGCGGCGTTCCTTGCGCTGGGCAGCGGGGAGCCGGCGGCAATGGTCGCTGCGGCGGGGATGATGCAACTTGCAGGGGCATCGACCAATATTGCGCTGATGTGGCGGTGGCTACCCCTTCGCGACGACCCAAGGCTGATGATTGACGAAGACGAGGAGGATTGAGCTTAGTTTCGTGGAATATCGAGCGCGAGCTGACGCGCCTCGCCTTCCTGGATTCGCGTGAAAAAGTGCCGACGGCACATGGCGATGTAGCGGTCGTTTCCGCCGATCTCGGTCTGCGCGCCCGATGCGACGGCGTGACCAAGCGCGTCAACGCGCAGGTTCATTGTTGCCTTGCGGCCGCATTCGCACATAGCCTTCAACTCGGTCAGCGAGTCCGCGAGTGCAAGCAGCGCTGCCGAGCCTTCGAAGAGATTGCCTTGAAAGTCGGTTCGAAGCCCATAACACAGGATAGGAATTCCAAGTTCGTCGGCGATCCGGCACAATTGGAGGACGTGATTACGGGTAAGGAACTGGGCTTCGTCGACTAGGACGCAGTCGAGTTTGCGCTTGAGCAATTCCTTGCCGATCGCGTCGAACAGATCGTCCTCGGGCGCATAGCTGTAGGCCGGGGCGGACAGTGCGATTCGAGAACCGATGATTCCGGTCCCCGAGCGGTCGTCATGCGCGGCAGTCCACAGCATCGTCTCCATCCCGCGCTCGCGATAATTATAATCAGCTTGAAGCAGAGTGGTCGATTTGCCTGCGTTCATCGCAGCATAATAGAAATATAGCTTTGCCATCAGCGGGGCCATTCCTGAGCCAAAATCGAGAACAGGACCGTGTCGCGGACGTGGCCCGTCCAGGTGACGCGGTCGGCGCGCAGCACACCTTCGCGGACTGCGCCGAGCTTGGCCATTGCTGCTTGGGATCGCAAGTTGCGGGCATCGACGCGGAACTCGACGCGGCGAATACCCGCCTCGAAGGCGCGTGCCAGCATCATGTCCTTGACCCGGCGGTTGAATCCAGTGCCGCGTAGGTGCGGGCGGTAGTAGGTGCCGCCAATTTCGACCGTCTGGCGTGACGCATCTAACCCAAGAAAGCTCGACATGCCGGCGAGTACTTCTCCGTCGAACAGCACGAATGTGAGATTATTGGGGGCGTTGGCGACCTTGTCGATGCTCGCGTCGAAATGATCTGAATCGAAGCTCAGCGAATAAATTGGCCAGATTTCAGCATCTTCGGCGCATGCGGCCCGCAGGCCGTCGCGATAATGCTCGGCAAAGAGTTCGCCGCGGCACCGACTACCGGCCAGCATGCAGCTGAGATCAATCATTACTTGCCGAATCTCGCGCGACGTGACCGGATCGGAGGATCTTGTCGATCTTGCCGCCTTCATCGAAGCTCTCGTCGGCGCGGAAGCGGATTTTGGCGGCATATTTGGTCGTGACGCGGCGTGCGACTTGTTTTTGGAAGAAGGCGGTGTTGGTGCGCAGGGCTTTCAGCACCGCTTCCTCATTCGCGCCGAGCAACGGTTTTACGAAGACGGTGGCCAACCGCAGGTCAGGCGACATTCGAACCTCGGTCACGCTGACGAGATGCGCCGCGAGGGTTTCGTCATGGACATCGCCGCGCATCAAAATGTCCGACAATGCGTGACGCACCTGCTCACCGACCCGAAGCAGGCGAACCGATCGGCCTTCGGGAGTTTCGACTTTACGCATCAGCGTGGCGCCCTTGCCATGTCCCCGCTCATCGCGCGAGCAGTGAAGCTCGCGCGGGCAACCAGATCACCGGCTTCATCGAAGAGTTCCGCCTCAGTGAATATGATGGTCTTGCCGCGGCTGACGACCCGGCCCTTGCCAACGAAGTGACCGGGCCGGGCGGGCTTGATGAAACTGATCGTGAAATCGATAGTCGGCGCGTACACTGCTCCATTCGTCATCGCTAAGAGCGCCGGTCCCTGTGTGTCGTCAAGCATCGCGGCAAGGAATCCTCCTTGCACATTGCCGGCCGGATTGACGAAGCGGTCGTCGGCGGTGAAGCCAATTTCGATCGTTCCCTTGCCGACATCGACATTCCTCAGCGTCCAGCCGAGCAGCTTTGACGCAGCCGGCAAGGCGAAATCATCGAATAGCGATGCTGGCGGCTTGGGTCCCATTCTTACAGCGTCCGCGCGCGTTCCTCGACTTCGAACACTTCGAGATTGTCGCCCGGCTTGATGTCATTGGTATCGGCAAGAAGAACGCCGCATTCCATTCCGGCGCGGACTTCGGCGACGTCGTCCTTGAATCGGCGCAACGACGAGATGGTGGTCTTGCTGACGATGACGTCCTCTCGCGTGAGGCGGGCGTGGAGACCCTTGCGCATGACGCCTTCGAGGACCAGCAGGCCGGCAGCCTTATCGCGCTTGCCAGCGGGGAAGACGTCCTTGACCTCGGCGCGGCCGACCACAGTCTCGATGATCTCCGGCCCAAGCTCGCCCGCCATTGCCTGCCGCACCCAATCGGTGAGGTGGTAAATGACGTCGTAGTAGCGCATTTCGACCTTGGTGCGGTTGGCAGCTTCACGTGCCTTGGCATTGGGGCGAACGTTGAAACCGATGATCGGTGCACCGGTCGCTGCGGCAAGCGTGACATCGCTCTCGGTAATCGCTCCGACACCCGATTGGAGCACCCGGACCTTGATCTCGTCGGTGGAGATGCGGTTGACCGCGCTGATGATTGCTTCGGTCGAGCCCTGGACGTCGGCGCGGACGACGAGGGGGAACTCGATCGTCTTCGATGACTTGCGGTCGAACAGATTTTCGAGATTGACCGGCGCAGACGTGGTGCGCTTGCGATCGAGCAGGCCCTGGCGATAAGCGCCGACTTCGCGCGCGCGCGCCTCATTTTCGACCACGGTGAGCGGATCGCCTGCCGAGGGGACCGAGGCGAGCCCGAGTACTTCGACCGGGAATGACGGGCCAGCCTCCTTCACTGAGCGACCATGATCGTCGACCAGTGCGCGCACCTTGCCCGCGATCGCGCCGACCACAAAGACGTCGCCGACACGAAGCGTTCCGCGCTGGACGAGCACGGTCGCGAGCGGGCCACGGCCCTTGTCGAGCCGCGCCTCGATGACGGTCGCTTCGGCGGCGCGATCGGGGTTGGCTTTCAGTTCGAGCAATTCGGCCTGAAGGTGAATCGCCTCAAGCAATTTGTCGAGATTGGTCTTTTTGAGCGCGGACACTTCGACGTCCTGAACGTCGCCGCTCATGTCTTCGACGATGATTTCGTGCTGAAGCAATTCTTCGCGGACCTTTTGCGGATTGGCTTCGGGCTTGTCGATCTTGTTGATCGCTACGATCATTGGCACGCCGGCCGCTTTGGTATGGTTGATCGCCTCGATCGTCTGGGGCTTAAGGCCGTCGTCGGCCGCGACCACAAGGATGACGATGTCGGTGACATTCGCTCCGCGTTGACGCATTTCCGTGAAGGCTTCGTGGCCGGGAGTGTCGAGGAAAGTGATCTTCGAGGCATCCGGAAGCGCGACCTGATAGGCGCCGATATGCTGGGTGATGCCGCCTGCTTCACCCGACACGACGTTCGCGCCGCGGATCGCGTCGAGCAGCGAGGTCTTGCCGTGATCGACGTGGCCCATGATTGTAACCACGGGCGGGCGTGTCTGGAGCGTCTCGCTGGCGTCGGTCTCGTCGCCAATGCCGATCTCGACGTCGCTCTCGCTGACGCGTTTGATATTATGCCCGAACTCGGTGACCAGCAGCTCGGCCGTGTCCTGGTCGATGGTTTCGGTCAGTGTGACCGCAGTGCCCATCTTGAACAGTGACTTGACGAGGTCGGCGCCCCGCTCGGCCATGCGATTGGCGAGCTCCTGGATCGTGATTGCCTCGGGGACGATGACATCACGGACTTGCTTGGCGGAAGGACCCGACGACTGATGGGCGCGCTTTTCCTTTTCGCGGGCACGGCGAAGGGCGGCGAGGCTGCGGGTACGATTATCATCTTCGCCTGTGAGTGCGCGAGTGACGGTAAGCTTGCCCGATTTGCGATGATCCTCGCGGGCGCGACCTGGACGAGCAGGTTCGGCGCGCTTGGGCGCGTGAGCGGGCGCGGCCGCAGGGCGCGTGAAGCGGCGTTCCTCGTCACGTGCGGCGGGTTCGGACGGTACGGGCGCGGGGCCCGCCGCCTCGTCTGCGGCAGCGCGGGTGGCATCGGCGGCGTCGGCGGCGGCACGCTTGGCGGCTTCTTCCTCGGCTTTGCGATTTTCCTCGGCACGACGCTTTTCGTCTTCGGACTGCTCGTTACGCGCGCGATCGTCGCGGCGACGGGCCTCCTCGAGGCTATTCATTCGCGACTCGTCGGCCTCGCGGAGCAATTTCTCCTGAAGCTCGCGGCGCGATAATATGTCGTCGGCCGGCGCGCGACGCGTTGGCGTCGGAGCGGGCGCGGGGCGCGGAGCGACCGGGGCGGGCGTGGGTGTGGGGGCGGGCGTTGGCGCTGCCTGCGGCTCCGGTGCGACCGCCGCCTCGCCCGGCTTGGCGAGGATTCGGCGCTTCTTGACCTCGACCACCACCGTGTTCGAACGGCCGTGGCTGAAGCTCTGCTTCACCTTGCCGGTCTCGACCGTGCGCTTCAGGCCAAGCGGCGGCCTGGTCCCGAGCTTGGGCTTGTCGGTCTGGTCGGTCATGCGTTTCCTTCGTCGTCGTCAAGCGAGCCGGGTCCGGCGGCAGCGGCGCCGTCTAACCCAGCATCGGGATCAATGAAAGCTTGCCACCGCGAGATGGCATTCGCCACGCGCCGGGCGGCGGCAGCTTCAGTCAAGGCAACATGTACCACGTTTTCGCGGCCAAGCGCCATCGACAAGATGGGGCGGGGGAGTGGGAAGACCAGACCGCGCGAAAAGCCGCGATCCTGCGCCCCGCCGACCCGCCATGCGGCGTCAAGTTTGCGGCAGCCGTCCTCGCCCGCGTCCGAGGCGTGGACGAGCAAGTGGACCTTGCCGCCGCGTGCCGCTGCCTCGACCCGTTCGAACCCGTGGAGCAGGGTGCCGCCGCGCGCCTCGAGTCCGAGGCGGTCGAGCGCCGCCTGACGCAAAGCCGTTTCGATGCGCTCGCCAAGGTTATCCGGGAGCGTGATTTCTCCCGTCTTGAAGGCGCGAACGAGCGCCCCCTTGAGCTTACCCTTGGCCTGCGCCTGATCGAGCGCTGTGCGGCCAACGCCGATCCACGCGCCACGGCCGTCGGCGCGGGCACGAACGTCGGGCGCCACCGAGCCATCTGGCCCGAGCGCGAGGCGGATCAGGTCGTCCTTGGGCTTGCAAACACGCGTGAGGACACATGTGCGCGCAATGCTGTTCGCCGGGGAGGCGGCTAGTTGACGCTCGCGCGTATCATTCTGGGGTTTCCGCAATTGCGTCCTCCCCGGATGCCGGAGCTTCGTCTTCGAACCAATGTGCGCGCGCGGCCATGATGATCTCGTTACCCTGTTCCTCGCTGAGGTTGAAGTCGGCAAGAACGCCGCCCTTGTCCTCGGAACGCTGGCTGGTGGCTTCGGCGCGGCGGCGCGGCTCGGCACGCTTTTTCTGGATGAGTTCGTCGGTCGCGAGGTCGGCGAGATCGTCGAGCGTCTTGATCTTGGCTTTGCCGAGCGTGACCAGCATCGCCTCGTTCAGATGAGGGAGCTCGGCCAGTGCGTCCTCGACGCCCAGCGCGCGGCGCTCCTCCCGGGAAGCAGCCTCGCGCCGTTCGAGCGCTTCGGTCGCGCGATTTTGAAGCTCTCCGGCGATGTCATCGTCGAGGCCCTCGATCGAAGCGATCTCGTCGATGTCGACATAGGCAACTTCTTCGAGGCTAGTGAAGCCTTCGGCGACGAGCAGCTGCGCAAGCGTCTCGTCGACGTCGAGGTCGGTCTGGAACATTTCCGAACGTTCTACGAATTCACGCTGACGCTTTTCGCTCGCGTCGGCCTCTGTGAGAATATCGATTTGCGAATTGGTCAGCTGCGAAGCGAGGCGGACGTTCTGGCCGCGGCGGCCAATGGCTAGGCTCAACTGATCGTCGGGAACGACCACTTCGATGCGGCTTTCTTCTTCGTCGATGACCACTCGGGCGACGGTCGCAGGCTGGAGCGCGTTGACGACGAATGTCGCAGTGTCTTCGCTCCAGGGAATGATGTCGATCTTCTCGCCCTGCAGTTCCTGGACAACCGCCTGAACACGGCTGCCCTTCATTCCGACACAGGCGCCGACCGGGTCGATCGAGCTGTCGTAGCTGATTACGCCGATCTTGGCGCGGCTGCCGGGGTCGCGGGCGGCGGCTTTGATCTCAATGATCCCGTCGTAAATTTCGGGGACTTCCTGAGCGAACAGCTTCTTCATGAAATCAGGGTGAGCGCGTGAGAGGAAGATCTGCGGGCCCCGCGCCTCACGCCGGACCGACATGATCAAGCTGCGGATGCGGTCACCGACGCGGACCATTTCGCGCGGAATCTGCTGGTCGCGGCGGATCACGCCTTCGGCGCGGCCGAGGTCGACGACCACGTGGCCGAATTCGACACGTTTGACGACGCCGGTGATGACTTCGCTCACCCGGTCCTTGAATTCTTCGTGCTGGCGCTCGCGCTCGGCGTCGCGGACCTTCTGGAAGATGATCTGCTTGGCGGCCTGCGCGGCGATCCGACCGAACTCGATCGGGGGCAAGGGATCGACGATGAAGTCGCCGACGGCGGCATCCTTCTGAAGCTTCTGCGCTCCTTTCAGTTCGACCTGTTTGAAATGATCCTCAGCTTCTTCGACCACTTCGAGGACGCGCCACAGGCGAAGGTCGCCGGTCACCGGGTCCAATTTGGCGCGGATGTCGTTCTCGGCGCCGTAACGCGAGCGGGCGGCGCGCTGGATGGCGTCCTCCATCGCTTCGATGACGATGCCGCGGTCGATCAGTTTCTCCCGCGCGACCGCATCAGCGATGGCGAGTAGTTCGGCGCGATTGGCGGTCGGGTTGCCGGTTGCGGCGGCGTCAGATGCTGCAGTGGTGGCCATATTGGATCAACCTTCCGTCAATATTGTCTCGACGCCCTCGGTGCTGAGCGGCGCGGTGGCGTGGATCAGTTTGTCGGTCAAGACGAGCTTGGCCGAAGCGATGTTGGCGAAATCGACGAGCCGTTCTCCCTGGGTCGTCGTGACGCGGATCGACTGGCCGTCATGACCTTCGATAATTCCCGACACCTGTTTAGCGCCATCGACCGGTGCGGCGTAGCGGATTCGCGCTTCATGCCCCGACCAGTCGGCATAATCGGCAATACGGGTGAGCGGGCGATCAATTCCAGGGGACGACACTTCCAGGCGATAGGCACCGTTTATCGGATCGCGGCCGTCGGCTTCGAGAGGGTCGAGGATTTCCGAGATCGCGCGCGACAGGTCGGCGCAATCGTCGATCGTCAGCTGGCGGGTGTCGGGTCGTTCGGCCATCACCTGCAAGGTCGGGTCCGACTTGCCGCCGATCATCGCGACGCGGACCAGATCGAGCCCCAGTGCCTTTGCGGCGGGTTCGATCAGCCTGGTAATGGCGTCAGTGTCGGTGTTGGGCGTGTCGGTCAACGGGCTTTTCCAAATACGAAGTCTCGCCTTGCCGGACCGTTCCCGGCCCGGCCCCAACGTCTTAACGATGTCGAGGAGAGTGATGGCGATATAGGCCGGTCCTCAGCGAGTCGCAAGCGATCTCGTCCGTGTGTCCGGCGGGGGCGCCGACTTTAAGGCGCTCCCCATGGCGGCAGCGGTGCTGCGATCGGGCGGGTGAGATCGAACTCGACCCGAAAGAAGCGGCCTGGCCGGCGCAATTCATAGGCAAATGTGCGGCCCGTACGAACCTCGATCGCCCAGATATTGGCAACCCCGGCGGCGTTGCCCCCTCGAACCAGCAATTGCTTGGTGAATGCATCGGCAGGGAAGGTCTCGCGCACCGCCGTGCCGGGGACCAAGCTATCTCCGCCATATTGAGTCAGCCGATCCTCGCTGCCGTCTTCGTGACGATGGTCGTGCTTGAGGCGGTAGCCTGTGTCGGTGCGGGTCATGACCCAGGTGCGCGAGCGGTTCTCACCAACATGGAATGGAATGCGGATGACGTCGGGAGTGCATTCTCGCACGTGCATGACCAGTCGCTTGCCTGCGAAGCTTGCGTCGGCGGCGACCGGCGGGCTGACGATGCGGCCTTCAAATGCCTTGCCGCACATTGCGGCGAGGCTGGTAAAGACCGTTTGGGGCTGAACAGACCGGAGAGTTGCGCATCCCGAGAGCAAAAGTAAGGCGATGGCGGAAAGCAACTTCATGAACGGTGACTTTCCAGTGCGCGGTTCTCGGCACGAATTCGAACAATGAGGATCGCGGCATTAAGCATCGAAAAGATGAGCGCCACCTGCCACAGTCCAAAGACGAGCGGAAGCACAGCGATCTCCGCGGTCACGACCAGATAATTGGGGTGATTGACGAAGCGATAGGGGCCGCGCGTGACCAATGGTGCGCCCGGCACAACGATTATCCGCGTCGTCCAGCGCTGACCTAGCGTCCGCAACACCCAGATGCGGGCGATCTGGATCAGCGCGAAAAGGGTGAGGAAGCCAAGATGGAGCGGAAGCCCCAGAGCGATCCACCACAGAGTTGCGAGCCAGGTCAAATGAAGCGCGACGATCAGGGGATAATGGCCGGGTGCGACTTCATGTGCACCGGAAGCCAGCAAGCGGGCGGTGTTGGCGCGAGCGATAGGCAGTTCGACCAATCGCTGAAGCGTGACGAAGGCAAGCAAAGCAATTACAGGCCACATCAGGCACGCTCGAGCAGGAGTCCGGCGCAAGTAAAGCCGGGTCCGAAGGCGGTCATCATCACTCGCTGAGGAAGACCTTGCGTGACCAGCCGGTCCAGCACGAAGAGAATCGTCGGCGCGCTCATGTTGCCGTAGTCGCGAAGCACTTCGCGTTCGAGATCGAGAGACTGGGGGGCGAGGCCCAGCGCGGTCTCAATAGCGTCGACGACCTTGGCGCCGCCGGGGTGGCAGCAGAAACGGTCGATGTCTGAGCGCGACAGGCCGAGTCCGGTCACAATCTCATCGACGGCATCGGCAAGTTCCGTTTCAATGAACGGCGGGATTGCACGGTCGAAGATCACGGCTAGCCCGGGGTCCTCCACCCGCCAACCCATGATGCCGAGCGTGTCGGGCCACAATTTCTCGCCCGCGCCTGCGACCCGCGCAATAGCTGGGCCTTTGGTCGAGAGCACGACCGCTGCCGCGCCGTCGCCGAACAATGCGGTGGCAACAATCGCGGCGGGATCGTCGCTATCCAGGCGGATCGAAATCGAGCAGGTCTCGACCGTTACGAAAAGCCAGTGCGTGCCGGGTTCGGCAGCCGCCAGGCGCGCGGCGGTCGCGAGCCCACTGACCCCGCCTGCACAGCCGAGCCCGAAAAGGGGAACCCGGTGGACATCCGGGCGCAATCCAAGACGCGGCGCAACGCGGGCGTCGATGCTTGGGGTGGAGATGCCGGTGGTCGACACGAAGACCAGCCCGTCGATCTGGCCGGGCGTGATTCCGGCGTCGTCAATCGCCTTCGCTGCGGCTTCGAGAAATAGGGCCTCGGTTGCCTCGACATAGAGCGTGGTCCGCTCGGCCCATCCGTGAGGCTGACGATACCAGTCAATTGGCGCCACAGTGTGCCGGCGGTCGATCAGCGCATTGTCGAAGACACCCGCGAGCCGATCGAAAAGGGCACTGCGCCCACGGAACATTGCCTTCGCTGCGGATTTCGCTTCTGATTGGCTCACAGTGAAGGGCGGCAGCGCCGTCGCAATCGATAGGATGGAAGCGGATGACAAACCAACAATTCCTGCGACTTAGCGGAACGAAGCATCGTCCGGTCCGGTTCATTTGGCAAGCTGGCTTATTATTGGTTGCGATAAGCGGGTGCGGCAGCGCGAACTCGATAACAGATTCTGCTCCCGACCGCGCAACTGTGCGTCCGTTCACGGTTCGCGAGATCGCCAAATTTTCCACTCCCTGGGCGATAGACTTTCTCCCCGGTAGCGGCATGCGGATGACGAGCCAGGCATTGCTGACCGAAAAGGAAGGCACTTTGTGGCTGGTCGATACTGCGACCGGGGCTAAGCGGAGGGTCGCCGGCGTGCCCATGGTGCGAGTGGCGGGCCAAGGCGGACTTGGGGATGTTGTTGCTCATCCCGGATTTGCGGGCAATCGGCGGGTCTATCTCAGCTTCGTTGAGGCGGGCGTCGGAGGCAGCGGCGCCGCCCTCGGTTACGGCACGCTTGAAATTGGCAAGGGAGAGCCGCGACTGACGGGGTTTAGGACGATCTGGCGGCAGGCGCCGAAGGTCGGAGGCAATGGGCATTTCGCCCACCGTATCGTCTTTGCGCGTGACGGCACGCTCTATCTAAGTTCTGGGGAGCGCGAGAAGGGCGAGCCGGCGCAATCGCTGGACGGAAATCTCGGCAAGATTCTGCACCTCACGGCCGAGGGACGGCCGATCGCTCGCGGGCCCTACGCGAATCGTGGCGGGATTGCCGCAGAGTTCCACAGCATTGGGCATCGTAACGTACTCGGTCTGGCTTTCGCTCCCGACGGGCGGCTGTGGGCGAGCGAAATGGGACCTCAAGGCGGGGACGAACTTAACTTGATCGTCGCCGGGCGCAATTATGGCTGGCCTAGAGTGTCGAACGGTAGCGAGTATGGCGGTAAACCGATCCCCGATCACCGAGCAGGCGACGGCTATGAGCCCCCGAAGGTATCTTGGAACCCCTCGATCTCTCCGGGTGGTCTGATGATTTACAGCGGCTCCAAATTTCCCGCCTGGCGTGGTGACGCGTTGATCCCGGCACTTTCGGGCAAAGCGTTGGTCCGGGTCGATATTGAAGGAGAACGTGCAGCCAAGGCCGAGCAATGGCAGATGGGCGTGCGGATCCGCTCGGTCGAGCAGGGACCCGATGGCAGCATCTACCTCATCGAAGACGGCAGGGGCGGCCAGGGGGGTCGGCTTGTGCGCTTGGATCCGGCGCGCTGAATTAACGGCGCCGATAGCGAAACTGGTGCGGAGTGCGACCTTCGCGTCGCGCCTTGGCGGCATAGCGGGTTTCCGGCCAGCCGCCGGGATAGGTCAGCCAGTCGGAGGGACGTTCGACGAGCCAGCCGAACTGGTGGCGATGGCGCCGCATAACCATCAGCAGCCAGTCGAGATAGACCGGATGGTCGGTCGCAACACGCAACTCGCCACCCTGCTTCAGTTTTGCCGCGATTAAATCGAGCGGGCCGTCATTGGCCATGCGTCGCTTGGCATGACGTGCTTTGGGCCAAGGATCGGGATGAAGAAGATAGATAAAACTCAACTCGCCGTCCGGGATGCGGCGAAGCACTTCGAGCGCGTCGCCCATGTGGAGGCGGATATTGGCGAGGCTGCGGTCGCGAACGTGGGTCAAGGCAGTGGCAACGCCGTTGAGGAAGGGCTCGCAGCCGATCAGGCCATGGTCGGGAAGTAGGTCGGCGCGAAAAGCGAGGTGCTCGCCTGAGCCGAAACCGATTTCGAGATGAAGCGGGCGGGTATCGCCGAACAAACGCCGCGCACTGACCTCGCCATCGGCCGGCACCGAAATTCTTGGCAAGAGGGTTTCAACTAGCCTTGCCTGGGTGATACGCAGTTTGTGCCCACTCGACCGGCCATAGAGTCGGTTAATAGTCGTCGGGTCGGGGATGGTCATCGGCGCGGCGACTAATGGCGGCAAAGGCGCTCGGCAAATCATTTGGCTTCGTCACGCTTCAATTTTTGAATTAGGGCGCTGCCACTACCTATGACCCAATGAGGATTGCTATGAGATTTTGGATCGCTTCGCTCCTACTGGTGGCGGCCGCGCCGGTTCACGCCAGCAGCGGATTACTGTGCCGCACCGGGGGCGCGAAGCCAATCGAGGTGCGGCTGGTCATCAGCAACACCGCAATTCCCACGGTGGTTTCAGCGCGGTTGATTGATGCCGGACGTGAAATTCCGGTGGCAATCGCGCAGTCTTGGCTGGAGCCCAATGAATTGCGTGTCGACCTCGCCGATCGCAATGCGCAGCGCCACGAACTTCGCCTGCGCGTGAAAAAGGTCGGCCGAAACTATGACGGAACGTTGTGGCGCTTGGGCGCCCGGCGTTGGCTGCGCTGCCGCGAGGATTAGGCGGGCACCACACGCGCTTATGCGCGTTAAGTGGGCTATGCCCAAATCCCGCAAACTTAATCCGATTGAACGCGCCGATCTCAAGTTGGCCGACAAGGTTGCGCTTAATAAGCGTGGCCTGGCTGGACGCTGGACTGCGCGCTTCGCCGAACTTGGTGATCAGCCGCAGCTTATTGCGCTGACGATCGGGGTGGTCGCGACAGGACTGATCCGACGTGACGAGCGAATGGCGCGGACCGGACTCCGAATGCTTACGGCGCACTCGCTTGCGACGATGGCCAAGTTAATGGTGAAGGACCAGGTCGACCGCACTCGCCCAGGCGCGCTCAAAGAAAAATCCTATCGGATGGAAGAAGGGGAGAGCCGCGACGGTCGGTTGCGGTCGATGCCGTCAGGCCATAGCGCCGGAGCGGCGGGAGTGGCGGGCGCAGCTATGGTCGATTATCCGGGCGTTGCGGCACCGGCAGGACTGGCCGCAGCCGCAATTGCGGCTGCTCAACCCGCCAGTCGTAATCATTATATTACCGACGTTCTCGTCGGCGTCGGAGTAGGCGTGGCAGTAAGTGGAGTTGCGCGGCTATTAGTCCCGCCTCAAGACAAGATCGAGCGCTCGCGATAGGGATCAGGCCAGCGCGGACTTGAGGTCATCGATCAGGTCGGTCTTTTCCCACGGAAACAGGTCGCCTTCGGCCTTGCGGCCGAAATGACCATAAGCTGCGGTCGCCGAATAAATCGGTCGATTGAGCTTAAGGTGGGTGCGAATGCCGCGAGGGGTTAGCTTGCCGAGCTTTTCGATCGAGTGGATCGCGATTTCGAGCGCATCATCCCCGATGGTGCCGGTGCCGTGCGTATCGACATAAAGCGAAAGTGGTTCGCTCACTCCGATCGCGTAGGCAAGTTGGATCGTGCAACGTGTCGCCAGTCCTGCGGCAACAATATTCTTGGCAAGGTAGCGCGCGGCATAGGCCGCCGAGCGGTCGACCTTGGTCGGATCCTTGCCGCTGAACGCGCCGCCACCGTGCGGAGCAGCACCGCCATAGGTGTCGACGATAATCTTGCGGCCGGTTAGTCCCGCGTCGCCATCAGGGCCCCCAATCTCGAACGCTCCGGTTGGGTTAATGTGGTAGACTGTCTCGTCGCTTAGCAGTTCTGCCGGAAGCACGTCGACGACGATCCGCTTCACATATTCCTTAAGCTCGGCTTCCTTGGCACCTTCATGATAGCCGCGTGCATGCTGGGTCGACACAACGATAGCGGTTGCTGCGACCGGCTTACTGCCTTCATAGCGGAGCGTGACCTGGCTTTTGGCGTCGGGCTCGAGGAAGGGTGCGCCGCCGGAATGCCGGTCGTCTGCCATCCGCTGAAGAATTTTGTGGCTGTAGTAGAGCGTTGCCGGGAGGTAATCGGGGGTCTCGTCAGTGGCGTAACCGAACATGATGCCCTGGTCGCCCGCGCCCTCGTCCTTATTGCCGCTGGCATCGACGCCCTGGGCAATTTCGGAAGACTGGCCGTGCAGGTGGTTTTCGAAATGGGCGGTTTGCCAGTGAAAGCCCTTTTGCTCATAGCCGATGTTGCGCACCGTCTGACGGACGACCCGCTCGATTTCGTCTCGCGATCCGGGCGCCCATCCGTGCGTTTCCGGGAACAGCGTCTGATCGAACACGCCCTTGCAGCGGATTTCGCCGCCAATGACGATGCGCTGTGTTGTCACCAGCGTTTCGCACGCGATCCGCGCCTCAGGATCCTTGGACAGGAACAGGTCGACGATGGCGTCGCTGATCTGGTCGGCAACCTTGTCGGGATGGCCTTCGGAAACCGACTCGGAGGTGAAGAGGTAGGAACTGCGCATAAGCGGCACTGGGTCCTTGAGCTGTGAAATGCGGGCAGATTCGGGATATAAAGATATCCTTATGTCTGCCTGTAGCGAGGCCCGCGCGCGAGTGCAATCGCCGCAAATAGCAAAAGGAAGGCAAGCCCCAGTGGGACGATGTTGCCAAAGCGAGCAAAAAAAGTGAGCCCAGCAGCGGGCAGGGGTAACTGACCGTCTATCACTCCCGCCTTGCGCCACGGTAGCGATGCGAGGAGTTTGCCACGCGCATCAACCACTGCGCTTATCCCGGTCGGGGTCGAGCGGATAACCGGAATTCCTTCCTCGGCGGCGCGCAGGCGAGCCTGGGCAAGGTGCTGCGGCGGGCCCCATCGACCGAACCATGCGTCGTTTGACGGGTTAAAGAGGAAGTCGGGGCGATTGGCCCGGTCGAGCACTTCGCCCGAGAAGATGATCTCGTAGCAAATCTGGAGGCCCATTCTGCCCCAGGGCGCACCGAGATCGATTGTCCTCGCGCCGGGGCCCGACGCGGTGTCGCCGATGCCTGGGGCAAGCTGCGACAGCCCGATCCTTGAGAGCAGTGGGCGCATCGGAAGATATTCACCGTAAGGGACGAGGTGCGCCTTGTCGTAGCGACCGCCGATCCGCGCGCTGCTGTCGAGTGCGAAGACGCTGTTCGTGTTCCCGACGATTTGTCCGTTGCGATCCGCGATAAGCGCGAGTCCGCCGGTGACAAGCAGGTCGCCAGGATTGATCGAGCGCACTGCCTTGCTTGCAGCGGGCAAATCGAGTGGAAGCGGGCGGCGATCGAGGTCCTCGACCTGCATGGGTTCGATCACCGCGACCTCTGGCCAAAGCACTAAGCGCGGGACCGGTGACGCGCCGACCGACAAGCGTTCGAGCTTCGCGGCTGCTTCCGCTGCAAGCCCTTCGCGCCACTTGTCCTCTTGCCCGATGTTTGGCTGTACGATGCGGATTGGGGGTCGAATGGTGCTGCGACTGGCCGACGGCAGGTCCGCTCCGGGCAGTAGCACCGTTGCGAGTAGCACTACGGAGCCGATGGCGGCGGGCCGCAAATCGCGTTTATAGGCAAGCCACAATATGCCCCCGGCCGTAACAACCAGCGCCGACAGGCCGTAAGTGCCGATCGTGGCCGAGGACTGGCGCCACGGCGTATCGACCAGTGCGGCTCCGACCGGATTCCAAGCGAAGCCGGTAAACATTGTTCCGCGCAGCCATTCGGTGATCGCCCAACCGCCTGCGAGCGCAAGGATGAGCGCGATCCGGTGTGTGCGCCCATAGCGCCAGGCGAGGCCAACGCCGAGCATCGGATAAACGGCAAGATAAAAGGACAGCAGAATGACTGCGACCCAGCCGAGCCACGCAGGCATTGCCGCCTGATAAGTAAAAGCGGTCGCGATCCAGTTCAGGCCGACGACGAATTGGCCGACGCTGAATCCCCACCCAAGCAGCAGGGCCTGCTTGAGGTTTGGCGCGCGCCCGATGATTTCGCATAGCCCGGCGAAGGCGAGGATCATCAGCGGCCAAAAGGCAAATGGCTGAAAGGCGAAGGCGGAAGCGGCGCCGAGGGCCAGCGCAATCAGGAAATTCATCGTGCGTCGCTAGCGGCCGGCGTTCGCAGACGGAAGCGCCGCAGGCGATCGCGGCTGGGCAATTGCCGCACTCACCCGCCAGACCTTGCCCCCGACATCGTCTGCAACCAACAAGCTGCCATCGCCGGCAATAATCACGCCGACTGGCCGGCCATAGGCGGTACCGCCGACCCGAAAACCGGTGAGAACGTCGACCGGCTGACCGGATGGTTGCGCGCCGGCAAAGGGCACGAAGATCACCTTGTATCCGCTCGGTGGCTTGCGGTTCCACGATCCGTGCTGACCGACAAACGCGCCTCGCGCAAATGCTGGTCCCAGAGACGCTCCTTCGCTGAAGGTCAGCCCTAGGGATGCGGTGTGCGGACCGAGCGCATAATCCGGCTTGATCGCTTTTGCGACCATGTCGGGCCGCGGGGGTTTCACGCGTACGTCCACGGTTTGCCCATAATAGCTCCACGGCCAGCCGTAGAAGCCGCCGTCGCGGACAGAGGTCATATAGTCGGGCACGAGGTCGTTGCCGATTTCGTCGCGTTCGTTGACTGAGGTCCACAATTGACGACTCCACGGGTTCCACGCGATGCCAACTGGGTTGCGCAGCCCGCTGGCGAAGACCCGAAAAGCCCCGCGTTTGGCGTCGATCATCCAGATTGCGGCGCGCCCTTTCTCCATCTCCGGACCATTTTCGCCGACATTGCTGTTTGAACCGATCCCGACGAACAAGAATTTGCCGTCCGGGCTAGCAACCATCGATTTCGTCCAATGATGGTTATAACCCGATGGCAGTTCGCTCACATGGCGCGGAGCCACGCTGATTGCGGTTTGGCCGGGTTTGAACGGGTAGGCGACGATCCCATCGGCATTGGCAACGAACAATTCGCCATCGGCGAAGGCCATTCCAAACGGCGAATAGAGGTTTGCGATGAGGGGGGTCCGCACTTCGGCGATGCCGTCACCATCGGCGTCGCGCATCAGGCTGATCCGGTTAGCGCTGCCGCGACCCGAACCCGCCTTTTTCATCAGCATGGCCTGGATCGCTGCCTTGATCGTTCCACCGCTCTTGTCGGTGCCGGGGCTGTCGCTCTCGGCGACCAGCACGTCGCCATTGGGAAGGACATGAAGCCAGCGGGGATGATCGAGCCCGCCACTATATTCATTTACGCGAAGGCCGGGGGCGGCGGTCGGCATCCGTCCTAGGAGCCATCCCTGCGCATCGGCGATCTTGACCGTTGGAAGGAGAGTCTTGGTCGGAGCAGGCAATTGAGGATTGGGTCCGAACGCGCTTTCGACCGCACGCTCGGACGATTGTCCGCAGGCCGCGAGAAAGACCAATAATGCAGGGGCAAACGCGCGCATTAGCTTTGACCCTTTGATTAAAAAACTTGCCCAATGAACGAGGGGTCGCTCGAAAAGATGCGTCAGTCGAGGATCGGATCGTTCGGAAGTGCTTCGGGTGCCTGGAGGCGCAGCTTGATCATTCGACGCCCGTCGGCTTCGACGCAAATGATCCGCCAACCAGAGCCATGCTCCACGGATTGGCCCGGCTGCAGGATCCGGCCTGCGAGGAGAAAGGTAAGTCCGCCGAGCGTATCGACCTCATCGTCCTCCGCGACCAGTCGCGCATCGACCTCTCGCGCAATCTCTTCAAGTTCGACCCTGCTGTCCGCCTCCCAGAGACCGTCTTCCAGCAGATGGAGCATGCCGTCAGCTTGTTCGTCATGCTCGTCCTCAATGTCGCCGACGATTTCCTCGACCACGTCCTCAATCGTCACCAGCCCTTCGGTACCGCCGAACTCATCGACCACGATCGCGAGGTGAACCCGCTCGTGCCGCATCCGCGCAAGCAGATCGAGCACGCCCATCGACTCGGGAACGAACAAGGGCGAGCGTAGCAGGCCTTCGATTGAGCGCGGGCGCGACAAGTCGAACTGCGCCTTAAACACGTCCTTGATGTGGATCATCCCGATCACCTCATCGAGGCTGCCACCAGTGACCGGCAGGCGACTGTGCTCAGCCTCGGCGAAGGCTGCGATCAAATCCTCGAATGCAATGGTTGCGGGTACCGCGACAATATCGCCGCGAGTAACTGCAATCTCGCCGACAGTATGGTCGCCGAAGTGGAGCAGGTTCCTAAGCATCTGCCGCTCCAGCGGGGAGAGATCGCCGCGCTTGGGGGCCGCAGCATCAGCCTCGTCGATCGCATCTTCAAGCCGGTCTCGGAGCGTTGCGTCGTGATCCTCGCCGAAGATCAAAGCGCGCATTCCGCGCCACAGCCGAGAGCCGCCTTCCTCATCTTCCTCAGTACGAGTCGCCATCAGTTCGACCCCGCATAAGGATCGGCGATACCCAGACGAGCCAGCGCACGCACCTCACGAGCCTCCATGTCGGCGGCGGCAGAATCGTCGTGGTGGTCGTAGCCGAGGAGATGGAGCGTGCCATGGATTAACAGATGAGAGGCGTGATCCTCGATGCTGACGGCTTTGTCTGCCGCTTCAGCAGCGCATATTCCGCGCGCCAGCACGATATCGCCGAGCATCAGTTCGGGACCGTCAGTCGCGGAAACCTCAAGTTCACTCAAGTCGGCGAGCGGAAAAGAAAGAACGTTGGTCGCCTTGTCCTTGCCGCGCCAGCGCGCGTTGAGCGCACGGACCTCGGCATCTCCGGTCAGACGCACTCCAAGCTCAACGCACCGATCACCCAGAGCAAGCTGTGGAAACGCACTTTCGGCGATCGCGCACGTCGCTGCGCGGCGCGCGAGCTCCGGCCAATTGCTACTATCCCAGTCTGGATCGGCTTCGAGGCTGAGGTCAAGCATGGTCACGCGCCCTTGCCCTCATAAGCCTCGACGATCTTCCCAACGAGGGGATGGCGGACCACGTCTGCCGAGCTGAAACGGATCATCGACAACTTAGGAATGTTGTCGAGCTTGCTGATGGCGTCGTTGAGCCCCGACTGAGTACCGGTAGGAAGGTCGCTTTGGTGGGGATCGCCGCAGATCACCATCCGGCTGCGCATTCCGAAGCGGGTCAGGAACATCTTCATCTGCATTGGAGTGGTATTTTGAGCTTCGTCTAGAATGACAAAAGCATCGCTCAATGTGCGCCCGCGCATAAAGGCGATCGGCGCGATTTCGATTTCACCGCTGGCGATGCGCCGCTCAACCTGCTCCGTCGGAAGCATGTCGTAAAGCGCATCGTAAAGCGGACGCAGATACGGGTCGACCTTGTCTTTCATGTCGCCAGGAAGGAATCCGAGCCGTTCGCCCGCTTCGACCGCGGGACGCGATAGGATCAGGCGATCGACGCTCCCTGAAATGAGTTGGCTGACCGCCTGAGCGACGGCAAGGTAGGTCTTGCCGGTTCCCGCCGGCCCAAGTGCAAAGATCATATCGTCGCGGCCGAGCGCCTGCATGTAGGCGGTCTGCACCTTCGAACGCGGGACGATTGTCTTCTTGCGCGTGCGGATCATCACCCCGGGCGGCGAAGCGACCTCATCGGCAACGATCCCGTCGAGTTGCGGCTGGCTTGCCATCCCAATCACGGCCTCAACCGCGGCGGCGTCGACGTCGTGCCCCTGATCAAGCCGGTTGTAGAGGCCGATGAGCACGTCACGGGCACGCGCCGCGTTTTCGGGCTCGCCCTCGATCATCACGCGGCTGCCGCGCGCGGCGATGTGCACGCCAAGCCGATCTTCGATCATAATCAAATGGCGGTCGTAATCGCCAAACAATGGCCCGATCAAATAGGGCTGCTCGAACTCCAGCTCCAGCCGGGCGCGACCCTCGTCGAGCGGGTCGGGGGCAGGGGTGAGATCCCGCTTGGCCATCAGGTTGCGGCCTGCGCTGGGCGAAGAACGCCGCCCATGCTGTTTGGTAAAGCGTGAGTGACCCGAATGTCGACCAGCTCGCCGATTGCTGCGTCGGTCTCGACGAATACTGACTGAAGCCAGGGAGACTTGCCGATCATCTGTCCGGGGAGGCGGCCCTTGCGATCGATCAATATAGTCAAATCCCTGCCAATGGTCCCGCGATTGAATGCTAGGCTATGCTCAGCGAGGCGGCGCTGCAGCCGCTGGAGACGCTCGTCCATCACTTGGGCCTCGACCGCTCCTTCCATGCTCGCCGAGGGCGTTCCCGGCCGGGGCGAATATTTAAACGAATAGGCCGAGGCGTAACCGACCGCATCGACGATGGCGAGGGTGTCGCAAAAGTCTTTTTCACTCTCGCCCGGAAAGCCGACGATGAAGTCACCCGATACCGCGATATCCGGCCGCGCTGCGCGAACGCGCTCAATTAGCTTGATGTAGCTCGCTGCGGAATGGCTGCGGTTCATCGCTTTGAGGATTGCATCGCTGCCCGACTGCACCGGCAAATGGAGATAGGGCATCAGCTTCGGCACTTCGCCGTGAGCCGCGATCAGCCCGTCGGTCATGTCGGCGGGATGACTGGTAGTGTAGCGGATGCGCTCAAGTCCGTCGATCAGCGCGAGAGCGCGGATGAGTGAGTCCAGTCCGCCGGTGCGCCCTTTGTCGTCATCGCCGATCCACGCGTTGACATTCTGACCCAGCAAGGTGATTTCGCGCGCACCGCCGTCGCCCAACGCCTGCGCCTCGGCGACGATGTCAGCCCATGGCCGACTGATCTCGGCCCCCCGCGTGTAAGGAACGACGCAGTAAGTGCAGAATTTGTCGCATCCTTCCTGAACGGTCAGGAAAGCTGATGGCCCCGAATGCCGCCGCGCAGGAAGTGCTCCGAATTTGGCAATTGCGGGCATTTCGGTGTCGACCGGCCGCGCGCCGGCTGCTGCTTCCGTGATCATTTGCGGCAGGCGGTGATAAGCTTGGGGGCCGACAACGAGATCGATCATCTTTGACCTGCGGGCGGCTTCCGCACCCTCGGCCTGAGCGACGCAGCCCGCCAGCGCAATCATCGGCCGGGACCCGTCGTCGCGGCGCAGGCGACCGATCTCGCTGTAGGCACGCTCGGCAGCGCGCTCGCGGATGTGGCAGGTATTGAGCACGACGAGGCCGGCATCCGCGCCTTCCGCTGCCTCGGTCATTCCCTGCGCGTCGAGGAGCTCCGCCATGCGCCCGCCATCATAGACGTTCATCTGACAGCCGAAGCTTTTGATTCGGAAGGTCTTCGGAAGATTGGTCATCTGGTGGGCGCCCCTAGCGCGTCGCGTGGGTTCACGGAAGAGAGTGCCGTCGCAATCGCTTCCTGTGCAGCGCGAGCGAGGGCCTTGCGGTCACTATTTTGCTCAAGTGGGGCGAGCAGATAAACCGTAACCTCGCGGCTTCCGTGCAGCCCGAGAATGCGTATCACGTTAGCAAGGGCGGGCTCACCTCCGATCCAGGCAAGCAAGCGGGCATCTCGGCCGTAATCGATAGCAACAGGGCGGACCTCGACTCTCGCTGGCGGTGGAGCGACCGCGGCGAGCAGCGTTGACCGGAACGGCAGCAACGGACGGCCATCACCGGTGGTGCCCTCGGGAAAGACGGTTAGCGGTTTGGGATCATTGAGCGCGCGTCGAATGCGCATGATTTGGTCGCGCGCGCCCCCGCGTTCGGAGCGCGCAATATAAAGCGTTTGGTTTTGGTCGGCGAGCCAGCCAAGCATAGGAATTCCCGCAATTTCAGACTTGGACACGAAAGCAGTCCCTGCTCCGCCAAGGATCAGGATGTCGAGCCAGCTGCTGTGATTAGCAAGGACAAGGCTGTGCGGGATCAAAGGCTCCCCCCGGATTCTGGAGCGCACGCCGCAAACCCAGGCAGCGCCGCCAAGAAATCGCCGCGGCCAAGGCGAGTGACCAGTTAGAGCCTTAGCGAGTAAGTGAGGCGGCAAGCATGCCGCGAACAGGAGCAGCAGCCCAGCCATACGCGCGAAAGCACGCGCTCGCGAGGGAATCGCCTTAGTGGTTCCGGTCGATGGCGACGGCATAGAGCTCCATGCGATGATCAACGAGTCGGTAGCCGAGCTTTTCGGCGATGCGGCGCTGCAAGGCTTCGAGTTCGTCGTCGGAAAATTCGATAACCGCTCCGGTTTCGACGTCGATTAAATGATCGTGATGCGCATCGGAGGCCGCCTCATAGCGAGATCGGCCATCGCCGAACTCGTGACGTTCGAGAATTCCAGCTTCCTCGAACAGGCGAACGGTGCGGTAGACCGTTGCGATCGAGATGTTGGAGTCGATGGCTGCGGCGCGCGTGTGCACTGTTTCGACATCCGGGTGATCCTCGCTGTCGCCGAGGACGCGCGCGATCGTTCGGCGCTGCTCGGTAATCCGCAGCCCCTTGTCGGCGCACAATTGTTCTATGTCGATCTTACGGGGCATGGGCCTGATTAGTCGGCGGCGCGGCGACCGTCAAAGGAAAGCACGACAGTCGCGCTGCGGTACTCGCCTTTGCTAAAAGCAGATGAGAAGTGCATCGCGCTGCTTGCGTTACTTTGTCTTGGCCGTTTTGCGGCGCTTGGTACCGAGACCAATCGACTTGGCTAGTGCGCGGCGCTGCTCAGCATAATTGGGTGAGACCATAGGATAGTCGGAAGCAAGGCCCCACTTCTGCCGATACTGGTCAGGGGTCATTTGATAGTGTGTCATCAGATGTCGTTTTAGCATCTTCAGTCGTTTGCCGTCCTCGAGACAGACAATATAGTCAGGCTTAATCGACGAACGGATTGGCACCTTGGGCTCGGGGCGCGCTTCGGGTGGCGCGCTGGTACCCGATAAGTTTGCCAGCGCACCGTGGATGTTCGAAATCAATAGCGGAAGATCGTTGACCGAAACGCTATTATTGCTGACGTGTGCCGCGACAATATCGGCGGTGAGGGTGATCAACGTGTCGTCATTGTCTTGATTGTCCATGGCGATGCTTTCCAAGCTATCCAGATATCCGAGTCACACGAAACCCCAACCTACGTTAAACATAATCCATTCATTACTTGGCTTCAAGCAAATGAACGATAATTTCATCAATCTCTGCCAAGCTTCAGTGCTAGGGTCAGTGCATCCAAAGGAGCACCCTCCTTGCCGCGATAATAATCGCGGCGTCGACCGACGATGGCAAAGCCTGCGCGCTCGTACAAAGTGAGGGCGCCATTGCCCTCGCGCACTTCGAGGTGAAGTTGGCGGGCTCCCCGAGCCGAGGCTAGAGTGATGAAATCATCGATCAGCGCTCGGCCAACTCCTTCGCGTTGCGCCGTCGGCGCGACCGCTATCAGCAATAGTTCGGCTTCGTCGGCGACCACTCGCATCAAGGAGAATCCGACCGCGTTGCTGTCGGTGCTCCGCGCAAGACGGAGCGAAACTCCCGACATCGGCAAGATCCCAGCGCATTGTGAGCGCGTCCAGGCCTCGCCATGAAAGGGCGAAAATGCCGCAGCCATGATTCCCATTACCGAGTCAAGATCGTCGGCACTGGCGCTGTACACCACAATTGGGATCGGCGGGACGGGGCGGAGCTCTTTCCCGATCATGCAGCTTGCCGTGGTTTTGCGTCAGGATTTCGCGAGTAAACCGGTCGAGCATTAAATGTTCGGAGCGCGAGCGGTAGCCGCAGAGCGTGCGCCGCGCGCGGCAATGCGGAATACGCCTTCCCATTTCCACGCCGCGCGACCAACGCCTCGGCCGCTGAGCCAATGACCGACGAAGATGTGACCGCCAGCGCTGCCGCAGCGGGAGTCAAACTGGAGATGGGCCGCACCCGGCTCAGCGATGGTCGCTCATATTCGGCAACGAACCATTCCCCGTGACCGCCGAGCACTGCCACCGCAACTGGCCCGTCTTCCGAGGTGCCGGCTGCAAGCAATCCAAGCGAGTCAAAGCCAAGTAGGGGCACCGACCATCCGATTGCCATTCCGTGTGCGGCGGCGATCCCGACGCGCAGTCCCGTGAAGCTGCCCGGGCCGACCCCGACCAGAATTTCGCTCGGGACATTGGTACCGAGCAGTTCCGCGATCATCGGCACCAGCCGTTCCGCATGCCCCCTGTCAATTTCTTCGTGACGCTCGGCAATAATGCGCCCGTTTTGACTTAGTAGCGCGGCCGTGCAGGCGGCAGATGAGGAGTCGATCGCCAGGATCATTTTGGTCGGTCTCCCCCAAGCTGAGCGACATGAGGTCACAGAGAGCGTCGCCCGGCAAGTTTTATTGGCGATCAGCTCGGATCAAATGGCCTCGACGGTCACAACTTCGGGTACGTAATGCTTGATTAATCCTTCAATGCCACGCTTCAGTGTAATAGCCGACGACGGGCAGCCCTGGCAGGCACCCTGCATCGCGAGGAACAGCGTGCCGTCTTTGTAACCGCGATACACGATGTCGCCGCCATCCTGCGCTACTGCTGGGCGCACACGCGTTTCAATTAAATCTTTAATCTGGTCGATGATGTCGGAGTCTGCGGGATCGTCCTCAAACACAGCCCCGTCAGGCGCGACCTCAATTCTCGCAGCCGACCCGGGTGCGAACAGAGGCGCATCAAGTGCAAAATGATCGAGCAGCAGCCCGAGTACCTCAGGCTCCAGCATTTCCCAGTCTACCGTCGGGGCTGCCGAGATTGAGATAAAATCCCGTCCGAAATAAACCCCGTCCACCATTCCGGTTGCGAACAAGGCGCTTGCGAGCGGGCTCGCCTCGGCAGAGTCGATATTAGGAAAGTCACGGCCGCCGGTTTCCATCACCGCACGGCCAGGCAGGAACTTGCGAGTCGCCGGATTGGGCGTGCGTTCGGTTTCGATCAACATGCGGTCGATGTGGCCCCGCAGGCGTCGGCGATCAACCCTTTACCTTGCCGCCGGACTCCACGTCCCAGCTGTCGTCGATCATCTTGATCAGCGCCGAGAAGTCCTTCGCGCCGCCGCCACGATCGACAAAGCGTTGGTAAAGCTCTTCCGCCTCGCCACCCATCGGAGTATAAGCATCAGCCTCGTGGGCTGCCTCCATCGCCAACTTTAGATCCTTGAGCATTAGCGCTGCGGCGAATCCGCCCTCGTAATTCCGATCTGCCGGAGTTTCTGGGCCGACCCCGGGTACTGGCGAATAGCTGGTCATTGACCAGCTTTGCCCCGAGGCCTTCGAGGAAATATCAAAAAAGGTCTGCGGGTCGAGCCCGAGCTTCTGCGCGAGGACGAACGCTTCGCAAGTCGCCGCCATTGTCGCGCCGAGCAGCATATTGTTGCAGATCTTTGCCGCTTGGCCCGCCCCTGGACCGCCAGCGTGGATCACGGCCTTGCCCATTTTTTCGAGGAATGGTCGGGCCCGTTCAAAACCCTGTTGGCTTCCACCCACCATAAAGGTCAGCGTACCACCCTCAGCCGCCGCGATGCCTCCCGAAACCGGGGCGTCGACCATGGTAAAACCGGCAGATGACGCTTCTTGCTCAACCGCCTTGGCGGTTGCGACGTCGATCGTGGAGCAGTCGAGCAGGAGGGCGATCTTAGGGGCGTTTAGCAGGACGTTGGAGCGATAGACTTCGGCAACGTGTTTGCCCGCCGGGAGCATCGTGACGACCGCTTCGGCGTTGGCCACCGCCTGTTCGGCGCTCGTCGCAACGACGCAGCCATTAGTCTCGGCGCGGATCAACGCGTCATTCGATAGATCAAATGCAAGGACGTCGTGACCGGCCTTAGCGAGATTTGCCGCCATCCCGCCGCCCATATTCCCGAGACCGATGAATGCTACGCGTGCCATGTGGCGCTCCTTATTTCCCGCTCCAATTGGCTGGCCGCTTTTCGACGAACGCCGCCATGCCCTCCTTCTGGTCGTAGCTTCCGAAAAGTCCGTGGAACAGGCGCCGTTCGAAGCGGATGCCTTGGTTCAAAGGCATTTCGAACGCCGCATTGACCATTTCCTTGGCGGCCATTGCTGCGAGCGGGGCCATTGCCGCAATCGCCTCTGCGGTCTTCAGCGCCTCGCTGATCAAATCGGCGGCCGGGACAACTTTCGCGACAAGTCCGGCGCGTTCCGCTTCGTCCGCAGCCATCATCCGTCCGGTCAGGCACATTTCCATCGCCTTGGCCTTGCCGACCGCAAGCGCTAGCCGCTGTGACCCGCCCATTCCTGGGGTTACTCCAAGCTTGATCTCGGGCTGACCGAATTTCGCGGTGTCCGCGGCGATAATGAAATCCGCCATCATCGCGACTTCGCACCCGCCGCCGAGCGCGAAACCATTGACCGCCGCAATCCACGGCTTGCGGGTCGCGGTCACCTGCTCCCAGCCGGCGAAGAAATTGGCCGAATACATGTCGGAAAAGCCCCGACTTTGCATTTCCTTAATGTCGGCGCCGGCAGCGAAAGCTTTATCGCCGCTTCCGGTGAGGACGAGGCAGCGTTGGCTAGGATCGGCGTCATAAGCAGCAAAGGCGGCAATCAAATCCTTGAGCACGGCGGTGTTGAGCGCGTTGAGTGCCTGGGGGCGGTTGAGCGTGACCAAGGTCACTGCGCCCTTCTTCTCGACGAGCAGGGTTTCATATTCGCTCATGCTTCGGTCTCCGGAAAGGGGGCCCAGCGCTCGCCGTCGGGAAGCGGCGCGAACAGATCGTCGAGCATTGCGTCGCTCACCAGGTCGGGCGTCGTCGGCTGCCAGGCGGGCTGATTGTCCTTGTCGATTAAAACCGCGCGGACGCCTTCGATGAAGTCGTGAGTTCGAACGACGTGGGTCGCGAGTGCATATTCGGATGCCATTTCCTCGGCGAAGCTTTCGCGCTGTGCGCCATCCGCCAGCAAGCGCAACGACACCGTGCACGACAGCGGACTTTTTGAGCGGATCCTGGTGAGCTCGGTTTGCGCCCAGTCGCCGCCGTCGGCCCCCAGTGCGGCGAGTATTTCCTCAAGATCGTCCGATGCGAAGAGCGTTGCGATTGCGGCTTCGTTGGCAGCGATGCGTGGTGGCGGCGAGTGGGCCGCAGCAGCGCCGAGCGTCCCGGCAATCTGCGACGGCGCCTTGACGATCCGGTCGATCAGATCGGGTAGGGCGGAGGCCATGACGTAATGCGTGGCGAGGCCGAGATAGTGGCACTCGGCACCGTCGAGCCGGGCGCCGGTCAGAGCCATGAACTGTCCGACGCGGCCCGGAAGGCGCGAGAGATACCAGCCGCCGCCGACGTCGGGGAACAGGCCAATCCCGGTCTCGGGCATTGCGAGCCGTGTCTTCTCGGTCGCAATGCGGTGGGTGCAGGGCAAAGCGATGCCGACCCCGCCGCCCATGGCGATCCCGTCCATCACGGCGACGGTCGGCTTGGGATAAGTGAAGAGCAGATGGTTGAGGCGATATTCGGCGTGGAAGAAGGCCGCGGCTTCTCTGCCGTCAGCCGCGCCCGATCTTGCAAGCATGACCACGTCGCCGCCTGCGCAAAAACCGCGTCCTTCGGCATGGTCGATGATGACCGCTTCGACCGAATCATCGTCGCGCCATTCGAGCAGCGCGGCGCTGATCGCGTCGCACATTTCGCGGGTCAGGGCGTGGATCGCGCGGGGGCGGTTGAGGCGGATTCGGCCGACCGCATCGGCGCGCTGGATCAGGACTTCGTCGCTCATCGGCGCTCCTTAAGCGAGGCTCGGGCGACTGGCCAGTGGTCAGCGCCGCTCCAACCAGGCCTCAAGATCGCTGCTGCCACCGATGGTCTCGCCGTCCACTTCGATGAGGGGCGTGGTCGCGACGCCATGCTCTTCCTTGAACGCCTCAACCTCCTCACGGCTGGCGAGGATATGTTCGTCGATGGTGAAGCCGGCGTCTTCGAGCATTGCCTTGGCGCGGACTCCGTAAGGGCATTCATGGTCGGGGAGAACCATTCGGGTGAGGGTGGCGTGTTGCGCCGTGGAATCGCTTGGCATCAGATGAAAACTCCGAAAGGATGATGCGAAAGCGGCTGGGAGGGGCGGATGTTCCCGGTTGGCGAAGGGGGAGTGGGCGATGCGGTTGTTAGCGGTGGTGACGGCGCTGGTCGCGGCGGCGGGGTTGGTGCTTCAATATGTGATCTTCGCGGGGAAGGTCGGGCCGGGGCTGGCGGCGTGGCGATTCATCGGGTTTTTCACGGTGCTTTCAAACATCGCGGTCGCAGTGGTTGCCGGCGCGGTGGCGGTTTGGTCACGAAGGCAAATTGAGCGGGGCGAGGGCGCGGCTGATGGTACTGACCGCGATCGTCACGGTGGGGTTCGTCTATTCGCTGCTGCTGCGATCGACGTGGAGTCCGCAAGGCGCTCAGAAAATCGTCGATCATGCGCTTCACGATGTGACGCCGATCCTGTTCGCGGCGCTGTGGGCGATGATGCCGCATGGGTCGTTGCAATGGCGCGACATGAAGTGGGCGATGATTCCGCCGGCCGTCTATCTGGCCTATGCGGTGGGGCGCGGGGCGATCGACGGCTGGTATCCCTATTATTTCCTCAACCCGGACACGCAGAGCGCAAGCGAACTGATATTGAGCATTTTCGGCGTTTTGATAGTGTTCGCGGTCATTTCGGGGTGCGCAATCGCGGTGGATTTGCGGATGGGCCGCCGCGCCGCCTCTGCTTAACGTCACTAAAGTCACAAAAGTCATAGAGTCAGCGACCATTTCGCCCCTCCTTCCCCTGCGCGCCGGTCGCGGGCGCGGGGAGCTTGCAGGTTTGTGGTGACGAGCGGGTTTCGTCCAGCCCGCGCTATTTCGTGAGCGGGGCGGCCAAGGGCAATTACAGATGCGAAAGAGCGGCAGGCGATGAGCGACGAAGGCTGGCAGATGAATTCCTACATTGAAAGGAAATAGGACCTGCGCGACATCCGAAAGCGCCCACGAGGTAGACGGCCGTAAGGGCGAATGGTGGCTGACGGTACTGAAGAACTGGCGAGTGACATTTCGAGTTAGTGCGAGCTCGGTGCCAGTTGAAATGGTCGACTAGGCATTTCGAGGACCAGCAGTGTTCCCTCTTTGTTCTTGACACGCAACAACGATTGCGC
>DATLXR010000012.1:0-11264 GCA_035575595.1 Sphingomicrobium sp.
CGTGCTGATCGACCTGCAGGATGTCGGCTGCCGCATCTACACCTTCATCACGACCTTGCTCTACATGCTCGAAGCCGCCGCCGAGCACGGCAAGTCGGTGTGGGTGCTCGACCGGCCCAACCCCGCCGGGCGGCCGGTCGAAGGTCTGACGCTTTGCCCCGGCTGGGAGAGTTTCGTCGGCGCCGGGCCCATCCCGATGCGCCACGGGCTGACGCTTGGCGAGCTTGGCCGCTGGTTCATCGACCATTTCAAGATCGACGTCGATTATCGAGTGATCGCGATGGATGGATATCGTCCCGACGAGGCGCCCGGGTTCGGCTGGCCGAGCGACCGCATCTGGATCAATCCCTCGCCCAATGCGGCCAACGTCAACATGGCGCGCTGCTATGCCGGGACAGTGATGCTCGAAGGCGCGACGCTGAGCGAGGGCAGGGGCACGACCCGGCCGCTGGAACTGTTCGGCGCTCCGGATATCGAAGCGCGCGCCATTATCCGCATCATGCGCGACATGGCGCCACACTGGCTCGACGGCTGCATCCTGCGCGACATCAGTTTCGAGCCAACCTTCCACAAGCATGTCGGTTCATTGTGCAGCGGTGTGCATATCCATGCCGAGGGCGACGCTTACGATCATTCCACGTTCAAGCCGTGGCGGCTGCAGGCGCTTGCCTTCAAGGCGATCAGGGCTCTGTTTCCCGAATATGATCTGTGGCGCGACTTTCCTTATGAATATGCGTTCGGGAAGCTTCCGATCGACGTGATCAATGGTGGCCCGGGGTTGCGCGAATGGGTCGACGATGCGGGGGCGGAAGCGGGCGATTTGGATGCGCTGGCTGAACCGGACGAGGCGGCATGGCAGGCCGAGGTCGTCGATCACCTTATTTATTAAATGAAGAAACCCTGATGTCCGCTTTCAATCGATTGCGGACATTTGATAGACCCGTTGCGGACGTTTGCGTTGCACTTGTCGCTATAACGATGGTGATTGCGCAGGCACCGCCGCTCCGTCACCGCGTTTCCCGCCGCTTAGCGTCCCATAAGCGATGCGTCTGAGAAGCCACTCCAATGGCCCAATAGAAAAGTGGTTCAACCAGATCATGCTGAACACTCCTGTGATCACGCAGATTGCAAAGGCCACGGCCAGCAAACCGGCGGCTCCGAAAGCGCCAAGATACCCGAGTGCGTAGAAAAGAAGAGCGGTTAGGATAGATTGCAGGGTGTAATTCGTCAGCGCCATTCGCCCTAGAGCACTGAAGGGTACTTTCCAGGCTAGCCAGCTTCCTTTGACCATAAGCACAATCATCGCCACGTAGGCCAGCGTAAGCGCCAGGCGCGCGGGTTGATACCAACCAGATCGTAGCCATGACATCAACGGGTTTAAGCGGTGTATGTCGAGCTCAAACGCTGTCCTGGCCTGCCACGCGTAGTCCGCGCCCCTGAGCGAAAGGCCAATGGCTCCGGCCGCCACCAAAATCTGCCAGTATGTTCGTGCCTGGCGCTCGCCCGTTAGAAACCCTGATCGGAAAAGCGCCATTCCCACGAGCATGAAGGCAAGGCTCTCCGCCACTCCGATCCAACTGTAAACGCCGAGGTGCCTGAAAGACCAACCGCTTGCGCTCCAGCTTAGCAGGCTGGGAAGTTGAGTGCGTTGCGCGAACTCGGCGGCCATTGCTTCTTCTGATGGGTAATTGGCAGCCTTTGTCGACACGGCGGCATCAAGCGATGTTTGCTGCTCGGCGGTCAGAGCAACGCCCGATGCCTTGGCACGCTCGGCGTGCAGTGCCGCCTCGTAGGTGGCCACATAGGTGCTCGTGTCATAGGCTCTGTGAAGGCTCAGGCAGGCGATGATCACCAGTGCCCAAATCCACAACGTGCGGACCTTGGCGGTTCGAAACGCCAGAAGTGCAAGACCAGCAACCCCGAGGGTCCACAGGATCTCGCCGGGCCACATCAGCACCAGGAAATGAATGACGCCGAACAGAAGTAGTGCGAGGCAACGTCTGGCCCATGCGTCGATTGGGGTTGCGCTGCCTTCCGGCCCGTCGGCACTTTTTAGCATCAGCAACATGCCTGCCCCGAACAAAACCATGAAGAGACCGCGCATCGGGCCTTCGAGCAGCACACGCTGCGTGATCCACGCTATCCAGTCTGCGTTCCATTCGGCGGGAAATGTCCGCCCCTGGGTAGCTCCTATTGTTCCCATCACGAAGATGTTGACCGCTAGGATACCGCAGACTGCAATGCCCCGAATGACATCTAAAACTTCAATCCTTTGTCCTGACGGGAGCGGGTTTGTGAGACGTTCACGTCTGGCGGACTGCGCTCGTTGGACACTTGAATCCATCACGCCGCCCCTCCATGGAGCAGTCACTGCTGCTCGTTGGCTGACTGACCGTATCGATGAGAGCTATTTATGCCAAGCTAGCGAATGTCCGCTTTCCACCCATTGCAGACCTTCGCCATCATCGCTTGCGTGACAATTCGCGCATCGCCTCGTCCAAGCCGTCAAGTGTCAGCGGGTACATGCGTTCGTTCATCAGGCGCTTGAGGATCGCGGTCGAGGCGGAGTGGCTCCAATAGGCTTCGGGGGTCGGATTGATCCACGCCGCGCTCGAGTAAGCGTCGGTTAACTGCCTGAGCCAGACCGCTCCTGCCTGCTCGTTATAATCTTCGACCGATCCGCCGGCGTGAGTCACTTCGTAGGGGCTCATCGCCGCATCGCCGACGATCACCAATTTATGGTCGCGGCCGAATTTGTGGATGACGTCGAGGGTTGGGGTTTTTTCGACGTGGCGGCGGCGATTGTCCTTCCACACGCCCTCGTAAATGCAATTGTGGAAGTAATAATGTTCGAGATGCTTGAACTCGGTCCGGCATGCCGAGAACAATTCCTCCGCGACCCGGACATGCCCGTCCATCGACCCGCCGATGTCGAGGAACAGCAGCAGTTTGACCGCATTGTGCCGCTCGGGACGCATGTGGACATCGAGCCAGCCCTGACGCGCGGTGCCGTCGATCGTCGCGTCGAGGTCGAGTTCGTCCGCGGCGCCTTCGCGGGCGAACCGGCGGAGCCGGCGCAGTGCGACCTTGATGTTGCGCGTTCCGAGCTCGCGGTCGCCGTCGAGATCGCGGAACTCGCGTTTTTCCCAGACCTTGATTGCGCGGCCGTGGCGTCCCGGGCCGCCGATGCGCACGCCTTCGGGATTATAACCGCCATGCCCGAAGGGTGAGGTGCCTCCGGTGCCGATCCACTTGTTGCCGCCGTGATGGCGTCCTTCCTGCTCGGCGAGGCGCTGCTTAAGCGCGTCCATGATCTCGTCCCATGATCCCAGCGCCTTGATCGCCTCCATCTGCTCGGGGGTCAGGTAATTTTCGGCGACGAGCCGGAGCCAGTCCTCGGGGATTGCGGCGCGGACTTCCTCGCCTTGCGACACTACGCCCTTGAAGACCTCCGCGAAAATTCGGTCGAAGCGGTCGAGCTGGCTTTCGTCGTGGACGAAGGTGGCGCGGGCGAGGTAATAGAATTGCGTCGGCTCGGCCGCGATGACTTCGGCGTCGAGGGCCTCGAGCAGGAGCAGATGCTCCTTCAGGCTCGCGGGAATTCCGCCGCGCCGAAGCGCCTCGACAAAATTGATGAACATCGCGGGGAGCCTAGCCGCTCGGTTCGGGCGGGCCAATCCAGCAGGCGTTGGTTAACTCCGTTTTAGGACCTGCAAACTAGGCCATCATCGAGAACCGTACAGTGGAAGGCCGCGACATGGCGACGCTTGGCATTGAAGAAGTTACCGAAAACGCGATTCGTGCCGTTGCGCGCGATTGCGGATCGCTGTCGATCGAGTGCAGCGACGTTGCAGGGTATGTCGAGGATGTTTCCGAACGAATCGCCGAGCACACAAAGATGCTCGACGGGCTTGAGGAAGTGATGACCCGCCTGCTTACCGATCAGGCAAGAGTCAGCGACTCGACCGATGAGGCGCGGCTGCTTTCCGAACAGGCCAAATCCAAGCTCGAAGCGGGCAAGTCCGCGATCGAAGGCACCATCTCCGGCTTTAAGGGGCTGACCGACCTGGTCGTCCAGCTTGGCGAGCGCATGGCGGGCTTCGCGTCGGCAATGAACCAGGTTCAGACGGTTTCATCGACGATCGAGACGATCGCGCGCAAGACCAACATGCTCGCGCTCAACGCGACGATTGAAGCAGCACGGGCGGGCGATGCGGGGCGCAGCTTTGCGGTGGTCGCCGCAGAAGTGAAGAAGCTTGCGCACGACACGCGCGCCGCGACCAGCCAGATCGCGCTCACCATCGGCGAACTTACGCGTGAGGCGGGGGCGGTGACTAGCGAAATCAAGACCGGGGTCGATCGCAGCCGGGCGGCGCAGGCAGGATTTGGTCAGATCAGCGAAACCGTCGCCGAGGTCACCGAGATCGTCTCAATGGTCGATCGCCAGACCGAAGGCATTGCCCATTCCACCAGTCTGATCCAGGTCAGCGTCGACCGGGTCAAGGCGGGCCTAAGCGACTTTGCCGGAGACGCGCGCGACAATGGCGGGCAGCTGGTCAAGGCGCAGAAGAGGCTGAGTCATCTCGAATCCATGTCGAACACGATGCTCGACACGCTCGCCAACTCCGGCGCCGAGATTGACGACACGCCGATGATCCTGATGACCCAGGAAGCGATGCGCGAGGTCACCGCGATGGTCGAGGGGGCGATCGATCGTGGTGACATCACCGCGGACCAAGTGTTCGATCGCGACTATAAGCCGATCTCCGGCTCCAACCCGCCACAATATCACAACGGCTTTTGCGAATGGGCCGACATCCACATTCGCCCGATCATCGATCGTTACAAGGTGCGTGACGCCAGTGTCATTGGGTCGGCAATCACCGACGTCAACGGCTACCTTCCGACTCACCTAAGCGAGCGCTGCAAGCCGCAGGGTCCCGACCCTGTGTGGAATGAAGCCAATTGCCGCAACCGCCGAATCCTGATGGACGAAACCACGCGCAAGGCGGTGCTGTCCGAACGGCCGGCCATGCTCGGCACCTACCGGATGGACCTTGGCGAATCGGCGATCGCAGTGAAGAATGTCTTCGTACCGCTGTTCTTCAAGGGCCGCCGCTGGGGCAATTACGAGATTGCTTACCGCGATGACGGAGTGACCGCTCAGCGTCGCTGAGGAATGAGCGGCGTCAGCCTTTGCGGCGCGCCATGAACGCCAATCGTTCGAACAGCATCACGTCCTGCTCATTCTTGAGGAGGGCGCCGTGGAGCGGGGGGATGGCCTTGGTCGGGTCGCGATCCTGGAGGACCTCGAGCGGCATGTCTTCGTGGAGAAGCAATTTCAGCCAATCGAGCAATTCGCTGGTAGAGGGTTTTTTCTTGATCCCCGGCACATCGCGGACTTCGTAGAACAGGTCGAGCGCCCGGCTTACGAGCAGCTTTTGGATTCCCGGGAAGTGAACCTCGACGATGCGGCCCATCGTGTCGCGGTCGGGGAAGCGGATGTAGTGGAAAAAGCAGCGGCGCAGAAACGCGTCGGGCAATTCCTTTTCATTGTTCGACGTAATCACGACGACCGGGCGCTCGGCAGCGCGGACGGTTTCGCCGGTTTCGTAAACATGGAATTCCATCCGGTCGAGCTCTTGCAGGAGGTCGTTGGGGAATTCGATGTCGGCCTTGTCGATTTCGTCGATCAGTAGCACTGGCAGCGCGGGTGAAGTGAAGGCTTCCCACAGCTTGCCGCGCTTGATGTAATTAGCGATGTCATTGACCCGCGGATCGCCCAATTGACCGTCGCGCAGCCTCGCTACCGCATCATATTCGTAGAGACCCTGATGGGCGCGGGTAGTCGACTTTACGTGCCATTCGATGAGCGGCGCGCCTAATGCGCCGGCGATTTCATGGGCGAGAACGGTCTTGCCGGTGCCGGGTTCGCCCTTGACGAGCAATGGACGACGGAGGCGCACCGCGGCGTTGACCGCGACCTTAAGGTCGTCGGTGGCGACATAATCGGAAGTGCCCTCGAAACGCATCGTCGGGCCCTATTGAGCGGGCGCGCCAACTGCAAGCGTTAGCGTGACTCACCGCCTCTCAGGCGCGGGCGCTGGCGCGGGCCTCAAGCAGGTCGAACAGGCCGCGGTTTTGTAGCAGCAACTGCTCCGCTCCGAATGTGCTCGCGCGTTCGGCTGCCGGATCACCGGCAAGGCCATCGAGAATGCGGGCAACATCGGCGCGGTCGGGCAGCGAAGAGGGTGGAATTTCAATTCCAGTACGCGCCGCCGCCTGGGCGAGGACCGAGCGAACACTACTCCAGTCGGTAACGAGGGCAGTGGTCGCACCCAAGGCGCAGCCCCGCCTTTCGGATACGGCGAGCGCTTTAACCGCGCGCCGTTGCCCCGACAGCGTGGATTCGGTCTGAGCCGAACCCGGAGTCGAGGGCATGGGGCCGACCGCCGCGGTCAAGCGGAGGAGGAACAGCCGTTCGCGTTCGAATGCGTCGGCGGCGGTGCTCATCCACTCGCGGACGGGTCCGGCTGGGCATTGGCGAAGCGCAAGCTCAACGAGCCCGGGGTGGCCCCCGTAGAGGGAACAGAGCAGGTGCACCGCATCGGCGAGATCGCGCGACGCCGATGGTCCCGTCGCCTCGCGCAGGGCGTAGACGTGACCGTGGCTGGCCAATCCCGAGGAATCGATCCATGCGGGTTGCGCATCGGCAAGGTTAAGCACCCGCCGTTCGACAGCATGGTTGATCGCCATTCCGTTTTTCTCCTCAGACGATCGGGCCGCTACCGGAAAGTTCATCTCGGCGGGATACCCCCAAGGACGTAAAGATGAGGTTACGACAGGACTCAAATATTATTGAGGAAGATTAAAAAACGCCCGAAAACGGGACATTCGATGCGTGAAGGCTGCCCGAGACTTAGGCCAGCATGGCGAGGACGCGAACTGCCCAACGACCCCATTGCGCCTCAAAGTAACGGCTGGTTTCTGAGGTATTTGCGCAACACAGTTCGTCCATGTTGAACTTGCGCGACCTTGCACACGCTCATATTGTCGCCCGACTAATCTAATTCAGAATATATGTGGAAGGGGATTTTTATGCGCAAGCTAGCCATTGCAATGGCGCTCGCTTCGACCGCTTTGGCGGCCCCGGCTGTCGCTCGCGATCAGTCGTTCTACGTTGGTGTTGAAGGCGGCGTATTGCTCGTCGAGGACACTGACTTCGATGTGGACACGACCATCGGAGGACGTGCAATTGAGGTCAGAGACGGTGTTAGTGTCGACCACAATTACGGCCTCGATGCTGACCTGATCGGCGGCTACGACTTTGGCGGATTTCGGTTAGAAGGTGAGCTTGGCTTCAAGCGCGCGTCGGCTGATGACATTCGCATTAGCAGTCAAATCCGCGGCAATGTCATCCCTGAGTCCGACGGTGACGTCCGGATCTATTCGGCAATGGTCAACGGATTGTTCGACTTTGGCGAGGACGATGGCTGGAACGGATACGTCGGTGGGGGCCTCGGTCTCGCCAGTGTCCGCTACGATCTTGACGTCAATCGGAGATCCAGGGATGGCCGCGATATCGGCGGGCGAGGCACAGACCGGTCGATTGCATATCAGGCGATCGCGGGCGTTCGTTACGCAATCACGCCGAACCTCGATCTGGGCCTGAAGTATCGCTTCTTCAACGTCAACAAGCTGGACTATCCGGGTCAGTTCTCGGACCTCAAGGGACGGTTCCGGTCACACTCGCTGCTGGCGAGCTTGATCTTCAACATGGGTGCTCCGCCGCCGCCGGTAGTGATTCTGCCGCCACCGCCGCCGCCGCCGCCGCCGCCGGCGACGCAGACGTGCCCGGATGGCTCGGTGATCCTGGCGACCGACGTTTGCCCGGCTCCGCCGGTCTACGTTCCGCCGCCGCCGCCGCCGCCGGCGCCCGAGCGCGGTTAACGCAACAAGCCTAGCGAATGAAAACCGCTGGCGAATCCTTAACGGGTTCGCCAGCGGTTTTTCGTTGGGGGATGCCTTTCCTGTGAAAAGACCGTTGCTGCTACCGAGCCGATCGACCCCAGACTCCCGTCATGAAGAAAAAACTCAGGCTCTCGGCTGCGATAGTCGCGACCTTGACGAGCTGCGGCATCGATCCCAATGGGCCGCACCCGCAGGCTTGGGAGCGGTTTGAGACTGCGATCAGGCACCGTAGCACGGCGCCCTATTTTGTCTTGATTACGGTCGTGGATGGCCGGTCAGAGGCCGCCAAGTCGAACTGTGTCCCCGCGACTTTCTTGCTTGGCGCAATCCATCGAGAACTCGGACTGGACTACGATGACAATGGGATTCGAAAGGGTGAGGAATTTGCCCTCTCCGCAAAAGACCGCCGCTTCGTCTTCACCAAACCCGAAGCGCTTTCGAACGTCCGCTTCGCGAAGCTAGATGGAGATGAGCAGTCGCGCGAGGCCTGCAAGATCATCCGCAACGGTGAGCCCGCATTTCTCGCGGACAGATCGGGTCGAGTCGTGGCCGGACGTCATGAGTGAAGAAATTCTTCGCTAATGTGCTTGTTTAGCCAGGCGATCGCTGTCGATCCATTCTAAGGTCACGCCGACTGAAAACCTGTCACTGATCGAGAAACGACCGCATCTTGCGTGAGCGGCTCGGATGCTTGAGCTTGCGTAGGGCTTTCGCCTCGATCTGGCGGATGCGTTCGCGGGTCACGCTGAACTGCTGGCCGACCTCCTCAAGCGTGTGATCGGTGTTCATGCCGATTCCGAAGCGCATTCTAAGCACGCGTTCCTCGCGGGGAGTGAGCGATGCAAGCACGCGCGTGACGGTTTCCTTGAGGTTGGCCTGGATCGCGGCGTCGACCGGAATCACCGCATTCTTGTCTTCGATGAAGTCGCCCAAGTGGCTGTCTTCCTCGTCGCCGATCGGGGTTTCGAGGCTGATCGGTTCCTTGGCGATTTTCATCACCTTGCGGACCTTTTCGAGCGGCATCGACAGGCGCTCGGCAAGTTCCTCAGGGGTCGGCTCGCGGCCGGTTTCGTGAAGGAATTGACGACTGGTCCGGACCAATTTGTTGATCGTCTCGATCATATGGACCGGGATGCGGATCGTTCGCGCCTGATCGGCGATGCTTCGAGTGATCGCCTGGCGGATCCACCAGGTCGCGTAAGTGCTGAACTTGTACCCGCGGCGATATTCGAATTTGTCGACCGCCTTCATCAAGCCGATATTGCCTTCCTGGATCAGGTCGAGGAACTGCAGCCCGCGGTTGGTGTATTTTTTGGCGATCGAGATGACCAGACGGAGGTTGGCTTCGACCATTTCCTTCTTGGCGATTCGCGCCTCGCGCTCGCCCTTCTGGACCTGGTTGACGATTCGCCGGAACTCGGGAAGCGCCATTCCCGTCGCATTGGCGATCTCGGAAATCTCGCCCCGGATCCGCTCGACACTGTCCGCTTCGGCGATGGCGAAGGCGCCGAATTTCTTGTCGATCTTCGCGGCGCGTTCGAGCCAGCTGTCATCGAGCTCGGCGCCCATATAGCTGTCGAGGAAAGCCTTGCGCGGAACGCGGTGGCGCTCGGCAAGGCGCAACATCTGCCCGCCAAGCGCAGTCAGGCGGCGGTTGTAGCTGTAGAGCTGATCGACCAGATATTCGATCTTGGCAGCGTGGAACTGAACGCTCTCGACTTCCGCGGTCAGCTGTTCGGAAAGCTTCTGATACTTCTTCTCGTCGGCGGGCGGGTAGGGCGTGCCCGCGTTCAGCGCTGACAGCCGGGCCTGCTGAAGCTTCGAGAACTTCTTGTAATGGCCGGTGATGCTTGCGAACTTCTCAAGCGCGACTGGCTTGAGCGCTTCCTCCATCTGCGCGAGGCTGAGCGTATTATCCTCATCCTCATCATCGACGGGGCGCGGCGCGCGGCGCTCGTTGAGCTCGTCTTCCTCGTCGGCGACAGGCTCTTCCTCGGGCTCTTCGTCTTCCTTGATCGTCGGACCGGCGTTCTTCTCGCTGATTTCGTCGTCGCCGCCTTCTTCGCCTTCGTTGATCTGGTCGGGCGAGGGGCCTTTTGAAAGCATTGCCTCGAGATCAAGGATCTCGCGCAACTGCATCGTGCCTTCGTCGAGATTGTTCGACCATTCGATGATCGCGTTGAACGTAATCGGGCTTTCGCACAGTCCCCAGATCATGATGTCGCGACCGGCCTCGATGCGCTTGGCAATGGCGATTTCGCCCTCGCGGCTGAGCAGTTCGACCGCGCCCATCTCGCGCAGGTACATCCGCACCGGATCGTCGGTGCGATCGACCGCTTCCTTCTTGACCGCTGCCGCCGGGCGCGGGCCGCCGTCATCGAGCGGATCGACTTCCTCTTCGGCTTCCTTCTCGGGCTCCGCATCCTCGTCGTCCGAATCGTCATTCTCGACGACATTGACGCCCATTTCCGACAATTGGGACATGACGTCCTCAATCTGTTCGGATGAGTGCTGGTCCTGGGGGAGTGCCTCGTTGATCTCCTCATAAGTGACAACGCCGCGTTTTTTGGCGCGGTTCATCATCTTCTTTATCGAGGCATCATTGAGGTCGATGAGCGGAGCGTCGCCGGTTTCGGGTTCCGCTTCGGGTGTGTCGTTTTTCGCCATATCGCCGTGCGCTTACTCATTGCTGGCCAAGGAAGCCAGTCGTTCCTTCATCGCCTCACGTTCCGCGTGAAGCCGCTGCTGTTCCAAGAAGGCGTCAGCGTCGCCGGCAATCAGCCTGGTCGTGGCTGCGCCGAGTGCCGCTTCGATCTCCGCCGTCGCCGCCAGCGCTTCGATTGCAGAGCCGAGGTCGCGCCGTGCGGCTTCGGGATCGCTGTCGCTGCGGGTGAAGGAGAAACCGATGTCGCCGCCTTTGGACACGTCGCGCCAGGGCGCAGCCGTGTTGTCGCTCGTCAATATGGTGGCAAGGCCGTCACGATCAAGCGCCTGGCCCGACATGGCGAGATCGACCATGCGGTCGCGGATGCTTGCCGCGGCACGATCGGGGATTGGCAAAGCGGCAAGCGCCTCGACATGATCCGAAATCGCTTCGGGGTAGAGTGCGTGTCCGAGCACGAGAGCGCGCGCAGTGGCGCGGTCGGTGCCGCTCATGCTGATCGCGCGTGCGGCGGCGCCCGGGGGAGGCTCTGGCGGGACGAAGCGGCCTTCGCGATTCTTCTTCCACTGCGGGCGAGGAGCGAAATTGCCGCCGCCTGCGCGCTGAGGGCGCACCAAGGCGTCGAACCGGC
>DATLXR010000013.1:0-110798 GCA_035575595.1 Sphingomicrobium sp.
CAGCGCCGAGGGTTGCGCGGACACATCGTTACGGAAGAGAGTGACCCATGTTCGCAATCGTGCGCACGGGCGGCAAGCAATATCGCGTTGCCCCCGGAGACAAGATCGTCGTTGAGAAGCTGGCCGGCGAGGCTGGCGACAGTATCGATCTGACCGACGTCCTATTGGCGGGGGAAGGGTCCGACCTCAAGTCGACCGCGGGTCTCGTCGTCGCTGCCGAAATTCTTGCTCAGGCCAAGTCGGACAAGGTTACGGGTTTCAAGAAGCGCCGTCGCCACAATTACCGCCGTAAGGCCGGTCACCGCCAGCAGCTGACGATCCTCAAGATCGTCTCGATCGGTGGCGAGAAGGAAAAGAAGAAGGCTGAAACCAAGGCCGCTGCCAAGCCCGAAAAGGCCGAAGCTGCTCCGGCTCCGAAGGCCGAAAAGGCTGCTCCGGCTGCAAAGGCCGCTCCGGCAGCAAAGGCCGCCAAGCCTGCCAAGCCCGCCAAGCCCGTCGAGAATAAGGCTCCGGCCAAGGCCCCGGCCAAGTCGACAAAGGATGCTGCACCTGCTAAGGCGGCCCCCAAGAAAGCTGCCCCGAAGGCAGCTGCCAAGACCGAAAAGAAGTAAGCATGGCACATAAGAAAGCAGGCGGCTCCTCGCGCAACGGTCGCGATTCGGAAGCCAAGCGCCTCGGCGTCAAGAAGTTCGGCGGCGAAGCCGTCGTTGCCGGCAACATCATCATTCGTCAGCGCGGAACGCGCGTCTATCCGGGCTCCAACGTCGGGCTGGGCAAGGATCATACCTTGTTCGCGCTGACCGACGGCCGCGTCGCGTTTCGCGGTGGCCGTCAAGGACGCAAATTCGTCCACGTCGAGGCAAATATGCCCGAGGCGGCGGAATAGCTGGGATCGGTCGCTAAGGGACCGCACGGTCCAAAGGGCTCGAAAAGGGAGAAGGGGCAGCCCCCTTATCCCTTTTCTTTTGCGGCCCCCCCGGGACGTAGGCTGGCTACAGGCGAGTCTCAGACCGCGCGGCGGACCTTGCGAAAAGTCTCATCGGCAGCGACCGCTTCGCCGATCAGGCGGCGGTCGTCCTCGTTCCAAGGGTGGAATCCCGGCGTGAAATAGGTCGCCCAGGCACCTGCAATCTTGCGCAACATTCCGGGACGCACCCAGGAATAATAGAGCAGGCGCGCCCAGGCCCGCGGCCCGGCGATGCCGTCCTGCCGAAGCAATTCCAGCGATCCGACTGTGCGATCGACGACGAAATTGCGAGTGACCAGCAACATCACCTTGGCCTTGACCTTCCAGCGCTTAAAGCGCGGCCAGTCACGCGTAGCGTTGAGCCAAGTATCGTAAGCGACCCCCTTATGCTCGATCTCCTCGCTCGCATGCCAGCGCCACAGATCGGCGGTTGCTGCATCCGCTCCGCCAAGATGACTCGGGTCGGCAAGCAATTCATGCGCGAGGATCGCGGTGAAATGCTCAAGCGCCATGGTCGCCGCGAGGCTCGCGATTGGCGGCTTGCTGTTTATCATCGCGAGCCGTTGCTTCACGCGTTCTTCGAGCCGCGACAGATCATAGCCGGAATCGGCTGCTCGCCGGTTGAACGCGAGATGCTCGCGGCTGTGGATCACCTCCTGGGTAGTGAAGGCGGCAATCTCGCCCGCCAACCGAGCATCCGCCCCGTCTCGAAATTTGCGCACGCTCTCGACAAAGAAGGCCTCGCCAAGCGGAAAGGTCGCGGACAGCGCATTGTAAAGCGCGGTCGCGACGGGATCATCGCCATGCCACCAGCGCGGAGTCGCCTCGTCACGACCAAATCGGCGGTCTCGCGGGGTAATCGTCAGGTCGGCTGGGGTCACGGATGCACGTGGCAAGCTTGCGGCGGGCATGATCAATCTCCAAAGCACTCGTCTTGATCTGCAGGTGATATTAACTGACACAAATGTCAATAGCAGCCGAGAAACGTAAGCGACTATCGCCCCAGGACAGCCGTGCCGCGGCGCTCGAGGCGGCGCGCGCGCTGCTGATCGAAGCCGGCCCGCAGGCCGTCACCCTCAAAGCGGTGGCAGCCCGCGTCGGCCGCACCCATGCCAATTTGCTCCATCATTTCGGGACTGCAGCCGGACTTCAGGCGGCACTCGCCGAAATGATTTCAAACCGTGTAACCGGACGCATCGCGGAAGCAGTCGAGCGCGCGCGTCACGGCACAAGCGACACTCGCGAGATCGTCGACCTCACCTTCGACGCGTTCGACCGCGAAGGCGCAGGAGCGCTTGCTGCATGGATGATCCTGTCGGGCAACCGCGACGCACTCGATCCGATTCTCGAAGCCCTGCGCGGCCTCGTCCGCCAATTGAGCCACGAGCATGAGGGCCACCGTGTTCCCGAACTGACGCTTTGGCTCGTCCTCGCCGCTCTCGGCGACTCCCTCCTCGGCGCTCCGATCGCCAACGCACTCCAACTCCCATGCGACTGCGCTCGCAAGATCGCGACGGCAATGCTCCGCGGCGAAATCGAGGCACACCATCCGGGACGCGCCGGCTGATCAGTTAGCGATACGCGGGACAGCCAAAACCGCCCCGCGCCAACCCTTTTACCGAACCCCGCGTCCACCGCGCGCCGTGTCGCGGAAGATCTTCGCCAGGATCAAACCCGCGGCACCAACCGCCAGCGTTGCAAGAAACGGGCTCTTGCGCGCCGCCGCGATCGCCTTGTCCGCACCATCGCGCACTTCCGGAGGAGCCTTCTCGAGAGCCGAGCGAAGCGCGTCCTGCGCGCCTCCGAACATGTTCTGGGTCGTCCCGCGCGCCTGATCGGCAAGCCCGTCGGCCTGCAGCTTGCGGTCACCAAGCACGTCGCCAAGGCCCTTTTCGATGCGGCCGTCGAGCGTGATTGCGGAACCTTCGATGCGATCTTCGTTCATGATAAATCCTTGTTTGAGAGAGATAGCTGAACCGACAAGCAACCCCCTGTGTTCCGGACAAAAGATCGCCACGCGCCCGCTTCCAACGTCACAGCCCCCCGCCCTTCGCTTTCGCCCCCGCTTCGCCTAAAAGCCCCCCATGCATTTCCTCGATCAGGCAAAGATTTTCCTCCGCTCGGGCGCGGGCGGCCCTGGCGCCGTCAGTTTCCGGCGTGAGAAATATATCGAATATGGCGGCCCCGACGGCGGCTATGGCGGCAAGGGCGGCGACATCATTTTCGAGGCAGTCGCGGGGCTCAACACGCTCATCGACTTCCGCTACACCCAGCATTTCCGCGCCGCGCGCGGCAAGGGCGGCGCGGGCTCGAACATGACCGGAGCCGGCGCTCCAGACCTCGTCATCAAGGTGCCGATCGGGACGCAGGTCCTCGCCGACGACGAGGAGCGTACTCTCCTCGCGGACCTCACCGCCGAGGGCCAGCGAATCCTGTTCCTCAGGGGCGGCGACGGCGGCCGCGGCAATGCAAGCTACAAGACTTCCACCAACCGCGCCCCGCGCCAGCACGGCACCGGCTGGCCGTCGGAGGAAATGTACGTCTGGCTGCGGCTGAAACTGATGGCCGACGCTGGATTGGTGGGCTTGCCAAACGCGGGCAAATCGACCTTCCTCAACCGCACCACCAATGCCGTCGCAAAGGTCGGCGAATATCCGTTCACCACGCTCCGTCCGCAACTCGGCGTAGTCCGTCACAAAAGCCGCGAGTTCGTCCTCGCCGACATCCCCGGCCTGATCGAGGGCGCCGCCGAAGGCGCAGGGATTGGCGACCGCTTCCTCGGCCATGTCGAGCGCACCCGCGTGCTCATTCACCTCGTCGATGCCGCCGGCGACGATCCGGTCGAAGCCTATCAAATCGTTCGCGGCGAGCTCGGCGCTTATGGCGCCGGGCTTGAGGACAAGCCCGAAGTGCTTGCCTTGTCGCGGTCCGATTTGGTCGAGCCCAAGGCGCTCGCCAAGCTCGCCAAGAAACTCGCCAAGATCGCAGGTGTCGATCCGCAGATCGTCTCCGCAGCGACCGGCGACGGCCTCGAACCCCTGCTCGATTTGCTTCTCGACAAGCTCGGCGCGGAGCAGGAGGCCAAGCAGGCCGAGGTCCACGAAAGCGAATGGTCGCCCTTGTGAGCAACGCCGGATGAAGCTGGCCGTCACCGGCGGCACGGGGTTCGTTGGCTCGCACTTGATCGAAGCGGCCTTGGCCGCCGGGCACACGGTGCGCGCGCTGACCCGCCGGTCGCGGCCCACCCGCGACAAGTTGACCTGGGTCGAAGGCGATGTTTTGGCGGTCGACGCCCTCATCGAGCTGGTCGCGGGTTGCGACGCGGTGATTCACGCGGCGGGAGTGCTCAACCCGCGTTACGCTTCCGAATTTCTAGAGACCAATCTATGGGGCACCACGACGCTTTTGAGCGCCATGTCCCAGTCGCGAACCGATCGCCTGATATTCGTGTCCTCGCTCGCTGCGCGTGCGCCCGAACTGTCCAATTACGGCCAGTCCAAGGATGCGGCGGAAGGCCGCGTGGAGGAGTTGGGGATCGACTGGACGATCGTGCGTCCGCCAGGAGTCTATGGTCCGGGCGACCGCGAGACGCTCGCATTGTTCAAGATGGCCAAACGCGGCATCGTTATGATGCCGCCACCGGGCCGCGCTTCGTACATCCATGTCGCCGATCTGGCCCGCCTGCTTTTGGCGTTGGCTGATCCGGGAACGCTCCGTAGCAAGGTGCTGGAGCCCGACGATGGCCGGCCCGGCGGCTGGAGTCACGCCGAATTCGCCGCCGCGCTCGGAGTGGCCCTCGGCCGCCCAGCGCGCGCGATCCACGTTCCCGGGCTGGCGCTCAAGGCAGCGGCACAAATCGCCTGGGCCGTAGCCGCAAACCGGTCCCAACTGACGCCCGACCGCGCCTCTTATTTCTGCCATCCCGATTGGGTCGTCGATCCGGCCCGGGCACCGCCAGCGTCGTTGTGGCAAGCGCAGATCGCAACCCCGCAGGGCCTCGCGGAAACCGCAGCCTGGTATCGCGCGAAGAACTGGCTCTAAGCCGCCCTCTTTGCGCCCCATTCAATTGCGAAAGCCGCGGCCAATCGTTTAGGACGCAGGCATGACCGACAAAGCCCAGACCGACGCACGCATCAAGGCGCTGATCCTCCCTTTCAACAAGAAGGGCGTCAAAGTTACGGATGCCACCCGCTTCGCTCAGGACCTTGAGTGGGACAGCCTCACCGTGCTCGATTTCGTCGCGACGATCGAGGATGAATTCGACATATTGATCACCATGAACCAGCAGGCGGAGATCGAGACCGTCGGCCAATTGGTCGATGCGGTCGATAAGCTTGCCGCGTGAGCGACCTTTTTTCGAAATTCGATCCGATCATTGCCCAGCGCGAGGCGCTGCTTTCGACCGGGCTGACCGACCCGTTCAACCTGGTGATGGAGGAGGTCGTCTCCCCCACCGTCGCGATCTGCAACGGGCGCAAGACGATCCTGCTCGGCACCTACAATTATATGGGGATGACCTTCGATCCCGACGTGATCGCGGCGGGCAAGGCCGCGCTCGACGATTTCGGCTCGGGCACCACCGGCAGTCGCGTTCTCAACGGCACCTACGCCCCGCACAAGGCATGTGAGGAAGCGCTCAAGATTTTTTACGACATGGACCATGCGATGGTCTTCTCGACCGGCTATCAGGCCAATCTCGGGATCATCTCGACCATCGCCGGCAAGGAGGATTATGTCGTCCTCGACGTCGACAGCCATGCCTCGATCTACGATGGCTGCGCGCTCGGCAATGCCCAGATCGTCACCTTCCGCCACAATGATGTCGAGGCGCTCGAAAAGCGTCTGGGGCGACTGCCCGAGGGCGCGGGCGCGCTGGTCGTGCTCGAAGGCGTTTATTCGATGCTTGGCGACATCGCCCCGCTAAAGGAAATGGTCGCGGTTTCGAAGGCGGCGGGCGCGATGGTGCTGGTCGACGAAGCGCATTCGATGGGCTTCATCGGCGAAAATGGCCGCGGTGTCGCCGAGGCGCAGGGGGTGATCGACGACGTCGACTTCATCGTTGGCACCTTTTCCAAATCGGTCGGAACGGTCGGCGGCTTCTGCGTCTCGAACCATCCCAAATTCGAAATATTGCGGCTGGTCTGCCGTCCCTATGTGTTCACTGCTTCGCTTCCGCCGTCGGTGGTCGCGACCGCCGCGACCTCGATCGCCAAACTGATGCACGGGGCCGACAAGCGCGCGCATCTGTGGGACAACAGCCGCAAGCTCCACGCCGGCCTCAAGGCGCTCGGCTTCACCCTCGGCACCGATACCCCCCAGTCGGCGATTATCGCGGTGATCATGCCCGACCTCGAAACCGGCGCAAGGATGTGGGAAGCGCTGCTTGGCGAAGGGCTGTACGTCAATCTCGCACGCCCCCCGGCCACGCCGGGGAATGTCACCTTGCTGCGCTGCTCGCTATGCGCCGAACATTCGAGCGCTCAGGTCGATCAGATTCTGGGCATGTTCGAGACCGCGGGCCGGGCCACCGGCTGCATTGACTAAGCGATGAGGGCTATCGCTTGGGGATGCAGGCGCTTAAACTGATGGCATGACGGCGGGTGACGATCGGCGCCTTAATTGGCGCGGCGGCGGCGCGGCAGCGGGAGCGCTGGTTGCGACCCTGATCCTGCTCGGCATGGTTTTCCTCGTCACGATCTCGAACAATGCCCGCGACGAGGCGCTGAAGGGTGAGCGTCGCGCCTATCAGGTGACCCTGCTTACCCGCACCTTGGACGCGAGCTTGGCAAGCTCCGAAGCCGCATTGGGCCGCTTCGTACTCGACGAAAATGTCGCCACCAGCGGCAATATCTATTTCACGCAGTGGCGGCTTGCCGGGCGGCAGATCGACCAACTTGGACGCTTGCTTCGTTCGAACCCGGCGCAACGCGCTCGAATTGAACGCCTTCGGCTGCTCGTCCGAAAACGCGGCGAGGAATTCGCTTTGGCCGCTCGCGCCACCGTTGCAGGTCAAGGCGCCGGTGGAACTGGCTATTATTACGCCGCTTCGCAATCGGACACAGGCCCGGAACTTCGCAACCTGCTGAGCCAAATCGCCAGCGCGGAGCAAATTGCTCTTACCGAACAGATCAAGCAGACCCGTTTCTTCGCTGCACGGGCCGACCGCCTGTCTGACTATCTGATCCTGCTTGGAATATTGGTCGCATGTCTGGCGATCTTCATGGGGACGGTTGCGGTCCAGGCACTGCGCCTCAACGCGATCGCTCGAAGCGATGCCGAAACCGAGGCCGAGCGCGCGCATGCGCTTGAGCAGGCGGTGGCCGACCGCACTCGCGAACTGTCCGATGCCAATCTCGCGCTCCAGGCCGAAGCGATCGAGCGGCAGGCCGCCGAAGCTCAACTCCGCCAGGCTCAGAAAATGGAGGCGGTCGGCCAACTTACCGGCGGAATAGCGCATGATTTCAATAATATGCTCGCGGTGGTGGTCGGCGGGATCGATCTCGCCCGTCGCCGGCTGAGCGGACCACGGCGCGACGTCACGCTGCACCTCGACAATGCGATGGAAGGTGCCACCCGCGCCGCCGCCTTGACCCGCCGTTTACTGTCTTTTGCGCGTTCGGAACCGCTGATGCCGGAGCGGATCGACGGCGCCCAACTGGTCGCCGGAATGCGCGATCTGCTCGACCGCACGCTTGGCGAGCGGATCCGGATCGACACATTGCTCGCGGGCAACGGCTGGCCGGTGTTCGTCGATCCGCATCAGCTTGAAAATGCGATCCTCAATCTTGCGGTCAATGCTCGCGACGCGATGGATGGCCAGGGCCTGTTGACCATCTCGACCGCGAACGAGGTGCTTGCTGCCAATGCGGTCGGCGACATCCGCTCGGGCGAATATCTGCGGATCTCGGTATCCGATACCGGTTGCGGGATGACCGACGAGACCAGGGACCGCGCATTCGAGCCATTTTTCACCACCAAGCAGGTCGGCAAGGGCACCGGGCTAGGGTTGAGCCAGATTTTCGGCTTTGCTCATCAATCCGGCGGAGAAGTGGGAATCGAAAGCGTGCTCGGCCGCGGTACGACCGTATCAATCTATCTGCCGCGCACCGAAGCCATGGCGACCAACGTTCGCGTGCATCCCGCGGCGCGGCGCCAGGAAGCGGACATCACCGTCCCCGGCGCTCACATCCTCCTGGTCGAGGACGATCCTCGCGTGCGCACCGCAACTGTCGGAGCGCTCGAGGATCTGGGCTATGAACCCATGTCCTGCTCAAGCGGGGCGGAAGCAATGCGACTGTTCGCAACCGAAGATTTCGACCTCGTCATTTCGGACGTGATTATGCCCGAGATGAGCGGCCCTGAGTTGATTCGCGAATTGCGCACGCAGCGTCCCGACATTGCGGTCCTGTTCGTCACCGGCTTCGTCGGCGATGGCGAAAGCGACGATCTGATCGGCCACGACCTGCTCCGCAAACCCTTTACCGTCGCCGCTCTGGCAAGCGCTGTCGCGGGCGCTTTGTCGCGCGCTGCTACCGAACCGCGCCCGATCGGAGGAGCCGCGGCACGAGGGTAATCGCCGCGAGCAGCGGGTGGCGCCTTTGCCACGGCTTGATCTCGATCTGGGTACCCGCGTGGCGATTGATTTTCCACGCAATATAATCGATTCCGCCGGCAAAGGTCGCACTCGCCTTGGCAAGTCTAATCACCGACAGCGCCTTGCCCTCAATCCTACGCCGCCGCCACGTCGTGCCATAGCCCGCACCTTCTTCAATTGCAGCAACAGCGGGCTCGAAGAAGCGCTTGTAACGTTCACGATCGGCATCCACCACCGACCCGCACTTGCCAACGCGCTCGGCCCGAAGCTCAGCGGAATAGGTCAGAAAAAACGCCCGCCGCCACCAATCGAGCGGCGCTTCCCCGGCAATTTTTCCAGCCGCGCCAAGCAAGGTCGGAGCAGCGCGTGATACCGCTGCGATGGCGCGCTTCGCCGCCCGGTCGTCACTGGCCCAGACGAGCCGCGACGGCTGAGCAAAGCGCGCCCATACCGACACGTTGCGAGTCTCCGGTCCGTTAAGGCGCGCGAAGTCGGACTCGCTCAGCACGGCATATTTGGCAGTCAGACCCTCATGCTCGAACGGGAAGACATTCGGAGGAACCAGCGCATTGGCTCTTGCCATCCATCCTTTGGCATAGGCTGCGCGATAGTCGGACACAATCAAATAGAAATCCAGCATCAGGCCATCGAGCTGGCTTGTTCGCAGGCACGACCCGTAAAACAGCACCGCGCGGCTCGCAGGCGCATGCTTGGCCGCGATAGCCTCAGCCAATATAGTCACCCGAGATTCAACAGCGCGCGATAATTCCTCCGCGACCAGCGCTTTGATTGACTGGGACATCGTCAGGCTGCGAGGCGGACAAACGACAGCGGCAGCGCCGGGCGTAGCAGGATTGGCTTGCCGACCCCGGTGCGGAAGGTCTCCCCGTCGAGGATCACCTGACTTGAATCTCCGTCGATCGAGATTTCGTCTGTGTCCTTAACGTGGACCCCCGCCATTCTGCTTTCGCCCAGCCTACCGGAGAGACTTGCAAACAAGGCGCGCAGCAAAGCCATCGGCCGCTGCTCAACCGCCACGAACTTGAGTCCTCCCTTTCCCAGTCGTCCGATCTGCCCAGAAAGGAGCATTTTTTCGAGCGTAGTTACGAACATCAATGCAAAACGCCCACGCAAGGGCCCCTCGCTGCGCAGCGAAACGCTGAGAACTGCCGGCTCGGGTGGCAGAAAGCTTGCGCGGACCCTGAACACTTGGCGCAGAATAACTGCAAGCGCCGTAATGACGTGGCTAATCCCGTTGGAAAAGCCCAGTGGATAAATGCGGTGGCGACAGTACAGCATGATGTCGGCAAGCCCGGCGCCGCCAAGGAACATTCCAATCACGGGCAGGGAATTGCCCTCGCCGCCAGACAAGGCAATCAATCCTCGAGCGACGATATGCGGCTCAAGGTCGGTCTGAGCGAGCCCGAGCAAACGCCCGAGCGCGATGACCGGGTCGCCGCCCGCGCCCAAGTCAAGGGCGATGAGATTGGTCTTCCCGCTCGGAAGAACCGCGACCGGCGGCGCGCCATCGGGGAAGTGGCCGCCATTATAAAGTTCGGTCAGTGCTGCCTGAACGGTACCGTCGCCACCATTGATGATCAACAGCTTGGGCCGCACCCGAGCGATGGTCGCCATCGCCTCGCCAATCTGATGAGCCCGCTCGACCTCATAATGAAAAATGTCGGGATGTTCCGCACAGAAAGCACGAATGCGCGGCAGTTGCGCGACGTTGCCCGTCGATTTTGGATTCGACAACAAGGCAATCCGCGGTCGCTGCATCAAGTCGCTGCTGGTCCAATGCGGAGGCCACGCACGTAGAGCAGCCGGACGTCGATCCGCGTCGGAGTCCGTCCAACGGCTACAGCGGTCTGGGCAAACGGAGGCTTTAAATTGGCTACCGAAACCTTGGGATTGTTGGAGTAGCCGCCGCCGTCGTGGCGGTCCCGATCGCCGTTGGCATTGAGGTCATGATGCACTGCGACGGCGTAGCGCCCCGGCCTGGGAACCGCGATACAGACGTCCAGCGGTCCGCTGCTACGCACCGGCACCTTGATCCGGCGCAGGCGACCCTGTTTTTTGAGATACCCAGCCTGATCGCTGCCATACAGCGCGAGTTTGACCGATCCGCTGGCCTGCTTCAGGCCGCTGACCCGGACGACCAGTGAAGGCTTGCCGGCCGCGCATGTTGCTGCGTCGGAGCCAACGACTGCCGCACCTGACGGAGCTGCTACGCCGAGCGCGAGCGTAAATCCGGCAATGACAAGGGAGGAACGAGATTCGCGCATGATGTTCAGATCCATTCTGCTAAAGGCATTGTGGGCGAGCCCGCCCCCTTGTTCATGCGGGCCCGTCGAGAAATCCTAATCGGGTCGCTTTGCGGCCAAATCATGGTGCAAGGACGACGAAACGGTGAGACGCCTGACTCTGATCGATCGCTATCTAGCGCGCACCATCGCGATTCCTCTGCTCGGAACGCTCCTCCTGGCGGCAATGCTGCTCGTACTCGACAAGATGCTGCGTCTATTCGATTTCGTTATCAACGCGGGTGGGCCGGTTAGCGTGGTATGGCGAATGCTTGCCAATCTCCTTCCAGAATATTTCGCACTTGGAATCCCGATCGGGCTGCTGCTCGGCATCCTTCTTGCATTTCGCAAGCTGGCCTTGTCATCGGAACTGGACTCGCTGCGCGGGATCGGGGTCGGTTACGGCCGCCTCCTGCGGGTACCTTATATGTACGCGGTCGCACTGCTTGTGCTGAACCTCGTCATCGTTGGCTGGGTCGAGCCCTATTCGCGCTATCGCTACGAAGGCATACGCTTTGACCTGCGTTCAGGTGCGCTGGGCGCTGCGATTAAGGTTGGTGAATTCAACTCCCTTGGTCGCCGGATGACGCTGCGCATCGAACGCAGTGAGAAGGAAGGCACTCAGCTTGCGGGGATCTTTACGGCGATTGAGGATAAGTCCGGCATGCGGGTCGCAGCATCCGCGGAGCGCGGCGAATTCCTATCGACCGACGATCCCGACACGATCATCTTCCGCTTGAAGAAAGGACGGCTGATCCAGGATTCACCCAAGTTCACGACTCCGCGCACCCTTTCGTTCGACAGCTATGACCTGCCGGTCAACCTTCCTTCGATTGATCCGTTTCGCAGGCGCGGCAACGAGCGGGACGAATTGACTTTCGTCGAAATCGGCAGGCGAGCCTATGGTTCGAGCGCAGCTAATGTGACCCAGAACCGCGAGGCTCGTGCCAATTTTCATTTTCGCCTAGTTGAGGTGATCATGATGCTCATGCTGCCGCTGCTTGCAGTGGCACTGGCAGTCCCGCCTAAGCGCTCATCAAGCGCGCTCGGCATCTTCATCGCAATCGTGATGGTGGTGACCTATCACAAGATCAACCAATACGCCGAAAGCGCAGGCGCTCAGGGGCGGCTTCTACCCGAGTTCGCCTTATGGCTCCCGTTCCTCCTTTTCGTGGCCCTGATTGGCTGGATGTACCACGTCATTGCTCACCGGCCAGGGGGGCAGCCGATCGGCGCACTGGAAGCGAGCTTCGCCAAACTTGGCAAGACGTTCGGGCGGCTACTTGGGCGGCGGCGGCGGATTGCGTCGGCATGATCAATGTGAATTTCCTCCCATCACGTCGTTTGGCCTTGTACATGGCTCGACTGTTCCTGACCCGCAGTTTCGCTGTACTGGTCATGTTAGTCTTAGTGTTGATGGCCCTGGATCTCCTTGGGGAATCCGGTAAAATTCTGGGCGTCCAAGGCAATGGCGAGGCCGACCTGTGGCGCTATGTCAGCCTACGGGTCCCGATGCTGGCTGCCCGCTTTCTTCCATTCGCAGTGCTGCTTGGAACGCTGATCGCTTTGTCGACGCTTAATCAGAACAGCGAAGTCGTCGCGATGAAGGCCGCGGGGCTATCCGCTCACCAGATACTCGCGCCGATGGTCCTCGCAAGCCTTGGAGTGGCAATCCTCGCCTTTGCCTTTAACGAGACGGTGGTCGTGCGTGCGACTCGCACCGCCACCGCCTGGAGTGACGCCGACTATCGACCCATTCCTCCCGAAAGCGGAATCCTGTCCGATGTCTGGGTCCGGTCGGGCGAACGACTGATCCACGCGCGCCACGTCGGTGGTCGTGGCCCTGGTATCCATCTTGAAGGACTAACAATCTACGATCGCCGCGCGGGCATACTCGTTCAGACGATTGAGGCGGGCCGGGCAGACCTTCATCGAGCGGGGTGGCGACTGCGTGATGCACGCATTTACGACACCGAAATGAATGTCGTGCGCAAATTCGATGTTCTCGACACGCTCGCAGGGATTGAGCCGGCCCGTTTCACCCTCGCCAAAGTGTCGGCCGCCAATCAGGATTTTGCGTCCCTGCGGGGTTCTATCGAGGCCCTTGAACGCGCTGGACGCCCCTCGGCTGAGGCGCGGACCGGTTTGTGGCACAAGCTCAGTGGACCCTTATCGACTGTCCTCATGCCGCTTCTAGCCGCGCTTGCTGCATTCGGGCTCGCGCGCTCCGGCCAAGTTCTGATTCGCGCTGCGATCGGAATGGCGCTCGGCTTCTCCTATTTCGTGGTCGACAATTTCAGTGTCGCACTTGGCAACGTCGGAGCATATCCGCCATTCCTTGCGGCCTGGGCCCCCTTCCTGCTGTTCCTATTCATTGGTGAGACGGTTCTTATTCGGACTGAGGAATAAAGGCGCTTCATCGCCGCTTCACAATGATGGTCGCAAAAGGGCCGCATTGAAGTTGCAACTCGCAACGCTTTCGCCATCGACGACCGAAACTCATCAAGGATTTGTAGTGACCGCGACGACGACCAAGCCAATTTGGAACCGGACGCATTACCTCGACCGGATGACGCTTCGGCAGTTGTGGGTGGCTTACCTCCAATATCCGGCGATCATCGCTTATGTGCTGGTGGCGCTTGCGGCGATCGTGGCTTGGTTCTGGAAACCGGCCAGTAGTATCGAGACGGCTACGGCCGTCGTGGTGTCGGTGCTTGCCTACCCCTTGGTCTGGTACTGCCTCCACCGCTGGGTGCTTCACTCGAAATGGATGTTCAAGGTTCCGACTCTCGCTTCGACTTGGAAGAGGATCCATTACGATCATCATCAGGACCCGAACCATCTCGAGGTGCTATTCGGAGCGCTCCACACTACGCTGCCAACGATCGCGCTGGTGACCTTGCCGATCGGCTGGAAAATTGGTGGCTTTGGTGCGGCGATGGCCGCACTTGCGACGGGGCTACTCACCACTTGCCTTTATGAATTCATCCACTGCATCCAACACCTTGCCTACAAACCGCGCTGGAAATTCGTTGCGGAGATGAAACGGCTACATATGGCGCATCATTTTCACGACGAGAACGGCAATTTCGGGATCACCAATTATTTCTGGGATCGCGTCCTCGGCACCTTCTACGAGCGCCCAGAGCGTCCGTTTAAGAGCGCAACGGTTTTCAATCTCGGCTATACCGAGGAAATCGCGAAGACCTATCCGTGGGTCAAGCAGCAGTCGGGCGGAATCGTTGCCAGCGGTCATCCTCGCAAACGCGTCTAAACCCACGGTGGGGGCCGAAATTCTCGTTCGCCCGGTAGAAGGCAAAGCCGACCGTAGCGCGTTCGTTGATTTGGTATGGGATATTTACAAGGACGACTCAGCCTGGATCCCGCCGCTCAAAAGCGAAGTGCATGCCCTGCTAGATCCCGGGAAAAACCCCTGGTTTGGGCATGGTCAGGCGCAATGCTGGCTTGCCGAACGAGCCGGAAAGGTTGTTGGGCGTATCAGCGCGCAAGTCGACCGGCTAGTACAAGAGCATTTCCAGCGTGGACTTGGCCAATGGGGCCTATTCGAAGCCAACGACCGAGAAGTGGCAGCGGCACTGATCGCGGCTGCCGAGAAATGGCTTTGCGGAAACGGCATGACACACGCCCATGGCCCGATCTCGATCTCAATCTGGGATGAGCCAGGGCTATTAATCGAAGGCTTCGAACAGTCGCCTCTGGTGATGATGGGCCACCACCGTCCCGCCTATCGCGCGTGGATCGAGGCGGCGGGCTACGCCAAGGTCAAGGATTTGCTGACCTATGACATGGACATCCGCCCCGATCTGCAGCCGCTGATCGGACGAATGATTGCTGCAGGCCATCGCAACCCGCGCATTAAATTACGCAATGTCGACAAGTCGCAGTTCGCGCGCGACGCGGCAATCATTCTTAATTTACTCAACGACGCATGGTCGGACAATTGGGGATTTGTCCCGCTTACAGATGCCGAAATCGTGTACGCAGGAAAGAAACTAAAGCCGATCATTGTCGAGGACATGGTGCGCATCGCCGAGCTTGATGGCGAGCCGGTCGCGTTCATGCTCACTCTTCCGGACGTCAATGAGATGATCCGGGACCTCGACGGGAAGCTGTTCCCCTTGGGCTGGGCCAAATTGCTGTGGCGACTACGCAAGCCGCGCACTGCTAATATCCGCGTTCCGCTCATGGGGGTGATAAAGCGGCTGCAGGGTGGGCGCCTCGCAGGTCAGATTGCCTTCATGCTGATCGACTCGATCCGCCGCAATTGCGTGGAAAATTACGGAGTGAGCCACGGCGAGTTTGGCTGGATCCTTGAGGACAATCAGGGAATGACCTCAATCGCGCTGATGTCAGGCGCGAAGATCAACCATCGCTACCGCATTTTCGAAAAAGCGCTTTAGGCGAGTTCAATCCAGGTCGGCGCATGGTCAGAGGCTCTTTCCTCGGCCCGAGCCCATTTATGCACCCCAGCGTCGCGCAAGCGGTCTGCAGCTTGGGGGCTGCACAGCAGGTGGTCGATGCGGAACCCCGCATCGCGCGCAAACGCTCCCGCCTGATAATCCCAAAAGGTGAAAAGTCGCGGCTCATCCGGGTGGATTGCGCGCAAGGCGTCGGTCCACCCCCGATGGACGATGGTTCGAAAGGCTGCCTTGCTTTCTGGTTGAAACAAAGCGTCGCTGGCCATGGCTCGTCTCGAGAAAGTATCACGGTCCTCGGGGATGACGTTGAAATCGCCTGCGAGCACAATTGGCCGCTCTTCGGCGAGCAGGGCCAATGCCCGCGAGCGCAGCCGCTCCATCCACGCCAATTTGTAGCTAAACTTTTCCGTCCCGATCGGATTGCCGTTGGGCAGATAGATCGACGCGACGACGACGCCAAAGGTCTCGGCCTCGATGTAGCGGCTGTGGCCGTCGTCCGGATCGCCGGGGAGCCCAACAAGTCGGAGCGCCGGCGGATCGCCGCGCGCTAGAATCGCAACCCCGTTGAACCCCTTTTGCCCATGCCATACGGCGCCGTAGCCTGCCGCCTCGATGTCCCTGATAGGCAGCAACTCATCGGCGCACTTCAGTTCCTGAAGACACACCACGTCGGGCCGCTCGCGATCGAGATATTCGATCAATCGCGGCATTCGCGCGCGAATCCCGTTAATGTTGAAACTGACGATTTTCACGGACGCCGCCGCACTTAGATCGAAAAGCTCGATCCGCAACCGCAGCCGGATGCAGCATTGGGGTTGGTTACCTTAAAGGCCGAGCCACCTAAATCCTCGACATAATCGACCGCTGATCCTTCGATTAGGTCAAGGCTGACCGGATCGACAACCAGCGTTACGCCGTCGGTCTCGGCGACGGAATCGTCGGGAGCAGCAATGTCGAGTGCAAATCGGTAGGAAAAACCTGCGCAGCCCCCGCCATCGACCGAAAGGCGTAGGACTGGCGGCTTGCCCTGCCTCGCCGCGATGAAGGCTACCCGCTTGGCGGCGCTTGGAGTGAGGGTTAACGAGGTCACCGCTACGAAATAGGCGCGGTCGGCCGCTTCGACAAGCTTAGCGGCGTGCGGGGCCACCCAGGGCAACCGCATCCATCGACCGATTGCCGCTGCTGCCCTTGCGCTGCATCGCGAGCAGATAGTCGTTCGACTTCATAAACGGGATGGGATTGACCGCACGGCCGTCAATGCGCACTTCATAATGAAGGTGGCTGCCAGTCGAGCGGCCGGTCGAGCCCATGCGCGCGATCAACTGACCGCGGCTGACCCGCTGTCCGGGTTGAACCGCCAGCGAGGACAAATGGCCGTAGCGCGTTTCGATCCCCCGCCCGTGGTCGAGTTTGATCAAATTTCCGTAGCCCCCGCTGTTATATTCCGAAGCGGACACCACGCCGTCCGCTGTCGCATAAATCGGCGTGCCGATCGGTCCAGCAAGGTCGATCCCGGCATGCATCGCCGCGCGGCCCTTGAACGGGTCCGAGCGAATTCCGTAGCCTGAGGTAAAGTCGGCGTGACGAACTGGCTTTTCAGAGGGAACCGCAATCGCACCGTCGGCGAGATTGTCGAGCTTCTTCCAGCTCGTGAACAATTGCTTGAACGTCGCGTCGCCGCCGACCGCCGCTTCAAACGGGCCGCCCTGAGCCATCCGTGCCGGGTTAAGGCCGAGCTTGCGCATCGCCGAAGCCGTTGCATCATAGCGTGCATCGAGCGCCCGGGCCGTCGCCTCGGCGTGCCCGATGGTCGCATCATCGGCGCGCTCAAGCGGTCCAGCGAGCTCGGCGGGCAGTGCAGAAATCTTGGTCGTCGCGGGAAGAACGATATCGACATCTTCACCCGCAAGCATCGCCGCCAGCAATTCCTGCCGCTGTTCGATCTGGCGAGCACGAAGCTCGGTCGCGGCAGCGAGGCTGGCCATGTCGGCGCTTACACTCATAACTGCCGGGGCTGATATCATCCGCGCGGTAGCAAAACCGGACCAGCCGATGATCGCGACTAACAGTGCCCCTAAAATTGCTTGAAATCCAACCGACAGGCGCACGCGGCGAAGATGTTCGCCATCATGTAGGAAGAACTCACGGTCGCGAATGACGCTACCTTTCGCAGTTTGCAAATTCGCCATTCCTCAGCAAGCTCCCAAAATTCTGCGCGGCGGAAAACTTCCGTCGTCAGCAACTTCGTCAGTCGTAGAGCTCCCCAGCCCCGGCGATATTCGAATAAGCGATTTGCCCTTCGCTTCTCGGACACAAGGACCTGGCCGAAATTGGTTAAGGCTTTCAACCTGTAGTTCCCTTGCAAAGGATGAACCGTCCAATCGACGGGATGAACCGAGTTTATGCGCCCTCAAGCCAACGGCCCGGGCCACGAATAAAAGCGATTCGTTGACCGGGTCCCCAGATTTTTGATGCTGCAGTGCAAAAACAATCGGTTGCTCTCGACTGGTTTTCATCCCACATCCTTCGCGGGCCACGCCGTCCCACCGCGGCGCGAGCTCTCTGTGAGGAGAGTTAAGATGCATGCTAGACCCGTTGCGCTTCCCGCGCGCCCGTTTTTTTCGTCCGGTCCGTGCGCCAAGCCGCCAGGCTGGTGCCCCTCCCTTCTCAGTACACGCTCACTCGGCCGATCGCATCGCTCAGCGATTGGCAAGTCGCGCCTCGCCGAAGCCATCGACCGCACCCACGCGCTACTTCAGCTGCCAGCCGACTATCGGCTCGGTATCGTTCCCGCGTCGGACACCGGAGCTATGGAGACGGCGCTATGGTCGCTACTCGGGCGGCGACCAGTGACCATGCTCGCCTGGGAAAGTTTCGGTGAAGGCTGGATCAGCGACGTTTGCAAACAGCTTGGCTTGAACGCCGACGTCCGCCGCTCGGACTATGGCGAACTTCCCAACCTGACCGGAATCAACCCAGAAAGCGATATAGTCTTCACTTGGAACGGAACGACGAGCGGAGTTCGCGTGCCGAACGCTGAGTGGATTGACGACCATCGCCTCGGGCTGACGATCTGCGACGCGACGTCCGCGGCATTCTCCCAACTCATCGATTGGACCAAGATCGATGTAGGCACCTTCAGTTGGCAAAAAGCGCTTGGCGGGGAAGGGGGGCACGGCATGATTGTCCTATCGCCCCGAGCAGCAGAGCGGCTGGAGACCGACCCCGCACCCCGCGCTCTCCCCAAAATCTTCCGCCTCACCAAAGGCGGCAAGCTGATAGAAGGCGTCTTCCGGGGCGAAACGATCAACACTCCTTCTATGCTCGCGGTTGAGGATTGGCTGGTGGCTTTAGACTGGGCGGAGCGCTCCGGCGGCCTTGAAGGACTAGTGGCCCGCGCCGACGCCAATGCCGCCGCACTCGACCGGTGGGTCCATACCGCGCCTTGGATCACGCACCTCGCTGCCGATGCAGCGATCCGCTCAAATACCTCGGTCTGCCTGCAGTTCGCCGACCGCTCGGACCCCCCGTCGAATGTCGCTCGACAGAAGGCGCTGACCAACCTGCTCGATGCTGAAGGCGCCGCGTTCGACATCGGCGCCTACCGCGACGCTCCGCCCGGGCTTCGGATCTGGTGCGGCGCAACCGTCGAAACGGACGACATCGAAGCCCTCGGGCCGTGGCTCGACTGGGCATGGAAGGAGACCAGATTATGATCCTCGAAATATTGTTGGCAGCAGCACTCGCACCACAGATCACTCAAACAAGTTCCGGTGCGCGGCATTCGGCGACGGTGATCATGTCTGACAAAGCCGGTCTGCGGCGGTTGCAGGAGCGCCTTGGCTGGGCCGACGCCATTGTCAGCGGCGATACGGTTTATGTCTCCGGCGTTGTTGCTGGGCTGCGGCCGGGAGAAACGGACATGGAGCCCGGTCTTGTTCGTGCGTTCGACGAGCTCGGCGGCATCCTTAAGCGCGCCGGGGTAACCTGGAACGATGTGGTCGAAATGCGGACCTACCACACCAATCCTGTGGCACAGATCGAGAAATTCGCTGAAGTAAAGATGCGGTTTATCAAGGCGCCCTATCCCGCGTGGACGGCGGTCGGCACGACGGCACTCCTGGCGCTGCGGGGTTTTGCCGAGATATCCTTGGTCGCCAAAGTTCCTAAAAAGGGACAGCCATGACTAACGTGCTGATCGCCGATGCAATGGACCCCCGTGCGGCCGCAATCTTCCGCGAGCGCGGCATTCATGTCGACGAAATCACTGGCAAGACGCCCGATGAGCTAAAAGCGATTATCGGCGCCTATCACGGCCTCGCCATCCGTTCCTCGACAAAAGTGAGCGCCGACCTTCTCGCCGCCGCCCCCCGTCTGAAGGTCGTCGGGCGCGCCGGGATTGGCGTCGACAATATCGACATTCCCGCTGCCACGGCGCGAGGCGTCGTCGTGATGAACACTCCCTTCGGCAATTCGATCACTACTGCCGAACATGCCATCGCCCTGATATTCGCCCTCGCCCGCCAGCTTCCCGAAGCCGATGCCTCGACCCAGTTGGGCAAGTGGGAGAAAAACCGCTTCATGGGTGTCGAAGTCACGGGCAAGACGCTTGGCCTGATTGGCGCGGGCAATATCGGCTCGATCGTCGCATCGCGCGCGCTTGGGCTAAAGATGAAAGTGGTTGCATTCGACCCCTTCCTCACATCCGACCGCGCGCTCGAACTCGGGGTGGAAAAGGTCGAGCTTGATCAACTCCTAGCGCGCGCCGACTTCGTCACCCTCCATACGCCGCTCACCGACCAGACGCGCGGCATTCTGTCGCGGGAGGCCCTGGCGAAGGCAAAGCCCGGCGTGCGCATCGTTAACTGCGCACGCGGCGGGCTGATCGACGAAGCGGCGTTGAAAGACGCACTCGACAGCGGTCATGTCGCAGGCGCCGCACTCGACGTGTTCGAGCATGAGCCCGCCAAGTCGTCCCCCTTGTTCGGCACCCCCAATTTCATCTCCACGCCGCACCTCGGAGCGTCGACCAGCGAAGCGCAAGTTAATGTCGCGATTCAAGTCGCCGAGCAGATGAGCGACTTCCTCCTGCTTGGCGGCGTTACCAACGCGATCAACATGCCTAGCCTCACTGCCGAGGAGGCTCCCCGCCTGAGGCCCTACATGGCCCTCGCCGAAAAGCTGGGAAAACTGGTGGGGCAGATCCTTGGCGAGGAAGTCCGATCGGTGGCGGTTGAAGTCGAGGGCGCAGCAGCACAGCTGAATCAAAAGCCGATCACAGGCGCGGTGCTTGCGGGTCTGATGGGCACCTATTCGCAGACCGTAAACATGGTCAATGCACCATTCCTCGCCAAGCAGCGCGGGCTCGACGTCAAGGAAGTCCGCCACGACCGGGAAGGCGACTACCACACGCTGGTTGCAGTGACCGTCGGCACGTCCAACGGCCCGCGCCGGGTCGCAGGGACCTTATTCGGTAACAAGGCCCCGCGCCTTGTCGAAATCTTCGGGGTCGAGGTCGAAGCCGAACTTTCGGGCTCGATGATCTATCTGGTCAACACCGATGCGCCGGGGTTCATCGGCAAGCTCGGCACCGCGCTCGGCGAGGCCGGTATCAACATCGCAACCTTCAATCTCGGTCGCCGAGCGGAAGGCGGCGAAGCGGTCGCCTTGGTATCGGTCGATGGAAAGGTTGCGTCCGAGGTGGTCGGGACCTTGAGCCAAATCGAAGGCGTGCGCGAAGTCGTCCCGCTCAATTTCGAGCGCGGGTAGGACTTCCGATCATCGCTGACATGTACAGCGCCACGGCGCTCCAGATCGCGGCGAAGGCGATTGCATGCGCAGTCGTAACCGGCTCTCCATAAACGAACACAGCCAACAGAAACTGCACCGACGGCGCGATGAATTGAAGCATACCGACGGTCGCATAGGGCAAGCGCCGCGCGGCTTCGGTGAACAGCAGCAACGGTGTGGTCGAAACAATTCCTGCCGCGACAAGCAGCAATGCCTGTGCGTCCGACCCGCCAAACACCGGCGCCGCGCCGCCTGAGGCAAGCAGCAAAAAACCCAGCGCAAACGGCGCCAACATCATCGTTTCGATGGTTGTCCCGCTCACCGAGTCCACTGCGACTTGCTTCCGCAGAAGCCCGTATGTTGCGAAGCTCAGGCATAAGGTCAGGCTAATCCACAAAGTCTCGAGCGCACCCACCGCAAGAACTGCCACCCCGAGCGCTGCAATTCCAACCGCGGCCCATTGCCGCTTCGACAGATTTTCACGGAGGAAAAACCGACCGAGCAAGATGTTGGCAATCGGGTTCAGATAATAGCCGAGGCTTCCGGCAAGAATATGCCCGCTGTTGATCGCATAGACGTAGAGCAGCCAGTTGACCGCTATCAGCGCCGCAGTAATCGCTAAGGTGATCAGCGACTTCCGCGAGATGTTTCGGACCGCCGACCACCCCATCATGGCGCTGACCAGCACCACCAGCAGCACGAGCGACCAGACAATTCGGTGCGCGACGATTAGCAGCGGGGAGACGCCGTCCAGCGCCTTGAAATAAACCGGAAGCACGCCCCAGGCAGTGTAAGCGGTCAGCCCAAATATGAGCCCCGTCCGTGCGCGGCGCCGATCCTCGTCGGCCGGGGTCAAAGGCACGGTCATCGGCGGGGCGCTAATCCCAAATGCGGACAAGTCAATTGCGCCACGGACCGCGCGCTACGTTGCAAGCGTTGCTTGCAAGTGTCACCATAGGCCTGCGTCAGGGGAGGATCGGCAAATGCTTCGGACCAGCCCAATGATCGCGCTTGCAATTGCCGCAACACTCGCTGGCGTCTTTACCACGGCCAAGCGTACGCGGATCTACATCTACGAATTCACCCTGGTCGCCGACCAGCCCGCGCCATGAGCATATCAGACCCGGCAGAGATCCGCGCTCACCTCGTAGCCGCTGCGAGCGCAGGGCATCCGCTGACCTATTCCGAATTGCTCGCTCAGCTCGGGCACGCTTTTTCCCGTCCCAAGATGCGCGCCTTGTGTAAGACCCTCGGGACGGTCGACGATGAAGCCGCAATTCGTCGCGAGCCCGAACTTGCGGTCCTCGTCGTCCGCCAATCGGACGGACTCCCCGGCCAGGGCTGGTGGGTCGCGGGCGGCGGAACCGCAAATGATTATGCGGGACCGTGGGAGGGGGCCGAAGCCGCCGCCTTTATCCGCCGCCTTCAACAAAACGCCTTCGACTTCTGGGCAATGGCGGACGACGCCGCTTCAAGCTAAGGGGCTGGCGATGGCCTCCCCTTCCTCAGACAATCTCCGCAGCTTCACCGTTGGCGACGACGACGACGGCATTCGCCTCGATCGCTGGTTCAAACGGCATCTGCCCGACATCAGCTTCAACCTCGTCTCGCGCTGGGCGCGCACCGGGCAATTGCGCGTCGATGGCAAGCGGGTAGCGCCCGGCGATCGCGTCGAAACCGGGCAGGTCCTGCGCCTTCCACCCGCCGAAGCCTCGCCGGCCGAAGGCCCTGAAGGACGCCCGCTGCGCTTCGTCGAGCCGCTAACCGAGGCTGAGACACTGTATATCCAGGAGATGGTGTTCGCTCGCGGCCGCGACTGGATCATCCTTAACAAGCCCCCCGGCCTCGCTACGCAGGGCGGCACCAAGACGGTCCAGCACCTTGATCGCCTGCTCGACGGCCTTGCCGACGAGCAGGGCCAACGCCCCAAGCTCGTCCACCGCCTCGACAAGGACACCAGCGGCGTGCTGCTGGTCGCTCGAACCGCCCGCGCGGCAGGGCATTTCGCCAAATCCTTCGCCGGACGCACCGCGCGCAAAGTCTATTGGGCATTGGTCGTCGGCGTTCCCTCGCTGGAAGAAGGAATGATCGATGCCCCGCTTGCCAAGCAGCCCGGCAGCGGCGGCGAAAAAATGCATGTCGACGAAAAGGACGGCCTGCCAGCCAAGACCCGCTACCGCCAGATCGATCGCGCGGGCAATCGCGCCGCCTGGGTCGAATTACAGCCTCTAACCGGCCGCACGCATCAGCTTCGCGCCCATATGGCAGCGATCGGTCACCCGATTGTCGGCGACGCGAAATATGGCGGCCCTGAATCCTTCCTCACCGGCGGGATCAGCCGCAAGATGCACTTGCACGCACGTCGTCTGCGGATCGACGGAACCGACGGCAAGGCAATCGACCAGACTGCCGAACTGCCCGCCCATTTCGCCGAGAGCCTTGCCACTTTGGGGTTCGAGACAATGGCGGGCGACATGCTCCCGCTCGACAATCCCGACCCCGCCAAATTGCCAGAGACCAAGGCCCGGCGCGTGGCGGCAGCGGCCAAGACCGCCCGCAAGGCACGCAAGGGCGAACGGCGTTCACGCGGCGATGCCGCCGCCCCGCGCGCTGCTCGCCCGAAGAAGGCCGACGCTCCAACGCGCACCTCCGCCCCCGGAAAGGCCAGCGCTACCAAGCGCCCCCCGCGCCCCGAGGCTGCGCGCGCCCGTCCCAAAAAGTCCAACGGCCCAGCCAAACCCACGGCACACAAGCGTCCGCCCGCAAGGAAGAAATGACCAAACTCGCCATTTTCGATTGCGACGGGACGCTCGTGGACAGCGGGGCGACGATCCACGCAGCACTCGGCACCGCGCTTGGGGCGCACGGCCACGACTGCCCGCCAGCCCACGTCACCCGCCAGGTGATCGGGCTCAGCCTCGACGAGGCCATGGCATCGCTTGTTCCCGACGCCGACCACGGCCAGCTCAGCCGCAGCTACAAGGATGCCTTCATCGCGATGCGCGGCGCTGGCGAAGTCGCGGAGCCGCTCTACGACGGCATAATCGAGCTGCTCGACGCGCTCGAGGCGGACGACTGGCTGCTCGGGGTCGCGACCGGCAAGAGCGATCGGGGCCTTCGCCATTGCCTCACGAGCCACGGCATTTTCGAGCGCTTCGTCACGCTTCAGACAGCCGACCGCCACCCGTCGAAGCCGAACCCGGCGATGGCGCTCGCCGCCATGGCTGAGGCTGGGGCGGAGCCGCATTCGACCGTATTTATCGGCGACACCGGCTGGGACATGGGATGCGCCCGCGCTGCCGGTTGTGGTGCGATCGGCGTCCGCTGGGGCTATCACGACGAGTCCGAACTGCGCCGGATGGGGGCGCACGATATTGCAGCGACGCCTGCCGAGGTCACCGCGCTGGCGCGACAGTGGACAGCGCGCCGCGCATGACCGGCCAGGCGACGAAGCGCTTCCCGAAGAGGTTCTGGACGTCCGCGACGCTGGTCGAGAGCAACGGCCGCTGGGGCATATCGCTAGATGGCCGCGCGCTGACGACGCCAGCACGTGCAACCCTGTCCCTCCCTAACCGGGCGCTTGGCGAAGAAATTGCAGCCGAATGGAATCAGTGCGGCGACGAACTCGATCCTTCAGCGATGCCGCTTACCGGTCTCGCCAACGCAGCAGTCGATCACGTCACGCCGGATCCGGACCGTTTCGCAGCCGATATCGCGCGATACGCCGAAGGTGATTTGCTCTGCTATCGCGCCGATGTCCCGCCATCGCTACTCGCCGCGCAGTCGGCAAGCTGGAACCCATTGCTCGAATGGGCGCGGCAGAGATTCAAGATCGACTTCGCCCTCGCCAGCGGAATTATCCACATCCCCCAACCCGCGACAACAGTCACAAAACTACGCGAAACGGTATCTATCCTTGACCCCTTCCACCTCACCGCGCTTGCGCCAATCGTCACCATAAGCGGATCACTGGTCGCTGCTCTCGCGCTGAACGAACGTGCGTTCCCGGTCGAGACATTATGGAACGCGGTTAGCCTCGACGACCGTTGGCAACTCGAAAAATGGGGCGCGGATGCCGAAGCCGTCGCAGCACTGGACGCACGCCGCCGCGACTTCCTTGCCGCCGCGCACTTCCTCGACCTGCTTGACTAAGGCCGCTCGACCAGTTCGCGAACGAACGCGACCAGGCCTGGCTGACGAGTGCGCTTCAATCGCTCGGCAGCGACGATCGCTTTGACCTCCTCAAGGCAGCGCTCCATGTCTTCATTGACCAGCACATAATCATATTCCGCCCAATGCCCGATCTCGCTCGCCGCGCGGCGCATTCGGTCGGCAATGACTTCCTCGCTGTCGGTCGCACGCGCGTGCAGGCGGCGGTCAAGTTCGGCCATCGAGGGCGGTAGGATGAAGATGCTGACCAGATCCTCGCCCATCCCGGCCTCGAGCTGCTGCGTGCCCTGCCAGTCAATGTCGAACAAGATGTCGCTTCCGGCCTTGAGCGCAGCCTTGATCGGCGCCTTTGGCGTTCCGTAACGGTGATCGAAAACATAGGCCCATTCGGCAAATTCGCCCGCGTCTATCAACGTCTTGAAGCCGGCTTCGTCGACGAAATGATAATGCTCGCCTTCGACCTCGCCCGGGCGCATCGGCCGGGTGGTCGCAGAAATTGACATGGTGATGTCCGGATCGGCGGCAAGCAGCATCCGGCTGATCGTGGTTTTGCCCGCCCCGGAGGGCGATGACAGCACGATCAACAGGCCGCGGCGACGGCGGGCAATGACGGAGGGTGTCGATTGGTCCATGGCCGCACTTGCCCCGCCCCGCGCTCCCTCGTCAAGCTGAGTGCGTTCACTTATGCTGCAACGCAACATTTTCCTTGCAAGTCGCTGCCGGGCGCCTTATGTTGCATCGCAGCATAGGAGATAATGATGTCCGACCAGACCAAGACCGAAAATCAGACCGAAGCGTTGGTGAAAGCCGCCCAGGCTCCGGCAAAGGGCGTCGCCGACGCAATCGACGCCGCCGCCAAGCCGGCCGGCGCCAAGGCCGTAGCTGCTCGCCGCGCCGCGAAGGCGAAGACCGCAGTTCGTGCCCGTAAAGCGCGCAAGGCACCCGCGAAAGTTGTTGCGGCTGTCAAGCAGGTTCGCCGTCAGAACGCCAAGCCCGCGCGTCGCATTGCCAAGGCCGCCGCCGCAGCGACCGCCACCTCTTTCGATAGGACTCAGACGATGACCAACGATTACAATCAGCTTTTCACCGGCTTCCAGATTCCCGGCAATGACAAGTTCCAGGGCCTGTTCGCCAATGTTGGCGCGCGCGGCCAGGAAATCGCCGCCAAGTCGCAAAAGGCGACCGAGGAAGTGACCGAGCTCACCAAGGCCAATGTCGAGGCGCTGGTCGAAGCCGGCCGCATCGTCAGTGCCGGCGCAAAGTCGATCGGCCAAGACGTTCTCGCCTCGAGCCGCAGTGGTCTCGAGCAGGCTTCGGAAGCGGTCAAGACCCTCGCCGACGCCAAATCGCCGACTGAGTTCTTCCAGCTCCAGTCGGAAATGGTCCGCGCTTCGTTCGACCGTTTCGTTTCGGAAAGCTCGAAGCTTACCGAGCAGGTCGTCAAGCTTGCCGGTGAGACGATCCAGCCGATCTCGAACCGCGCCAGCGTCAATGCAGAGCGCGTCAACGAGTTGATGGCGTAAACATTCTGTCAGAATGACTGCGAACGGCCGCTCCCTCCTTGGAGCGGCCGTTTTGTGTCGTAACAGCGCGACGCTCTTGCGGCCTCTCGTACCAATGCCATATCTTGAGCGCAGGATGGACAGACGCGTGATTCTCATGGCCAGCAATGGGCCCGGCCGCGGCGACGGGCTCGACGAGAGCGAAACCGGGGTCGTCACGCGCACTCGGCCCCGCACCAAGAAACCGAGCAATTACAAAGTGCTTCTCCTCAACGACGATTATACTCCGATGGAGTTCGTCGTGCTCATCCTTCAGCGCTATTTCACGATGAGCATTGAGGATGCGACCCGCACCATGCTTCAGGTCCATCAGAACGGGGTCGCGGTGTGCGGCGTATTCACTTATGAAGTCGCCGAAACCAAGGTCACCCAAGTGATCGACTTCGCCCGCGAAAATCAGCACCCGCTTCAGGCGACGCTCGAAAAGGCGTAACGGTGCGGCTCCCTTGCGGGGGAAGAAGAAGCCGCTAAACGGCCACCATGGATTCCATTCACATCGTCGGGGGCAAGCGCCTCGAAGGCCGCATTCCGATTTCAGGCGCCAAGAACAGCGCGCTAACGCTGCTCCCTTGCGCTTTGCTTACCGATGAGGAGCTGACGCTCGGCAACCTTCCCCGCCTTGCCGACGTCGACAATTTCTCGCATCTGCTCAACGGGCTCGGCGCTTCGACCAAGGTCGACGGCGTCCGAAAGGGCGAGTTCGGCCGACGGATGACGCTCAGCGCGCGCGACATCGCCTCGACCGTCGCCCCCTATGACATGGTCCGCAAGATGCGCGCCTCAATCCTCGTCCTCGGGCCGATGCTCGCGCGCGCCGGCGAAGCGACGGTTTCGCTCCCGGGCGGCTGCGCCATCGGCGACCGGCCGATCGACCTACACTTGCAGGCGCTCGAAGCGCTTGGCGCGGAAATCGAGCTTGCGGCAGGCTATGTCAAAGCGACCGCGCCGAAGGGGCGACTTTCGGGCGGCGAGTTCAGCTTTCCGGTGGTGTCGGTAGGCGCAACCGAAAACGCCTTGATGGCTGCGGTGCTGGCAACCGGCCGAAGCGAATTGTTCAATGCCGCGCGCGAGCCCGAGATCGTCGACTTGTGCAATCTGCTGGTCGCCATGGGTGGCAAAATCGACGGCATCGGCTCGTCGCACCTTATCATCGACGGGGTCGAAGGTCTTAACGGCTGCACTTATGACGTCATGCCCGACCGAATTGAAGCGGGTAGCTATGCCTGCGCTGCGGGAATCACTGGCGGTTCCATCGAGCTAGTTGGCGCGCGTCCGCACGACATGCTCGCAATCACCAACGCGCTTGCCGCAGCGGGCCTGACGATCGAATTCACCACCGACGGGATCCGGGTCACCGCCGACCAACCCCTTAAGCCGCTCGCCGTTTCGACCGCGCCTTTCCCAGGGTTCCCGACAGACATGCAGGCCCAATTCATGGCGATGATGTGCAAGGCACCAGGAGAAAGCTTCCTCGAAGAAACGATCTTCGAAAATCGCTACATGCACGTTCCGGAGCTACGCCGGATGGGCGCCGACATCGACGTCCGCGGCCGATCGGCGATCGTCCATGGAGTCGACCATATGGCCGGTGCGCAAGTCATGGCCACCGACCTCCGTGCTTCAATGAGCCTGATCCTCGCCGGGTTGTGCGCGGAGGGCGAAACCGAGGTGCTCCGGGTCTATCACCTCGACCGCGGCTACGAACGCCTCGAGGAAAAGCTCCAAGCCGTCGGCGCCACGATCGAGCGCAGAAGCGCGGGTTAGCGCCTCAATCGACGCCAGTAAGCTGGCGCTCGCCGCCCGACTTGTGAACCCGCCCGGATTTCATCACGAAGCCGACCCGCTCGAGCAGCCGCACGTTCTGCGTGGGATCACCCTCTACCGCAATAATGTCGGCGTCCTTGCCTGGCTCGATCGTCCCGATCCGTGCGGACAGGCCGAGCAGCTCCGCCGCGTCGACCGTAGCTGATCGGATCGCGAGCGCGGGGCTCATGCCGTTCCTGACCATTAAGGCAAACTCTTCGGCATTGCGCCCATGCGGGCTGACCCCCGTATCGGTCCCGAACGCGATCTTGACGCCGCGCCGGACCGCTTCGGCGAAGCTCTTTTCGGCATTGCCAGCCGCAGCCTTGGCCTTGTCGAACTGCGCTGTGGTGAGCGCGCCGCGCTTGCCGTCCGCAACCGCCGCCGCCGGAGCGAGCAGGGTCGGCACATAATAAGCACCGGTCTGCTTGTAGAGCCGGAAGCTCTCGTCGTTCGTGAAAGTGCCATGCTCAATCGAATCAACCCCGGCGCGGAGCGCAGCGTTAACACCGTTTACGCCATGCGCATGGGCGGCAACCTTCCGGTCGAACATTTTCGCTGTCTGAACGATGGCGCGCATCTCATCGTCCATCATCTGCTGGTTGAGTCCGCCGGGAACGTTAGACAAAACCCCGCCCGTCGCTGCGAACTTGATGACGTCCGCACCTGCACCGACCTGCTCGCGCACCGCCCGGCGGCAATCATCGGCGCCATTGCAGGTGTTGCCGCCTGTGGGGAGCAGGCTGGCGAGATCGCGATTGACGCCATTACGCGAATCCATATGTCCCCCCGAAACGGAAATGCCACGCGCTGCGCTGATGATCGTCGGGCCGGCAAATTCGCCAGCATTGATGGCGTCGCGCAATGATAGGATAAGCCGCGGATCGCCGCCTAGGTCGCGGACCGTGGTAAACCCGGCGAGCAGTGTCTTGCGAGCGTTCGAGAAAGCGGTGAAAGCATTGTCCTCATAGTCGCGCTGATTCTCCTCAAGCCGGGCGCGGAGGCGGTCGTCGAGCCCGCGCAAATGGACATGGCTGTCGATCAGCCCGGGAAGAACCGTTGCCGAACGAAGATCGACCACCTTCGCGCCGGGAAGATCGATGAAACCGTCGCGGACTTCGGCAATGGTGCGTCCGCGAACGACGATGCTTGCGTTCCGTCGCGGCGCGCTTCCGGGCAGGGAAATCAGCGTGCCTGCGTGAATCACTGTAACCACTTCGGGCGTCGGCTGCGCATGAACCGGCGCGGCAGCCAGAATTGCAACGGACGCGAGCAGTGTTCTCAACATTTTCTTCCCCAATATCATGTGCATCGCTAACCTAGCGTGGCGATCTCGCCGCGCAACCGGCGCGGCCGATAGCGACGAAATTCAAAGTGCATCGAGTGCATGAAGCAGCACTCCGACACTTCCACCGACCAATGTCCCGTTGATCCGGATATATTGCAGATCGCGCCCGACCGCGCTTTCAAGCCTAGCGGTAATCGTCCCCGCGTCCCACCCGCGTACCGTTTCGCTGACCAGCTTGACGATCGACCCGCCATAGCTCGCCGCCATTCCGGCCACCGCACGGCGAGCGAACTGATTGATCGCGCGCTTCATCCGCGGGTCCTTTTCCAGGTTCTGTCCGATCGATTTCAGCACCTCTCCAAGCTTGCCCGCCATTGCAGCATCGGGGTTTCGCGCAGCGCGGATGATCGCCTCGCGCCCCTTTTGCCATAAGGTGTCGAGCCACAGGCCTACCGAACGATTGTCGAGCAATTGCATTTTCATCGCCTCGACCTTGGCGCGGGTCTCGGCGTTGGTCTGGAGATCGTTGGCAAGCTCGGCCAGCGCCGCCTCGATCTTCACCCGTACCGGATGTGCCGGGTCGGCCTCCATATCGACGCTGAGCTTGCGCATCCCGTCAACGATTGCATTGCCAAGCTTCTCGTCGAGTCCCGCTAGTTTCATCACCCAATTCGCGCGCTTCTTGACCATCTCGCGGATCAGGCCCTCGTTGGCGTCAAGTGCGCGGGCGGTCCAGCGGATCGCCGCCTCGAGCATCGGCACGTGGCGATCCTCGTTGATCGCGCTTGCAAGCGCATGGCCGATCAGCGGCGACACTTCGGCGTTGCGCAACCGATTGGCGATCGAGCTTTTAACCAGCCCGCCAAGCCGCTCGTCATCGAGACTTTCGAACAGATCGGCGATCAGCCTGCTTGCTCCGCGCCGAATTCGCGATTCCTCCCCCTGCGGTGCCTGAAGGAAGCGCCCCGCGGCCCCCGCAAGGTCGATATTCCGCATCCGTCGCGCCACCACCGGAGCGATCAGGAAGTTCTCCCGAAGGAAATTGGCAAGCGATTCGCCGATCCGATCCTTGTTGCGCGGAATGATCGCGGTGTGGGGGATCGGCACTCCGAGCGGGTGGCGGAACAAGGCGGTCACCGCGAACCAGTCGGCGAGCCCCCCGACCATTCCCGCCTCGGCAAAGGCCTTGACCCACGCGAGCCAAGGGTAAGCAGGCTCGAACGCGCGTGCAGCAAGGAAGACCGCGGCCATCACGAACAACAGACCGGTTGCCGCCGCCTTCATCCCAGCCGCCCCAGGCTGGGCAAGGTTGAAGCGGGTTGCGATCATCCGATTTCGTGGCGACGGGGAATTCATCGCCACCACCTTAGCTTCGCCCCCGCCGATGTCACTCCGCTGGGACCGGCTCTTTCGTCGGCTCATGCGCTTCGCCATTGTCGATCAGCTTACCGAACTTACGGCCCAGCCAACTCTCGACATCGACCGCGAGGCTGAATCCGGCGGGAACGATCAACAGCGTCAGCACGGTCGAGAAAATTAGACCCCCGATCACCGTCACCCCCATCGGACCGCGAAACGATCCGTCGCCGGTGAGCGACAGCGCGACCGGCACCATTCCCGCGACCATTGCCACCGTGGTCATTACGATCGGCTGTGCGCGCTTGTGCCCCGCTTCGAGGATTGCGACATCGCGGTCGACCCCTCGATCCATTTCCTCAATCGCAAAATCGACCAGCAGAATGCTATTTTTGGCAACGATCCCGAACAGCATGAGAAGCCCGATGAACACCGGCAGCGAGATTGGATCGCCAGCAAGATTGAGCGCGATCGCCGCCCCCAGAGGCGCAAGGAGCAGCGAACCCATGTTCACGAACGGAACCAGCACGCGCTTGTAGAGCAGCACCAGTACCGCGAATACGAGAAATATGCCCGCGACTACCGCAATCAGGAAATTGCGGATCAACTCGCCCTGCCACTTGGTGTCACCCAGCGTTAGTTTCGCAATACCCTGTGGAAGGTTCTTCACCGTCGGCAATTCGTCGATCTTCTTCCACGCGTCGCCGGACACGAGTCCCGGCGCCAAGTCGGCGCCGACGGCAATCCGCCGAACCTGATTGGTGCGCTGAACCGTCGTCGGCCCCGCGCCAAAGCTGATTTCGGCCACCGACTTCAGTGGCACCGACCCTCCTGATTGGGTCGGCACCGGCAAGTTCTCGAGGGTCGAAAGATCGCGTCGTGATGACTCAGGCAAGGCCACACGGATCGGCACTTGGCGATCGCTGAGCGAGAACTTAGCGCTATTCTGATCGATGTCCCCCATCGTCGCCAGCCGGATCGTCTGACCTAGCGCTACGGTTGTCACCCCAAGGTCGGCAGCAAGGTCCTGACGAGGTCGAATCAGGATTTCGGGACGCACAAGGTCACCCTGCACACGTGCCGCGCGCAATTCGGGCAATGTCGCCATTTCATCGGCAATCTTGTTGGCGATGACTAGCAATTCCTCGGGGTCATCACCGCCAAGATGAAGCGTTATGTCGCGCCCGCCGCCCCCGCCGCCCTCGGGTCCCCCGCCAGACTGCGACTGGAAATTGACTCGAGCGTCAGCAATCTGCGCCAGCTTCGGTGCAAGGCTGCGCTCGATTTCGATCGAACTTCGCTTGCGATCGTCGGCAAGCGTCAGATTGAGCGAAGCGCTTCCGACATTGACCCGCTCGACTACTTGGAGAACTTCCGGCGCGGTTTGAACGATCTGGCGCGCCTGGGTGGCGACCGCCTCAGCCTGGGCGCGGGTCGATCCGGGCGCAAGGAAGATGCGAACCTGGCTGAACTGGCGGTCCTGCGGCGGCATGAATGTGAAGCTCAATTGCGCGAACAGGAACACGGTCAGCGCCAGCGAAACCAGCCCTCCCACTACCGACGACCAGCGATGCTTGAGCGTCCATTGCATCGCTTTGAGATACCAGCGCATCACCGGGCCTTCACCGTGCGGCGCAGGCCCCTGCCCCTTGAGCAAATATGCCGCCATCAGCGGCGTGATCAGCCGAGCGACGAACAGACTGATCAGCACCGCGATGACGACCGTAAAGCCGAAATTCTTGAAGAACTGCCCCGAAATACCCGGCATTAGCCCGACCGGCAGGAACACCGCGACGATCGCCATGGTGGTCGCAAGCACCGCGAGCCCGATCTCGTCGGCGGCGTCTATCGATGCCTGGTAGGCGCTCTTGCCCATCCGCATGTGCCTGACGATATTCTCGATCTCGACGATGGCATCGTCGACCAGCACTCCGGCGACGAGGCTCAGCGCAAGCAGGCTGAGGAAATTCAGAGTGAAGCCCATCAAGTCGAGAAACCAGAAGGTCGGGATCGCCGACAGCGGAATCGCCACCGCCGCAATCAGCGTCGCGCGCCAGTCACGAAGAAACAGGAACACAACGATGACCGCGAGGAAAGCGCCGACCCACAGCATTTCCATCGAGGATTTATACTGCAGGATGGTTGAATCGACCTCGGTATAAATGCGATTGAATTTGACGCTTTTGTCCGAATCCTTCTCGATCTCTCGCAGCTTCTTCTCGATCGCCTCGAAGGTCGTCACGTCAGAAGCGCCCTTTGACCGCGAGACGCCGAAGCTGAGAATCTGATTGCCGTTGAGCTTGCTGATCGAACGCTGCTCGCTGCTGCCATCAACGACCTGAGCGATGGCGCTAAGTTTTACCGCGCGCCCGCCGGGAAGAGCAATCTGAGTCTCGCCCAGAGACTGAGCGCCTTTGGCATTGCCAAGCACGCGGACCGATTGTTCGGATCCCGCAATCTCCGCACGGCCGCCGGCGGAATCGAGATTGATCTGGCGAAGCTGCTGATTGACTTGGCTCGCAGTAATCCCCTGCGCCTGGATGGCGCTGGGATTGAGAATCACCCTAATTTCGCGGTTGACTCCCCCGTAGCGATCAACGCTCGACATGCCCGGGATCGAGAGCAATTTCTTGGCGACGTGATTGTCGACGTACCAACTCAATTGCTCGAGCGTCATGTCGCTAGTCTCGACCGCGAAAATGCCCAACTCGCTACCGTTTTCTGCGCGAACGACCTGCGGCTCCAATATGCCGTCGGGAAGGTCGCCACGGACTTGCGAGACCGCGTCGCGAACGTCGTTGGTAGCGCGGTCGACGGGTGTCCCAATCGCGAACTGGATAAAGGTATTCGAATTACCCTCACGGACCGTGCTGTTAATTTCCTCAACACCATTAACCCCGCGCACCGCCGCTTCGACGCGCTGGGTAACTTGGGTCTGGAGTTCGGTAGGCGATGCACCCGGCTGCGAAATGCTCACGTTGACGAAAGGAAATTCAATGTCGGGGCTGTCGTTAACGTCCATCTGCATGAACGAGACGATCCCGGCGAGAAGCAGGGCAACGAACAAAACGATCGGCGGGATCGGGTTGCGGATGGCCCAGGACGAGATGTTGCGGAAATTCATCGGTTTCGTCCTGAGCGTTAGCGGGCGGCCTGGCGGCGCGGCGCGATTTTCTGGCCGGGATTGAGGAACGGCCCAGCTGACAACACAATCGATTCCTGTCCCGACAGCCCCGCGGTGATGGTCACGCCGACATTATCGACCGAACCAACCTTGATGTCGCGGCGCTCGACTTCGTTCTTGGCGTTGACGATGTAGACATAATTGCCCTTTTCGTCGCTAAGCACCGCGCTTTGCGGAAGCAATGGGGCGGTGCTTCCACCCGCACTGATCCGCGCTTCTGCGAAGCCACCCGGACGGATCGAGGGATCGTAAGGGATTGCGATGCGCACTTCGCCCTGACGGCTTTGCGGGTCGATCACCGGCGAAATCTGCCAGATTCTACCCGACAGGCTGCGCTCAGTTCCGATGGGACTGACCGACGCTGCCATTCCCGGTTGTACCAACGCAAGATCCTGCTGCGACAGAGAAGCGCGCATTTCCATCTCGCCACCGCGTGCCAGACGGAACAATCCCCCTGATCCGGCGCCGACAATCTGTCCGACCTCGACGCTTCGCACAAGGATCAGCCCGTCGCTAGGAGCGCGGACATCAAGCCGACCGATCCGCGCCCGCGACGCGCCGAGTATCGACTGAGCAACCCGGACCCGCGCTGCCGCTGCGTCCCGCGCAGCGCGCTTGCGGTCGAGGTCAGCTTTTGAAACGAACCCGCGCCCGACCAGCGATTGACTTCGTTCGAATTCGCTTTGAGCCAAAGCGGAATCGGCGCGTGCGACTTGAATTTGAGCCGCGAGCTGCGCTGCTTCCTGTCCTTGAACCGAGCGATCGATACTTGCCAATACTTGGCCCTGACGGACCCAGCTTCCGGCATCCACGAAAACCTGCGCGACGCGTCCGCCCTCGCCCGATACGCCGACCGGCTGGTCACGCCGCGCCGCCAGCGCTCCGGAAGCCGTGACAAGCCGTGCGACGTCGCTGCGGCCCGGAACGATCACTGTAACGGTCGGCATCTGACCGCCAGCTTTGCGTCCGCCTCCGCTGGCAGCCGCACCCGGCCCGCTTTGATCCGAACCGCCGCGTCCGAAGGCAAGGAAAGCCATCAACAGGATTGCCGCAACTGCGACCGCGGCAATGATCAAATTGCGTCGCCGATTCGATCGGTCGACAACAATCAGCGTCTCCGTGCCTTGCATAATCGTTTCCCGGTTCATTCGCCGCTTTCTCTCCGTGACCCTTGCCCCGCCGCCCGTAGCTTACGTCAGGCGAACCTGCCATAGCTGTATTAGAGTTATAATGCACCCCCTCCAGTGCACTCTTAAATGATTACAAAAAATCCTTTTCGACCAACGGCGCCAGTGGTCGATGGCCTGCCATCCTTGCCAAGCGGGCGGGTGTCGTCCAACATTCGCCAAGCAACTTTGGAAGGTTTTGGGCATGATCGAAAGCTATGGCATATTGGGTTGGATCGTCATCGGCCTGCTGGCGGGGGCAATCGCCAAGCTGCTGATGCCGGGCAAGGACCCGGGCGGGTGTCTGATCACGATTCTCCTCGGAATTGCGGGGGCGCTCCTTGCGGGCTTCATTGGCAAGTCGATCGGCTGGTACGAGCAGGGTGAGGCCGCGGGCTTTCTCGCCGCGGTCGTCGGGGCCTTCATTATCCTGTTCCTCTACCGGCTGATCCTGCGCCGACGGGGCTGAACCTGCGTCTGCTTGCCGACATTGTTCAGATTGAAGCCATCGCGTCGCAGCCAGTCTGCGGCGCGATGCTCACATAAGGGGAAATCAAATGACCAACAGATTTGCGATAGCGCTCCTGCTCGGCAGCGCGCTGGTCGGTCCGTCACGCGCTGCGGCGCAGGATGTGGTCCAGGTCGCCCGGCCAATTGCGGGCACTCGACTCGACATCAGCGCAACTGGCACCGTCAGCCGCGTCCCCGACCTTGCGATCATCTCGGCGGGGGTTGTGACCCGATCGGCGACTGCATCCGGTGCAATCGCCGAAAATGCCGCGCGGATGGAGCGAGTTCGCGCCGCACTAAAGCGTGCGGGGATCGAGGATCGCGACATTCAGACAAGCTCGATCAATCTCAACCCCGACTATAATTATCGGGATCGCCAGACGCCGGTCCTGATCGGCTACCAGGCATCCAACAATGTTTCGATCCGATTTCGAGACATTCGCAATTCGGGAAAGATCCTCGACGCGCTGGTTGCTCAGGGCGCGAACCAGATTAACGGGCCAAGCCTGACGATCGATAAGCCAGAGGCTGCCTATGACGAGGCGCGTTCGAAGGCGCTTGCGGTCGGTCGCGCTCGCGCCGACCTTTATGCGCGCTCGCTTAATATGCGGGTGATCCGCCTCATTTCGGTCAGTGAAGGCGGGGGTTACCGGCAGCCTCCAGCGCCGATGATGGAACGCGGCATGGCGATGTCGTCGGACGCTCAGAAAACCGAGATCGACCCGGGCTCACAGGATTTGTCACTTAGCCTGGCGATGAGCTTCGAGCTTCAATAGGCACGGCTTACAAGAAAGGGGCCGCCCGGTCGCCCGGACGGCCCCTCTTCATTGAAGTCTGCGTCGCGCTGATGCGCTTAACGAACCGACCCGCGGCGAACGAGATTGACGATCGCCAGAAGGATGATCGCGCCAAGCAGCGAAATCAGAAGGTTGGGAAGCGAGAAGTCACCGCTGGTGATCGAACCGCCACCAAGCAAAGGTGCAAGCACCAGTCCGCCGAGAATGGCACCGACGATGCCGACGACGATGTTGAGCAAGATGCCCTGTTGTCCGTCGGTGCGCATCACGATGCTGGCGAGCCAGCCCAAGATACCGCCCACGATGATAATCAGGATCCAAGTAAGCATTGCGTTCCTCCTGTTCGTGGCGCCCCGTTCGATGCAGGCCGCCCTCTGGCATCAAGACGCGTGATGCGAGGCGATTGTTCCGGATAAAGAACGCTCTGTCTAGTCGCCCTTTTTTGCCGAGCCAGTAACGCAAAACGGGCCCAGCCACCCTCGTGGCCGAGCCCGCTGCTATTTGTTAGAAAGCCTAATAGCGCTGCTGGCGCTCATATTGATCACGATACTGCTTGATCCGCGTAACACGCAGCCCCGGCATCCCCGACCGATCAACGGCACGCTGCCAGCTCGTAAATTCCTCGAGGCTGAGCGTATAGCGCTGGCAAGCCTCGTCCACGCTGAGCAAGCCGCCGGCGACAGCCGCGACCACCTCGGCTTTACGGCGCACCACCCAACGGGTCGTTCCAGCGAGGGGAAGCGAGTCGAGCGTCAGCGATTCGCCGAGTGGGCCAATCACTTGCGCAGGCCTGATTTTCTGGTTCTCAAGCATTCAAATCTCACTCACGTTAATTTGTGGCCGATGGTCTTGGGTTAAACAGGACGCCTTGAGGAAAGCTGAAACGGGCTGGTAAGGAAATTCTTCATTTGTCCTGATCCGGCATTAACCTTGACTCCAGTTTGGACCGAGGGAGACCAGCCACTTCGCTCGCGAACGTCCCGCCCAACGCACTTTTGGCATCCCGCCATCCCTTCGATCCCGAGAGGAATTGCGCCATTGCGTCGTGACGGCCCGTCTCCACTTCGGCGGCGCTGCCGAACGCGATCAACAGTTCGTCAAGCTCGTCCGATACCGGCGAGACCGCGCTGATGTTTCGGTCGTGCCTCGACAATTTAAACCCTCCCCGCTGCTGACTTCAATGAATGGCCTAGCCGGACAGGGTGAATTTCAGGTAAACGCGGTGCAATGTTCCCCGATTTCGACCTTCCCTCGGGCGCGACCGGCGCCCGCATCGTCGTTGCCATGTCGGGCGGCGTCGATAGCAGCGTCGTTGCCGTGCTCGCCGCGCGGACCGGAGCGGAGGTGATCGGAGTCACGCTCCAACTCTATGACCACGGTGAGGCGGCCAAGCGCCCGGGATCATGCTGCGCCGGGCAAGATATCTACGATGCCAAGACCGTTTGCGAGCGGCTCGGCATACCGCACTATGTGCTCGATTATGAAAGCCGTTTTCGCACCGGCGTCATCGACCGCTTCGCCGACGAATATGCCGCCGGGCGCACCCCCGTCCCCTGCTCGCTGTGCAATCAAGGCGTCAAGTTCGTCGATTTGATCGCCTTCGCGCGGGAGCTTGGAGCAGCTTGCCTCGCCACCGGCCATTACGTCCGCCGCGTCCGCAACGGCGCCCGCACGGAAATGTACAAAGGCCGCGATCCGGCGCGGGATCAAAGCTATTTCCTCTACGGAACCACCCGTGACCAGCTCGACTTTCTCCGCTTCCCGCTTGGCGATCTGCCCAAGCGCGAGGTTCGCCGATTGGCCGAGGACGCCGGACTGACCGTCGCCGCAAAGCCCGACAGCCAGGACATTTGCTTCGTCCCCGACGGCGACTATGCGAGCTTGGTCAAGAAACTACGCCCCGAGACTGCGGCCCCAGGTGAGATCGTCGGGCTTGATGGCGAGATTCTCGGACGACATGAAGGGGTAGTACATTTCACCATCGGCCAGCGCCGTGGGATCGAGATCGGCGGCCAGCCCGAGCCCCTATACGTCGTCCGGATCGAGCCCGAATCGCGCCGCTTGATTGTCGGTCCGCGACGCGCGCTCGCGGTCGAGGCAGCGATCGTCGAGGGCGTTAACTGGCTCGGCGAGCATCAAATGGAGGTCGAAGCAAAGGTCCGGAGCATGGCGCCCCCGGTTACCGCCAGCTGGGACGGACAACGCCTGTCCTTCGCCCGGCCCGAATATGGAGTCGCCCCGGGCCAGTCGGCAGTGTTCTACTGCGGCGACCGCCTGCTCGGTGGTGGCACAATCAGCGCAACTCAGGCGGCAGTTCTGAGCGCGGCTGCATAAACCGCTCACCCGGCAAGGCTTTCCATTCGCAGCAGTTTCGCTAAGCGGGGCACATGAAAAACACCTTACCCACCGCGCTCACCCTCCTCCTCGCCGCCTGCGCGACTGTCCCGGTTCCGCCCGCGACCGCGCCCGGCCCCGACTTCCTTGCCCGCAACGCCGCCGTCAAGCGGGTGGTAACCACGCCCAGCGGCCTGCAATATTTCATCGTCAAATCGGGCCCAAAGACCGGGCGCGCTCCATCCGGCAGCGACACGGTGACCTTCGATTACGAAGGAAAATTGACCACCGGCGAAACCTTCGACAGCAGCTACGCCAACGGCAAACCGCTCACTGGTGCGGTCGATGCCTTCGTCCCCGGCTTTACCGAAGCGCTCAAGCTGATGCGACCCGGCGACGAATGGATCGTCTGGATTCCGCCCGCGCTTGGCTACGGCGAACGCCAGAGCGGCCCGATCCCGGCCAATAGCGTGCTGCGCTTCAAGCTCGCGCTTCACAGCGTAACGCCGGCGCCCGTGCCAACGCCTTAGCTTTTAAAGCTGAAAGTGGCCTTCGATCACGGTCACCGCTTGCCCACCAAGCAACACCCGGTCGCCTTTGTGCAAGCACTCCATCCGGCCGCCGCGTTTGCTTGCCTGGAATGCGTCGAACCGATCGCGTCCCAACCGCTTCGACCAGAACGGCACCAGCGCGGCATGCGCCGATCCGGTCACCGGATCTTCATTAATGCCATGGAAAGCGGCGAATACCCGGCTGACGACCGCGCTGGTCTCGCCCGGAGCAGTAACAATCACCAGCCGGTCGATGGTCCGGAGCGCGCCAAAATCGGGTGCCACGCCGCGCACCGCCGCTTCATCCGCAAGCAGCACGATCGCCGCCCCATTGCCGCCTCGACTGAGGAAGCATGGCGTGGGGCCCAGCCCGAGCGCTTCGATCAGCCCCGGCTCATCGCCATCCTCGACCGGATATGCAGGCAAGTCGAGCCACAGCCGCCCATCGCCGCGCTTCACCCCAAGCACGCCCGACCGCGTGGAGAAATTAATGCTGTTGCCCCGCATCAAGATATGCGCCGCGGCCAAGGTGGCATGGCCGCACAAATCGACTTCCACCGTCGGGGTAAACCAGCGCAATTCATAGTCCGCGGCCTCGTCCTCGCTGGGTATGGTAAAAGCAGTCTCGCTCAGATTATTTTCCGCAGCGATGTTCTGCATCAATGCATCGTCGAGCCAGTGATCGAGTGGCATGACCGCCGCTGGATTGCCGCTAAACGCCTGCTCGGCGAAGGCATCAACCTGGAAGAATGGCAAGACCGTCATTTGCGCCCCTCCGTCAGCAGCGACGGCAGCATCGTTTCGCGGTCGGTATGCCCCTCAGGATCAAGGTGGATGAGGATTTCCGTCCCCGGAAATTTCGCCTGAAGCGCCTCCTCGGCAGAATCCATCCGGTCATGAGCCTCGGCAATCGTCCAGTGGGGTGGCAACCACACATGAAACTGCACGAAGTCATGCGCGCCGCTGGTCCGGGTGCGGAAGTCGTGCAGGCCCGCAAGCTCCGGAAACTGGGCCGCCGCCGCCAGGAACCGCTCGCGCTTCGCCTCTGGCCATTCCTTGTCCATCAACTGATCGACCGCATAGCTCGCCGATCGCCAGCTATTCCACAGTAGCCACGTGGCGATTCCGATCCCGAAGACGGGGTCCGCGAGCCGGAAACCAAGCAATTGATCAAGCACCAGCGCGGCGATTACCGACAGATTGAGCATTAAATCGGCCTGGTAATGGACATGGTCGGCAACGATCGCCACCGATCCGGTGCGGCGAATGACGAAGCGCTGATAGCCGATCAGCCCGATCGTCAGCGCCATCGCCACCAGCGACACCCCGATTCCAAGCTCGAGCCCCTGCGTGGGCTCGCCGCTTCCAAGCCGGTCAACCGCGCGCCAGCCGATCGCAACCGCGGAAACCGCAATCAGCGTCCCCTGAACCAGCGCGGCAAGCGCCTCTGCCTTGCCATGTCCGAAGCGATGGTCGGCGTCCGCGGGCACCGCCGCGAAACGAACGCCGAAGAGGGTCACCAGACTGGCGAGAAAGTCGAGCCCGGTATCGGCCAGGCTGCCGAGCATCGCTACCGACCCGGTTTCCCACGAAGCCCAGCCTTTGATCGCAACCAGGAACAGCGCCATCGCCACACTCAGCGTCGCGGCACGCCGGGTCAGCGTTGCCCGCGCGGCATGATGCGCATGATCATGGCCGTGGAAATGCTTGACCTTGCTCACGGGTAAAGCAGCCCCTCGCTCCAGCTGCCGTCATCAAGCCGCCTAAACAGCCGCCGGTCGTGGAGCCGATGAGCGCCATCAGACCAGAATTCGATGCTGTCGGGGACAACGACATAGCCATGCCAATGCTGCGGGCGCGGGACGTCCCCGTCGCAAAATTTTGCAGCCATCACCCCCTGCCGCTCCACGAGCACCGCACGCGACGCAAGCGGTTGCGACTGCTCCGACGCCCACGCCGACACGCGGGACTCGCGTCCCCGGCTCGCAAAATAGCTATCTGAATCGGCCTCAGGCGCGGGCCCGACGCGCCCTTCGATGCGCACCTGCCGGCGTAGCGATTTCCAGTGCAGCACCAGCGCGACGGCGTCGTTCAAAGCCATCTCGCGTCCTTTGCGGCTGAGGCTATTGGTATGGAAGGTGAACCCAATTCCGCGATCGACTCCCTTGAGAAGCACCATTCGCACTGATGGCCGACCGTCGGCCCCGACCGTCGCCAGCGCCATTGCATCGGGGTCGTTAGGCTCGCCCGCCTTGGCCTCGGCGAACCATGCGTCGAACAAGGCAAAGGGGTCGGCGTTCATCCTCGCAGCGTCTAGGCCCCCACTTGCCCCCGGGCAACCTCCCCAGAGTAGCACAGCAAGGTCTGGTCATCGCGCCCGCGTTGCGGCTAGGGAGCGGACATGGACCTCTATCAACGATTGGGCATCAAGCGCGGCGCAAGCGAGGCCGAAGTCAAAAAGGCGTACCGGAGCCTCGCGAAGCAGCTCCACCCCGACCGCAACACCGGCAATCCCAAGGCCGCCGAACGCTTTTCGCAGATCACCCACGCCTATGACCTGCTGTCCGACAAGGACAAGCGCGCCCGCTATGACCGCGGCGAGATTGACGAGGACGGCAATCCCAAATCTCTGTTCGGCGCGGGCAGCTATGGTGGCGGCGGAGCCGGCGGACATGCCGGGGGCTTCCCGGGCGGGTTTGAGGCGGGCGGCAATAGTGCGGATTTCTCCGACCTGTTCGAAGGCCTGTTCGGAGCGAGCGGGGCGCGACGCCCGGGCGGCCGCGCTCGCCCGCCCCAAAAGGGTGCCGACCAGGCCTATCGCCTCAAGGTGCCGTTTGTCGATGCGGCGTGCCTGAAGCCCCAGCGAGTCACGCTAGCAGGTGGACGAAGTTTCGATCTCAAGCTTCCCAAGGGCCTCGAAGACGGCGCCAAGATCCGCCTCGCCGGACAAGGCCAGGAGGGACCCGCCGGCCCCGGCGACGCAATCGTCTCCATCGAGATTTCACCCCATCCCTTCTTCGTGCGCGAAGGCAATAATATCCGTTTGTCCTTGCCCGTAACGCTCAAAGAGGCTGTGCTCGGCGCCAAGATACACGTCCCCACCGCTGACGGCCCGGTCGTGCTAACCGTTCCCAAGGGCTCGAGCTCGGGCAAATTGCTCCGCCTCAAGGGCCGCGGCTTCACCGGCAAGGACGGCCAGCGCGGCGATCAACTGGTCATGCTCAGCGTCGAGCTTCCTTCCGGCAACGCTGAACTGGAGGCCTTCGCAACGAAATGGCCCGCGCCAGGCAACCCCCGCGCCGCACTGGGGGTTTGAGACCTTCGTGGAAGACGTACATCTCCAATCACCCGAGGAGCGCCGCAAGCGCAGCGCAAGTGAGCATGCGCGTTGGGGCAAAAATTTCGTCGATCGCTGGCGCAGAGGCCCGCCCGCGCTGGTCGTGCTCAAGCGCGTGGGGATGGGGGTCTACGAAGACGGCTTCGTCCACGCCGGCAATCTCGCTTATCTGGCGCTGCTCGCCCTCTTTCCCTTCCTCATCTTCGCGGCGGCGATCGCACATTTGGTCGGCAGCGGCGAGCAAGGCCAGCAAGCCGCGGTCACGCTACTTGCGCGTCTTCCGTCAGAAGTTCGCGAAGTCCTCTCCAAACCCATCGCTGAAGTGCTCAGCGGCCGCTCCGGCAATCTCTTGTGGTTCGGCGCGATCGTCGGGCTATGGACTGCGGCAAGCTTCATAGAGACCATCCGCGACATTTTGCGCCGCGCCTATGGCGTGAAATATTCGGCAAGTTTCTGGCAATATCGGCTTGGCTCGATGGCGGCCATCGTGGTGGCGGTGATCCTGTTGCTGGTCGCCTTTGCTCTGACCATCTTCCTCACCTCGGCGCACCATTTCGTCGTCGCGCGCCTGCCCTTTTCCGAAGGTCTCGGGCGCAGCCTCGGCCTCTACCGCATCGCCCCCGGAGTGACACTGTTCGTCACCTTTTACATATTGTTCCTGGCGCTGACCCCGTCGCGCTACCGCAAGCTCAGTTGCCGCAAATGGCCGGGCGCGCTGCTGGTCACGGTATGGTGGCTTCTGACGGTCGATCTTCTACCCAAAGTGATCGGGCTATTCGGCGGCTATGCGCTGACCTACGGCAGCCTCGCCGGGGTGATGGTCGCCTTGCTATTCTTCTTCGTTATCGGCCTTGGTGTTGTCACCGGCGCCGAACTCAACGCCGCACTGGCAGACGCGGGCGACAAGGCGTTAAAGGGCGAAGTCTATGAGGGGCCGTACCTTCATGAACTTGAAGTCGAGGAACCGGCGCCGGACGAAACGGTGGTCAAACAGGGGGTAATTTGATGAGCGGCATAATGGCGGGCAAGCGCGGACTGATCATGGGGCTTGCCAACGACCGGTCGCTCGCCTGGGGCATCGCGCAGCGACTGGCCGAGCACGGCGCCGAACTGGCCTTCACTTTTCAGGGCGAAGCCATTGCGAAACGCGTCGGCCCGCTGGCCAAACAGCTTGGCAGCGAACTCCTGATTGACTGCGACGTAAGCGACATGGATGCGCTCGATGCAGCCTTCGACGCTCTCAAGCAAAAATGGGACAGCCTCGACTTCGTCGTCCACGCAATCGGCTTCTCCGACAAGAACGAGCTTCGCGGCGGCTATGTCGACACCAGCCTGCAGAACTTCCTGATGACCATGAACATCTCGGTCTACAGCTTCTGCGCCGTTGCGGCGCGCGCTCGAAGGATGATGTCGCCCGGCGGATCGCTGCTCACCTTGTCCTATTACGGCGCCGAAAAAGTCATCCCGCATTACAACGTCATGGGCGTCGCCAAGGCCGCGCTTGAAGCGTCGGTCAAATATCTCGCCGCCGACCTCGGCCCCGAAGGGATCCGAGTCAACGCGATCAGCGCCGGCCCGATCAAGACCCTCGCGTCGAGTGGTATCGGCGATTTCCGCTACATCATGAAATGGAACGAATATAACGCCCCCTTGCGCCGCAACGTCACCATCGAGGACGTCGGCGGCGCCGGCCTCTACCTCTGCTCGGACCTCGCCTCGGGGGTCACCGGCGAGACCCATCATGTCGATGCCGGCTACAATGTCGTCGGAATGAAAGCCGAAGACGCCCCCGACATCGCCACGGTCTAAGAGTGCCGCAAGTTCTGATCGAATATAGCCAAAATGTAGCGGACATATTCGACGCGCGCGGGCTCGCACTTCGCCTTCATCAGGAAATGGCGCCGATAATCGACTCCCCGCCGGAGGAGTGGAAAACGCGCCTCATCGAACTTGAAAAGACCGTCATCGGGGACGGCTCGGACAATCAGGCGATGATCCACGTCGATGTCCGCATCCTCACCGGCCGCTCCGACGTGGTAAAGCGCCGCTTAGGTGAGGCGGTCTTGATCCTTGCCAAGGCCGCGGTCGAGCGAACAGAACTGAAACTGCAAATCACGGTCGAAGTGCGCGAGCTTGATCGCCCGAACTACCACAAGTTCACAACCTAACCCCCGAACGGATCCCTCACCAAAATCGTATCATCCCGCTCGGGGCTCGTCGAAACCAGTGCCACGGGACACCGGATCAATTCCTCTATCCGGCGGACATACTTGATCGCCTGCGCCGGCAAATCGGCCCAGCTCCGGGCGCCCGCGGTCGTCCCCGCCCAGCCTTCGAATTCCTCATAGACCGGAACCACCTGCGCCTGGTCGGCGGCATGCGGCGGGAGGTAATCGTAAAGCGTGTCGCCAATGCGATATCCGGTGCAGATCTTCACCGTTTCAAACCCGTCGAGAACATCGATCTTGGTCAGCGCGATCCCGGTCACGCCGCTGACCGCCGCCGACTGGCGCACCAGCACCGCATCAAACCAGCCGCAACGCCGCTTGCGCCCGGTTACCGTCCCGAACTCATGCCCGCGCTCACCCAGCCGCTGGCCGGTATCGTCGTCCAGCTCGGTCGGAAACGGCCCGCTCCCAACCCGCGTCGTATAGGCCTTGACGATCCCGAGCACGAACCCCGCCGCCGACGGCCCCATCCCGCTTCCCGGCCCGGTCGTCCCCGCAACCGTGTTGGACGAAGTCACGAACGGATAAGTGCCGTGATCAACATCGAGCAGCACCCCCTGCGCGCCCTCGAACAATATCCGTCGCCCCGCGCGTGACGCCTCATCCAAGTCGCGCCACACCGGGCGAGCGAATTGAAGCACGAATTCGGCAATCTCCGAAAGGTCGCGCCGCAGCCGCTCGCGATCGACCGGCGGCTCGCGAAACCCGGCGCGGAGCGCGTCATGGTGCGCGCACAAGCGATCGAGCTGGGGTTCCAATTCCCCAAGATGCGCAAGGTCGCACACCCTGATCGCTCGCCGCCCGACTTTGTCCTCATAAGCAGGGCCAATCCCACGTCGCGTGGTCCCGATCTTGCCCGCGCCCGAGGCATCCTCGCGAAGCGCATCAAGATCGCGGTGGATCGGCAGGATCAGCGGGCAAGTCTCGGCAATCATCAGCACCTGCGGAGTGATCACCACCCCCTGCGCCGACAATTTGTCGATTTCCGCTTTCAAGGCCCAGGGGTCGAGCACCACGCCATTGCCGATCACCGACGGAGTCCCGCGTACGATTCCCGACGGTAGCAGCGACAATTTGTAGACCTGATTGCCGACCACCAGCGTATGCCCGGCATTATGCCCGCCTTGAAAGCGGACGACCATGTCGGCGCGGCTGGCAAGCCAATCGACGATCTTGCCCTTGCCCTCGTCGCCCCATTGCGCACCGATGACGGTGACGTTCCCCACGCTTAAATTCTCCTGGTCGCTGCGGTTAAGCCGCGCCTCCTATTGGCTTGCGGCGAAGCAGTCCAGCGGATCGCCTCTATCGCCCCTTGCGCTAACGCCGCACCGGGAGCATTCTGATGCCATGTTGAACATCGTCTCGATCATCATCGGCCTTGTCGCACTCGTTCTGACCGCGGTCGCCTTCCTCCCATTGCTTGGCTGGGCCAATTGGCTGATCCTGCCGCTTGCAGTAATCGGCGCTGGAGTCGGCGCGGCAGCGGCCGGAAATACGGGCCGCAACCTCAACCTCGTCGTGATCGTAATCGGAATCCTCCGCCTGATGATCGGCGGCGGCATTTTCTAAGGCCTAACGCGTCCGCACGTAGCGCCCCGGCGCATCCTCGATCGCCTTAAGCTTGCCTTCGCCCGGAACCCGCGCCCCCGCCACCTTCACTTTCTTTGGCGTCTGAGCGGTAAGCCACTTGATCCAGTCGGGCCACCAGCTCCCCTTATGCTCGACCGCCCCAGCGATGAAGTCGTCGAGGCTCGCGGGCACAGCTTCGCTGTCATTGATCCAATATTGATATTTTCCAGCGCTCGGATGATTGACCACGCCCGCGATGTGCCCCGACCCGGCGAGAACGAAGCGCTTTGGCCCCGCCAGAACCCGCATCAGCTTCCACACGCTGCCGCTCGGCGCGATATGGTCCTCGCGCCCCGCCTGAATATAGGACGGCGTGCGGATCTTGGTCAGGTCGATCGGCACCCCCAGGACGCTGACCCCACCAGCCTCTATCAACTTATTGTCGCGGTACAGCGACTGCAGATAGTCGCGATGCCAGCCGCCGGGCAGATTGGTGACGTCGCCGTTCCAGTGGAGCAGATCGAACGGCGGCGGATCCTTGCCGAGCAGATAATTATTGACGACGTAATTCCAGATCAGATCGCGTCCGCGAAGCAGATTGAACGTCGCCGCCATCACCCGCCCGTCAAGAACCCCGCTCTCCGCGGTGAGCTTGTCGAGCGTCGCCATCGTCTCGTCGCCAAGGAACAAGCTCAGTTCGCCCGCTTCCGAAAAATCCACCTGCGCGGTGAAGAAAGTCGCGCTCGCGACCTGCCCCGCCTCGCCCTTCGCCTCTAGGTACGCAAGGCTCGCCGCAAGCGTAGTCCCGGCAACGCAATAGCCGATCGTGTGAACCGCTTTGACGCCAAGCAATTCGCGGACCAGTGCGACAACTTCTAGCTGCGCCGCGATATAATCGTCCTGGGTCACATCGGCGATGCTCGCATCCGCTGATTTCCAGCTGACCATGAACAGGCTCACCCCCTGCTCGACGGTCCATTTGACGAAGCTTTTCTCGGGCGTCAGATCGAGGATATAGAAGCGGTTAATCCACGGTGGGAAAATCACCAGCGGCGCCTCGAGTACCTGGTCGGTCACCGGCATGTAGTGGATCAATTGATACAATCGCGTTTCGTGGATCACCTTTCCCGGCGTCACCGCCAGATTGCGCCCAACCTCGAACGCGCCCGCCGGACTTTGGCTGACCTGACCGCGCTGGATATCGCCAAGCATGTTGCGCAGCCCGGCAAGCAAATTCTCGCCCTTGGTATCGATCGTGCGCTTCATCACTTCGGGGTTGAGCGCCATATAATTGGCCGGGCTCATCGCATCGACGAACCCCTTGGTCGCGAACCGCAACCGGCTTCGCGCCGCCTCATCGAGACCTTCAATTTCCTCGACCGTGCCGAGCAATTTGTCGCTGATCGCCAAATAGCTTTGCCGAACCGTGTCGAAGATCGGGCTTTCGTTCCACTCGGGCGCCCCGAAGCGGCGATCCCGCGTTTCCCCGGCCGCGCTGACCTGGCCGAGCATCTCGCTCCAGGCCTCGAGTCCCTTCGACCAGGCCTCGGCGCCCTTGCTCATCCACTGCATCGGATCGGTGCTTGCCGGTGGCTGCCCAATCCCTAGCCCGGGCATCGCGCTGCCCTTGGCGAGATTGTCGGCCCAGGCCTCCATCATCATCTGCTGCGCCCGCGCGGCGACGAGCGTCCAATGCTGAACATCTTCGAGGGAGGGGGTCGGGGCGATGTCGGTGCGATCGTCAGTCATGAGTCGCGTATAGCCCTCCGCCCTCGGCTTGTCGTCATCCCGGCGAAGGTTAAGTCAGCGGGCCGCACCATCTGCTGGCACGACCCGAGATCTCAATATTTTAGAAGCGATACGAAAGCGTCACGTCCGCAGTGTGGACGTCGAAGCGCTTGTCCGAGCGGCGGAATTGGGTTCCGGCCGGGTTGATCCGCACGAACGGATTGGTTGCAGGACCCGTCCCGCGCGTAACGTCGACGCGGAAATCGTCATCCTTCACGCTGGTCTTCAAATAAAGCGCACCAATCGACAACGGACCAAAGCGCTGCTCAAAACCACCGCCGAAACGATAGCCATTGCGGCGACCGTTGGACTCGCGGGTCGCGAAAGCGTTGGGCAGGTTGGTGGTCTCGAATTCCGAACGCACCTTGGCGCGAACCACGCCCGCAGTGACGTAAGGAAGCACGCCCTGGATATCCACGCCGATGCGGGCACGAGCGCCGATCGTTCCGCGCATCTCACGCGACAGATAATAGTTCGCCGGTGTGGTGGTGAAACCGGTCACGCTGCTTTCGACCTTGGCGCGATTATATTCGACCAGGCCACCAACGACGATCTGTCCGAACTGATAATCCGCGCCGGCGTGAACGCCGAAGTTGATCCCATCATTATCCGACTCGCAGCCCTCGTTGGCGATCGAGCTTCGCGGATCGCCATTGCAGAAGCCGGGCGAAAAGGCGTTGGCGCCGTTGACGAAGGTCACTGTGTCGCCAAAATTACCATCGCCATTGGTATCGAACAACACCCTCTCCTTGGCATTGAGCGGAGTAACCGCCAGGCCAACACGTCCGCCGACGTAGAAACCGGTCCAATTATCGACGGTCTGGGCGGCTGCAGGGGCGGCTAGCGCGACGGTCGCAACGGCGGCGAGAATGAGTGATTTCATGGTCGGACTCCAAAATGATAATGGGCTAAAGCGCTGAAACACAGGCTATTCCCACAATACGTCGGCCTCCTCCAATCGGACGCAGCGCCGACAAAATTCCTTTTCGGACTGTTGCTTAATTATCTCGCCTCAAGGGCAGGCCCGACATTCCGGTCCGGCGTTTTTGCGCAACCGCCTGGAAATCGTAGATCGCTCCGCGCCAGAAGCCGACGCACGACAGCGCAAAATATAGCAGCCACAGACGCACCCGCTCGGCCCCGACCTCGGCAATCGCCTCGTCCCGCCGCAGATACAGCGCCTCGCTCCAATTCTTCAGCGACAGATAATAATGCTCGCGCATCGTCTCGACGTCACGGATCTCAAAGGCATTGCGCTCCAAATTGGTGATCGTCAGCCCAAGATAATCCAGCTCCCCTCCAGGGAAAATGTAGCGGTTGAGCACCTTCATATAGCCGGTCCGCTCGCGGAATTTGGCCAGGTCCACCGACGCCCGCCGCGTGCTCGCCTGATGCAAATAGAGCCCGCCGCTTCTAAGCAGCTTATGGACATGGCCGAAAAAAGCGTCGTGATTGTCGATCCCGACATGCTCGAACATGCCCACCTGGACGATCTTGCTATAGGCCTCGGGCGAGGTGAGCGTCCGAAAGTCGCGCAGCTCGATCGTGACCAAGCTCTCTAGCCCGCGGCTCCGCACCCGCTCGAGCGCAGCGTCATGCTGCTCTTTCGACAAAGTGACCCCATGCACCTTGGCGCCAAATTCCTTCGCGGCATGGCACGCAAGCCCTCCCCACCCGCAGCCGATGTCGAGCAATTCGTCGGTCTCATTGAGTTGCAGCTTGCGGCAGATGCGGTCGAGCTTGGCAACCTGCGCCTCGGCCAGGCTGGTCTCGGGCGTTGCGAAATAGGCCGCCGAATATTGCATCTCGGGGTCGAGAAACAGTCGGTAGAAGGCGTTCGACACATCGTAATGAAATTCGATCATCGCGCCGTCGTCACGCCCACGACCGAAGCGCGGAAGCACCCGCTTGCCAAACGCCAGCTTCCTCACCCCGCCCTCGCGCGCCAGCAAAAACGGCCATGCGGCCTTCAGCAGGAACGCCCGATCAACCGTCTTGGGAAGCCCCACCGCCCTAAGATGATCCCAGCGCCCAAGCGCTTCGAGCGGGCTGCCACCTTTAATGTCGATCGCGCCGCTGACGCACAGCTCGACCAAAGTCATCAGCCGCGGCGACCTCAGCAATTTGCCGATCGCCTCGGGCGAAGAAATGACGATCCGAATATCGTCGCGCGCGCCGGGTCCAAGCGGAAGCACCTCCTTGTTCCACAGCTCGACGCTAAGGTCGCCCTCCAGCCGCTCGGCGATATGACCAATGATTGCGCGCGCACCGTCCAGCAGTCTCGACAAGTCTCTTCCTCCGCTCACAGGCTAAAACTCTTGCTCAGCTACCGAACGCTTGGTGGCGCGTGATGCGAACGCCGCGACTGCAATCGCGACCAGAGACGGCACAATCCAGTCAAACCAGGGGTCGGCATATTGCCAAACCCGCAAATCGAACCCGCCCCACCACGGCATGTTCGCGCGCAGCCCGCCGCCATAATGTTCGATCCAGCGATATTCGGCCTGGGTCATTTCGCGAGAAACTGCCCATGCACAGGCCGCCGCAGCCCCAGCCGCCAGGCTTCGAGTCACCAAGGCGATCAGGACCAGGATCAGGACCGCAAGGACAATATGTTCGATCATGTCGATTTCATGGAGTAGTGGGAAGGGCTTGTCTCTGCTATTGTCGCAATCGTGACGACTTCGATTCAATCCGTCCCGTCCAGCAATGCGCGCGCCAACTTCATGACCGCGGCTGGAATTCTGATCATCCTGCTTGGCGCTGGCGCTGCTCTGCTTCCCTTCGTCGACCGCTTGTCGGGCAACCGCGTCGTCGGAGTGCTATTGCTCGCGGCCGGTGTCGTCGAGATCGCCGCGGGCACCCAGCGTGTTCAGAACAAATTTCTCGCAATGCTCGCAGGCGCGGTCACGACCCTTGCCGGGCTACTCTTCGTCGCCAATCCGGTCGCTCACTTCCTCCCGACGATCACCATCGTCACCGTCTGGTTGATAGCGCGAAGTGTGATCCTGGCGGTCACCAGCGGCCGTGCCCACGGATCGGTCCGCATCTGGCTGGGGATCGCGGCGGCGACCGATTTCGCGCTCGGCGTGCTGCTCCTGATCGGCCTGTCGATCGCGACCGCGATCGTCATGCTCTTCGGCCCGACCCCGACCTTGGTTGCAAGCTTCGCCTGGCTGTTCGCGATCAGTTTCGCGGTTACCGGCGGCCTGCTGCTCGAAATCGCGAGCTGCTTTCGCAATACCGAAATCGGCTGAACCGCCCGCCGCGCAAGCTGCCCGGCGACCTGCCCGCTTGTACCGCAGGCTCGCCTCGTGCATCACTAAAGCGCAACCCCTGGAGCAGAAATTGATGATCAAGCCATGGTCCTTGGCAATAATCGGCGCGGCGCTCGCGCTTGCCTCATGCACCACCGCGCCCGCACCCGCCCCGGTAGCCCCGATCGCGCGCACCGGCTCGAACATGCCCTATCAATGGACTCACGGTCACGCCCCCAAGGCCCATCAGGCGATGGTCGCAAGCTTCGGCCGCACTGGACTCAAGCCCGGCGAATATCTGTGGGCGCCGAACATCCCGGCAGCCGGCGACACCAGCCTGGTCGTCGATCTCCTCACCCAAATGGCCTATGTTTATCGCGGCGAGCAGTTGATCGGCGCGACCACCATCTCAAGCGGCACGAAGGGCAAGGAAACCCCCTTGGGCTTCTGGTCGGTGCTTCAGAAGAAACGCAGCCATTTCTCGCGCAAATATGACAGCGCGCCAATGCCCTTCATGCAACGCATCGACAGCCACGGCATCGCCTTCCACGCCGGCAGGACCCCCGGCTACCCCGCAAGCCACGGCTGCATCCGCCTCCCACCGAAATTCGCCGAAAAGCTATATACGCTAACGTCGATCGGCTCGAAGGTCACCATCGAAGGCTAAGCTCGCCATCGCCCCCCGCCTCGGGCATATCGGCAGCATGACCCCGCTCCTTCCCGCGACGCCCCAACTCACCCAGCTTGCGCAGATCATTCAGCTTGCGGTCGCGCCGGTGTTCCTGCTTGCCGGGCTCGGCGCCTTCCTCAACGTCTGCGCCGGGCGCCTCGCCCGGATCGTCGATCGCGCGCGCGGGCTTGAGCCGCGGATCCTCAATGCACGTGGACTCGAGCATGACCGGTTGATCGGCGAAGTGCGGATGCTCGATCGGCGCATTCGGGTCGTCAACGCTGCCATATTTACCTCGGTCCTGGCCGCGCTGATGATCTCGGCCGTTGTCGTCCTTTTGTTCGCAGCCTTCCTCACCGGCTACCGCTTCGGCACCGCCATCGCCTTGCTATTCATCGCCTCGATGATCTCGACCGCGCTTGGCTTCGCGATCTTCCTCTACGAAACTCGCCTAGGAACGCGCTCGGTGCGGATCGGAAGCCACATCCTCGATCATCGCGCCGGCGACGATCAGGATGATCAGGAATAGCGCGCGCTCGCCTCGACAAGCCCGCGCCCGCCTCCTATCGCAGCGCCACTGTTTCACCTCCTTAGGAGCTACCTCGCGCATGGCCACGTCCGTCCCCGCTTCGTCCGTCCTCGACCGGGTCCTCGTCATGGAAATGGTCCGCGTCACCGAGGCCGCCGCAATTGCCGCCTCGCGGCTGGTCGGCCGCGGTGACGAAAAGGCCGCCGACGCCGCCGCGGTCGAAGCGATGCGCGCTGCGTTGAACGAGCTTCCGATGGACGGAACGGTCGTCATCGGCGAAGGCGAGCGCGACGAAGCTCCGATGCTCTACATCGGCGAAAAGGTCGGCTCGGCGCAGAACGGCGGCCCGCGCATCGACATCGCGCTCGACCCGCTTGAAGGCACCACCATCACCGCCAAGGCCGGCCCCAATGCGCTTGCGGTGCTGGCCATTGCCGAGCAGGGCGGACTGCTCAACGCCCCCGACGTCTACATGGACAAGATCGCAATCGGCCCCGGCTTTGCCGAAGGCACCATCGACCTTGCCAAATCGCCCGCCGAAAACGTTCGCAGCCTCGCCGCCGCCAAGGGCGTCGAACCCGGTGAGATCATCGCCTGCGTGCTCGATCGGCCGCGCCACGCCGCGCTGATCGCCGAGCTTCGCGCTCTTGGCTGTGGGATCATGCTCATCCCCGACGGCGACGTCGCCGGAGTCATCGCCACCACCGACCCCGACACCGGGGTCGACATCTACCTCGGCTCCGGCGGAGCGCCCGAAGGCGTGCTCGCCGCAGCAGCGCTGCGCTGCGTCGGCGGGCAAATCCAGGGCCGCCTGATCTTCCGTAACGACGACGAGCGCGGCCGCGCTCGTCGCTGGGGGATCGAGGATCTAAACCGCATCTACAGCCTTCAGGACATGGCCAGCGGCGACTGCATCTTCGCCGCCACCGGAGTGACCGACGGCTCATTGCTGTCAGGGGTCAAGCGCCGGAAGGGCGGCTGCGTCGAGACCGACAGCATCGTCATGCGCGCAAGTTCGGGAACCGTTCGCCGGATCAAGGGCGAACATCGCAAGGGCGCAGTCTGATTTCGCTACCCATAAAGGCGGGACGCTGTATTATCGGCACATGACACCATCTACCGACCCGCCATTGCTTGCCGTCGAACCCGGCTACCGCCACGTTCTCCGTGCACAAACGGCGATCAGCTGGCTGCCGCTGGTCATCGGCGCAATCATTGCCGACCAGATTCTGCTCCGCGACACCCCCTTCCACGGCATACCATCGATCATCGTTCCGCTGCTCGCACTTTTGGCGATCACGCTTATCCCGCAACGCAAATATAGCCGCCTCCGCTACCGCCTTACCGACCGGATGCTGCAGAGCCTCCACGGCTGGATGTTCCACACCGACACAATGGTCCCCTTCGTCCGGGTCCAGCATCTCGACGTCGTCCGCGGCCCGCTCGACAAGGCGTTCGGCACTGCAAGCCTCATCGTCCACACCGCCGGCACCCACAACAGCATCGTCACCGTCGCTGGGCTCGCCCCCGATCGCGCCGCCGAGATTCGCGACATCATCCGCGAGCATGTCCGCTCGGACTTCGAATGAGCAGCAGCGACCAGGCGGTCGGCGTAGCTGAGCGCCTCCACCCGCTCTACCTCGTCACCGGGCTCGGGCGCGGGCTTCGCCAAATGGCCGGCGGCTATGCCGCAATCGGCTATTTCGCCGCGACCGGAAGCTGGGGGACTGCGCTGCTGCTGCTCGCCGGGATCGCGGTGGTACTCACAATTGGCGTGTTCCTCTACTGGAAGCGCTTCGAATATCGCGTCGGCGCCAATGAAATCCGCATCGACAGCGGCATTTTGAGCCGCACCCACCGTTCGATCCCGTTCGACCGAATCCAGGACGTCGACATCAGCCAGGGACCCGTCGCGCGCCTGCTCGGACTTGCCCGCGTCGCGTTCGAAACCGGCGCTTCGGCAGGCGACAAGAGTGACGACGGCGCACTCGCCGCAATCTCGCTCGCCCGCGCCGCCGAGATCCGCGAACTTGTCCGCGCCCGTCGCGGCGCTGCGGTCGCTTCAGCTGACCTCACCGAGACCGAAGCCGCGCCAATCTTCGCGATGGACCCGCCGCGCGTCTTTCTCGCCGGCCTGTTCAACTTCTCGCTTGCAGTCATTGCTGCATTGTTCGGCGCGACCCAGACCGTCGGCGACGTCGCCGGCCTCGACTTCTTCACCCGCCGATTCTGGCGCCAGGCGCTCGAGGCAGGCTCACCGATCGCCGATTTCGTCCTTGCCAATCAAATCGCCGCCGGTATCGCCGGGACCGTGCTGCTGCTCATCACCGGCCTCGTCACCGGGGTAGCGCGCACTGTGCTCCGCGACTTCCGCTTCCGCCTCGATCGCACCCCAGCCGGCCTTCGCCGCCGCCGCGGCCTGCTCACGCTGACCGACGTCACCTTGCCGATCAAACGCACCCATGCCGCGATCATCGGCAGCGGTCCGCTCCGCAACCGCTTCGGCTGGAGCGACCTCAAGCTGCAAAGCCTCGGCAAGGACGAAGGAAAGAAAGGCGACCATCTCGTCGCGCCACTCGCCAGGGAGAGCGAAATCGCGGCAATCCTCGCCCAGCTGAACTGGCGCCCGGTCGATCCCTCCTCCGACTGGCAGCGCACATCCCCGGCCTTCGCCTGGGGCTTCACCGGCGCGCTCTTCCTGCTGCTGATCCCTGCCGGAATCCAGCTCGCCATCAATCCCCTGATCGGCCTCGCCGCAGTCGCCTTCCTCACTGTGCTGGTAGCATTCCGCTGGCTGTCCTGGCGGCGCACCCGCTTCGCGCTCGACGGCGACCGCCTCCTGATCCGCTCGGGCTGGTGGCGCCGCCGGCTGATCCTCCTCCCGCTCGCCAACATTCAAAGCGTCGATCTCACCGAAAACATCTTCAGCCGCCGCTTCGGACTCGCTTCGCTGGCGATCGGCGTCGCAAGCGGGCGCGGCTTCTCCGCCCACGGAATCGCGGCAATCCCGGCGCCGACGGCACGCGCACTCCGCACTTCACTGCTGGCGCGCTTCGCATGAGCGACTTCGTCATCGAGCGCTCGATCATGGGCCAGCCGTGGCGCTTCCGGCGTCAGGGCGGCGACGAACTCGATCTCGACCTCACCGGCCAGCTCCTGCTCGCACGCGGAGTCGGCCGCTCGGACCTCGACCGCCACCGCAACCCGACGCTTCGCGAATTTCTCCCCGACCCCTCGATCTTCGCCGACATGGACAAGGCCGCCGCGCGGCTCGCCGACGCTGTCGAAGCAAGCGAGACGATCGCCATTTTCGGCGATTATGACGTCGACGGAGCAACCTCGGCGGCGCTGCTCACGCTCGTCCTGCGCGACCTTGGGATCGAACCGCGCGTCTACATCCCCGACCGGCTGATGGAGGGCTATGGCCCAAGCGGCCGCGCTTTGGTCGAGCTCAAGACCGGCGGCGCGACCCTCGCGGTCACCGTCGACTGCGGCGCGCAGGCGTTCGACGCGCTCGATCAGGCCGCCGCCGCGGGCCTCGAAGTCATCGTCTGCGACCATCACCAATGTGCCGCCACCCTTCCAACGGCGCTCGCAGTCATCAATCCCAACCGTCTCGACGAATCCGCCGAAGGCGCTGCACACGGCCACCTCGCCGCGGTTGGAATGACCTTCCTGCTCGCCGTCGCACTGCTCCGCGAATTGCGCCGCCGCGGGCGCTTTGTCGGCAGCCGCACCGAGCCCAAATTGATCGACCTGCTCGATCTTGTCGCACTCGGCACCGTCGCCGACGTCGCCAAGCTTCGAACCCTCAACCGCGCCTTCGTCACCCAGGGCCTGAAGGTCATGGCCAAGCGGCGCAACGTCGGCCTGGTCGCGCTCGCCGAGGCGGCGCGGCTGGTCAAACCGCCCTCGTGCCGCGACCTCGGCTTCGCGCTCGGGCCACGGATCAATGCCGGTGGGCGCGTCGGTAAGTCCGACCTCGGCGTCCGCCTACTAACCACGACCGATCCCGAGGAAGCTCGCTCCATCGCCGCCGAACTCGACCGCTTGAACGAGGAACGCCGCGCAATCGAAATGCTGGTCTGCGAAGCCGCCGACGCGCAGGCCGAAGCCCAGGCCGAAGCCCCGACGATCATCGTCTCGGGACGCGGCTGGCATCCCGGCGTGGTCGGAATCGTCGCCAGCCGCCTGAAGGAACGCTTCGGCCGCCCAGCGCTGGTTATCGGCGAGGACGAGGACGGCACCGGCAAGGGCTCGGGTCGCTCGATCAGCGGAGTCGACCTCGGCGCGGCAATCCTCGCCGCCAAGGACCATGGCCTGCTCATCGCCGGCGGAGGTCACGCAATGGCCGCCGGAGTGACCGTCGCTCCGGGCGGCATCGAGCCGCTGCGCGCCTTCCTCAACCACCGCCTGTCCGATGACGTGGACCGCGCCCGCGACGGCCGCGCACTCTTGCTCGACGCACTGCTTGCCCCCGGCGGAGTCGCTGGTGCCTTGTGCGACGATCTCGATTGCGCCGGCCCCTATGGCGCCGGCTGGCCCGCCCCGCGTATCGCCGCCGGACCCGCGCGACTGCTGAAGGTCAGCATCGTCGGCAATGGCCACGTCCGCGCGATCGCCTGTGGCGACGATGGCCGCTCGTTCAAGCTGATTGCGTTTCGCGCTGCCGAAACCCCGCTCGGCCAGGCGATGCTCGCATCGAGCAATGACCAGCGCTGGTGGCTCGCGGGAACGATCAAGCGAGACGAATATAACGGCGGCAACGCAGCCGAAATGCACCTCGAGGACGCGGCCTTCGCTTAGGCTCCGCCCAGAGGGCTACGCGGCCTTCGCTTAGGCTCCGCCCAGAGCGCTATGCGGGTCACGCTTGACCGTTCGGGCGCCTTCGCCTAACCGCCCGGCCTTGCGAACGGCCCCTTCGTCTAGCGGTTAGGACGTCGCCCTCTCACGGCGAAAACACGAGTTCGATTCTCGTAGGGGTCACCAGGGTCCAAGTGACTAAGAGTCGGCTCGATTGCCTGCGCGCGCTAATACTGCTCAGCCGCTTCTTCTTTCCGCCCGAACGAAAGTGACCAACCTGCCCGCTTGGTCGCCTTATACCACATAGCGAGAGAGCGCTTGTATCGAATTCATAGGTCGGGATTGGCCGCGCCGCACCGGCCAGTGGCTTGACAAAAAAATGCAGGAAGCGCCCCATTGCCAACTGTTGGCACAGGGGGCGCAGATGATCCGGCAGATTTGTTGGGTATGGTTTCAACTTCTGCTGACCATACCACTTGCCTTATTTCCGTCTGCGCAAGTGCTGGCCAAACCCACGCCGTACCCCGAACGGATCGTCGCGGTCGGCGACCTTCATGGGGACCATGACGCGTGGATCGCTATCGCGCGCGCGGCGGGGCTGATCAACCGGAAGGGACGTTGGGCCGGGGGCAAGACGGTGCTGGTCCAGACCGGCGACATCGTCGACCGCGCACCGGATTCTAGTTTGATCATCCGCGACCTGATGCGGCTCGAGCGACAGGCTTCGCGCGCGGGCGGGCGCGTCGTCGTGCTGGTCGGCAATCATGAGGCGATGATGGTCACCGGCGATGTGCGCTACGTCCATGCGGGAGAATACGATGCCTTCGCCGATATGGACTCACCGCGGCAACGCGATAACGCCTATGCCGCCAACCGGATCGCGATCGAGACCTTTTTCCGCAGCCGGGACGCGTCGCTCTCGCCATCCGCAATCCGCGAACTATGGCTCAAACAGACGCCGCTTGGGAAAATTGAGCATCAGGCCGCGTGGCAGCCGCAGGGGGAGCTTGGCCGCTGGATCATCGCCAAGCCGGCGGTTGCAAGACTCGGCGACAGTTTGTTCGTCCACGGCGGCCTCAGTGCCAGCTATGCAGTTTTGCCGGTCGACGAAATTAACCGGCGCGTGGCAGCGGCCTTAACCGCCGGCGATGACTCTCCGGCGTCGATCATCAACGATCCGCTCGGGCCGCTATGGTATCGCGGTCTGGCCGGCATGACCGCCGAAGCTGGACCGCCAGCAACGAACGGCGCGCCGCTTCCTGATGTCCAGCAGCAACTCGACTATCTTCTTGCCGCAACCGGCGCCAAGCGGATCGTCATCGGCCACACGCCGCTTCTGTCCGGTGTCGCCGTCACCCATGGCGGGCGACTGGTGCGCGTCGATAGCGGAAACTCGCGCGCCTATGGCGGTATCCCGGGCTTCGTCGAAATCACTGGCGACAGGGTTACCGCGCGCCATGTAGCGCGGCCGAAAGAAAGGGCAAAGTGACCTGGCGCCTAATTTCGGTTGTTGTGACGGCCATCGTCGCCGCGCCAGCCGCGGCGGGTCCGGTCACACCGTTGTTCGCCGCTGGGGATCCGATCCGCCTGGAAATCCGCGGCCCGATCTCGGCGATCGTCGACGGTCCGCGGGAGAAAGTAACGCCACGTCCGAGCGAATTGTCCCTGTTCGGCTCGGGTGAGCGGCACCCGATCGCGCTGACCCCGCGGGGCATCACCCGCCTGCGGCGCGAAACGTGCAGATTTCCGCCGCTCAGGATCGAATTCGTAACGCCGCCTGCGGTGACATCCTTGTTCGCCGGCCAACGCCGGCTCAAGCTCGTCACGCACTGCCGGCAGGCTGAACATTTCCAGCAATATGTCTTGCTCGAATATGCCGCCTACCGCTTGTACAATTTGCTGACCCCGGCGAGTTTCCGTGTGCGGCTGGCGACGCTCGACTATATTAATGGTAACGGCCGCCCTTATGTCTCGCGCGTCGGTTTCCTGATTGAGGACAAGGACGATCTCGGGCGGCGTATCGGACAGCGCCCGGCGGCGGTGGGGGACAGCGTCGGATTGTTCCGGCTCGAACCGCGGGCTGCGGCACGCTCCGCCTTGTTCCAATATATGATCGGCAATCTTGACTGGTCGATGAAAGCTGGACCCGCTGGTGAGGGGTGCTGTCACAACAGCCGGCTGTTTGCCCTGCCTAGTGCTCGGTCCGGCGCCGCAGACTTGCTGACCGTGCCCTACGATTTCGATTTTTCGGGGCTGGTCAATGCCCCCTATGCGGTTCCGCCAGACGGCTCGGACGTGTCGGTCCGCCGCCGCGTCTACAAGGGATATTGCCACCATAATCGCGCGGCGCTCTTGGCCGCCGTCGAGTTTCGCTCACTGCGCCCCGCGCTACTTGCCGAGTTTGCGGCAATCCCGCAGCTTGATGTTCGCACCCGGCGCAAGGCGGTTGACTACCTCGAGGAGTTCTTCGCGGAGATCGCAAGCGACGAGCGAATGGCGACGAAGCTCCTCGCTGGCTGCCTCAAATAGTCAGGCGCTTGGGGGGGGCTGCGCGATCGGCGGCAATGGTAACGGCGGCAGTTCGCTTGCCGCGGCGTGCGAATGGGAATCGCTGAGGTACCGTTTCATGCCTGCGCGTTCGCCGAATTCGCTCCACCACAAAATCAGGAAGCAATAGTTGAACCCGATCGACATGACGATCGCCAGTTCGACCGCGCCGCTTCCAGCTGCCAGTCCAATGCCCACCGAAAGCAGGATGAACAGCGCATCGCCCGAACTTTTGAGGCTATTTTTGAAGCGCACAGCACCGGCGATCCCGCCGAGCGTAAAGGCCAGCGCTAGGGAATTCTGGACCACGATTACGATGCTCGTGACAACCATCGGCAGGACCAAGATTGTGTCGACCAGCGACTGATCATATTCATCTCCACTGCGCACCGCCATATAGGTCAGGCTGACCGGGATCGAGGTCAGCAGCGCGGCTAGGATGGCGCTCACCAGCCAGACCAGACTTTCGCCCATGCTCTTGACCTGAGCCGGCGGGGTCTGATTGCCCTCAAGTAGGCCCTTGTCAGGCTGGGTGATCAGCGTTTCCACGCTGCCGACCGGCAAAAAGTCCCGCATCGGCGGGAACAGCGACAATGTCGCCCACAGCAGACCGGCGACGACCAGATAGTAGACCGTCAGCTTCGCAAAAAGTCGCAGCGCGCCCATCGCATTCCCCCTGGAATTCCTTGAGCCTAGGCCGAGACCTTGGCCGCTGCAAATCGTCGACTCAGATCCACGCCTCGACGTCGGTTTCTTCGCGCGGCGCCGCGTCGACGTCGAACGGCGCAATCGGTTGAAGCACGGTGAACCGTTCCTTGCGCGGCGGCGAGGCAAGCTCGCTCCAGTCATGTTGCGCGAGCGGCAGTTCGGTCTCGGGTAATCGATCGAGGAGATCGCGCAGCAGCGTTAGTCGCCCGATCTGCTGATCATTGAAATCGACCACGGTCCATGGCGCGAAATCCGTATGGGTCCTTGCCAGCATTTCCTCGCGGGCATTGGTGTAGGCCTCATATTTGTCACGCGCGGCAATATCGATCGGGGATAACTTCCAACGACGCAGCGGGTTGTGAAGGCGCTGAGCAAACCGCCGCTCCTGCTGTTCCTGGTCGCAGCACAGCCAATATTTGAACAGCAAGACGCCTTCGTCGACCAGCTGCTGTTCGAATTGGGTCGCGGCGGTTAGGAAGGCGGTGCTTTCCGCTTCGGTGCAAAACCCCATCACTTTTTCGACCCCGGCGCGGTTGTACCAGCTTCGGTCAAACAGCGAGATTTCCCCTCTTGCGGGCAAGTGCGTGGCATAGCGCTGGAAATACCATTGGCCGCGTTCGCGAGCGCTAGGCGCCGCCAAGGCGACGACGCGGCACTGGCGCGGGTTGAGGGTCGCGGCGAACATGTGGATCGAGCCCCCCTTGCCGGCGGTATCGCGGCCCTCGAACAGCACCACCAGCCGCTGCTCGGTCTCCGATATCCAACGCGCCGCCTCGCTCAATTCCTTGAGCATCGGCGTCAGCAGCGCCTCGTAATCCGGCTTCCTGAGCTTGCCCATGCTACCCCCTGCCCGGGGAGAATGGCACCGGCGACTCCAAAAGCAAAGGGCCCGAGCTTTTTCACTCCGGCTGAGGACCTCGCCGACCACGGCGGAGTACGGCGCCGTGCCGACGGTCCTCCCTGGGACGCGATTCGCCAATCCCGCCCAATTTTTCGCGGAACCTATTCCCGGTGGGGAGCAAGCAGAATCCCTATCGTCTCGATGTGAAAACACGCCCCAAGTCGCGTTTTTCGGCTGGCTTTCGGTATTTTTGCCGAAGAACGAGGGCGAAAAAACGAAAAACCTATTCTATTGGGAATTAGACGCCTGAGACCGCTTCGCTAAGGACTGTGTCACTCACCACTCTCCCGACTTTACATGCTTTAGCAGCGACAGCGCATTGCTGGTCGCCGCCGACGACGCGGTATTGTCGAAAATGCACCACAGGTCATCGGCGCTATTCTCCAGCCCCATCAGCGTCACCGAAAGCGCCTCGATCCGGTCGGCATAGCTCGATCGATACATCACCGGCGATCCGTGAAGGCGGAAATAGCTAAGCCCATCCCAGCCACCCGGCTCAGCAGCGGCAGGCGTAATCGCCGGATCGGCCGCGACCCGAGCGATAGTCAAGTCGCGCAGCAATTGATCGGCCTCGGGCGTAAACCAGCTCGGATGCCGAGGCTCACAAACCACTTTTGCTAATCCGTTCCCCGAGAGTCGCTTCAAGAATTCGCCATGCGCCACCTCGAACTCGAGTTTCGGAGGCAGCTGCAGCAACAGCAGGCCAAGCTTCTCACCCAAATGCCGAACTTGCCCAAGAAACAAATCGAGCGGCCCGTCACACTCACGCAGCTTGCGCAAATGGCTGATTTCCTTGGGTATCTTGACCGAGAATCGAAATGTGCCGGGAACCGCATCGCGCCACCGCGACCAGGTCGCTTCGCCGTGCGGCCGATGGAACGAACTGTTGATTTCCACCGCCGAGAAGCGCGCCGAATAGCGCTCCAGCACCGACCCCGTGGCTGGAAATTCGCTAAGCGAATCCCGCCCGATCCCCCATCCCGCGGTGCCGATCCTCATCTGACGGCCATAAGCTTAAGTGCCGGTCTGCGAATGCGGAGCACCAACCGCCTTAGACTCGGGCGAATTGCGCTCGCGCAGGAAAATAGAGAGGACCACCAGGACCGCGGTCGACAGGAACTCGCTCTGCCAATTCTGGAATGATTCAAACCAGAATTGCGCGTCCCCCAAATAACTCAACACGCCGATTGCGGGCTCGCCATGCGTCTTTGCATCCGCGGCCGCTTCGGCGGCGCTGAACCGCCAGTGCAAGGCGAAGGACGCAAGGAACAAAATGAACAGCGCCGCCCCCAAGGAATGCGCATAAATCCCGCGAAGAATCGAATTGCTTCGAAGCCCATCCGGCGCTCCCTTCCTCCTCGCTTGCTTCATCAGGTCGACGTCGCGATCCGATGTGTCGGGATCGGCGGACTCGGCCGACCCGCGCTGGAACAGCATCGCGGTCAGAACGACATAGGCCGACATCTGCAAGAATTCGCTTTCCCAATTTTCGAAAACCGTCGCCAGAAACTGCGGGTGGCTCAAATATTGGATTGCCGAAATCGATGCTTCACCGTGGCGGACAAGCTGTTCATTCTCAAACGCCCAGCCGGTTAGCCAATGCCCGACAAGCGTTCCGCCGAACAACAGCATGAGCACGATCGTAAGCCCATTATCCTTGAACATCCGCGACACGCTTAAACCCCTACCAATTCGCCGGACCCCCGATGATCCCAAGCAGGAACAGAACGACCAACGTCGCCACGATCGAGATCAGAAGCGATTTGAGGCACCCCAGCCGATTGCTGAACATGAAGAACATCCCACGTCCTCTCCAGCTTTGCAAAAAAGCGCCGCGGCATTGCTACCGCGGCGCAGGGTCCTCAGGGGATTATTTCCTACCGAAATTATCGCGGAATATTCCCGCGATCGTCGACGTGGACGTCCTTCTTCTTCAGGCCAAGAAGCCCCGCAAGCCCGAGCAGGCCAAGCAGGCCCATGTCGAAGCCATCATCGTCATCGCGGGACTCATAAGTCGTATCGACATTCGCGGTCGTCGCCGCCATCACCGCCGTCGGAGCGAAAGTGAAGGCCAGCGCGCCGAGCAGCGCATTACGGGTTCCGGTCGAAAGCTTCATGCGTCCCTCCGATCGGTGCGCGCATCGACGTGAATGTCGCCATCTTTCTTGCGACCCATCAGCCCGGCGAGCCCAAGCAGGCCCAACAGTCCCCAGGGAAAGTCCTTGTCGTCGCGCTCCGGCTCGACACTGTCGGCGAGCGCCATATCATTCGCCATCGTATCGTCCATCGGCGCGGTAGTCGTGGTCATCGCCGGATCGCTGAGTGCAGGATCGCTAAGTGCCGGATCGGCCATCGAATCATTGGCGACGCTGGCATCGGCATTGGCGACGTTATTCATCGCATTGTCCTGCGCCATCACCATGCCGGGAACAGCCAGAAGCGCCGCCGCCCACAACAGCTTCCCGTTTTTCAAAGTGAAGTGCATCCAATCCTCCTGTTAACGGCCCAGACCAGTGCGTGTTTTAACGGACGCTTGACGGGGCTGTTCCCGATCACGGTTCGATTTTCATCAATCGTTCAGCTTGCCCGCTGGGGAACGGCGAGGCGGCTAAAGGGTTATGAATAAATCGATTTAGCCGAAAGTTTCCGACGCTGCGGGCGCGGTCGATCGACCGTGGCCTGGCAATGGGCAAGCAAGGCTGAAGGACGACGAAGGAGAGAAGAATGACCCGGACCGTAACCGCGCTTTATGACAGCCGAAGCGAAGCCGAGAGCGCCTGCGAACGCCTTACCTCGAGTTTCGAAACGTGCAGCACCTCGATCATCGACCAGAATTCCGGGGGCGACTCCAGTGCGGAAAGCGGATCATCGCTGTCGAGCCTTTACGTGTCCGAAGATGACCGCGACGCATATGGCGAGGGCGTCCGCCGCGGCGGCTTCATGCTTTGCGCCGAAGTGTCGAGCGACGAGGATGCGGACCAGATCGTCCAGGTGCTCGAACAGACACCCGCGGTCGACATGGACCGCCGTCAGCAGGATTGGCGCAACGAAGGCTGGCAACCAAGCTCGATGTCCGCCGGCCAAATGGGCAGCGACTCCTCGTTGTCCAGCGGCAGCGAATTGGGCAGCCAGTCAAGCACGCGCAACCTCGGCACCCGCCAGTCCGAACGTGGCGGATCGAACGTAAGATCCTACGCCCGCGATACCCAAGGTGACAGCCAAACCACGACCGGCGCCAACGGCTCAATGTCCGATACCGACCGCGACGCCTCGCGCTAAAGTCTTGGGGGGCGCGCTCGCGTGCCCCCCAATGCCTATGCCAGCCAAGCCCGTCTGCGCGCGTAATTCGCCAGCCCGGCCAATAATATTGTCCCAATGCTGACCATGATCGGCACCGCCAAACCGAACATTTCCAAGGCACCGCTGAAAAACACGATCCAGCCCTCAAGCACCAGCAGTGCAATCAACGAAACAATCAGCACCGGCTCGGCCCATGCCTTGCGTAGCGCCAGCCCGAAACTCCCGATCAGTCCGGCAAAAGTGCCGATCGCAAAGGCCCCCGTAATCCAGCCCGGAATCGAGGCGGCAGCCGCTCGCTCGGCCTCACTCAGCCCTGCCGCCTGATCGCCGAACATTCCGACCGAGCTTAAATACATCACGACCCCAAACGCATTCCAGATGATCGCAATCGCTCCAGCCACTCGGAACCAGTCCGGCGGTGCAGCGCCCAAATGATCGGCCATTTCTTCCTCCCCCAAGGTGAGGGGCAAGTCTCTGCTCTTTCCGCCACCGGCGCAATCCGCGGCCCACCCGGGCGAATCCCCACTATCCGCTGGCAATTCAGCCGCTAAGGTCGAAACCCTTGAGGAGCGCGATATGAACGAAGCGACCAGAACCAAAGCCTTGCCCCGGCAATTGACCATCCTTGCGCTGGTGCTGACCATCGGCGGAGCGCTCGCGGCCCTGGCCGCGGCGGTCGGAAGTGGCGCCGGCCTGTGGCACTTCGGCTCCGCCTTCACCGTCCTGCGCTACGCTTTTTACGCGACGATGGCCGGCGGCGCGGTCGCAATCGTCGCGCTGCTTTTGTCGCTCAAATCGGGCGGCGGACTGGCGAAATACAATCTCGCCGCGCTGCTCATCGCCGCTGGCTTCGCCTTCTACCTCATCCCGCAAGTCGCCACCGCGCGCAGGCTCCCCGGCATCCACGACATCACAACCGATCTCGCCAACCCCCCGCAATTCGCGGCGCTAACGGTCCGCGCCGACAATCTCGACAAGGTTCCCGACGAAGGCCGTGCGGAGCTGAAGGCAATGGCCCCTGTCGAGCGCTGGAAAGCGCTTCACGGCAAAGCCTATAGCGACCTTCGCCCGCTCAAAGCTCCAGTCGGCCCGGCCCAAGCCTTCCAGCGCGCCGAAGCATTGGTCAAAAAACGCGGCTGGGACATCGCCAAAAGCGACCCCGGACAAGGCACTATCGAGGCCACCGCAACCACCCTCTTCTTCCGCTTCAAGGACGATGTCGCGATCCGCATCACCCCCGATCCGGCCAATTCACAAGCATCGGTGATCGACATGCGCTCGATCAGCCGCGTCGGCGGAAGCGACGTCGGCGTCAATGCCGCGCGGATCCGAACCTTCCTCGGCGACCTCGATGAGGCCTTCAAGCACCCCAAATGAGCGGGTGGAAAATCGGAGTTATCGGCGGCTCGGGGCTCTATGCCGTCGACTCGCTCGAGGACGCTCAGTGGCAAACCGTCGAAACCCCATGGGGCCCGCCCTCCGACCAATTGCTTAGCGGCCGCATCGGCCCGGTCGAACTGATCTTTCTTCCGCGCCACGGACGCGGCCACAGCATTGCCCCAAGCGACGTCAATTCCCGAGCCAACATCTACGCCCTCAAACGCGCCGGCTGCACCGATGTGATCGCGATCTCGGCGGTCGGCTCACTGCGCGAAGACTATGCCCCCGGCGAGTTCGTCGCGGTCGATCAGTTCATCGACCGTACCTTCGCGCGCGACACCAGCTTCTTCGGCACCGGCCTGGTCGCCCATGTGTCGATGGCCGATCCGCTGTGCCCACGCCTGTCGGCAATTTGCGCCGATGCGGCTCATGCAGCAGGCGCGAAAGTCCACCGCGGCGGCACCTATCTGGCGATGGAAGGCCCTCAATTCTCCACCCGCGCCGAAAGCAATCTCTACCGCTCATGGGGCTGCGACGTGATCGGAATGACCGCAATCCCCGAAGCCAAACTCGCGCGCGAGGCCGAGCTTCCCTACGCGCTGATCGGGATGGTCACCGACTATGATTGCTGGCGCGAGAACGAGCGGCCAGTCGAGGTCGCCGCAGTCATCGCGCAGCTGACGGCCAATGCCGGCCGCGGACGCATTTTAATATCCGAACTCGCCAAGGCCCTTCCCGCCGGGCGCACTCCATCACCGATCGACACTGTCCTCGATCACGCGCTGATCACCGCTCCCGACGCGCGCGATCCCTATTTGCTCGGCAAGCTCGACGCAATCCTCGCGCGCACCCTCGCTCAGCGGTAAATTCGCGCAATCCGCTCGGGCGAAGCCCCAAGAAAATACGCCATCAGGCAGGCAAAATTCTTCGCTGACCGCCGGAACCAGCCATCGCGCCGCCAACGCTCGGCCGAAGTCAGCGCCGCGACACGCAGCACACGCACCCGTCCGATCCGCCGCACAAGTTCGACATCCTCCATCAGCGCAAGCGCCCGAAACCCGCCGGCGCGCTCGTACAAATCCCGCGCAATAAGCAATCCCTGATCGCCATAAGGCAGACCAAGCGCACGCACCCGCACCGCCACCGAAGCCTCGATAACCCGCGCCTGCCACGCGCGATCGTCGAGCCGGAATGCGAAACAGGCCGCATCCTCGGCATGGCCCTCGATGTGCGCAGCAACCGCTTCGTGCCAGCCAGCCCCCAAGACCGTGTCGGCATGAAGGAACAACAGCCACTCCCCTGCCGCCGCCATCGCTCCGGCATGCATCTGCCCACCGCGATTGGCGGGCGCGACGATGCAACGCGCACCCGCTTGCTTGGCAATGGCAAGACTATCGTCGCGCGAACCGCCGTCGACGACAATGACTTCCCCTGCTTGTGAAATCGCCGCGAGGCAGCGCGCGAGTCCGTCCGCGGCATTCAGCGTCGGAATGACAACCGACAGCCTTTTCAACCCGAGCAGCTCGCGCCCCCAAGCACGCAGAAACGCGCACAATGCGGATGGTTGAGCATCACTGCCCCGCCCGCCTCGGCAAGCGTCGATCCAAGAGTGAATTGCTCATCGTACGGGATCAAAGTGCAGGCAGTGACAACCGCACGCGCCGCGCCCTTGCGTTTGACCACCATCCGGCTCGACGCGCACATGATCGACGAAGGGGAGGCGCCCAAAATGTCCCAGCACCCCTCGCTGATTTCCGGAACGTCGGCGTGCGCGTCCATCTCGGGAAACAGCACCAGCGCGGCGGGATCGCCCGCGTCGACGCACAACCCATATTGCGCGAACAATCGGCGATACCCCGCCCGCCCGGCGGCCTCGTCCTCACCCGCAAGCCGCCGTCCCGCAACCGCAAGCCGAAATCCCTGATCCGACAACCAGACGCATCCCGCAATCGCTTTGGCCCAGCTGCCCGGCCCGCGCTCGGCCTCGTGCACGGATGCGGTATAATGGTCGAGGCTGACCCGCATCGTCAGCCGCGCTCCATGTTCGTCGAACAATAAGCGCAACGCCTGCTCATGCCGCCGCATCGGGCGCATCGCATTGGTCAAAACAATCACTTCGAAACCGCGCGACAGCGCCGATCGCAGCATCGCGATCATGTCCGGATTCATGAACGGCTCGCCGCCGGTAAATCCGATTTCGCTTGTGCCCAACAACTGCGCTTCGTCGAAAAAAGCGTCGGCCTCGGCGAGGCTGATGTAAACCAGTGCATCGTTGACCGGCGAGCTTTCGATATAGCAAGTCTTGCACGCGAGATTGCACAATGTGCCGGTGTTGATCCACAACGTCTCAACCCGCTCGAGCGCAACGCTGGCCCGACGTTCGCCACGCGCGGTAAGATAGGGATCGCGGAACTTCGCCCGATCAAGCTCCGCCGCGCCGTCTATCGCAAACGGTGAAGAAACATAGCGTAAAGCCGTCGCGATCGTGCCTCTCCCAAAATCCTACCGACTACCCCTTCGCCCCCCATATCCGCTTCAGCCGCGCATCGCGACCACAGCTTGTCCGGTAGAAGCGATAGCGGACAGGGTTCTTCTTGTAATAATCCTGATGATAAGTCTCTGCCGCATAAAAGGGCGTCGCCGGTAAAACCAGGGTCGCAACCGGCTTGTTGAGCCGCGCCGCGGCGCTCGTCTTGACCGATTCCGCAATGTTGCGCTCAGCAGGATTGGCGACGAAAAACGCCGACCGATATTGCGATCCGCGGTCGCAGAACTGGCCACCGCCATCGGTCGGGTCGATGGTGCGGATAAAGCGCGCCGCAAGGCTGGCGTAGCTCACCCGCGCCGGATCATAGACCACCCGCACCGCCTCGATATGCCCGCTTCCGCCCGCCGAAACCTGCTCATAATTCGCACTGGCGGCTTTTCCGCCAATATAGCCCGATGTCGTGGCGATGACGCCCGGCACCTTGTCAAAATCGGATTCGGTGCACCAGAAGCAGCCCCCGGCGAACACCGCCGAGGCCTTGCCCGGTGGAGTTGCCTGCGCCGACGCCTGAGCGCCCGAGGCAAGTAGCGCGGCGGCAAGAATGATCGATCGATTCATGATAATTTCCTGTCTCAAGCGGGAATGAAATTCATTGCAGCGCCGTTCATGCAGTAACGCTTGCCGGTCGGCGGCGGTCCATCGTCGAAGACATGGCCAAGATGCCCGCCGCAGCGGCGGCAATGCACTTCGGTGCGGGTGCCGAGCAGGCCTCGGTCGGGCCGGGTGCGAACTGCTCCCGCGATCGGCGCGGTAAAGCTCGGCCAGCCGGTTCCGCTTTCGAACTTGGTCTCGGACGCATAGACTGGAAGCGCGCACCCAGCACAGGCATAGACCCCGCGCCGATGCTCGTCGTTGAGCGCGCTCGACCGCGGCCGTTCGGTATTCTCCTCGCGGAGCACCGAAAATTGCGCGGGGGTGAGCTGCTCCTTCCACTCTTCGGTCGACTTGGTGACCTCGAACGTCTCGGACGCGCCCTTCTTGTCGGTCACGCGTGAGCAGCCGGAGGCGAACAGCCCGAATGCAGCAGCCGCACTTCCCAGAAAACCTCGCTTGGTCAATCTCATCTCCGTCGACTATTGTATGTAATATACGTTCCGATCCTGTTTCGGATGGATGCACTTCAAGGTTACACGCTGCTCGATCGGAGGACGGCCAAGACATGGAAAGCGCCGGGGTCGATCGATGGGGCGATCTGCTGGCTGCGGCGCAAACCGGCGACGCCGCCGCCTACCGTCGATTCCTCACCGAAATCCTGCCCTTCATCCGTGCTCTGGCCTCGCGCAGGGCCGGTTCCGACGCTGGCGTCGACGACATCGTCCAGGACACGCTGATCACCGTCCATCGTATTCGCCATACCTATCAGCCGGGCCGTCCGGTAAAGCCCTGGCTCGCGGCGATCGCCACGCGCCGGACGATCGATGCCCTGCGCCGGCAGGGGCGCGTCGCCCGGCGCGAAGTGAGCGATGAGCTTGCCTATGAAACCTATGCCGACCCTGAAGCGAATAAAGAGGAAGCGGAGGATTCCTCACGTTCGCTGAAGCGGATGACCGACGATTTGTCGCCGGGACAGAAGGAGGCGATTATCTTGGTCAAGCTGAAGCAATTGTCGCTCGCCGAAGCCTCGGCGGTGTCGGGCCAGTCGGTCGCGGCGCTCAAGGTCAACATCCACCGCGCGATCAAGAAGATGCGCGCCATGCTTGCAAAAGGGACCACCGAATGACTGTGCGCCCGGTGGAGGGATTGATTGACGAACTCGTCGCCGAAGCGAAACCGGTCGCCCCTTTGGCCTCGCCGGGTCGCCGCGCATTGCTGTGGCTCGCCGCGATTGGGGCTCTTGCCGGGCTGGCGATCTATTTTTTCTCGGACTTCGACCAATTGTTGCTCCGTTACAGCGGGCGCGAAATGGTGCTCGCATTTGAAATCACGGCGATGCTCGCAACCGGGGTGCTCGCGAATCTCGGCGCCTTCGCAAGCTCGATTCCCGGCGCTTCAAAGCGCTGGCTTGCCGCGCCGCTCCCTTCTTTCGCTTTGTGGCTGATCCTCAGCGGGATCGGCTGTTACAATCTCGCAAAAACCGGGTCTGCCGAGGTTGAATTTGGCGAATCCGCCGAATGTTTGCTGTTCATCGTCGCGGCGAGTGCAGCGCTTTGTGTCCCGCTGATCTGGCGGCTGTCGCGTGCAAGACCGATCGATCCGCTACCCGTCGCCGCGCTTGGCGGACTTGGCATCGCCGCGCTTAGCGCATTGATATTGATGTTCTTTCACCCGTTTACGGTGACCTTCCTCGATCTCGCGGTCCACCTCTTGGCAATCATGATCGTGATCGCGGCAATGACGCTGGTCGGCCGCCGCACGCTGGCAGGCGCGGCATGAACCGCGGCAAGCTCGCCCTTCTGCTCCTCCTGCTCGCCGCCATCGCGGCGTTTTTCGTTTTCGATCTGAGCACCTATCTGACGCTGGACAACCTCAAGTCCCGCCAATCCGACATCGCGACTCTGCTCGAACGACGCCCCTTTGCGATAATCGCCAGCTTCCTCCTCTTATACGTTGCAGTCACCGCTCTCTCACTCCCGGGAGCAACCATCCTGACCCTCGCGGCAGGCGCAATCTTCGGACTCTGGCTCGGCACGTTGATCGCCTCCCTTGCCTCGGTGATCGGCGCCAGCCTCGCCTTCCTGTCCTCGCGCTATCTGCTTCGCGATTGGGTCAAGGCCCGTTTCGGCCGCCGCGTCGAGGCAATCGACCAGGGCATCGAAAAGGACGGCGCCTTCTACCTCCTCACCCTCCGCCTCATCCCCGCCTTCCCATTCTTCCTGATCAATCTCGCAATGGGCCTCACCGCGATGAAGCTCGCAATCTTCGCGGTGGTCAGCCAGATCGGAATGCTCCCGGGCACTTTGGTCTTCGTAAACGCGGGGACACAGCTCGCGCGGATCGAAAGCACCTCGGACATTTTGTCCCCCACGCTGATCGGCTCGTTCGTTCTCCTCGGACTGTTCCCGCTGATCGCCAAATATGCGCTTGGCAAATATAAGGCACATCGCATCTATGCGCGGTTCAAACGCCCGCGCCGCTTTGACCGCAACCTGATCATCATCGGCGCCGGGGCAGGCGGACTGGTCACCGCCTACATCGCCGCGACAGTCCGGGCCAAGGTCACACTGGTCGAAGCGCACAAAATGGGTGGCGACTGTCTCAACTACGGCTGCATCCCGTCCAAGGCACTGATCCGCAGCGCCAGGCTCGCGAACGAAATTCGCACCGCCGGCCATTACGGACTTACGGCATCCGAACCCCAGTTCAGCTTCAAGTCGCTGATGCAGCGCATCGACGCCGTCATCAAGGCGATCGAGCCCGCCGACAGTGTCGAGCGCTACACCGCGCTGGGCGTCGATGTCCGCCCCGGCCATGCACGAATCGTCGATCCGTGGACGGTCGAGATCAAAGCGCCCGATGGCAAGCTAGAGCGGCTGACAACGCGCTCGATCGTCATCGCCGCGGGTGCCGAACCGTTCGTGCCTCCGATCCCCGGCCTCGCCACAACCGGCTTCCTCACCAGCGACACGATGTGGGAAAGTTTGGCCAAACGCGATTCCGTACCCGAGCGGCTCGTCATCGTCGGCGGAGGTCCGATCGGCTGCGAAATGGCGCAGGCCTTCGTTCGCCTGGGCGCGAAAGTCACGCTGGTCGAGGGCGGCGATCGGCTGATGGCCAATGAAGACGAGGACGTCTCGGCCTTCGTTCTGGACCTGCTGCGCAGCGAGGGAGTCAATGTCCTTACCGGGCATCAGGCGGTGCGCTGCGATCCGGGAAAGACCCTCATCATCAAGGCGAGTTCAACAGAGGTCTTGCTCCCCTTCGACGACATCATTATCGCCGTCGGCCGCGTCGCCCGGCTGAAGGGTTACGGGCTCGAGGAACTCGGAATCGAAACCGGCAAGACCGTCATTACCAATGATTATCTGCAGACGATTTATCCCAACATCTTTGCCGCGGGCGATGTCGCTGGTCCCTTTCAATTCACCCATTTCGCAGCGCATCAGGCATGGTTCGCGGCGGTCAACGCCTTGTTCGGCACCTTCCGAAAGTTTCGCGCCGATTATTCGGTGCTGCCGTGGGTGACCTTTCTCGACCCGGAGGTCGCGCACGTCGGTCATACCGAAGCAAGTGCCGCAAAAGCCGGGATCGAGTTCGACATTGTCCGGTACAACCTCGATCATCTCGACCGCGCGCTGACCGACGGCGCCGCCAAGGGCTTCGTGAAACTGCTCGTCGCGCCGGGCAAGGACCGAATTGTCGGAGTCACCATTTGCAGCGCCCACGCTGGCGAGATGATCGCCGAATATGTGCTGGCGATGAAGCATAAGCTCGGGCTCAATAAAATCCTCGGAACGATCCACGCTTATCCAACGATGGCCGAAGCCAATAAATATGCCGCCGGCGAGTGGAAAAAGGCGAACAAGCCCGAGCGGCTGCTTCGCCTGGTCGAGCATTACCATCGCTGGCGCCGCCATTGACCGCGACGCGGATTGTCATCTTCGCCAAGGCGCCAGTCGCGGGTTCGGTCAAGACCCGCCTTATCCCGCTGCTCGGGGCCGAAGGCGCCGCACAACTCGCCGCAACGATGCTCCAAGCGACCGTGGCCCACGCGATCGACGCAGGACTCGGAACCCCCGAACTTTGCGCCAGCCCTGATCATGGCGACCCCGCCTGGAAGGACCTGCTCCCCGAAAATCTGCAACTGACCGATCAGGGTCCGGGCGACCTCGGTAAGCGGCTTGCCACCGCGGCGTTGCGCGTGACCGGCACGGGCGAGCGATTATTGCTGATCGGAACCGATTGTCCCGCGCTGGACGGCAACCATCTGCGGACGGCGGCATCGCAACTCGATACATATGACGCGGTGCTATTTCCTGCCGAAGACGGCGGCTACGTACTGCTGGGCCTGAACAGGTTCGACCCGACTTTGTTTCACGGCATCGCCTGGAGCACCGATGGCGTCGCGAAGGAAACCATGAAGCGAATCGCAACGCTCGGCTGGACCCTGTTCGTCGGCCCAACGCTCCGCGACATCGACGAGCCGAACGACCTCGACCCGGCGTAATTTAGCGCCGATGCTTGCGCCCGAACCAGATGATATGGCGCGGCCCCTTGCCATTGCGGCGCGCACGAACCGCGACTTCCTCGACCTCGAAACCGGCTTCGCTTAGCCGCCGCGCGAATTTTGCGTCTGGCGCCGCCGACCACACCGCCAAATATCCGCCGGGCATGAGCGCGCGCCACGCCGCTGCAAGCCCGCGCGGCGAGTAAAGCCGATCGTTGGCGTCGCGGGTTAGCCCATCGGGACCATTGTCGACGTCGAGCAGGATCGCGTCATATTTCGCCTCGGCCGCTGCAATGACATCGCCAACGTCGCCGTGGATCAACTCTACCCGCGGGTCATCGAGGGCGCCGGCGCTAAGCTCGGACATCGGCCCTCGCGCCCATTCGATAATCTCTGGCACCAGTTCCGCGACCGCAACGCGCGCTCGCGGCTTTAGCTCGCCAAGCGCCGCGCGCAGCGTAAACCCCATCCCATATCCACCGATCAGCAGCCGCACGTCGTCCCGGCCGAGCCGAGCGATCGCCCCAGTCGCAAGCACTTCTTCCGATCCACTCATCCGGCTGTTCATCAGCTCATTACGGTCGAGCACGATCATATGATCGCCGCCGCGCCGGTACAGCCGAAGCTGCTGGCCACCCGGCACGTCGGCGGTGCCGATCAACTCGCGAATTTTCATTGCTCAGCGGGCCAGCCGCTCGGCGTGCCAGCGCACATGGTCGGCCATGAAGGACGAAATGAAATAATAGCTATGATCGTAACCCGCATGGCGCCGCAGGGTCAGGCGGATACCCGCCGCTTCGCAAGCCGCCTCAAGCAGTTCGGGCCGCAATTGCTCGGAAAGGAAGGGATCGCCCTCGCCAATATCGATCAGCAACGCATCGACCCGCGCGCCATCCTCGATCAGCGCCACGCTATCGTGCGCCCGCCAAGCCGCATCGTCATCACCAAGATAAAGGCGCAGCGCCTTGCGCCCCCACGGCACCTGCGTCGGCGCGACGATCGGTGCGAACGCCGAAACCGACCGGTACCGCCCCGGATGCCTGAGCGCGAGCGTCATCGCGCCATGCCCGCCCATCGAATGCCCGCATATGCCCTGCCGCGACAGATCGACCGGGAAATTGTCCGCAACCAGCGCCGGAAGCTCATCGGCCACATAAGACGCCATGTTGAAATGTTCGCTCCACGGCGCCTCGGTCGCATCGAGGTAGAACCCCGCGCCCTGCCCGAAATCCCACCCCCCGTCGGGATCGTCGGGCACTTGGCCGCCACGCGGGCTGGTGTCGGGCGCGACGAAGATCACTCCGGCCCTGGCGCAAGCGGCGCGATACTCGCCCTTTTCGGTGACATTGGCGTGGGTGCAGGTCAGCCCCGACAAATACCACATCAGCGGCAGCGGCTCGCCTCGCTCGGGCTGCGGCGGCATGAACAGCGAGAAGACCATGTCGGTCCCGGTCGCGGCGGAGGCGTGGCGATAGACGCCCTGCACTCCGCCGTGGCTCGCGACTTCGCTCAACGTCGTTAGCGTCACTCGTTAGGCAGGCGATGCAATGCGCACAATTTATTGCCGTCGGGATCGCGCAAATAGGCAAGGTAAAGGTTCATCCCATTCCCCGACCGTACTCCGGGCGGATCCTCGATTGCGGTTCCACCAGCGGCAACGCCCGCTTTCTCCCACGCCTGCGCCTGCTCCGGACCGTCGACCGCGAAACCGATGGTCGATCCGTTCCCGCAAGTCGCAGGCTGGCCGTCGATCGGCTTGGTAATCAGCAGGATCCCGTCCTTGTTAAGGTACACAAGTCGCCCGCTTGGATCGATCCGCCCCTCCTTGCCCCCGGTCGCGGTGAACAAGGCATCGTAAAATGTCTTCGACCGATCGAGGTCGTTCGACCCAAGCATCACATGGCTGTACATCTCTTCCCTCCTCAAAAATTCAGTAGACGACGACGCTTCGAATAGACTCGCCCTTGTGCATCAGATCGAACCCCTGGTTGATTTCCTCAAGCTTGAGCACATGAGTAATCATCGGGTCGATCTCGATCTTGCCCTTCATATACCAGTCGACGATCTTGGGCACGTCGGTCCGCCCCCTGGCGCCTCCAAACGCGGTCCCGCGCCAGTTGCGCCCAGTCACCAGCTGAAACGGCCGTGTCGAAATCTCGCGCCCTGCCTCGGCGACCCCGATGACGATGCTCGTCCCCCATCCGCGATGGCAGCATTCCAACGCCTGACGCATCACCTCGACATTGCCCGTACAGTCGAAGCTATAATCCGCACCCCCGTCGAGCATTGCAATCAGATGCGCGACAACGTCTGCGGTCTCGCGCGGATTGACGAAGTCCGTCATCCCGAAGCGGCGGCCCCATTCCTCCTTCGCCGGGTTGAGATCGACCCCGACGATCCGGTCCGCCCCGGCCATCCGCGCGCCCTGGATGACGTTGAGTCCGATCCCGCCAAGCCCAAACACCACGACATTGTCGCCCGGCTGAACCTTCGCCGTATTGACCACCGCGCCAACCCCGGTGGTCACCCCGCAGCCGATGTAGCAAGCCTTGTCGAACGGCGCCGCCGGATCGATCTTCGCGACCGCGATCTCGGGCAGCACGGTGAAATTCGAAAAGGTTGAACAGCCCATGTAATGAAACACCGGCCGGCCCTCAAAACTGAAGCGGCTGGTACCGTCGGGCATCACCCCCTTGCCCTGCGTCACGCGGATCGCCGTGCACAGATTGGTCTTGCCCGACAGGCACGACTTACACTGGCGGCATTCGGGGGTGTAAAGCGGGATGACATGGTCGCCCGGCTTCACCGAGGTCACCCCGGCACCCACTTCGCGCACCACCCCCGCGCCCTCATGCCCAAGCACGCTTGGGAACAGGCCTTCGCTATCAAGCCCGTCGAGCGTGTAGGCATCGGTATGGCAAATTCCCGTCGCCATGATCTCGACCAGCACCTCGCTTGCTTTCGGGCCGTCAAGATCAAGCTCGACGATCTCGAGCGGTTGCTTGGCCTCGAACGCGACGGCAGCGCGGGTCTTCATCGACCCTCAGACTCCAGCTTTGGCAGCAAGCGCGGCTTCATCGAAAGTGCGCTCGATGCTTTCGGGCGGAGGCGGCGTCGCAAGGCTTACCAGCCAGGTCGCAAGGCTCGCCGCGATGAACCCCGGCACGATTTCGTACATCGTGTCGCTCAGGCCAGCGAGGATCCACGCGATCACCACCGCCGCGCCGACGATCATCCCCGCAAGCGCGCCCAATCGCGTCGTTCGCTTCCATAGCAGGGCGAACAGGATCACCGGCCCGAACGCCGCTCCAAAACCGGCCCAGGCATTGCCGACCAGCGCCAGGATCGAGCTTTCCGGATCCAACGCCAGCAAGCCCGCGACCACCGCGACCACGCCCACCGCGATCCGGCTGATCGTCACCAGTTCGCGCTCGCTCGCATCGCGCCGCAAATAGGTCTTGTAGATATCCTCGGCGAGGCTCGACGAAGTCACCAGCAATTGCGAGCTGATCGTCGACATGATCGCGGCAAGGATCGCCGCAAGGGTGAACCCCGCGACGAGCGGATGAAACAAGATCTGGCTGAGCAGGATGAACACCGTCTCGGGATCGGCAGGAGCACCACCGCGCGCCGCGAAAAAAGCCGCGGCAACATATCCGGTCAAAATCGCTCCAAGCAGGCTGACGCTCATCCAGCCGATGTTGATCCGCCGCGCGGTCGGCAAATCCTCGACCCTTCGGATCGCCATGAAGCGCACGATAATGTGCGGCTGGCCGAAATAGCCAAGCCCCCATGCGGCTGCCGAAATGATCGCGAGCAGCGACGTCCCGCCAATCAGCGACGAAAGCGTTCCCGCCGCCACTCCGCGCGAAGCCTCGGCCGCGCCAAGACCCTGCGAAACCCCGTCGCCTCCGAGCACGAGGAATGCCGCGACCGGAACCATCACCAGAGCGACGAACATGATGCAGCCCTGGACGAAATCGGTCAGGCTCACCGCCAGGAACCCGCCCAAAGCGGTGTAAGCGACGACGATCCCGGCGGTCAGCAGGATGCCGGTGCCATAGTCCATTCCCATCGCCGACACCGCGAACTTCCCGCCCGAAACCATTCCCGCCGACGCGTAGAGCGTGAAAAAGACGATGATCACCAGCGCCGAAATCAGCCGCAAAGCATGACTCTTATCCTCGAACCTTTCCTCGAAGAAATCGGGGACGGTAATCGCGTCGCCGGCAAGTTCGGTATAGGTTCTAAGCCGCGGAGCGACGAGGCGATAATTGAGATATGCGCCGATGACGAGCCCGATCCCGATCCATGCCTGGCTAAGCCCCGAAAGGAAGATCGCGCCGGGCAATCCCATCAACAGCCAGCCCGACATGTCGCTCGCGCCCGCGCTTAGCGCGGTGACCGCTGGACCAAGATCACGCCCGCCAAGCAGATAGCCGGCACTGTCCGCGGTGGATTTTCGCCAGGCATAAATGCCGATGCCCAGCATGAGGATGAAATAGGCCGAAAGACTGATCAATGTTCCAGTTTGCATGGGTTGACTGCCTATGGCGCGCCGCCCGCGCTGACAAGCCCGTCGCAATTTGGGCACTGGCCCGCTTGCGCCGCTGTGCCCCATCGGCCAAACCGGCACTCTATTAGGGGGACTGAATTTGGGCTGGGCACAAGGGCGCCATGCGCTGATCACCGGAGGCGGAAGCGGGATCGGCGCCGCCGCGGCGCAGGCTTTTGCGGATGAGGGCGCGAAGGTCTCGCTGATCGGCCGCCGAGCCAGACCGCTGCAAGATGTCGCCAAGCGGATCGGAGCAAGCGCCTTTCCCTGCGACCTTACCGACCGCGCCGCGATGGAGGCCGCGTTCGACGCCGCGCGCGACGCCAACGGAGCGTTCGACTTCGTCATCCTCAACGCCGGCATCGCCGACAGCGCGCCGTTCGGACGGACCAGCCGCACCGACTTCGACAGGATTATCGCGACCAATTTGACCGCCATCTTCGACGGATCGCAGCTTGCGCTCCCAGACCTGCTCGCGGGCGAGGACAAGCGCCTGATCGTCATCGCTTCGGTCGCGGGACTCAAAGGCGCCGCTTATGCCGCGCCCTATGTCGCGTCGAAGCATGGAGCGGTCGGGCTGGTGCGAAGCCTCGCGCTCGAATTCGCAAAGACCAGCCTGACGGTCAATGCGATCTGCCCGGCCTTCGTCGACACGCCGATGGTCGATCAATCGGCCGAGCGTATCGCCAGCGTCTCGTCGCGAAACGAAGACGAGGCGCGCGGCGTGCTTGCCGCGATGAACGCCAATGGCCGTCTTATTACGGTCGACGAAGTCGCCGCCTCTATCCTGTTCCTGTGCCGTCCCGACAGTCGCTCGATCACCGGCGCCTGTTTGACGATCGACGGAGGCACTACCGCATGACCCCCGCCACTTTTTCTCCAGAACATTTCCGCTGGCACTTCGCCGACGGGGTCGCGACGATTCTTCTCGACCGGCCCGAGAAAAAGAATCCGCTGACCTTCGACAGCTATGCCGAGCTTCGCGACACGTTCCGCGCGCTCGTCGTCACCCCGCAAGTGCGCGCTTTGGTCATTTCCGGCGCCGGGGGCAATTTCTGTTCGGGCGGCGATGTTCACGAAATCATCGGCCCGCTGACCAAAATGGCGATGCCCGAATTGCTTGCGTTCACGCGAATGACCGGCGACCTCGTCCGGGCGATGCGCGCCTGCCCGCAGCCGATCATTGCCGCGGTCGACGGAGTCTGCGCGGGCGCGGGTGCAATCCTTGCAATGGCCTCGGACATCCGCCTCGCCAGCCCCGATGCTCGAACCGCCTTCCTCTTCACTCGCGTCGGACTTGCCGGGGCCGACATGGGCGCGTGCGCGATCCTTCCGCGCCTGATCGGCCACGGCCGCGCGGCGGACCTCCTGTTCTCCGGCCGGACCATGACCGCCGATGAAGGCCTGGACTGGGGATTCTTCACGCGCCTGGTCGATTCCGGCAAGCTTGCCGACGAAGCCGCTACGCTTGCGCGCTCGATCGCATCGGGTCCGGCATTCGCGCACCAAATGACCAAGCGGCAGCTCGACATGGAATGGAATGTCTCGATCGACACAGCGCTGGAAATGGAAGCCCAGGCCCAGGCAATCTGCATGGCGACCAACGACTTCGGCCGCGCCTATGACGCCTTTGCGGTTAAGCGCCGTCCGGAGTTCAAGGGTGACTGACGGACTTTTTCTGAACTGGCCGTTTTTCGAGCCCGGGCATCGCGCACTTGCGACGCGCCTCGACGCGTGGTGCTCCGCAAACCTTAGTCACTCACACGCCGACGATGTCGATTCAGAATGCCGTTCGCTTGTCGGCAAGCTCGGCGCTGCCGGGTTCCTCGATCTCTGCGTCGCAAAGGATCAATCGGCTCCCGACGTGCGCAGCCTTGCGATCGCCCGCGAAACCTTGGCGCGACACTCGGGCCTCGCCGACTTCGCTTTCGCGATGCAGGGCCTCGGCTCTGGAGCGATCAGCATTGCCGGTTCGCCCGATCAGAAAGCACAATGGTTGCCGCGAGTAGCCGACGGCTCGGCAATCGCCGCCTTCGCAATGACCGAGCCCGACGCTGGCAGCGATGCCGCAAACCTCGCGATGACCGCTCGGCCGGACGGCGACCACTTCGTCCTCGACGGCGAGAAGACTTATATCTCCAACGGCGGGATCGCCGATTTCTACACTATTTTCGCGCGCACCGGCGAAGCGGGATCGCGCGGCCTGTCCGCCTTCATCGTCGCCGCCGACGCGCCCGGCCTGACCATCGCCGAACGCATCCACGTCATCGCCCCGCACCCGCTCGCCCGGCTCAAATTCGACAAGGTCCGGGCGCAGATCATCGGCGCTCCCGGAGAAGGCTTTGGAATCGCAATGCGCACCCTGAACCTGTTCCGCGTCACTGTCGGTGCCGCGGCATTGGGGTTCGCTTGCCGAGCGCTCGACGAAGCGCTCGCTTTCTCCACTGGGCGAAAACTCGGCGGCGCGACGCTCGCCGACAATGCGGTAACCCAGGCCAGCCTCGCCGACATGGCGACCCGCATCGATGCCTCGGCCCTACTGATTTATCGCGCCGCCTGGCAACAGGACGTCGAGGCCGGGGACAACCGCCGCGCCGCTGCAATGGCCAAGCTCTACGCGACCGAATCCGCTCAGAAAGTCGTCGATGCCGCGGTCCAGCTTCACGGCGGACTCGGGGTGACATGCGGAAGCGTGGTCGAAGCGCTCTATCGCGACATTCGCGCCTTGCGGATTTACGAGGGCGCAAGCGAAGTCCAGCGCCAGATCATCGCGCGCGACCTGCTCAAGGGGTTCGCGCAATGAAAAGCCTGCTTCCCCCCGGCTGGCCGCGTCCAAAGGGCTATTCGAACGGCATCTCCGCAAGCGGCCGCACCATCTATACCGCGGGCGTGGTCGGTTGGGATGAGCAGGAGCGTTTCACCGCCGACACGCTCCCCGGTCAGTTCGCGCAAATCCTGCGCAATATTGTCGCGATTCTTGCGGAAGATGGCGCGGCCCCGGCCAACCTCGTTCGCCTGACCTGCTATGTCACGGATCGCGATGCCTATGTCGCGGGGTTGAGCGAAATTGGCGCAGCGTGGAAATCCACCATCGGCGCGCATTATCCGGCAATGGCGCTGGTCGAAGTCTCGCGCCTCGTCGAGCCTCAGGCGCTCGTCGAAATCGAAGCGATTGCGGTGGTCCCCGAATGACCAGGGATCGCTTCGTCGAGGATCGGCTCCCGCCACCGGACCAACTCCCAGAATTCCGACTGCTCGATTATCCGGCGCGTCTTAACGCCGCGACCGAATTGCTTGCCGGTGGAAATCCTGGGGACCTTGCAGTGGTCAATATGCGTGGCCGCTGGACTTTTGCCGATCTCGACAATTTCTCGGGCCGAATCGCGCGCTTGCTCGTCGACGAACATGGCCTGATCCCCGGCAACCGGGTTTTGCTCCGCGGACCAAATGGTTACACCTTGTTCGCCGCCTGGCTCGGCGTGCTGAAAGCGGGCGGAGTCGCGGTCGCGACCATGCCATTGCTCCGTCCCGGCGAGATCGCGACTGTCATCGATCGTGCCGAAGTGAGCCATGCCATTGTAGACGCTCGATTTATCGGCGATTTCCGCGACGCAATGGAGCAAACTCGTCATATCCGCCACCTTCTCAAATATGACGGCGACTTCGGCCAGGGCGAACTCGAATCCCGCACCGCCAAGCTCAATCCCTTGCCCGCAATCGACACCGCCCAGGACGACCCCGCACTGATCGCCTTCACCAGCGGCACCACCGGAATCCCCAAAGGCTGCGTCCATTTCCACCGCGATCTTCTCAGCCCCTGCGACACTTTCGCCAAGACGCATTTCGCACTCAAACCCGGCGACATCGCACTGACCTCGGCCCCGATCGCATTCACCTTCGGCCTCGGTGCAACCCTTTTATTCCCCCTCCGCTCCGGCGCCGCCGCCGCAACCCTTGAACAGGCCAGTCCGGCGCAACTTCTGGAGGCCATTGCCACCTATGGCGTAACGCACCTCGCCACCGCTCCCACAGCGTACAAGGCAATGCTCTCTGACCCCGCCCTCGGGGCCGCGTTGAAATCGCTCCGCACTTGCTTGTCAGCCGGCGAGCATCTTCCCGAGACGGTCTGGCGTGCTTGGCACGATCGCACGGGCATCACGATCGTCGACGGCATCGGCGCGACCGAAATGATGCACATCTTCATTTCCGCCAGCGGCGACGCAATCCGTCCGGGCTCCACCGGCAAGGCGGTCTCCGGCTACGAAGCCGCTGTGCTCGATCCCCAAGGAAATCCGCTACCCGAGGGCGAGGGGCGTCTCGCGATCAAGGGTCCGACCGGCTGCCGTTACCTCGATGACCCACGCCAGGCTGATTACGTGCAACAAGGGTGGAACGTCACCGGCGACACGTACGCCCGCGATAAGGACGGATACTTTTGGTACCGCGCCCGCAGCGACGATATGATCGTCAGCTCCGGCTACAACATCGCCGCCCCCGAAGTCGAGAACGCCCTCCTCGCCCATCCCGCGGTGGCCGAATGCGCGGTGATCGGTGTGCCCTGCGAGGAGCGAGGACAGAAGTTAAAAGCCTTCGTTGTTCTGGCGCCGGAAAAGGAACCGAGCGCGACATTGACGGCTGAGCTCAAGGACTTTGTGAAAGCCGCAATAGCCCCATACAAATACCCCCGTGATGTTGAGTTCGTCCCGGCACTTCCGAAAACTGCAACGGGCAAATTGCGCAGGAACGAGCTGCGGGCTTCATCACAGTAGCTTAGATGGCCTCGCCACCGCCCGGTTTAACCAAACTCTACAATCACCTGATCGACCGCTAAGCTTTCGCCTACGCCCGCCGACACGGTCTTGACCGTCGCCGCCTTGGTTGCGCGCAAGATATTCTCCATCTTCATCGCCTCGACGACCGCGACCGGCTGTCCCGCCTCGACCTTGTCGCCGACCTGGACCTCAAGTCGAGTGAGCAAGCCCGGCATCGGCGCCACAAGAAAGCGCGACATGTCCGGTGGGACTTTCTCGATCATGTGCCGGGTCAGTTCGGCGACATGGCGCGGCATGATTGCCACCCGGTGCGCCGCACCACGCGTCGTCAGCAGCCATTCTCGGCCCTGGCGCGCGACCTGCACAACCCGCGTGCGCCCGTCGATGTCGACAGTAAGCAGCGGCTGCCCCGGTGCCCAGTCGCCGATCACGTCGAGTTCGTCGCCGGCATCGACGCTGACGAGGGTCCCGCCGTCATAGGGACTGACATCAACTTCGAAGTCGCGCTTCCCGATGTGCACGATTTGCGTGCTGTCCGGGAATTCGGGCTCGCCAAGTTGATGATCGATCAACGCCGCGCGCGTCGCATGCGTCAGCGAAATCAAAGCGGCGATCGCGGCGAGGTCACTCAACAATGCTTCGTCCGCCGGAGCGCCATGAAAGCCGTCGGGATATTCCTCGGCGATGAAACCGGTCGTCAATTTGCCGGCGCGGAAGCGCGGATGCTGGAGCAGCGCCGACAGAAAATCGACATTGTCCGATATTCCGCCAATTTGGAACGCATCGAGCGCCTCGACCTGCGCATCGATCGCCGCCTCACGCGTCGGCGCCCAACTGATCAGCTTGGCGATCATCGGGTCGTAGAACATCGACACCTCGCCGCCCTCGACCACGCCGTCGTCGACCCGAACGCGAGGGTCGTTCGACAAGCGGCTTTCGGCTTCGCTCTGTCCGCAACCCAGTGTGAGCAGGCTTAAATCTTTCCCGATCCGCTCATCCTGAGTAGCCGGTGAGCCTGTCGAACCGGCGTATCGAAGGACCGGCGGCTTATATGTTGTCAGCCGCCCCGTACTCGGCAGGAAGCCGCGATATGGGTCTTCGGCATAAACCCGGCTTTCGATCGCCCAGCCGTCGAGCTTCACTTCGTCCTGCGCAAACGCCAGCTTTTCGCCCGCTGCGACGCGGATCATTTGCTCAACCAGATCAAGCCCGGTGACTTCCTCGGTCACCGGGTGCTCAACCTGCAGCCGCGTGTTCATCTCAAGGAAGTAGAAGCTGCGATCGGCCCCAACGATCAGCTCGACCGTCCCCGCCGAATAATATCCGACTGCCGCGGCCAAAGCGACCGCCTGCTCGCCCATCGCCTTGCGCATCTCGGGCGTGACGAATGGTGACGGCGCTTCCTCGACGACCTTCTGGTGGCGGCGCTGGATGGAGCATTCACGCTCGCCCAGATACAGGATCGTCCCATGCTGGTCGCCAAGCACCTGAATTTCGATGTGGCGCGGCTGCCCGATGAACTTTTCGATGAACACACGGTCGTCACCGAAGCTCGACAACCCTTCGCGCTTGGTCGCTTCAAAACCCTCGCGAACGTCGGCTTCCGAATAAGCCAGTCGCATTCCCTTGCCGCCGCCGCCCGCCGAGGCCTTCATCATCACCGGATAACCGATTTCGCCCGCAATCTTCACCGCTTCGTCGGTATCGGCGATCTCGCCGAGATAGCCCGGCACGACCGACACCCCGGCGGCTTTAGCGAGCTTCTTCGATTCAATCTTATCGCCCATCGCCGCGATCGCCTTGGGCGGCGGACCAATGAAAACTATTCCCGCCTCGGCCAACGCCCGCGCAAAGCTCTCCCGCTCCGACAAGAAGCCATAGCCCGGATGAACCGCTTCCGCGCCCGTCGCCTTGCACGCGTCGATGATCAGCTCGACCTTGAGATAAGATTCGCTCGCCGGCGCCGGCCCGAGCCGAACGCTCTCGTCCGCCATCCGCACATGCGGCGCGCGAGCGTCGGCATCCGAATAAACCGCGACGGTTTTGATCCCCATCGCCTTGGCGGTGCGGATGACGCGGCAGGCAATTTCGCCACGGTTTGCGATCAGGATTTTCTTGAACATCAGAGCACTCTCAACCGTCACCCTGAACTTGTTTCAGGGTCCATCCCGGAACTCGTACTGCCCTTCCCGAAAATGGATGCTGAAACAAGTTCAGCATGACGCGTACAACCGCTAGTCCGGACCGCTCTAGAGACGCTTCGCCGCGATGGCGACAGGGCTACGGCCAACATCTATCGATGCTTCGCAGGATCGTCACTGCGGTCAAGTGGACCAGTTTGTGGGCTGTCAACTTCTCGCACCGATATCCCGGGCAGAGGCAATCTTTCCACGTGCAGAACATCTCCTCTGGCGTTGTTCGCCACTCATGATGATAGCTAATTAGATGACCGCAATTCAGGCAACTCACTCCGCACCCTCCTCGACCAGCGGCCTATTGTGACCAAGCAGCCGAAGCACCTCGTCCGCTGCGTCGGCGAGATTGGTCCCCGGCCCGAAGATCGCCTGCACCCCCGCGGCGCGAAGCATGGCGTAGTCCTGCGCCGGAATAACTCCACCCGCGACGACCTTGATATCGGCGCGGCCCATATCTTTAAGCGCATCGATAAGCTCGGGGATCAGCGTCTTGTGCCCCGCCGCGAGGCTCGAAGCGCCGACCACGTCGACCGCTTTCTCCACCGCCAGCTCGGCCGCCTCGCGCGGCGTCTGGAATAACGGCCCGGCGACGATCTCGAACCCCAGGTCTCCGAACGCCGACGACACCAGATTTGCGCCGCGGTCATGCCCGTCCTGGCCCATCTTGGCGACGAGCATGCGAGGCTTGCGACCAAGCCGCGACGCCACGGCTTCGGTTCCCGCGACCGCGCCGCGCCAGCGTTCATCGGCGCGCTTGCCATAGATGCCGCTGACCGGCGTCGGCGAGGTCGCATAGCGCCCGAACGCGCGTTCGAGCGCATCCGAAATTTCGCCGAGCGAGCAACGCACTCGCGCCGCCTCGACGCTCAATTCCAGAAGATTAACGCTCGACCGCGCGCCCGCCTCGAGTGCGTCGAGCGCCGCGCGCACTTTCGCCTCATCGCGCGCGCTGCGCATCGCCTCCAGCCGGGCAATCTGCCCGCTGCATACGCGCGCATTGTCGACTTCCAGAATGTCGAGTTCGGCCTCCTCGGACAAGCGGTAGCGGTTGACCCCGACGATCACCGTCTCGCCGACATCGACCTTTGCCGCGCGCGCTGCGGCAGCTTCCTCGATGCGCTGCTTGGGCAGTCCCTCGGCGACCGCCTTGGTCATCCCGCCATGCGCCTCGACCTCGTCGATCAGCGCCTGCGCTTTCTCCTCGAGCTCGCGCGTCAACGCCTCGACATAATAGCTTCCGCCGAGCGGATCGGCGACCGCGGTGACCCCGCTTTCCTCGGCCAGGATCAACTGCGTGTTGCGCGCAATCCGTGCCGAAAAGTCGGTCGGAAGCGCCATCGCCTCGTCGAAAGAATTGGTGTGGAGCGACTGCGTTCCGCCAAGCACTGCCGCAAGCGCCTCGACCGTGGTGCGCACGACATTGTTGTACGGGTCCTGCTCGGTCAGCGACACGCCTGACGTCTGACAATGCGTGCGCAGAAGCTTCGACTTTTCAGACTTGGCGCCAAGGTCGCCCATGATCCGCGCCCACAAGGTTCGCGCCGCGCGCAATTTCGCGACCTCCATGAACAAATTCATGCCGATCCCGAAAAAGAACGACAGGCGCGGCGCGAACGCATCCACATCGAGCCCGCTTTTTTGAGCGACGCGGACATATTCCATCCCGTCGGCAAGCGTGTAGGCAAGCTCCTGCACCGCCGTCGCCCCGGCCTCGTGCATGTGATAGCCGCTGATCGAAATCGAGTTGAACCGCGGCATTTCGCGCGAGGTGTAAGCGATGATGTCGGCAACAATGCGCATCGATGGCTCGGGCGGGTAGATATAGGTGTTGCGGACGGCGAATTCTTTCAGAATGTCGTTCTGGATCGTCCCCGAAAGCGCACTTCGCGCGACCCCCTGCTCCTCCCCGGCAACGATATAAAAGGCGAGCACCGGAAGCACCGCGCCGTTCATCGTCATGCTGACCGACATCTCCCCAAGCGGAATGCCGTCGAACAGTAATTTCATGTCCTCGACGCTGTCGATCGCCACCCCCGCCTTTCCGACATCGCCGGTTACGCGCGGGTGATCGCTATCGTATCCGCGATGCGTGGCCAGATCGAAGGCGACGCTCAGCCCCTTCTGCCCCGCGGCGAGGTTGCGGCGATAGAATGCGTTCGATTCCTCGGCGGTCGAAAAGCCGGCATATTGCCGGATCGTCCACGGCCGCCCGGCATACATCGTCGCGTACGGACCCCGGGTGTAAGGGGCGACGCCGGGGTAGCCGCTGTCGATGCCGTCCTCAGGCCCATAAACCGTCTTGAGCCTGATCCCCTCAAGCGTCTCACGCGACAAGTCCGCGCCGCGCGATTCCTTCGCGGCGAGGGCTTTCCAGCTTTCAGACTTTTCTTCGGACACACCCATCTCCGCTCATCCTGAGTAGCCATTGAGCTTGTCGAAATGGCGTATCGAAGGACAAAATGAAATGTGAAGGACCGTCCTTCGGTACGGGCCTTCAGCTACGCTCAGTCCCTACTCAGGATGAGCGGGTTTGGAAATGGTGCGAAACATCTCGCTGGTTCCGAATGGTCGCTGCGCTCACCGAGCGGCGGAACGAAACGGCTTAATGCGCCTGCTTCGGACTTTCCATGATCTCAGTCAGCACTCCGCCCATGTCCCTGGGGTGGAGAAAGAAGATCGGCGTCCCATGCGCCCCGGTCCGCGGCTCGCCGAGCACCCGGACGCCTTTAGACTCGAACCACGCCTTCGCCTCGTGGATATCGGGCACCTCGAAACAGACATGATGCTGCCCGCCAAGCGGGTTCTTCTCGAGGAATTTGACGATCGGCGAATCCGCGCCAAGCGGCTCGATCAACTCGATCTGGCAATTCGGAGAATCGACAAAACAAACCCGCACCCCCTGCGCCGGAAGGTCGAACGCATCGCCGACATGCGTCGCGCCGAGCACATCGCGAAACTGCGCCACGCTTTGCTCGATCGATGGGGTCGCGACCCCGACGTGGTTAAGACGTCCGAGTTTCATTTCAACTCCATCGCGCTGCACCCGAATTCGTCCAGATCACGAGGACAACTATCACCATCGTTAGAAGAAGTGCGCTCATAACAAGGTCAGATATATATTTGCCGGTTCGGCCGTTTACCGGTTCCCAACGATAAGTCGTCCACCAGCGGCTCATGACCATCACTTCCTTGCGCCACACGATCCGGACGAGTCGGTAGGCGCAAAACAAGATGAACAGAGATCCAACGATGGCAAACAGATTCATCGTGTTCTCAATTACAACGGGATATTGTCATGCTTTTTCCACGGATTCTCGAGTTGCTTGTCACGCAACTTACGCAACCCCAGCGCAACCCGCCGCCGCGTCGAGTGCGGCATGATCACTTCGTCGATGAAGCCCTTGCTCGCCGCCACGAACGGGTTGGCAAAGCGTTCTTCATATTCGCGGGTGCGCTCGGCCTGTTCCTCCGGCGTCTTGCCGCGGAAGATAATTTCGACCGCGCCCTTGGCCCCCATCCCCGCAATCTCGGCGGTCGGCCACGCATAGTTCAAATCGCCGCGCAGATGCTTGCTCGCCATCACGTCATACGCCCCACCATAGGCCTTGCGCGTAATCACCGTGATCTTGGGCACCGTCGCCTCGGCATAAGCGAATAGCAATTTCGCGCCATGTTTGATGATCCCATGATGCTCCTGCCCGACGCCCGGCAAAAACCCCGGGACGTCGACCAAAGTCAGGATCGGAATGTCGAACGCATCGCAAAAACGGACGAACCTTGCGCCCTTCTTCGATGAATTGATGTCGAGACAACCCGCAAGCACCATCGGCTGGTTGGCAACGACGCCGACGGTCCGCCCCTCGATTCGGCAGAAACCAATAATGATGTTCCCGGCATGCTTAGGCTGAAGCTCGAAGAAATCGCCTTCGTCGGCCACTTTCCGGATCAGCTCGTGCATGTCGTAGGGCGTTGCCGCACTTGGCGGGATCAATGTGTCCAGACTGTCTTCTACCCGGTCCCACGGATCGTCGGTCGGTCGCTCGGGCAGTTCGTGGCGATTCGATAGAGGCAGGAAATCGAAGAATTCGCGTGTTGCGAGCAGAGCGTCGATGTCATTCTCGAACGCAACATCGGCAACGCCCGATTTGGTGGTGTGAGTAACCGCCCCGCCCAATTCCTCCTGGGTTACCACCTCATTGGTGACAGTCTTCACCACCTCAGGCCCGGTGACGAACATGTAACTGGAATCCTTCACCATGAAGATGAAGTCGGTCATCGCCGGCGAATAGACCGCGCCTCCCGCGCACGGCCCCATGATCAGCGACAATTGCGGCACCACCCCGCTCGCAAGCACATTGCGCTGAAACACTTCGGCATAGCCGCCAAGGCTGGCGACCCCCTCCTGGATTCGCGCCCCGCCGCTGTCGTTGAGCCCGATCACCGGAGCCCCAACCTTCATCGCCGCATCCATCACCTTGCAGATCTTTTGCGCATGGCGTTCGGACAGGCTGCCACCGAAGACCGTGAAATCCTGCGCGAACACATACACCAGCCGCCCGTTGATCGTCCCTGATCCGGTCACCACCCCGTCACCCGGGAATTTCTGATTCTCCATTCCGAAGTCGACGCAATTATGCTCGACATACATGTCGACTTCCTCGAACGAATCCACGTCGAGCAAAACCGACAGGCGCTCTCGCGCGGTCAGCCGCCCCTTGGCGTGCTGAGCCGCGATCCTTTTCTCGCCCCCACCCAGCATGGCTGCCGCCCGCCGCGCTTCAACTTCTTCGATTGTGGTCGCCATCGGCCCCGTCCAGGATTGCCATCAGTGCATTGGCTGTTCCACGTCAATTCGGCAGGGTCAATCGCTGGCATGCGCAGAAGGCCTTTCCGAATTCGGCCCATTTTTGGCTGATCTTGGTGATTTTTTTTGGAACTGTAAGACGTGCCATCCCGTTCAGCTGATTGGATGAGTGGTCTAAAGGCGTATCGGCGAATGATTTTTTCCACCAGGTCGGCGACTGAGCCGACCCTGGCAACGTGACCGCCTCGCCTGATCCGCTCGAGCTTTGGGGTGGAGTGGAATGCACTCTATTGCGCATTGGTGACGAGTTCCGTGACCAGACTCGCGACACCGGACACTGGACCCGGATGACCGATCTCGACGCCATCGCCAAAATCGGGGTGAAGGCCGTGCGCTATCCGATCCTCTGGGAATCGATCGCTCCCCAATCGCCGCACGAGTTCGACTTCTCCTGGCATGACAAGCGGCTCGCTCGGCTGCGCGAGCTTGGTATCAGGGTTATTGGCGGGCTGATTCATCATGGTTCGGGACCGCGCTACGCGAGCATGCTGAACCCCGCTTTCCCGGACATGCTGGCGGATTACGCCGCGCGAGTCGCCGAACGCTACCCGTGGATCGACACCTGGACCCCGGTCAACGAGCCGCTAACCACCGCGCGCTTTTCCTGCCTCTACGGCCATTGGTACCCGCATCTGCGCGATCATGGCGCGATGTTCCGCGCAGTGGTCAATCAATGCCACGGTACGCTCCTGGCGATGCAGCGCATCCGCGAAGTCATTCCCGGCGCCCAGCTGCTCGTCACGGAAGACCTCGGCAAGACCTTCGCGACCCCTCCCCTGACCTATCAGGCCGAATATGAAAATCATCGCCGATGGTTGAGTCTCGACCTCCTCGCCGGTCGAGTGAGACATGGCCATCATTTATATGATGAGCTGATCCAGAACGGGGTCGCTGACGAGAATTTGCAAGCGCTCGCGACTGGAGCCGGCATGCCCGACATGATCGGGATTAATCATTATCTTACCAGTGAGCGCTTTCTCGATCATCGTGTCAGGCAATATCCGGACGCAGCGCCCGGTTCCAACGGGCGCGATAGCTACGTCGATGTGGAGGCCGTGCGCCTTGAGCACCTCAGGAACAAAGTAGGTCCCGCGAGGCGCCTGCGCGAAGCATGGAAACGCTACCGAATCCCTCTTGCTTTCTCTGAAGTCCATCACGGTTGCACTCGGGATGAACAGGTGCGCTGGCTGGTCGAGGTGTGGCGGGCGTGTGAGCAGGAGAGGCGCGCCGGCGCTGACATCCGCGCGGTCACGATCTGGTCGATGTTCGGCAATGTTGACTGGCGATCGCTACTGACCCGGCGCGACAATCATTACGACGTCGGTGTCTTCGACGCACGTTCGGGTACTCCGCGACCAACGCTGATCGCCAAGGCCGCCGCGGCACTCGGACGCGGGGAGAAATTCGATCACCCTCTGCTCGACCTCCCCGGCTGGTGGCGCCGCCCTGGCCGAACGCATTCGCACGCCCGGTTCGACACACTTCCGCGCAATTGCTCGCAAGCTCGGCCTTTGTTGATCACCGGCGCGACCGGCACGCTTGGCCGAGCCTTCGCAAGGATCGCTGCGCATCGCGGCCTTGTCCACGTTTTGACCAGCCGCGCCGAACTCGACATCACGGATCCAACCTCGATCGCCGCCGCGCTCGAAAAATATCGCCCTTGGGCAGTCATCAATGCCGCGGGCTTCGTCCGCGTTGACGATGCTGAACGTCAGTTTGACGAGTGCCTTGAGGTGAACGCCGTCGGCCCCGAACTTCTTGCCCATGCCTGTCGCGCCCACGGAATCCCGCTGGTCGCATTTTCCTCCGACCTCGTTTTCGACGGCAAGCTTGGCCGATCTTATGTCGAACGCGACCGGCCACTGCCTTCGACCGCTTATGGCCGAAGCAAAGCGGAGGCCGAGGCACGGCTGCTTGCAGCTGACGCGGATTCGTTGATCATTCGCACCAGCGCTTTTTTCGGCCCCTGGGACCGGCACAATTTTCTGTTCAACACGCTCGATCGTTTGAAACGCGGGGAGCAAGTCACCGCAAGCGACAGCACGATTGTCTCCCCGACCTACGTTCCCGATCTGGTGCAGGCAACGCTCGACCTTCTGCTCGATGGGGAGATCGGCATCTGGCATCTTACCAATCAAGGCGCGGTGAGCTGGCACGAACTGGCTTGCGAAATCGCGGATCTGACCAAGATTGGCCGCGCTCAGCTCGACAAGACCGTACCTCGCGAGCCTGCCAACACCAGCTTGACCAGCAGCCGCGGGATAATCCTTCGCCCGCTTGGTCAAGCGTTAAGCGACTTCGTCCGAAATTCCGAAACGCTTCGCGAAATCGCCTGAACCTTCCGCCTGCTCACGCTTTCCTTACCCAACAGGAGGCAATATTGATGCAGCGCCAACATTGGCCAAAGCGCCTTTGGCTTGTCCGTCATGGGCAAAGTCAGGGCAATGTCGCGCGCGATGCGGCGCATGAAGCGGGACTCGCGGTCATCGACCTGGACCTGCGCGATGTCGATGTGCCGCTGAGTGATCTTGGCCATCAACAGGCCGAAGCGGCTGGACGCTGGTTCGCCGCGCTTCCCGAGGGGGAACGTCCCGAAGTCATCCTCGCCTCGCCCTACATCCGTGCCAAGCAGACTGCTCAAGCGATCTGCGCGGCCGGAGGCCTCGCGGGCGGGGCCAAACCGACCGTGCTCGATGAGCGCCTCCGTGAGCGTGAGTTTGGCGTGTTTGACGGACTAACGACCGTCGGAATCAAGCAGAATTACCCCGACGAGGCTGCGCACCGCGCCAAGATGGGCAAATTCTATCATCGCCCACCAGGCGGCGAAAGTTGGGCCGACGTCATTCTACGGCTGCGTTCGGCGCTAAACACGATCAACCTCCATTATTCCGAAAAGCGCGTGCTGGTCGTCGCTCACCAGGTCGTTGTGCTGTGCATGCGTTACATCCTCGACGAGCTGACCGAGGGCCAGATCCTGGACATCGACAAGCAGGCGGAAATCCTCAACTGCGGTATCGCCGCTTACGACTTCGCGCCCAACGAACAGTCCTTATGCGTGCCCAGCCTGACGCTTTGGAACCACGGCGCGCCGATGGAAGAGCAGGGTACTGCCAAGACTGCCGAGCCCGACATGATTACCGGCTCTCGATGAAGGCGCCCACGGCAATCACCCGGGCAGCGCTTTCGAAGCACCCGCTTCCGTCGATCACCGGCGGGGACAAGGACAGCCACGGCCAGATATTGATCATCGCGGGATCGCGTGACGTCCCCGGCGCGGCTTTGCTTGCCGCCCACGGTGCAATGCGATCGGGCGCGGGAAAGCTCCAGATCGCCGCACCGGATGCAATCGCCGTGGCGCTCGGCGTCGCGATGCCCGAAGCGATGGTTGTCGGTCACGCCACCCACCGGGACGGTGGTTTCGCCACATCCGCGATCGCAGCTCTTATTGAACTTGCCGCACGCGCCGATGCAATCGTCGCCGGGCCGGGGTTGGAAGCGAACAATGCCGCGGCCCCGCTTGGCCGAAAACTGCTCGGCCTCGGTAAACCGCTGGCGATCGATGCCGCCTTGCTCCACGTTTTGCCCGAATGCCAAGCCGAGGCGCGTCTAGCGGCAGTCCCTCCGATCCTGCTTCCGCATTCCGGCGAAATGGCGAGCCTCCTCGATTGCGATGCCGAAAAAGTCGAGGCTGATCCGCTCGCCGCCGGGCGCGTTTGCGCTGAGCGCTACCGCGCGCTGGTGCTGGTCAAAGGCGTGCAAAGCCATGTTGTGGCTCCCAACGGCGCGGCGTGGAAATATTCAGGCGGCAGCCCCGGCCTCGGGGTTTCCGGCTCGGGTGACACGCTCGCCGGGATAGTCGGCGGCCTGCTTAGCCGCGGCGCCGCGCCGCTTTGCGCATTACTCTGGGGCGTGTGGCTTCACGGTGAGGCCGGGAGGGCTTTGGCGAAGCGAGTCGGACCGGCGGGCTTCCTTGCGCGCGAAATCGCCGCCGAAATTCCCGCCCTATTGCCGAGTTAGGCGGCACCGCGAACCACTAGTCACTTTGGTGTTTCTCCAGTTCATCGCCTGCGATCCGAACGATGTGGATGACATTGGTCGACCCGGCGGTCTTGAACGGAACCCCGGCCAGGATCACCATGCTCTCGCCACGCGCGGCAAGGCGGTGGCGTAACGCGACTCGCTTGGCCTTCCCGACCATTTCCTCGAAACTCGACACGTCGCGCGTGTGGACAGCGTGCACGCCCCACTGCAGGCCTAGTCGCCGCGCGACCTTCATGCTCGCGGTCATTACCAGCGTCTTGACCGGTGCGCGCTCGCGCGCGATCCGTCGCGCGGTCGATCCCGACGTCGTATAGCAGGCCATTATCTCGACCGACAGGTTGCGCGCGATTTGCGCTGCACTTTCGGATAAGGCATCGGCCGCGGTGGCCTCGGCGGGTGTCTCGGTAAAATGAATCCGCGCCGAATAAACGGGGTCGGCTTCTACACTCTTGGCGATCCGGTCCATCATTTCGACCGCCTCGATAGGAAACGCCCCCGCCGCACTTTCGGCCGAGAGCATTACCGCGTCGGCGCCCTCGTAGATCGCGGTGGCGACATCGCTGACCTCGGCGCGGGTCGGAGTCGGCGAGACGATCATCGATTCGAGCATTTGGGTAGCGACCACGACAGGCTTCCCCGCCTGTCGCGCCAAAGCGACGATACGGTTTTGCAGCGGCGGAACGCCCTCGGGTGGCAATTCGACACCCAGGTCTCCGCGCGCCACCATAAGTGCGTCGGCAAGCTCGAGAATTTCGTCGAGCCGTTCGATCGCCTGGGGCTTTTCGATCTTGGCGAGCAGCCCCGCCTTGTCGCCGACCAATTCGCGTGCTTCCGCAACGTCCTCGGGACGCTGGACGAACGACAAGGCGATATAGTCGGCCCCCTGCTCAAGTGCGAAGGCAAGGTCGTCGCGGTCTTTCTCGGTCAGCGCTGGAATCGGCACCAACACGTCGGGGACATTTACGCCCTTGTGATTGCTGACCTTGCCGCCGACCTCCACCAGGGTTGTGATCTTGTCGTCGGTCACGGCGGTGACGCGCAGCCGGACCTTCCCATCGTCGATCAACAGGCGCGCGTCTTTGCTGACTGCGGCGAACAGTTCAGGATGCGGGAGTTCGACCCGTTTCGCACTGCCAAGCTTGGCATCGCGGTCGAGGATAAATGTCCCTCCGTCCACAAGTGTCGCCGAGCCGCCGTTAAAGTCACCGACCCGAAGCTTGGGCCCCTGTAAATCGAACAAAATCGTCGTCGGTCGCTGGAGCGTCTTTTCGAGCGCGCGGATCGCTTCGACCAGTTCGGTCTTGTCCTCCTGATTGCCATGACTCATATTTATCCGGAAGGCATCGACACCGGCTTCCATCAGCGCCTGTATCATCTCCGGGCTCGACGACGCCGGGCCAAGCGTCGCCAAGATCTTCACCTTCCGCGCCCTGGGCTTCAGCATCGTCACTTGTCGTTCCTCGCGCTCGTAATTAGGCGCCTGCCATAACGATTGCCCGCCGTCGTTCAACCGGCTTGAGGCCGCGCGACGGCTCGCCTAGGACGCAGCCGGAACACGGGGTTCTCATCGAGATTCGGAGATAATTAGCATGAGCGAAGACAATGTCGCCGCCGATCAGCTGCGACTGTTCATCGAGCGGATCGAGCGGCTCGAGGAAGAAAAAAAGGGTATCGCCGACGATATCAAGGACGTCTACGCCGAATCAAAATCGAACGGCTATGACACCAAGACCATGCGCAAGGTGGTCGCGCTTCGCCGAATGGAGAGCCATGTCCGCCAGGAGGCCGACGCGCTCCTCGAAACCTATCGCAATGCGCTCGGTCTGGGTTAAGGCTTAGGGACGCGGGGTCCAAAGGGCCCACAAGACATTTTGCGGGGATTCATGGCCGGCCATTCCAAATTCAAGAACATCATGCACCGCAAGGGCGCGCAGGATAAGAAACGCGCCGCGGCGTTCTCGAAGCTTGCACGTGAGATTACCGTCGCTGCGAAATCCGGGCTTCCGGATCCGGCAATGAATGCGCGGCTCCGCGCCGCCGTGATCACCGCGCGCGCGGGCGGAATGCCCAAGGACAATATCGAACGCTCAATCAACAAGGCCAGCGCGTCCGACGCCGAAACCTATGAGGAAATCCGGTACGAAGGCTTCGGTCCCGGCGGTGTCAGCCTGATCATCGAGGCGCTGACGGACAACCGCAACCGCACTGCCACCAACGTCCGAACCGCGGTGAGCAAGAATGGCGGCAACCTAGGCGCGGGCGGAAGCGTTAGCCACGCCTTCGACCGCATGGGGCTGATCAATTATCCAGCGAAGGCGGGTGATTCCGAAAAAGTTTTCGAAGCAGCGCTCGATGCCGGCGCCCAGGATGTCACCTCCTCTGCCGAAGGCCATGAAATCTGGACCGACCAGGGCGCACTTCACGAAGTGGCGCGACTGCTCGAGGCCGTGCTCGGTGAGCCTGAAGGCGCAAAACTCGCATGGCGCCCGCAAGTCATGGTCGAAGTCGATGAATCCGACGCCGCAACCCTGCTCAAGCTGATCGACGCGCTCGATGAAGACGACGACGTTCAGCAAGTGTGGGGAAATTACGAGGTCAGCGACGAAGTGATGGCAAAGCTGGGGTGATCATCCTTGGCCTTGACCCCGGACTCGGCACGACCGGCTGGGGCCTGATCCGCGCCGACGGCAACCGCCTCTCCCATCTCGCCAACGGCCAGCTTAGGACCGAACCCAGCGAAAGCCTGCCCAAGCGCCTCTGCCACTTGGCAACCCAGCTTGAAGCCATCCTCGCCGAGCACCAGCCGGAAGCTGCGGCGGTCGAAGAAATTTTCGTCAACAAAAACCCGCAGTCGACACTTAAGCTCGCTCAGGCGCGCGGAGTGACCCTGATGATCGCCGCGCGCGCCGGGATCCCTGTCGGCGAATATGCGGCACGCTTCGTCAAAAAAGCCGTGGTCGGGGTCGGCAATGCGGAAAAGGTGCAGGTCCACGCCATGGTTCAGCGCCTGCTCCCCGGAGTATCCATTACTGGCCCCGATGCCGCCGACGCGCTCGCCGTCGCGATTACCCATGCGCACCATCTGGCCAGTGCCCGCGTTGTTTCTCGCTAGGATAGCGTTAGAGATAAGAGATGATAGCCCGCCTGACCGGAACCCTCGCCGAAACTGCCCCCGATCAAGCTATCATCGATGTTGCCGGAGTCGGCTATTTGGTCCTCGCCAGCAGCCGCACCCTCGATGCAATCGGCCCAATAGGCGGCGAAGTCATGCTGCTCACCGAACTGCAGGTGCGCGAGGATTCGATGACCCTGTTCGCCTTCGGTTCGACTGGCGAGCGTGAGGCCTTCCGTCAATTGACCAGTGTTCAGGGAGTGGGAGGACGCGTGGCACTTGCAATCCTTTCGACCCTCGATCCGGCTGAACTCGCTGCGGCGGTGTCGCGCGGCGACAAGGCCATGGTTGCGCGCGCCAATGGAGTCGGCCCCAAATTGGCGATGCGGATCGTCAACGAACTCGCCGGAAAGCTCGGCAACCCCGCTCTCGCTGCTTCAGCCGGCGCGCCGGTCCCGCATCAGGGCGCTGGGCACGACGCGCTTTCCGCACTTGCAAACCTCGGCTTCAGGCCCGCCGAAGCTTCGGCCGCGGTGAATGCTGCCCTCAGCGAACTTGGAGAAGCCGCGACCCTTGATGCCCTTGTCCGACTGGCGCTTAAAAAGGCAACGTCTCGCTGAAACTTACATGTCGGCGCGTTCAAGCATTGCCTGATGCTCGATCGCCGCTGCCTCGGGGGTCGAAGTGCATCCGCCCTTCCGAAGGATCAGGCATAGACGTTCGGTGTCCTGTCCCTCGCAAGCAATTGGATTGTCGAACCCCGGTGGCCGGGTGACCTGTGGATCGACCAGCAAGGCATTGAAGGCGAGCATGGTCGCGCCCGGCTGCGAAAGGCTCGGCGCATCCTTCGTGTTGAGCAAGTGCACCGGTATTGGGCGATGCACAAAGGCATAGCCAAGCTCGACGTTGCGGTGGCGACTGCCCGCCAACCCGCACACCCGCGGGTCGCGCCCCGCAAATGCTGCCAGTCGCGACGCCTCGCCATTTGTGCGCCAGTGAAAACGGTAAGCGTCACTCGACGCCAAAGTCAGCGAAATTGACCCCCAAAGCAATATCAGAGCAACGGTGGTCGCGGGCCCGTCAGGCCGCCGGATCCGCTTCCCAAACAAAGTCATCGCAACAAGATTGACCGATCCGATGGCCGACAGCACGACCGCTATCTGCATCGATAGCCACACATAGCGCCACTCCTTATGTCCGATGAATTGGTGGAAAAGGATGTTGACCAGCGCGGCCACCAGGAGTGGGCGGTATCTTTTGCCGGCCAGCAGCGAGGTAAGCAGGATGAATGGCGCGGCCGGACCCCACCATCGTTCCATCTCGAAAAAATAGGTCCAGTGCGCAACTCCGCCAATCCGCCGCATCCTGCCCGCGTCGATATTCTGGACATAATTTTCGGCAATCCACTGATAAGGTGAAAGGCCCATCGCCCAGTCGATCGCGGCCCCGCCTGCAACCACGGGAAGCCCGCCGATGAGCAGTCCCTTCCACATCCGCATATCGCGCCCAGCAATAATTAGCGCATAGACCGCAATCGACGGAGCAAATTGGAAGCGCAGCAATCCGGCTAAAGCGAGCAGGAAGCCGGCAGCGGCAATCCGCGCCGTCCCGGCGTCGCGGCGGAGCAGCACCGCGGCTGGAAGAAAGCAGGCGACTGCCATACTTTCGCTAAGCGTCTGGACCGAAAACAGCACGCACTCGACCCAGACGGCTGCCACCGCCATCGCCACGATCGCATGCCGACGCGAACTGCGCGCCCCGAGATACCAGGCGGCAATCACCGGCGAGAAGTTGAGCCCGGCGATCAGCGCCCGCGGCAAGACAAGGTAAAGCGAAGTATTCGGTGCAAGCCATTCGCCAATTTGCATCGGGCCTGCCAGCGCGAGCGGAATTAGGCAGCTTCTGATGGAGTAGCGAAACTCCCAAGGCACTACGCCATATCCGAAGACCAGCCGGTGCGCCTGCTCAAGATATTGCATCGCCTCGTCGGGGTGATGCGCGCTGTAGGCATTAAAGGCGACGAGCCGCAGCCCGATTCCGGTGAGAAGGATCAGCCAGAAGGCCAGTGGCAGGTGCCGCCAACCGCCCTTCGTCTCGGCCTCCAAATTCACTGGCAATCCTCTTCCGGCACGCTCGGCTCGTCTGGCCTTCTCAGGCGCTCTCCCAAGCACAGCACGATGGCCAGCGGAACAAATAGTCATCGAAGGCCAGTCGAAAAGTTGGTCGCGGACCGCGGACAGCGGATTGTCCGCGACCTATCATTTCTGCCCCGAATGTGGGGCGACGGTGCATTACATGACCGAGCATATGCCGGACCTGATCGCGATCCCGGTCGGCGCTTTCGCTGATCCGAATTTCCCCGCGCCTTCCTTTTCGGTGTGGGAGGACCGCAAGCATCGCTGGGTTTCAATCGCCGGCGAGGATGTCGATCACAGCGCCTAATCAAGACTGTCCTAAGGCCCCAATAGTGTGCAACATCGCGCGATGATCGCTTGCCTGTTGCAACACGCATCCACCTTGAAAACTACCGCTCATGGCGACTGACCCCGACCGGATCACCACGCCCGAGCGTCAGCCCGAGGATGCCGACGCCGCCCTCCGGCCCAAGACTTTGGACGAATTCATCGGGCAGCAAGGCGCCCGTGAAAATCTGCGCATATTCGTCAATGCCGCGAAGGCGCGTGGCGAAGCACTCGACCACGTGCTCTTCTTCGGTCCGCCCGGACTCGGCAAGACCACGCTGGCCGCGATCCTCGCTCGCGAAATGGGCGTCGGCTTTCGCGCCACCTCGGGTCCGGTAATCGCCAAGTCGGGCGATCTCGCCGCCTTGCTGACCAATCTCGAAGATGGCGATGTCCTCTTCATCGATGAGATTCACCGCCTCGCCCCAGCGGTCGAGGAAGTGCTCTACCCGGCGATGGAGGATCGCGCGCTCGATCTGATGATCGGCGAAGGGCCCTCGGCGCGCAGCGTGCGCATCGATTTACCCAAATTCACCCTTGTCGGCGCGACCACCCGTCAAGGCCTCCTGACCACACCCCTGCGCGACCGCTTCGGCATCCCGGTGCGCCTCAACTTCTACAGCGTCGGGGAACTGGAACAGGTGGTTCGCCGCGCCGCTCGCCTGCTCAACGCCCCGGTCACCGATGATGGAGCTCATGAAGTCGCTCGCCGATCGCGCGGCACTCCGCGCATCGCCGGGCGACTGCTCCGCAGGGTCCGCGATTTCGCTCATGCCGCGGGCGCCCCGGCAATAGACACGGCGGTCGCCGACCGGGCGCTCGACCGGCTTGAAATCGATCGCCTCGGGCTCGACGCGATGGACCGTCGCTATTTGTTGATGATCGCCGATCTCTACGGCGGCGGCCCCGTCGGGGTCGAAACTCTCGCCGCGGGCCTAAGCGAGCCGCGCGACACGATCGAGGACGTGATCGAGCCCTATCTCATTCAGCTCGGGTTGATCGCTCGGACCGCACGAGGCCGCTGCCTCAACGGGCGCGGCTGGACCCATCTCGGCCTCAATCCGCCCGCTGGTGCCCAGACCGGCCTGTTCGACATCGGCGACGGAGTAAAGTGATGCGTAAAATCTTTCTGGCCAGCATTGCCCTTGCTGCGCCTGCCGCCGCCCAGCAGCCCGCAGCGCCCGCCGTAACCGACTATTCACGTCCCGCGAACTGGCTCTGCCTACCTGGCCGCGTCGGCATCTGCACCACCCCGCTCCGCACCGCCGATCTCAATCCCGACGGCTATGGCGCCATCGCTGCATCAACGATTGCGAAAAACCCGCCCGTCGATTGCTTCATCGTCTACCCGACAGTCAGCCGCGATCAGGGGTTGAACAGCGACCTCATCCCCGGAGCTGGCGAGGAAAAAGCGTCGATCGTCAGCCAGTTCGCGCGCTTTTCCGGCGCGTGCCGGGCCTTCGCCCCGGTCTATCGCTCGATGACCGTCGGCGCGGTTACGGCCGCCGCAGCCGGTGCCGACGTCACTGGCCCGGCGCGGCTCGCTTTTAACGACGTCCGCGCCGCTTGGAAAACCTATCTCTCACAGCATAATCAGGGCCGCCCATTCGTACTGCTCGGTCACAGCCAGGGCTCGTTGATGCTAATTCAACTCCTCGCCAATGAGATTGAAGGGCGTCCCGAGGCCAAGCGAATGAAGCTGGCGATAGTCCCCGGCTTCAATGTCTTTGTCCCACAAGGAAAGCTGGTCGGAGGCACCTTCAAAACCACTCCGATCTGCTCGAAGCCGGCGCAGACCGGCTGCGTCCTCACCTGGGTCAGTTATCGCGAGCGCAACGCCCCTCCCGCCGGTGCCCGGTTCGGCTTTGCCGACAAGCCCGGAATGACCGTCGCCTGCATCAATCCCGCTCGCCCCGGGGCAACCGGCTGGGTACCGCTCGACAGCTATTGGAATGCGCGTTCTTCGCTACCGGTTGCTGGCGGGCCGATTGTCTGGTCGACGCAAGGCCCCCCACCCGCACCGTTTCTGCGCACTCGCGGCCTCGTGTCGGCGCGCTGCATCAACGACGGTCCGCTCGGCTATCTGTCGATCCGTACCAATGCCGATCCCAAGGACAAGCGCACCGACCGCGTCGGCGGCGAGGTCGGAGCGCTCGGCTTCTTCCTTCCGGGTTGGGGGATGCACATGATCGACGTCAACGCACCGCAAGGCGACATCCTTCGCCATATCGAACGCGTGGCCCGAAACTGACGTCAGACGGCGTTGCCGACGGACTCGCCGATGGTCTAAGGCGCAGGCAATGAAGCCCGAAGAATTTGATTTGCCCTATCGCGGTGGCTTCGTCGGCACCGAGCATCGCTTCGCGCTCACCGTCTACTTCGAGGATACCGACACCGCTGGCATCGTGTATTACGCCAATTATCTCAAGTTCATGGAGCGCGCCCGCTCCGACATGCTTCGCGCACTCGGAATTGACCAGCATAACGCAATCGCCGCCGGCGAAGGGGTATATGCTGTCGCCGATGTCGCAATACGCTACCGCCGCTCGGCACGCCTCGGCGACGATCTGGTCGTGGTCAGCAGGATCGAGATCATCCGCGCGGCGACCACCGTCATTCATCAGCGAGTCATGCGCGGGACCGAAACGGTCACCGACGCTCGGGTAACCGCCGCTTTCCTCACGCTCGATGGTCGCCCGAGGCGCCAGCCGCGCGAGTGGATCGACCGGTTCCGCTCTCTCGAAGCCAAAGGGGAATAATGTCCACTGCCACGCCGACCGCCGACCTGATGTCGCCAATGACCTTGTTTCTCGAGGCCGATGTCGTGGTCAAAGCCGTCATGCTCGGGCTGCTCGCGGCCAGCGTATGGACCTGGGCGATCATTTTCACTCATGCGCTGCGTCTGCGCCGGATCAATCGCCGGACCGAGGCCTATGAACGCGATTTCTGGGCGGCGAGTGACATCGACAGCTTTCACAAGGCTCGTGGCAACGAGCCGCTACCCACTGCGGCGGTGCTTACCGCCGGACTCGACGAGTGGCGCCGCTCGACGCGCGGAGTCGTCATCGACCGCGCCGGTACCCGCGAGCGGCTCGCCAGCCGGATGAGTGCCGCCGTCGCCGCCGAGCTCGACCGCCTCGGTGACCGGCTCAACATCCTCGCCACGGTCGGGTCGGTCGCACCCTTCGTCGGGCTGTTCGGAACCGTATGGGGGATCATGCGCGCCTTCACCGCGATCGCGGGCGCCAACAATACCAGCCTTGCCGTGGTCGCTCCGGGAATTGCCGAGGCCTTGTTCGCAACCGCGATCGGCCTGTTCGCGGCGATCCCAGCAGTGATTGCCTATAATCGCCTCAGTCACGGACTCGACCGCCTCGACGCCCGCCTTGGCCGCTTCGCCGACCGCTTCCACGCGACGCTCAGTCGAGAACTTGAGGTCGAAGTCGGCGCCAAGGGAGCGGGCGCTAAGGAATGAGCGCCAGCATGCCCTCCCGCTCGCGCCGTCACCGCCGCGCGCCAATGTCGGAAATCAACGTCACGCCCCTGGTCGACGTGATGCTCGTCCTGCTGATCATCTTCATGGTCACCGCGCCCTTGCTCGTCGCCGGGGTCCCAGTCGATCTTCCCGAAAGCCGCGCCGGGGCCCTCGACCAGCAAGCCGAGCCGGTGCAGGTCGCGATCGACGCCGGGGGCGCGATCACCATCGACGAGGCCCCGATCGCCGAGTCGGCTTTGCCAGCGACGCTCGCCAGGATCGCCGCTTCGCCACAACCCGCGGAGGGGCGCCGCATCTATCTGCGCGCGGACCGCAGCCTCGATTACGGCCGGGTGATGCGCGTGATGGGCGAGCTTAATCGCGCCGGACTCAACCGCGTCGCTCTGGTCTCGGTTGGCGGTGACGCCGAATGACCCTCGACCGCGCAGAGCTTGCCGGGACCGGACTCGCGCTGGGATTGCATGTCGCGCTTGTCGCGGCCTTGTCGCTTCATCTGGCCCAAATCGAAACCCCGCCCGAACCGCCCTCGATGGAGGTTGAATTCGTCGAAGAGCTAGGTGTCGCCGCCGCTGCACCGCCAACGATTGCGACTCCCCCTCCACCAAGCGAGGCACCGGAAAAAAGCGAGTCCGAGCCAGTCGAGCCAACCCCCGCCCCGCGCGCAGAGCCCCCACCGCCAGCGCCAAGAATCATCCCGACGCCGGCACCTCGCGCGGCCGCCAGACCCGTTCCGAGGGCAACCCCCATCAGGGCCGCACCGGCCCGCCCCGCTCCGGCCAAACCCGCTCCGGCCAAATCCGCTCCGCGCGTGTCGCGCATCGGCGACGACTTCTTGAAGGGAATATCGGAAAGCTCATCAACTGCTCAGGCCAGACCTGCCGCGGCAACGGTCAGCGCCTCGGCGATGGCGGGAATCGTTTCGGCAATCCGCCGCCAGGTTCAGCCCTGCGCCGATCGCCAGGTCAGCCCCGGCCCGGGCGCAAGCCGAATCCGCGTGAAGATGCGCTTGCAGCTAGCCCGCAGCGGCCGTCTCACCCGCTCGCCACAGGTTATCGGCACCTCGGGCGTCGACGACGAAAACGGGCGCTTCGAAGAAAGGGTCAAGGATCTCGCAGTCGCGACCTTCGTCGGCTGCGCTCCGCTCACCGGACTTCCCGCCGACCTCTACGAAACCGCGAGCGGCAAGGGCTGGTCCGATTTCATCATGAATTATAATCTGCCGTGAGGAGCCTTTTCGTGAAGTCCATCATTGCCGCGCTGATCGCTCTGCCTTTGGCAGCCGGCGCTTATGCCCAGGACAGCGGGCCACTCGAAGTCGATGTCGTCGGCGGGATCACCGCACCGATGGCAATCGCCGTCCCCGCCATGCCCAGCGCGGGAGGAAGCAGCGACTCGCTCGGCCGCCAGATCGCCGAGGTCGTCGCGTCCGACCTCCGCTCGACCGGCCTGTTCACCCCGCTCGGGCCCGCCGGGATCGGAAGCTACAGCTTCGGCCAGGCCGAGAGCCCGGACTACGCCACCTGGCGCAATGCTGGCGCCTCGGCACTGGTGTCCGGCTCGATCGAGCCGCGCTCAGACGGTCGCATAACGGTAGGCTGCTATCTCTTCGATGTCGCCGCCGGGCGCGAACTGGCGCGTCAGGGGTTCGCGGTCGCCGCAGCCGACTGGCGCCGCGCCGCGCACAAATGCGCCGACACTGTCTACGCCCGCCTGTCGGGCGAGCAGCCCTTCCTCGACACGCGCATCGTCTATGTCGCCGAGACCGGTCCAAAGAATAATCGGCAAAAGCGCATCGCGATCATGGATTCGGACGGCTCCAATCATCGCTACCTGACCACCGGTCGCGCCACCGTAATCACCCCGCGCTTCAGCCCGCGCGGCGATAAACTCGTCTATATGAGTTACCAGGGCCGCCGCCCGCGCGTCTATGTCATGGACGTCGCCTCGGGCGCGGAACGCCTGCTCGTTCCCGGCACTGCCTTCACCTTCGCCCCGCGCTTTTCGCCCGATGGCCGCGACATCCTCTTTTCGATGGCAAGCGGAGGCAATACCGACATTTATGTCGTCGGCGCCGACGGAGGGACTCCGCGGCGGCTGACCTCGGCACCGGGCGCCGACACCTCGCCAAGCTATTCGCCCGACGGACGTCGGATCGTCTTCGAAAGCGACCGCTCGGGGTCTCAGCAGCTTTACATTATGAGCGCCGACGGCACGGGCCAGCAGCGCATCAGCTTCGGCGGCGGCGCATTTGCTTCGCCGGTATGGAGCCCGCGCAGCGACCTTATCGCTTTCACGCGCATCGGCGGCGGCTTCCGCGTCGGCGTCATGAATTCTTCGGGGAGCGGACTGAAATTGCTGACCGACTCATGGCAGGACGAAGCGCCAAGCTGGGCGCCCAACGGCCAGTTCGTAATGTTCCACCGCACCGCGCGCGGCAGCGGTGAAGCATCGCTGCACGCGGTCAGTATCAACGGCGGCTCACCGCGACGAATGCCAACCCCGCTCGGTGGTTCGGACCCCAGCTGGTCGCCGCTCAATCTTTAGGCCCGCACAAAGTTTCAGGAGCAACAAATGAACAGGATTCTCCTCATCGGCTCAACCGGCATCATGCTGGTCACCGGCGCATGCGGCCGCAAGACGCCCCCGGCAGCAGCGGTGGCCCCCGTCGTCGACCCTGCGTCGCGCGGAACGACAACTACCGCAGCAGACGATTCGGTCGATTTGGTCGAGCTTCCCGGGATGCAGGCGGACCTCGTTGCCAAGGCTGGTTCGGACACAATTTATTTCGGGACCGACGAATATGCCCTCGACAATCCCTCGCGCGCGACTCTGACGGCGCAGGCCCGTTGGATGATTGCCAATCCGTCCGTGCGCGGATCGATCGAGGGTCATGCCGATGAGCGGGGCACTCGTGAATATAATCTCGCTTTGGGCGAACGCCGCGCCAATAGCGCGAAGGATTTTCTGATCGCCAACGGCGTGCCGGCCGGGCGGCTGACCGTGATCAGTTGGGGCAAGGAACGCCCGGCGGCAACGGGATCGGACGAAAGCGCATGGGCGCAGAACCGCCGCGCGGTAACCGTGGTCGTGCGCTAGGCGGCGCGTTGCTGTCCGGTAACGCTCAACCAGGACCGCGCCTGACGCTGGGCCTCGGCGATCTCGCGGGCGCTCATTTCGAAAGCGATTTCCGCGCGGCACGCCTGGCTCCGTGTATCTCCGGACAGCGCCGCAAGGTTGAACCATTTATGTGCTTCGATCAGGTCGACCGGGACATCTCCGCGCCCGGTCGAGAAGCTGACACCAAGTTCGAAAAGCGCCTCGACGCTTCCCGAAGCGGCATCGCTCAGCCGGCTGTTGAGTAGAAAGTCCGCGCTTTTCTGACTGATCGCCATGTCACATCCCCTGTTGTTCGCTGAACAGGGTTTCGGGCTCCAATCCCGAACAAATGGTTAACGCGGCGGATACCTATTTGCGCTCTGTGGCCGAAGTGACACGAATATTGTCGATCAGCCGCGTGGTTCCGATCGTCGCTGCCGCGATCAACCGCATCTCGCCCGCCGCCGCTTTGAGCGGTTCCAGACTCTCGGAATCGATCAGCGCGATATAATCCACGCTTGCAAATCCGGCGTCCCCCAGTCGCTCCCTCGCTTGCGCGAGCGCCTCATCCACCGGGACGCCCTTCACGATTGCATCGCGAGCCTGGTTCAGCACCCTCGGTAGCTCGGTCGCCCGAGCACGTTCGTCGCCGCTAAGGTAAGCATTGCGCGAGGACAGAGCGAGCCCATCGCTTTCCCGCACCGTCGGCACTCCAACGACCCCGACCCCCAAGCCAAGGTCCGAAGTCATTCGCCGGATCACCGCTAGTTGCTGAAAATCCTTCTCGCCGAACAGCGCCAGGTCGGGCCTGACCGCCGCAAACAGCTTGGCGACAACAGTCGCGACTCCAGCGGAATGCCCCGGCCGAGCCTCGCCTTCCCATCGCTCGCTGACCCCCGACACGCTGATCCGGGTCGCAAATCCTGGCGGATAAAGCTCAGCCACGGCCGGCATCCACAGCATATCGCAGCCGTGCGCTTCAAGCAGCGCAACATCCTCCGCCTCCGGTCGCGGATAGCGATCGAGGTCCTCGCCCGCGCCAAACTGCAGCGGATTGACGAAGATCGTCGTCACTACCCGATCGGCCCGAGCCCGTGCCGCATCGACCAGCGCCATATGTCCCGGATGAAGCGCCCCCATCGTCGGGACCAGAGCGATCTTTTCTCCCGCTGCGCGCCAGCCCGCGGTCGCCGGGGCCAATTCGCTTATCTGACGAAGGATTTGCATGGGAATCGCCCCTCCGATACAGCCGGGTCCAAGGGGCCGCGTGTGACGTGCGGCAATCGGCAACACAAGGGGCAACCGGGCCATGGGCCAGCCGCATTTCCTCGTTTTCGCCAATGAAAAGGGCGGGACCGGCAAATCCACGACCGCGGTTCACGCGGCAATCGCGCTCGCCGCCTCGGGCCACCGCGTCGCCGCGCTGGACCTCGACCATCGTCAGCGGACCATGACCCGCTACTTCGAAAATCGCGACGCGACGATCCGCCGCCTCGACAAGAGCCTAGTCTGCGCGACGTTCGAAGTGCTTGAGGATCAGAGTGAGCCCGCGCTCGACGCCGCGGTCGCGCGACTTTCCGAACATTGCGATGTGCTGGTCATCGACACACCCGGCCGCGACGATGCCATCGCCCGCGCGGCGATCGTCAAGGCTGACACATTGGTCACGCCGATGAACGACAGCTTTGTCGATCTCGACCTGATCGGTCAGGTTCACCCTGAAAATTTCAAGGTCACCAAGCCAAGCTTCTATGCCGAGCTGATCTGGAACAGCCGCACGCAGCGCGCCAAAACGACCGGCCGAAGCGTCGACTGGGTCGTGCTCCGCAACCGCCTCCAGCACGTCGAATCGCACAATCTCCGCCGCGTTGGCGCCGCGCTCGACGAATTGGCCCGCCGCGTCGGCTTTCGAGTCATCCCCGGCCTTGGCGAACGCGTCATCTTCCGCGAGCTTTTCCCCAAGGGCCTGACCCTGCTTGACCTCGGAGAGCTTGGTGAAGTCGCGCTCGGACATATTGCGGCCCGGCAGGAATTGCGCGAAATGATCGCCGGATTCGCCATTCCCGCTCAGGCCGAAATCTCCCAAGCGCCTGCGGCCGCCGCCGCGGGCTGATCCTCAATCCACAGGAATCCAATGTCTCATCAGTTTAATCGTACCATCCTGCGCGAATATGATGTGCGCGGCGTCGTCGGATCGACCCTTCATCCGGCGGACGCGACCGCGCTCGGTCGCAGCTTCGCCGCTTTGGCCACCAGTGAAGGTGCGAAAAGGATCGCGGTCGGTCGCGATGGCCGCACTCACTCGCCCGAGTTTGAAGATGCATTGATCGCCGGTCTCACCGCTGGCGGACTCGATGTCGTGCGAATTGGCCTTGGACCCTCACCGATGCTCTATTTTGCCGTTTCGACGCTCGACGTCGATGGTGGCATTCAGGTCACCGGAAGTCACAATCCCTCCGATTACAACGGTTTCAAGATGCTTCTGAAGGGCCGTTCGGTTTTCGGCGCCGAAATTCAGGATCTCGGCCGCCGCGCAGCCGAAGCCGATTGGAGCGAAGGTTCGGGCTCGGTCGAGGATCACGATATCGTCGATGATTATGTCGAGGCACTGGTCAAAGGCTTCGACGGTGGCGCTTATCGGATCGGCTGGGATGCCGGCAACGGTGCCGGCGGCCCGGTGCTCGAAAAGCTCGTCAAGCGCCTGCCCGGCGAGCATCATCTCCTTTACACCGATGTCGACGGCCGCTTCCCCAACCATCATCCCGATCCGACGGTCGAAGCCAATCTCGCCGATTTGAAGCAATTGGTCGCCGACAAGGGGCTCGACTTTGGAATCGCGTTCGATGGCGATGCCGACCGCATCGGCGCGGTCGACGGCCAGGGCCGGGTGATCTGGGGCGACCAATTGCTGATCATCCTTGCGGGGCCGGTGCTCAAGGACCTGCCCGGCGCGACGATCATCGCCGACGTCAAGGCCAGCCAGACCCTGTTCGACCGCATCGCCGAAATGGGCGGAACCCCGCTGATGTGGAACACCGGGCACAGCCTGATCAAGTCGAAGATGAAGGAAACCGGCTCGCCGCTAGCGGGCGAGATGAGCGGTCACATCTTCTTCAAGCATGAGTGGTACGGCTTCGACGACGCGCTCTACGCCGCGATCCGCCTGATCCGCGCGGTCAGCCAGAGCGGCAAGTCGCTCACCGAATTGAAAAGCGAAATGCCGATCTCGGTCGCCACCCCCGAACTCCGCTTCCAGGTCGACGAAAGCCGCAAGTTCGCGGTCGTCGGCGAAGTCGCCGACCGGCTCGCGGCCGAGGGCGCCGAGGTCAACAAGACCGACGGCGTCCGCGTCAAAACCGCCGACGGCTGGTGGCTCCTGCGCGCCTCGAACACGCAAGATGTCCTCGTCGCCCGCGCCGAGGCGCAGGACCAGGCCGGGCTCGACCGACTAATGACGACGATCAACGGGCAGCTCGAAGCGAGCGGCATCGAAGCGGTCGAGGCGGCGCACTGACCGTCATCATTTCGCCATCCGATCTTCATCACCGGGTCGCGGCTCGCTGCTAGGCTTGCCGCAGGGGAGAAGCGGGATGATCGAACTTTTTCGGGCGCAACGCGGCAAGCTTGCATTACTGCTGGGCGGACTCGTCCTCGGCTATGCGGCAGGGGCATTGAAGCGGGTCGATGCGATGGATTTCGACCCTTGGGCGGTGGATTAGCGA
>DATLXR010000014.1:0-3090 GCA_035575595.1 Sphingomicrobium sp.
GAACGTTCGGCATCGAGGTCCAAGAATGAATCTGACATCGTCCGGCGGCGAGGGTACCAATTTGACCGACTTGGCGCTTTTGGGCCTTGCCAACGACCACGTACCGATCCTCCAGCAATTGTCCGAAGGCGTGATCATCGCGGGGGCTAACGGCAAACTGTTGTTCGTCAATCAAGCGGCCGAGCGCCTCCACGGGGTCAAGACACTCGATGTCGCGCCGGACGATTATAGCGAGACGTACCATCTGTTCACGATGGACGGCGATGCGTATCCGTTCGCTGATCTTCCCCTCGTGCAAGCGGTTAGGGACGGCAAAACCGTCGAAGACGCACGCTGGCGCATTCGCCGTCCCGATGGCAGCGAGGTCGTTGCGATCGGCTCGGCGCGGCCGCTCCTTCACGAGGGACAACAGATCGGCGCCATCCTCAACGTCCGCGACGACAGCGAGCGGTTCGAAGCCGAACGCCGCCTTCGGGTAAGCGAAGAGCGTCTGCGGAAAATCTTCGAGCATTCCAACGATGCGATCTTCCTGCTCGATCCGCAGCGCGACGAAATCCGCGAAGCCAATCCCAAGGCCTGCACGATGTTCGGCTACACGCGAGAGGAGATTCGCGTCACCCCCATATCGCAATTCCACCCGAAGGATCTGCCGGCGTTCCAGGCCTTCATCGAGGATGTGGTCGAGGAGGGGCATGGCTGGACCGACGAGTTCGCGTGCCGAACCAAGGATGACCGTTTCGTCGCCAGTGAAATCTCCGCTTCGACGATTACGATCGACGACCGGCCCTGCCTCCTCGCCATCGTTCGTGACATCACTGCTCGCAAGGCGGCGGATGCGGCGTTGCGCGAGAGCGACGACCGACTTCAGCTAGCACTTAACGCGGCGACTGCGATTGGCACCTGGGATTGGGACATTCGGACCGACCTTGTTTATGCCGACGAACGTTTCGCCGAACTTTACTCGGTGCACCCTGAGCGCGCCATGGCGGGTGCTCCAATCGCGGAGTTCGTCGCGGGCATCCATCCCGATGACCGGGAGCGCGTTGGCAAAGCGATCGAGGAGGCAGTTGCCACTCACGGCGAATATGAATGCGAATACCGGCTTCTTCGAGCCGATGGCGAGGCGCGGTGGGTCATCGCGCGCGGTCGCGCATATTTTGACGAAGCCGGCAACCCAACCCATTTTCCGGGCGTCACGGTCGACATCACGGAGCGCAGGCAAGTCGAGCAGGCGCTCCGCGACCGTGAGGAGCAGCTACGGCTCGTGCTCGAAACGTCGGGGGGAGCCTTTTATTGTGTTGACTGCGAAGGCTCAACGACGCTGGTTAGCCGCAGCTTCCTGGAGATGATGGGGTTTGCGGAGGAATCCGAGGTCATCGGCGAGAAGCTGCACGGCCTCATCCATCACACCCACCCCGACGGCTCCCATTATCCGGTCGAGGAATGCCCGATCTACCGCTGTGCGTCATCGGGCGCATCAGCCCACGTCCCCGACGAATTGTTTTTCCGCCGTGACGGTACGGCCGTGCCGGTCGAATATTGGGTAGCGCCGATCATGCGCGGCAACGTCCGGGTTGGGGCGACTTGCACGATCCTCGACCTGACCGACCGCAAGGCTGCCGAGCAGGCACTTCGCGAACGGAGTGAGGAATTTTACGCCCTGGCCGATAATATCCCTGCACTTGCCTGGATGGCCTACGCCGACGGCAACATATTCTGGTTCAACCGCCGCTGGTACGAATTTACCGGCACTGTGCCCGAGGACCAGGCAGGCTGGGGCTGGGAAGCGGTGCACCATCCGGACACGCTTCCCGCTGTCCTCGAGCGTTGGACCGAGTGCCTCGAACACGGCACACCCTTCGAAATGACGTTCCCGCTGAGGAACGTCGATGGCGAATATCGGCCTTTCCTAACGCGCGCCGTCCCGATCCGCGACGACCAGGGTCAGATCGTCCGCTGGTTCGGGACCAATGTCGACGTCAGCGAGCAGGTCGAGGCCGAACAAGCGCTGACGCGCCTCAACGAAACCCTCGAAACTCGCGTCGCAGAGGAAGTTGTACTGCGCGTTGAAGCCGAGGAGGCGCTTCGCCAGTCGCAGAAGATGGAAACGCTGGGGCAGTTGACCGGCGGAATCGCGCATGACTTCAACAATCTTTTGCAGATCATCACCGGCAACCTCGACATCTTGCGGCGGACCATTCCAAAGGACTCGCCCCGGCTCGAGCGGTCAGTCGAAAACGCGCTCAAGGGAGCGGAGCGCGCCGCTGTTCTGACCCAGCGTCTGCTGGCTTTTTCGCGCCGTCAGCCGCTCGTTCCCAAGGTTTTCAATCCGAACAAGCTTGTCTCGGGGATGTCGGAACTGCTGTTTCGCGCGATCGGCGAAACAGTGGCGGTCGAAACCGTCCTCGGGTCGGGGCTGTGGCGTGTCGAGGCCGATTCGAATCAGCTTGAAAATGCCCTGCTCAATCTCGCGGTCAATTCGCGCGACGCGATGCCCGATGGCGGCAAGCTGACAATCGAGACCGCCAACACCCACCTCGACCGCAGCTACGCCCAGCATAATAGCGGCGTGGCTCCGGGCCAATATGTCGTCATCTGTATTTCCGACACCGGGTCGGGCATGGACGCCGAAACGGCCGAGCGCGCATTTGACCCATTTTTCACGACCAAGGAGGTCGGCAAGGGCACCGGCCTCGGGCTTTCGATGGTGTATGGTTTCGTCAAGCAATCGGGCGGCCACCTGAAGATCTACTCCGAGCATGGTGAGGGGACGACCATCAAAATCTATTTGCCACGCCATCACGGTGAGGAGGTCGAGGTTGAGGATAAGGTCGCTCCCGACTTCGCTCCACAAGGCGATGATAGCGAGACGATCCTGGTGTGCGAGGATGATGACGACGTTCGCGCTTATTCGGCGCAATCGCTGCGCGAACTGGGTTACCATGTGATCGAGGCGGCCGATGGCCAGTCGGCACTCCGGCTGCTCGAAAGTGCGGAGGGAAATGTCGACCTTTTGTTCACCGACATTGTCTTGCCGGGGGGCATGACGGGCGCGATCGTCGCCGAACGTGCGCGCACGATCCAGCCGGG